>DATJTS010000161.1:0-39726 GCA_035503035.1 Solirubrobacteraceae bacterium
ATCCTCGCCTCCGACGCCGAGCGCGACCACACGGTCACCCGGCTGCGCGACGCCGTCGCCGAGGGCCGGCTCACACTCGAGGAGTTCTCCGAGCGTGTCGGTGCCGCTCAGCTGGCCCGCACCGACCAGGAGCTCGCCGTCCTCTCCGGTGACCTCCCGGCCGCCCCGGCTCCGGCCCCCGACAGCGAGTCCGAGGTGCATCGCGCGATCTGCTCGCACCTGGTCCGGCAGGGCCCGTGGTCGCTGCCCGAACGGTCGCGCTGGCGATCGCTGTTCGGCACGATCGACCTGGATCTGCGCCAGGCGCGGCTCTCGGGGACCGACACCGAGATCGCGATCAAGAACACGTTCGGAACGGTCACGGTCATCGTGCCCGAGGGCCTGGAGGTCGTCGTTCGCGGTGGCGGCATGTTCGCCAGCCAGAAGATCGATGCGCCCGCCGCGCCGCCGGTGCCGGGCGGGCCGCGGCTCGTGATCGACGCGAGCGGTCCCGGCGGCACGTTGTACGTCCGTAGCCGCCCGCCGCGGCAGATGGGTCTTCGCGCGCTGCTCCGCGGCGACAGCGACGATTAGTGCTCGTCGCGGTCACCGATCACGCCGCCGAGCGATTCCGCCAGCGGGTGCGAGGCACGCTCGACCCGAAGATCGAGATCGCCGGCCGCGTGGCGCGGGCTCACGCCGCCGGTGGCGCCTTCCCCGGTGAGCGCGGCGCCGTACTCGTTCGCGACGTCGACAATCGCGAGCTCGTCTACGTCTGCCGGCCAGACCGTGACGAGCTCGTCGTGATCACGCTGTGGGAGGAGGGCGAGAGCCCTGCGGTGCCGCGGCGCTTCACCGATGCACTTGAGCCTCGACGCCGGCGTGGACGGCCTGGGAACGCCAGACCGACGGGTCTGGCTATGACTAGTGTCGGCGCCATGAGCGAGATGAACACCCGCCCTCTCGGCGACTCCGGGATCGATGCCTCGATCGTCGGGCTGGGCTGCAACAACTTCGGGCGTCGCGTCGACCTGACGGGCACCCGTGCGGTGATCGACGCCGCGATCGGGGACGGCGTGACCTTCCTCGACACCGCCGACATCTACGGCCCCTCCGGCGCGAGCGAGGAGTTGATGGGCGAGGCGCTGCAGGGCCGGCGCGGCGAGGTCGTGCTCGCCACGAAGTTCGGCAAGGACATGCACGACGGCAACACGCTGCCGCGCGGCTCGCGCGAGTACATCCACCGCGCGGCCGAGGCGTCGCTGCGCCGGCTGCGGACGGACGTCATCGACTACTACTGGATGCACGAGCCCGACGAGGCGACCCCGATCGCCGAAACGCTCGGCGCGCTCCAGGAGCTGATCGACGCGGGCAAGGTGCGCGCGATCGGCGCCTCCAACTTCGACGGTGCGCAGCTCCGAGAGGCCGACGGGGCCGCCCGCGCCGACGGGCTGACCCGCTTCTCCGCCGTCCAGAACCACTACAGCCTGCTCGAGCGCGGGGATGCCGAGCGCGACGGGCTGCCGGCGTGCCGGGAGCTCGGGATCGGGTTCGTGCCGTTCTTCCCGCTCGCGTCCGGGCTGCTCACCGGCAAGTACCGCGCCGGGCAGCCGGCGCCCGCGGGTGCCCGTCTGGCGGGCCGCGACGCGCCGGCCACCGACGCACAGTTCGCGCTGATCACAGCGCTCGAGGGCTACGCGCAGGAGCGCGGGATCACCATCCTCGAGGTCGCCATCGGCGCGCTGCTCGCCGAGGACCCGGTGGTGAGCGTGATCGCGGGGGCGACCAGGCCCGAGCAGGTGCACGCCAACGCCGCCGCCGGGCAGTGGATCCCGGACCAGGGCGACCGCGACGCGCTACGCGAGCTGCTGGACACGAATCCGGGGTAATAGGAAGACAAACCGGCTGCACATCTGTTCGACCAGGGGCTGGAGCCGGTCAGAAGGTTTGAACCATTGGCCGATAAACCCCCGCGCCATGTCTTCCACGGAGCCCAACCCCACCGACGCGATCTCACCACTCGAGGCGCTGCTCGAGCTGCCGCGCAGCGCGGGCGAGGACACGCTGGAGGACTTCCTCGTCACCGTCGGCGACACGGTCTGCCGCAGCGCCGGGTTCGCCTCGGTCGTCATCAACCTCTACCGCCCCGCGTGGGACGACTACGAGGCGATGCTGGTCATCGGAGGCGGCGCCGAGGAACTGCTCGGCACCACGACCGCAAGCGTGCATTTCCGCCGGATCTTCGCCGAGGCCGAGCAGCCGCTCCCCGGTGTGTTCTTTCTCACCGAGGAGTCCGGGTTCTGGGACGACCTGCCGGAGGTCTTCACCCCGGAGGTCGAGCCGAGCGATGACCCGGACGCCTGGCGCGCCGGCGACGGGCTACTGGTGTTCCTCTCCGACCCCTCCGGCGCGCCGCTGGCGATGTTCTCGATGGACGAGCCGCTCTCCGGACTGCGCCCCACCGAGAACGAGCTGCGCCTGACCAGCGCGATCTGCGCCCACGCGGAGAGCGCGCTCACGGTCGCCCGGCGGACCGAAACCGCCGCCGAGCACGCTCGCGTCCTGTCGCTGCTGCTTCAGACCTTCCCGGCCCTCTCGGCCGCGCCGACCGCGGAGGACCTGCTCGACCTCGCCGCACGCACGATCGTTCCCGGGCTCGGCTTCGAGCGCTGCGCCGGATACACCACCGAAGGCTCCGAGCTCGTCCTCCGGGCGAGCGTCGGCTGGGGGGCGGATGGTGCGATTCCGGCTCGCCTCGATCTTGCGCGGGTGCAGCCGCTGATCAACCCCATGCGTGAACAGGCCGGCTGCTTCCTGGGCAGCGCCGACGAGCTGTTCGGCGGGCCGAGCCGCACGCCCTCGCCACGCAACGGCCGCGGATCGACGGCGTGGGCGGACCACTGCCTGCTCGTCCCCTGCCTGGGCAGCGAGGGCGAACTGCTCGGGCTGATCGCGATCGAGGACCCGCTCGACCGCCTGCTGCCGACCCCCGACCGCCGCCGCGCGGTCCGGTTGCTGATCGACCAGGTCGCCGCGGGCCTGCGGTCGATCGAGAGCCGTGCGCAGCTCGATCATCTCGCCAGCCACGACCCGCTGACCGGCGTCCGCAACCGGCGCGGCCTGGACGCGATCCTCGGCGCGCATGATGAGGTCGCGCTGCTCGTCTGCGATCTCGACCACTTCAAGACCGTGAACGACCGCTTCGGTCACGAGCTCGGGGACGAGGTGCTCTCGCAGTTCGGGGCGCTGCTGCGCGAGCACGCGCGGGAGACCGACGTCGCGATCCGGCTCGGAGGCGAGGAGTTCTGCCTGGTGCTGGCCGGGACCGACGCCGACGGTGCCGTCCGGGCGGCCGAGCGTCTGCGCCGGGCCACCGCCGAGCGCCTGGCCGAGCTCGTCCCCGGCGGGTTGACGGTCTCCGTCGGGGTCGCGGCCACCGCCCACGGCGTGCTCGACGCCCGTGGCCTGCTCGCCGCCGCCGACCGCGGGCTGTATGCGGCGAAGGCGGCCGGTCGGGACCGCAGCGTGCTGGTCGCCGAGCAGGATCCGTCCGCCGGCTGACCGTCCACGGGCCGGTAGCCCGGACTGAGGTGGCGGACACGGCGACCCGCGTAGGCTTCTGAGCGTGCCGTTCGAATCGCAATGGTCGCGGATCCCGCTGACGGTCCGCTGGGCCGTCTGCCTGATCATCGGAGCCGTGCTGATCGTTCTCCTGGTCGCGTTCGTCAGCCACAACAACGGCAACGGCGAGGCGACGCTCTCCAAGACCAAGCTCAAGCAGGAGTACGCGCAGGACACGATCCTGATGCACCAGGAGCAGGCGCCGCACTCGGTACGGGCCGGCTCGCCCGCCGCCGCGCAGACGGCGCTCGTGGCGGGCGTCGGAGGGCTCTTGCGCCGTCAGGTCACCGCCAACGTCCTGCCCGGCCCGGTACAGCACGTGCGCTGCTGGGAGAGCGCCCGACAGGGCTCCCGCGTCGGGTTTCACTGCAGCGCGAAGGCGGACGACATCAACTATCCATTCCTCGCCGTCTACACGCCGAGCGCGCACCACGCGGTGTTCTGCAAGAAGGTGTACGCGCCGGTCGCCTCCGAGAACGTCCCCGTCTCCAAGCGCTGCCGGCTGTAGCCTCAGCCGGTGCGCCAGGTGAGCTCCCCGCGCGGCCGTGAGTGCGGCTCGAAGCGCACCCCGACCACCCGGACGTGCTTCGGGACCGAGAAGGCGACGCAGCCGGTGCGCACGCTCCCGGCGGAGACGATCGACTCGAAGTCCTGGAGCGGGGTCTCACAGACGCCGCGCCGGATGTCGAGCGGCTCGCTCGCTCCCGAGGCCAGGATCAGCGAGAAGTCGCCGGAGGCGGTCGAGTCGTAGGTGGCGCCCGCCTGGTTGGCGATCCGCAGCTCGACACCGACCTGGCGGGTGCCGGCCAGGGCCGGGGAGCCGGTGTCGGTCAGATCGAGCACCCGCAAGATCGTGACCGTGAGGTAGGTGCCGTCGATGTGCACGCCCTGACGCGCGCCCACGCGCGGACCGTGGACGACGACCCGGCGCGTGCGCCTGTGGTGCGCGCGGGAGTGGGTCGACGTCGTCGACGCCGTGGTCGTCGCCGCTCCCGTCGAGCTCCCCGACCCCGTGCTCGACCCCCCCGTCCCGCCTGAGCCGCCGCAACCGACAAGTACCAGACCGAACGCCCCCGTCGCCGCGACCGCGCCGAGCCGGATGACCCGGTGTCTCGGGCTCACTCGGCGGCGCCCGTCGCGGTCGCCCCGCCCACCGGGAGCCGCCCGTCGAGCAGCCAGCCACGCAGTTCGGTGCGGCGGATCTTGCCGCTCACCGTCTTGGGCAGCTCCGGCACGAAGTGGATCTCCCGCGGGTACTTGTAGGGCGCGGTCGAGCGCTTGACCGAGTCCTGGATCTGGCGCGCCAGCTCCGGGCTCGGCTCCTGCCCGGCCACGAGCACGCAGACTCCCACGACGATCTGCGTCCGCTCGGGATCGTCGCGGCCGACAACCGCCGCCTCCATCACCGCGGGGTGCTCGACGATCGCGGACTCCACCTCGAACGGGCCGATCCGATAGGCGCTCGACGTGATCACATCGTCGCCGCGCCCCTCGAACCAGAAGTAGCCGTCCTCATCGACAGCGGCCTTGTCCCCGGTGAAGTACCACTCGCCGCGGAAAGACTCGGCGGTCGCCTCCGCGTCGCCGAGATAGCCGCCGAACAGCCCGATCGGGGAGTCCAACCCGGGCCGGTCCGGGCGGCCGTCGACGCGACCGTGGCGCACGACGACGTTGGCAACCTCCCCCGCCTCCACCGGCGCGCCCCGGTCGTCGACCACGCTCACCTCCCAGCCCGGCATGGGCCGGCCCATCGAGCCGGGGCGGACCTCGAGGCTGCGGTAGTTGGCAACCAGGCAGCAGGTCTCCGTCTGGCCGTACCCGTCGTACACGGTGAGACCGCCCGTGCCCTCGCGCCAGCCGCGGATCACCTCGGGGTTCAGCGGCTCGCCGGCGCTCGTGCAGTGGCGCAACGCGCTGAGGTCGTGGGCGGAGAAGTCGCCCTGGACGAGCAGCCGGTAGAGCGTCGGCGGGGCGCAGAACGAAGTGATCCGGTGACGGGCGAGGATCCCGAAGATCGTGGCGGCAACGGGCCGTCCGAGCGCGACCTGGACGATGCAGGCGCGCTCGTGCAGCTGGCCGAACAGCCCTCCCCAGGCAGCCTTCGCCCACCCGGTGTCGCTCACCGTCCAGTGCAGGTCCCCGGGCCGGAGGTCGTGCCAGAACCGGGCCGTGGAGACGTGCCCAAGCGCGTAGGAGTGCGCGTGCTCCACCATCTTCGGATAGGAGACGGTGCCGCTGGTGAAGTACAGGAGCAGCGGATCGTCCCGCGCGGTCTGGTCGACGGGGACCTCGCCGTCGCCCGCATCGTCGAGGGCGGCCGCGAAATCGGTCCACCCGTCCGGCGCGCTCCCCTCGCCCGACACGCACAGCCGCACGCGAAGCTGGGGAGCGGCCTCATCGACCTTGACCGCTCCGGGCGCGTCGGTGATCGCGGCGACCGCACCGGCGCTCTCCACCCGGTAGGCGATGTCCTTGGGCGTGAGCAGGTTCGGTCCCGGCATCGGGATCGCCCCGATCCGCATGCAGCCGAGCAGTGCCGCGTACCACTCGGGGCAGCGCGGAAGCATCACGAAGACGTGGTCGCCCTTGGCGATGCCGAGCGCCAGCAGAGCGCGCGCGGCACGGCGCGACTCGCGCGCCAGATCGGCGGCGGTCGCCAGATCGAGCACCTCACCGTCGCCGTCGAGCGACAGCACCGCGGGGTCGCCGGGAGCCTCGCGCGCCCAGCGGTCGACGATCGCCTCCACCGCGTTGAAGCGCTCGGGAAGCTCGAGGCGGAACGACGCGCGCTCAGACTCGTAGTCGGTCAGGCGAGGCGGGCAGTCGCGCGCCGGGCGCGGAGCGGCGTCGAGGGCCGACATGCGCGACACGTTACCTGCTGGTGTCGGCGCACCAGCCCGGCGCCGCGGTGCGATCGGCGCGGCCGCACTCGCACGATCAGCGTCTGCTCGCCGCGTGGCGGACCACGTCGCGCTCCCGCAGCGGCGGGCGCTCGAGCACCGGCAACTCGACCGGCGCCTCCCCTTCCCACGGGCGTACGAAGCGACCGCTCGCGGACGGGGGACGGGAGCGGGCGGGGTCGAGGCGAAGCTCGAAGGCGGCGAGCACCTGGTAGGCCATCTCGCCGAGCGCACGCAGCGACTGGTGGCGGTTCTGACGCGTCCCCAGATGGCACTCGGCCAGGCCGTCGAGCCCGCACGTCGCAAGTGCGTCGAGCAGCGTCGCGATCTCGACCCCGTAACCGACCGGGAACGGGATCTGCTCCAGCAGGTCGCGCCGCGCGGCGAACTCACCGGCCAGCGGCTGGGAGAACCCGGCCAGCAGCGGCGCGTGCAGGTTGATCAACGGGCGGGCCATCAACTCGGTGACGCGTCCGCCCTCATGCGCCAGTCGCTCGTGGCCGGTATCGAACGGGCGATCGAAGGCGCCCTTGACCAACTCGAGCGTGTCGTCGGCGAGCAGCGGGCCGAGCAGGCCGAGCAGGTGCGACGGAGCCGGGTCGAGCGTGTCGCCGTCGAGGAAGCAGACGATCTCGCCTTCCGTCACCGCGAGCGCCCGCCACATCGCATCGCCCTTGCCGAGCGCCGGGCCGAACTCGGCGAGGACCGCGTCCTGCTGGATCACGCGGGCGCCGTGGGCGGCGGCCATCTCTGCGGTCCCGTCGCGTGAGCCGGCATCGACGACGACGAGCTCGTCGACGAGGCCCGCGTCCAGCGCCGGCGCAAGCGTCCGATCGAGCACGGCTGCGATCGTGTGGGCGCATTCGCGCACCGGAATGATCACGGTGGTGTCCCGTCCTCGCTTGAGCTCGCGCAGTCGCTGCACGCCGAATGCGTCGGCATGAAGGCGCCGCGTCGCCCACCACCGCGCCACGGCGCGCTCGGCCGCCGACCGCTCCCCGGCCCGGATCAGGGGTCTCACCGTATTCGCGTCCACCCCTACATGATGCTCACCTCGGGACGGAGTGCCGCCGAGCCGTTGCCGCGAGCTGTGTCGGTGAGTAGGGTCGCGGCCATGCCCGACTGGGAGGACGTCCGGGAGATCGTCGCGGAACTACCGGAGGTGAGCGAGTCGACCACACGCGGCAACCTGTTCTGGCGGGTGCGGGGCAAGGGGTTCGTGTGGGAGCGGCCGCTGGGGGTCAAGGACCGCGCCGAGCTCGGCGCCGCGGCACCGGAGGGCCCGATCCTGGGCGCGCGCACCGAGAACCTGCTCGTCAAGGACGCGTTGATCGCCTCCGAGCCGGAGGTCTACTTCACGATCAGCCATTTCGACGGGTACTCAGCGGTGCTGGTGCGCCTTGACGTGATCGGTCGCGACGAGCTGCGCGAGCTGATCATCGAGGCGTGGCTGGCCAAGGCTCCCCCGAGGCTCGGCAGGGAGTACGCCGCCGCTCACCTGCCGGATGATCATTAGTGTGTCGGGGGCGATGGAGCGGGGAGAGATGAGCGATTCGGCTGCCGAGCCGCCCGAGCGCCGGCCGGCGCTGCGCGCCTCCGACGCGGATCGCGAGCGGATCGTCGACGTCCTGCGCACGGCGGCTGGTGAGGGTCGCCTCGACGTCGAGGAGCTCGACGAGCGGGTGAGCGCCGCGTACACGATCCGCACCCTGACCGAGTTGGAGGCGCTCACGCACGATCTGGTGCCGGCCGGTCACGCGCAGCCCGCTGCCACCGGGCAGGGCGGGGTCGTCGTGCGGCCCGGGGCGGGCGGGGCGCAGCGAATCATCTCGATCATGGGCGGCCACGAACGGCGCGGCCGCTGGCGCGTCGGACGGGACCTCCTGGTGCTCTCGATCATGGGCGGCGCCGAGCTCGATTTCCAGCACGCCGAGGTCACCGATCAGACGACGACGATCCGGGTGTTCACGATCATGGGCGGCGCGGAGCTCCGTTTCCCGCCCGGCGTGGACGTGCAGGTGAGCAAGTTCGCACTGATGGGTGGCCACGACGTCAAGCTCGACGAGGCGCCGCCGCCTCCCGGGGCGCCCGTCTTCCACGTGCGCCTGTTCTCCCTGATGGGCGGTGCGGAGATCCGTCAGGGACCGAAGCCCAAGAACTGGATCGAGCGCAAGCTCGACCAGCGCCGGCTCGACCGCCCGGGCCCGGGCGGGCGTGAGCCGGAATGAGCGCGGTCGCTCTCGACGCAGACGCACGCGGCGCGCAGCCGCCGGTCGTCGACCGGAGGACGCAGAACGTCGTCTTCGCGACGGTTGTGCTCGGGATGCTGCTGGCGGCGCTCGACCAGACGATCGTCTCGACCGCACTGCCCACGATCGTCGGTGACCTCGGTTCCGCCGGCCACCAGTCGTGGGTGGTCACCTCCTACCTGCTCGCCGAGACGGTGATCACCGCGGTCGTCGGCAAGCTCGGCGACCTGTTCGGGCGAAAGATCGTCTTCCAGGTGTCGATCGTGGTGTTTGTCGCCGGCTCAGCGCTGAGCGGCGCCGCGCAGTCGATGGAGTGGCTGATCGCGGCTCGCGCGATCCAGGGACTCGGGGGCGGAGGGCTCACCGTGACCGCGACGGCCCTGATCGGCGACGTGATCCCGCTGCGCGAGCGCGGCCGCTATCAGGGGATGCTCGGCGCGGTGTTCGGGGTCACGACGGTCCTCGGGCCTCTGCTCGGCGGGATCTTCACCGATGACCTCACCTGGCGCTGGGCCTTCTACGTCAACGTGCCGATCGCGATCGTCGTGATCGCGATGTCGGCGCGGACGATCCCCCAGATCCGCTCCGGCGCAAAGCCGCGGATCGACCGGTTGGGGATCCTGTTCGTCGGCCTCGGGGCCGCGGGACTCACGCTCGCCACGAGCTGGGGCGGGACGACCTACCCATGGCTGTCGGGACAGATCCTCGGGCTGGCGGTGGTCTCGGTGGTGTGCCTCGTCGTGTTCGTCTGGGTCGAGTCACGCGCCGCTGAGCCGGTCCTGCCCCTGCGTCTGTTCCGCAACTCGGTGTTCTCCACCTGCTGCGCTCTCAGCTTCATCGTCGGCTTTGCGATGCTCGGGGCGATCACCTTCCTGCCGACGTTCCAGCAGTACGTCGACGGGGTCTCCGCGACGATCTCCGGGCTGCGGCTGCTGCCGCTCGTCATCGGCCTGCTCGCCACGTCGGTGAGCGCCGGCACGCTCGTCGGCAAGACCGGCCGCTACAAGGTGTTTCCGCTCGTCGGCACCGTCGTCATCGGCCTCGGCCTGTTCCTGCTCAGCCGCATGAACGAGCACACCTCGACGGTCATCTCCTCCCTGTTCATGCTCGTCCTCGGTGCCGGCATCGGCTGCTGCATGCAGGTGCTCACCCTGATCGTGCAGAACACCTCGAGCTACGAGGACCTCGGCGTGGCCACGTCAGGCGTGACCTTCTTCCGCACGCTCGGTGGATCGTTCGGAGCCAGCGTGTTCGGCTCGCTGTACTCCAACTTCCTGCGCGACCGGCTCCCGCACGCCCTGGCGACGGCTCGCGTGCCGCCGACCGTGATCGACACCCCGGAAGCCCTGCACCGCCTGCCCGACTCGCGGATCGAACCGCTGCTGCACGCCTACGCCCAGTCACTGGACCATGTCTTCATCTGGGCGGTCCCGGTGGCGGCGATCGGCTTCGTGGTCGCGCTCGGGCTGCGCGAGGTTCCGCTCCGTGGGACCGCCCAGGCTGCCGCCCTCGACATCGGAGATGGCTTTGCCATGCCGACCCAGGAGAGCTCCCAGGAGCGGCTGGAGCGGGCGATCGCGCGCATTCTCCGGACGCGCGGGCGCGAGGCGCTGCCGGCGGTCATCGCCCAGTCCGGAACCCCGCTCACCCCGGCTGGGTCGTGGGGAGTGGTCGAGATCATCCGGTACCGGCAGGCCTACGGCCAGGCCGACCTCTCCGAGATCGCCCGGCGCCACCACCTGCCCTCCGTCGTGCTCGAGCCGACGTTCGCCGAGCTCTCCGATCAGCGGATGATCACTCGGGATGGCGATGCGCTCGAGCTCACCGATGCGGGCGAGCAAGAGGTCTCGCGCGTGCTCTCGGCTTTCCGCGGGTGGCTCGCCGGGCAGCTCTCCGACTGGGAGGACGGCCCGGACTCGGCGCAGATCGGAGCGGCGCTCTCCGACATCTCGCGCAAGCTCCTGCAGCACCACGACGAGCACCAGGTGCCGCCGTCGCTCGCGCCCGCCGCCGCGTAAGGGCCACTAGCATCGAATCCAGCCCGTTTGGATGCCGACCCCGGTCCCCGGCGGGCCGACCATGACCGATCCGATCGAGCTGCACTACGCAATGGATCTGCTCCCGGCGGGGCCGTTCCCGTTCCGGCGCTGGCGCTGGGAGCTCTGGAACGGTGGGCAGATGCTGGCCGCGGGCTGGCGCCTGAACCCGCTGCACGCCCAGCGCGCGCTCCGGATGCGCGCGCTGCGCTACGCCCACCGGGTCCACGGACTGCACCCCCTGCGGCTGGAGAACGGCCACCCGCCCGAGACCTCCTGGAACGGCGGACCGGTGACGATCGACTGGGGCGAGCTGCGCGTCGTGCTCACGCCGCGCGCACTTGTCGCCGAGGCACCTGCGCGGCTGGCTCCGGCCTCGGGCTGATGGCGGAGCCCAACGTCATCACGGTGCGCCGGTTGATCACCGAGGCGGCGGCCGCCCATGACGAGTTGCTCAGCCGACTCCCCGCCGAACTGCAGGTCTCTCTGCCGGTCGACGCCCAGGGGGTCACCCAGGCGATCGACCATCTCGCGGTCGCCGCCGGGCTCTCACCGTCGGAGCGCCTGGATCTGATCAAGCCTCACGCGGTCAACCCGGCGGTCCTGCACGCCCGGGTGTTCGGGCGCGCCCCGCTGGCCCGTGAGACGGTGATCGGGTCGTTCGTGGACGGCGCACGGGTTCGCGCCGACGCGCTCGGCGAGCTGGCCGACATCGTCGGAGGCGGCGAACTCGGCGCCGAGGTGCGAGGGCTACTGGTGGACAGCCCGCCGCCCGTCGAGACCCGCGGGCCGGACGTGGTCGTCGAACTGCGCGCCACCTACGCCGCACAGGAGCGGGCCGCGGTGCTGATCGCGGCGCACCTGGATCGCGACCCCGAGCCGCGCGATGTCTAACTGAGCACGAACTGCGCCACGAGCTTCTCCAGCTCGTCGGCGGTCATCGACAGGCTGTGCGCCGAGGAGGCGATCTGCTGAGTCGAGGCGCTGGTCTGCTCGGTCGCCGCCGAAACCTGCTCGGTGGAGGAGGACGACTGCTCGGCCACGACCGCGACGGCGTTGACGCTCTCGTGCATGCGGGTGGCGCTGTCGGCGATCTGGGCGCACGACGCAGCGATCTGCTCGATCCGCCCCGTCATCGACTCGACGTTGTCGTGGATCTGCCGGAACGCGTCCCGCGCGGCCTGAACGGTCTGCGCACCTTCGTCCGTCTGGCGCACGCCGTCCGAGACGACGACGACCGCTCGCTCGGTCTCAGAGCTGATCTCGTGGACGATCGCCGCGATCGTCCCGGCCGCCTCAGAGGACTCCTCGGCGAGCTTGCGGACCTCCTCGGCGACGACTGCGAAGCCCTTGCCCTGTTCCCCGGCGCGGGCGGCCTCAATGGCGGCATTCAGTGCCAGCAGGTTCGTCTGCTCCGCGATCCCACTGATCGTGTCGACGATGCCGGCGATCCGGCTCGACTTCTCGCCAAGCGTCTCGATCACTGCAGAGACCTGCGCCGACGACTCCTGGACACCGCGCATCGCCTGGTCGACAAGCTCGACGGCGCGCTCGCCGGCCTCGGCGGAGGCGCGCGCCTCGGCGGCGACCCCGGCGCTCTCCGCGGCCGCCTCGGACGAGCTCCGGCTCGCCGCCGCGACCTCCTCGCTCATCTGGCGCGCCTGCCCGACCGCCCGGACCTGCTCCTCGGCGCCCGTGGCGACGGTGCCGACCGATGCCGCGATCTCCGTGATGGCGCGGCCGACCTCCTCGGTCGTCGAGGCCATCTCGACGCTCGAGCTGTTCAGCGCGGCGGAGGTGCCAGAGATCGCGCGCACGACCGAGCCGACGCGATCGCGCAGATCGATGAACGAATGGCGCAGCGCGTCCCCGTCGGAGCGAGGCTCGATCGGCGTGGCGAAATTCCCGGCCGCGATCTGCTGCGCAGCCGCGGCGGTCTCACGCAGGTAGTCGACGACCTCGGCCAATGCGCGGCCCATCGCCGCGATCTCGTCGTGGCCGGAGACCTCGATGTCCTGATCGACCTCGCCCTGGCGCAGCCCGCGGGCCACGCGCACCATCGAGCGCACCCCGCCGACAACCCGGCGGGTGAGCAACAGGACGACGCCGATTGCGAGCAGGATGGCGATCACAGCGAGGACGAGGACCAGGACGGTCGCCGAGCGGCGACTCGAGGCGGCCGCCGAGCGGCTCTCCTTCCGGATCTGGGAGGCGAGAGCGGCGGCAGCGGTCGACAGGCTGTCGGTGGCGGCGTCGGCGGCGCCGCCCGGCCCGGCGAGCGCGGCGGCGGCATGCACGCGGCCGGCCTTGGCGAGCGCGACGGCGCGCGTGTCAAGCGCGGCCCAGCGTGCGAAGTCCGATCGGATCCGTGCGTCGTCGGAGCGGTCGGCAGGCGTCATCAGGTTGTCTCCGAGCGCCGTGAGCGTCTTGCGGAACAGCTGCACGTCGCCGGCATGGTCGGCGGCGCCGACCCCACCCCCGAGCACGGTCATCAGCTGCGACCCCTGCATGTTGTAGGTGTCGATGCTCAGCTGGTCGGCGAGATCGACCCGCGCCGCACCGTTCTCCAGCCGGTGGGTGACGGACGACAGCCTGCTGATCGTGACCACGACGCCGACGCCGAAGACCGCGATGACGAGTGCGAAGCCCGCAAACAGCTGGGACCGCAGCGAGGAAGTGACAAGGCGCATGACCAGAGTGGTCGGCCGGTCGGGGCCAGGCTGAAGCCCTCAGTATGAATTCATTCAGACAGGCTCGCTGTCATCCACGCGGGACTGCACACGCTCCTCGACGCGCCGGTCCGACAGCAGGCTGGTCACGCTGATCACCTGCTCCCGGCGGTTGCGCGCGACCAGCGACCACAGCCAGCGGGTGACCGTGCCCACCCGGTTGCCCCATCCGACGAGATAGAAGAGATGCACGACCGCCCACAGCGCGAACGCGACCGGGCCACCGAAGCGGATGCCCTTGATGTCCGCGACCGCCCGCTGACGGCCGATCGTCGCCAGCGTGCCCTTGTCGACGTAGTGAAATGGCGCGGGGGCGGGGCGACCGTCCAGTCGGGCCGCGATCACCTTCGCGGCGTAGATCCCCTGCTGGATCGCCGCCGGCGCCAGCCCGGGCACGCCCTCCAGGTCGGCCATGTCACCGACGACGAACACCTCGGGGTGACCGGCGAGGGTCAGGTCGGGCCCGACCGGGACCCGGCCTCCCTTGCCGAGCTCGATATGAGCCGCCGCTCCGAGGATCTTCGCCAGCCCCGCCGCCTGGACTCCCGCGGACCAGAGGATCGTGTGCGCGGAGATCCGGACATGACCCTCGGGTCCTTCGGCGTCGAGCCCGCTGTCGTCCACACCCACGACCTTGTGGCGCACGCGCACGTCGACCCCCAGCTTCTCCAGGTCCCGGTGCGCGCGCCGCTGCAGCGATGGAGCGAATGACGGGAGGATCTCGTCGACCGCATCCAGCAGGATGATGCGCCGGTCAGCCGGGTCGAACGCCCGATACTCATCACGGAGCACCCGGTGGGTGAGGACGCTCAGCTGGCCGGCGAGCTCGACGCCGGTCGGGCCGGCGCCGACGACGGCGTAGGTGAGCCACGCGTCCCGGGCCGGGCCCGGCGGCTCCTGCTCGGCCATCTCGAACGCCCCGAGGATGTGACTGCGGATCCGGGCAGCGTGGTCGAGGGTCTTCATCGGCAGCGCCCATTGCTCCCAGTCGTCATGACCGAAATAGGAGTCTTCCGAGCCCGCGGCCAGCACGAGCGTGTCGTAAGGCACCTCGAGCTCCTCCAGCAGATGTCCTCGCACCACCTTGCCTTCGAGGTCGATCTCCTCGATCTCGCCCATCAGCGTCCGCACCGCCCCCATCGAGCGGAACATCGAGCGCAGCGCCGGCGCCACCTGGCCCTCGGAGAGAAGCCCGGTGGCGACCTGGTAGAGCAACGGCTGGAACAGGTGGTGGTTGGCGCGGTCGATGAGCGTGATCTCCGCACCGGACTTCGCCAGGCGGGTTGCCGCGCGGACGCCGGCGAACCCGCCACCGACGATGACGACGCGGTGAGGCTCCGAGCCGGCCATCTCAGCCGTCGGTCCTGATCGAGTCCGGCACGGCGACCCACCCGTGCCGGCGCGTCTCGTAGACGCTTCGCGTCGGCGGCGGGAAGCTCGGGTCGGCGAACGCGCCGACCGGGATCGCGACCAGCTCAGGCGAATGCTCGAACGTGTAGAAGACCGTGGAGCCGCATTCCGGGCAGAAGCGGTAGATCCGCGCCTCGCCTCCCTCGTCGGCGTGACGCACATACTCGCTCGCGCGCCCGTGGACCTCGACGGTGTCCGCGTCGAAGCGGGCCTGCTCTCCGAACGGCGAGCCGGTGCGTCGCTGGCAGGCCAGGCAGTGGCAGATCGAGACCCGTTTGACGGGGCCGTTGACGGTGACGCGCAGCTGGCCGCAGCTGCAACTCGCCTCGCGCGCGCGAGATTCGGTGCCGGGACTTGCGATCATCGGGCTCCTCCAGACCAGCGGTCGTAACGGATCACATCGACGGCCGGCCGCCGCCGGACCTCACCGAACCGCCCCGTCGGCCATCCGACGGGAATCATGCAGAACGTCTTCACCCGCCTGGGGATCCCGAGGATCGCCTTGAACTCCTGCTCCTGCTCCAGATGCCAGGTGGTGAGCACCGCACCGAGCCCGTGGGCGCGCGCGGAGAGCAGCAGATTCTGGGCTCCCGGGAACACGCATCCGGCCTCGGTGATCGCCACCGCACGGCGGCTGTTGCGGATGAGCGCCAGCGAGCGGCGCGCGCCGAGGCCCGCGAGCCCCCGGGCGACTCCGATGACGTTGCGCTCGACCTGCCGCTGCCACGGCCCGAGCTCGTAGCAGGGAACGATGAGTGCGGGGACCTCAGCAAACCGATCGGCCTGGTGACGAGAGGAGGCGAGCATCCGCGCGAAGCGGTCTCTGTCCATCCCCTCTGGCGGCACCGCGGTGCGCTGGTAGAAGTCGACGCAGGCGCGCCACGGCTCCGCCAGCGCCCTCATCTGATCCCGATCGGTGACGATCACGTACGTATAGGCCTGGGTGTTGCTCGCGCTCGGCGCCCAGGTGGCCGCTTGGACGATCTGCTCGAGCAGCGCACGAGGCACCGGATCCGGCTTCAGGCGGCGCATTGCGCGCATCGTGCGCATCACCTCGAGGATCGGCGCGTCCGGACCCGGCGCATTCTGGATGGGGGCGGTGCTCGTCATCCCGTCCAACGATATGGGAGGCGAGAACTTCGCCTTGGCGGACGGGCCGTTGACCCGCAATTTGCGACAAATCTCCGACATGCGTCCACGACGGTGTCGGGCCGGTCAAGTCGGTCAGCGCGAGGACGTATATGCGACTACGCGACCGCACATTCCGAACATTTCAGAGACAAACAATGAGCGCACTCGCAAATCAATTGGTGACCGTCACCCTCGGGTGGCGTGAGCCCAACGGCCAGGTGGTCCAGTACGGCGGCGGCGCCGGCTCGCCCGCCCCGGCGCCCGCGCCGGCCGCAACCTCATCGGGCTCTTCGAGCTCCTCGGGCCAGGAGGACACCGCCCCCGGCTCGAACGCCATCGACCTGTTCGCCTGAGGCACCACCGACCTCGAGTCCCGCCACGGCCGACTCCCCGGCGTAGGCCACCCGGCCTCGCCGCCGCACCACGAGGCGCAGACGCGCCGCAAGGTGTTCATTTGCCCCGGGTCTGCTGCGGCGCGCGGCGAGATCCGGCACCGGCAGCACATGCGCCTTCTCGGGCGCGCTCTCGCCCTCCAGTTCCACCGCCCAGACCGGGCCTCGCGCCCGTAGGTGCCAGCCTCCGTCCCGCAGGGTCACGCGCGATGGTGCGAGCACCGGATTGCCGAGCCGCGCCCGCCTCGGGCCCAGCGCGACGGCGATTCCGGTCGCCTCGGTCCTGATCGGTCCGAGCGTCACCTCGCCTCCCGCGAAGGCGATGCATACGTCCTCACAGTCGAACCCGTGCGCCTGACCCCACCACCATCGCGACGGGAACCCGCCCCCGCCCCAGTTCTTCTCCGCGTACACCTGGAACCCGCCGAGGTCGATCGTCTCCTGCCCTACTTCCACCGCTCCGCGCACGTCGCCACCCAGGAGATGGGGATGCCAGTACTGCCCGAGCCCCGGGATCAGGTGGCCCGCACCGGAGCCGCCGAGCATCGACCGCCGCGCGCTCGCGGGATCGGCGAGCGTGACCGAGAGCCGGGCGCCTGGACCCAGGTCGACCTCGAGCCCGGTCGTGTCGCCGCGAAACGAACCCGCCTGCCCCCGCGCCCACACCCCGAGCGCGGCGGGGTCGGCACCGGCCGCGGGCAGGTCGACCCACCGCAGAAACCCACCGGGGTGCGCTCCGATCGCGACCGTCGCCCACGGAGGTCCTCCACCCCGGCACACGCCGCAGAGCGCGATCACCACCCGTCCGGAGCGCCGGTCGGAGAATCGCCAGAAGTACCCCTCCATCGCCGCGCCGTGATCCCGTCGTGGATCGCCGAACGGCGGATCGGCGCCCAGCGCGCGATAACGGCGGAGGATCGTGTCAGCGGCGAACATTCGGGGCATCCGTGGAGAACACCGTGAGCAGCATCCCATGAGCGAGCCGGCGGCCGTTGGCGGCACGACGATCCCCGACCGTCCGCGCGGCCGCGAGCGCATGCGCCTGTGGTACCGGTCTCTGCGGGCGCCGTCGCTGCTCACCTCGGTGATTCCCGCCGCGGCGGGCGGTCTCACCGCGATCGGCGCCGGTCACGCGGACTGGTGGCTGCTGGCGGTCGCGCTGCTGGCCCTGCTGTGCCTGCACGCGGGCACGAACATCTCCAACGACGTCGAGGACGCCGCGCGCGGTGTCGACCCGCCCGACAAGACGCTGCGCAACTCGCAGGTGTTCAACACCGGGCGGCTCACGATTGCGGAGGGCCGGCGCCTCTACGGCGCCTGCTTCGGTGCCGGACTGCTGCTGGGCGTGCTGATCGCGATCGCGCAGGGACCCGCGATTCTGGTCATCGGCGTGATCGGCCTGCTGGGAGGTCTGCTCTATACCGCCGGCCCGCGGCCCTATAAGTACCTGGGGCTCGGCGAGGCGGCGATCGTCCTGCTCATGGGACCGCTGATGACCCAGGGCGCCGCGACCGCGGTGAGCGGTGACGCGTTCGCGGCGCAGGCGTTCTGGATCGGCGCTGGACCGGGGCTGCTGATCACCTGCGTACTCGCCTCCAACAACCTCGACGACATCGACGGCGATCGCCGCGCCGGCGCGCGAACGCTCGCGGTGCGCGTCGGCTTCGATCGCTACCGGATCGTCTACGTGACGGCGATCCTCGCCGTGATCCCGGCGCAGGTCGCGCTGTGGGTCAGTGGGTTGTTCGACGCGTGGATCCTCCTGCCGCTGCTCGTCACGCCATTGCTCATGGTCCGCGCACTCGAGGTACTCGGGCTGCGACGCTCCGACGATCCCGCGCTGGCGACGCTCACGCCGCGCACGGCGCAGGTCCATGTGTTGTTCGGCGTGCTGCTGATCGTCGCTGTCGTGTTGGCGCGCGCGCTGTGAGGGCTCTCACGGGACGAACACGATCCGCTCGCCGCGGTCGACCGGTGCCTCCCAGGCGCTCTCCACCTCGGCGAGGGCAACCGTCCGGGTGCGCACGTCGAACGTCCCGCGCTCGATCTCAGCCACGAGCGAAGGCAGCTCCGCCAGATAGGTCGCCGGGCCGACCGATCCCTGGCCCGATCCCTGGATCCGCAGGTTCGCCGACCGCAGTGCTGCCGAGGGCAGCTCCAGCGTCGGTCCGGCCACCGCGCCGATCTGGACCCAGTCGAGCGGTCGGCTGCGATCCGCGCGGGCGGTGAGGAGCGCGAGCATCGCCCGGCGAGCGGGCTCGCCCCAGAGGTAGTCGATGACCACGTCGACCTCGGCCGCGACCGCCGCAAGGTCCGAGTCGCCCCGCTCGGCGTCCTCGCCGTCGCGGAGGCACACGATCTCGTCGGCACCGAGCGCGGAAAGCTGCTGCAGTCGCGTCGCGTCGCGCCCGGCGGCGAGGACCCGGCCCGCTCCGAGACGGCGTGCGACCTGGACGGCCATTGCCCCGGCGTTGCCGGTGGCCCCCAGGACGAGGACCGCCTGACCGGGCATGAGCGTCGTCCGTCGCCGCAGCGCGACCCAGGAGGACATCGCGGGATTCATCGCCGCCGCGACCGCCGCCACGTCGACCCCGTCGGGCAGTTCGATCGCGCGGCGGGGGTCGAGGAGCGCCTTTTCGGCCATCGTTCCGGTGGCGTCGTCGTCGGCGACGAAGTACACGAGCGCGCCGTCCGCGCGACGCCCGACTCCGTCCACGCCCGGGACCATCGGCAGCGTGCCGGTGCTCGTGTAATGCGCACCGCGTGCCCCCGAGCGCACCCGTGGGTGCAGACCCGCGGCCAGCACGTCGACGAGCTCCTGGCCATCTTCACGCGGGACCGGGACCGCGAACCGGCCGTACTGCGGCGGCCGTTCGAAGCTGCTCACCACCGCGGCGTTCATCGTCGCCATCACATCGCCTCCGAGATTTAGTTGGTGTCACGTACTAATATAGTTGGTCTCACGTACTATTGAGCCCATGACCTCGCCCGACCAGACTCCGCGCCACCTGACCGACGTCGATGCGCTCGCCCAACTGTCGTTTCTCGTTCAGGCGACGCTCGAGCGGCGCGCCGCACGCGCGGAGGTGTCGCTCAGCCTCACGCGGCTGCTCGGGATACTCCGGGACCGCCGGCCGACGATGTACCAGCTCGCCCAGCTGATGGATCTCGACAAGTCGAGCGTCACCGGGCTCGTGGAGCGCGCCGAGCGGCGCGGACTCACCCTGCGCTCCCGGTCGCCTCACGATGGTCGCTCGGTCCTCGTGACGCTGACCGAGGAGGGGCGAGCGCTTGTCGCGCAGGTTGCCGCCGAGTTCGGCCGGGACATCGAGCAGCTCCTGGGGGCGCTGACCGCGACGGACCGCGCCGCCCTGACCGAGATCGCCGAGCGAGTGCTGATCACGGACGCCGGAACCCGCGGGATCGATCTGTTCGCCACGGAGCAGTCCGGCACCTGACCGGCGGCTCGCCGTTCCGGCCCGCCGGGACCGAACCAATGTCCAGTCCGAGCGCTCGAAGCTCACGCGATCGGCCGGGGACGGACGATGGGCGAGTATGCGAACGCCGCCGATGCGTCGTGGTGCCGCGCGCGCCCTGAGCGCGCTCGCGGCGTCTCTCGACCCGACCACCGACGGCGATCAGCTCACCGGCCTGGCCACCCGGGGGACGTTGATGCGTCACCTCCAGCGCCTGCTGGAGCGCGGCGAGCACCCCGCGATCCTGTACGTCGATCTCGACGACTTCAAGCTCGTCAACGACACCCTCGGCCATGCCGCGGGCGATGAACTGCTCCGGCACGTTGCGGGCGAGATGGCCCGGCTGCTCGGTCCGGGAGACATGATCGCCCGGCAGGGCGGGGACGAGTTCGCGCTGGTGCTCCCGAGCGCGAGGGACGCCGGCGCGCTCGCCCACCGCCTGCGCACGGCGATCACGGCGCCGGTGTTCGTGCGAGGGGTCCAGATGCAGGTCGGCGGCTCAATCGGGATCGCCGTCGCACCCGGCGACGGGCTCGACGCGGGCTCACTGCTGGAGGCCGCCGATGGAGCGATGTACGAGGCGAAGGCCAGCGGTCGCGATCAGATCCGCCGTGCGGCCGACAGCGTGTCCCGCGACCGGCAGCGTGACCGCGCCGCGCTCACCCTCACCGCCTCGCTTCCGGCGGCGATCTCCCGCGACGAGCTGCGCCTGCACTGGCAGCCGATCGTCGAAGTCGACGGGCTGACCATCATCGGGCTGGAGGCCCTCGTGCGCTGGGAGCATCCCGAGCGGGGTCTGCTCTATCCGGGAGAGTTCCTGCCGTTCGCGGAGACGAGCGGGATGATCCACGCGGTCGACGAGTGGGTCGCCTCCGCGGTCACCCGCCAGCGCGTCGAATGGCGGACCCGTGGCCTGGACCCGTACGTCGGCTTCAACCTCTCGCCGCAGTTCGCCCGGCTGCCCGGCTCGCTCGGTCCGCTGCTCGAGCGCCTCACCTCCGGTGGCCTGTCGCTCGAGCGCGTCACCGTCGAGCTCACCGAATCGGTGGCGCTGCGCGAGGACCGGCGGCTGTTCTCCTTCCTGCACGGGCTCGCCGACGCCGGGGTGACGGTGAGCCTCGACGACTTCGGCCGGGCGTACTCCTCGCTGGACCGCCTGCGCGACGTCCCCGCGAAATGGATCAAGCTCGACCGCGCGTTCCTTGACCGGGTTCAGGCGGACGCGTCCGCGACCGACGTGCTGTTCGCGATCCTCGAGCTCGTCCAGGCGCTGAAGCTGAAGCTCGTCGTCGAGGGAGTCGAGAACCCCGAACAGCTCGAGGTGCTCCGCTCTCACGGGGCGCTGACCGGAGCGCAGGGCTACCTGCTCGGCCGTCCGGCGCCGGCCGCGGCGCTCGAGCAGCGGCTGCGGGAGTCGTCACCGAGCCGGCTGCAGGCGCCCGGAGCGCTCCGGTTGCCAGCGGAGGCGGATCGGAGTTCCCTCCAGCCCGGGCAGCGGCAGCGCGAGCGCCTCGGCCTCGATCGCCTCCCGCTCGGCGGCTGAGGGCTCCTTCCACATCTCCACCGACACGACCTCGCGCGCCCGGCGCCAGGTCCCGCACACCTCGCCGCCGACCAGCACCGCCCCCGGCCACACGCGCGAGGTCCACAGCCTGGCGCGATTGGCCGGATCGGACACGAGCAGCTCGCGCTCGCGCCCCTGCAGGAGGAACAGGGTGTCCCCGCTCGGCAGCAACCTCGCCGGTGCGGTCCGGTCCTGCCCCCGCGCCCGCCGCAGCTCGGCCTCGTCGGCGGACAGGATCCACCCCTCGCCGATCGGACTGCGCACTCTGGTCAACGACGCGGTCAGTCCGTCAAAGGCAGCGGTCGCACCCGTCGGCGGGATGCCGGCCCACGCACTGAACCCCTGTGCGGTTCCGGGACCGAACACGCGTAGGTAGCGCCGGGCGAGCTCCCGCCGGGCCTCGCCGGCGTCGATCTCGGGAGCGGGAATCGAGCGGATCAGCGGGCGGCGCGCACCCTCCCAGCGCAACAGCAGCGTCCCCGTGGTCGTGGCGTAGCGCAGCCGGTTGGGGTTGACGCCGAGCGCCGCTCCGACCTCGTCGTAGGGGCGCGACTCGCTCCCCAGGTGCTCGCGCAGCTGCGCGGCCAGGGTCTCGGCGCGCCGTCGCTGCACCGGACCGTCGGGATGGCGGCCCACCGTGAACACGGCGAGGTCGCGCTCGGCCACCGCGTAGGCACTGAACCGCGGGCCCCACACCTGCACGAGCGGCGGCTGCTCCCAAGCCGCCGGGCCGACGCCGTCGACCCGCGCGAACAGCGAGAGCTGGGCGGCGCGCGGCATGCTGTCCTGGAGCCCGCCGAATGCTGCGATCTCGATCGACCGAGCCCCCGGCGGCAGGCGCTCGTCGAGCGCGGAGACGCGACGGCGGAAGCCGAGGATCTGCTGCCGGTCGACCCTCAGCACGGAGCGGGTGGGCATAGGCTGTGCGCAGTATGCGCTACGAGACGACCGGCCGGCACCTCCTGAGGGCGCGCGACCTCGCTGACTCGCGCTACACCGATCCGCTCACGGTCGATGATCTCGCGGCCGCGGCCGGCCTGTCCCGCGCGCACTTCAGCCGGGAGTTTCGCCAGGCGTTCGGCGAATCGCCGCACGGTTACCTGCTCACGCGCCGGTTGGAGCGCGCCGCCGCGATGCTGCGCAACACGGACCAGTCGGTCGCGGAGATCTGCTTCTCGGTGGGCCTGCGCAGCGTCGGCTCCTTCACCTCGAGCTTCACCCGCACCTACGGGCGCTCGCCCACTGCCTATCGGGCCTCGTTCCCCCCGGCTATCAACCTGGCGCTCGTGCCCACCTGTGCGCTGCGCGCCTACACCCGCCCCCAACGGCGCACGTTTGGAGAAGACAGCGCGCCGACGCCCGATTAGCGTGGCGTCGTCCGTTGAATCACCACCCGGAAAGGGCACAGATGATGAAGATCGCCAGCATGCAGGTCTGGGTCACCGATCAGCAGCACGCGCTCGAGTTCTACACGCAGAAGGTCGGCCTGGAGGTGCGCGTCGACGTCACCGTTCCGGAGCTCGGCAACTTCCGCTGGCTGACCGTGGCGCCCCCCGGTCAGGAGGACGTCGCGATCGTCCTGATGCTCATCCCCTCGCCCCCGATTTTCGAGGCCGAGACGATCGAGCACATCAAGGCGACGATGGAGCGGGGTGTCTCCGGCGGGGTGTTTCTCACCACCGAAGACATCCATGCCGACTTCGCGCGGATGAAGGGAGCGGGGGTCGAGTTCGTCGAGGAGCCCGAGGAGCGGCCGTACGGGATCGACTGCGGGTTCCGCGATCCGTTCGGGAACCACATCCGGCTCTCCCAGCTCAACGACCTCGCGCGGCCGTCCTGAGCCGGCGGGAGAGCCGGAACACCGGATGGTCAGGCGCGACGCGCAGCAGTTCCTCGTCCGAGGAGTCCGGGCCGACGCCCGCAAAGAACACGCCGACCTCGACCTTCCACTTCTTCAGGTAGGCCCGGAGCACCGCGGGCTTGTCGGCGTCGGCGAGCTCGGCGGCACGAAAGGGCTCGACGCGCCTGCCGACCCGCAGCCTGCCCTCACCGCTCGCCCGCAGGTTCTTCACCCACTGTGTGTGGCCCCGCGGGGCGACCAGATACTCCACGCCCTCGTAGCGCAGCAGGTTGACGGGCGTCTGCCTCCACTCGCCCGACTTCCGTCCTTTCACCTCGAGCACCCGCGACCCGTAGACGCTGAGGCCGAGACGGGTGAGCAACGCGACGACGCGATTGAGGACGTTGGTCGTCAACCATCCCGGCCGCTGGTAGTGCTCGCTCACGGCGGCGATTCTGCCAGCGCCCGCCCGGATCGGCTAGAACACCGGGTATGGATGAGCGGCTGGCGGCGCTCCTCAGCGATCTGCACGAGCACGGCGCCGAGCACGACGCGGACAAGCCCGATCGGCTTGATCGGCTGCGCAACCTCGAGCCCGACAGCGCCCGGCTGCTCGCGCTGCTGGTCCGCGCGTGCGGGGCGCGGACGGTGCTGGAGCTCGGAACCTCGAACGGCTACTCGACCGTGTGGCTCGCGGACGCGGTGCGGGCGACCGGTGGACGGCTGACCACCGTCGACCTGGATCCGCACCGCAGCACCGAGGCGGCGGGCAACCTCGACCGAGCCGGCCTGCGCGCATTCGTCGAGCTGCGGGTGCAGGACGCCGCGCACGCACTCGGCGACTCGGCCGACGCCGAGTGGGATCTGATCTTCCTGGACGCAGAGCGGCCCGCGTACCCGGCGTACTGGCCCGAGCTGCAACGCGCGCTCCGTCCCGGCGGCCTGCTCGCGGTCGACAACGTCATCTCACACGCCGGTCAGGTCGCCACGTTCCGCGGTCTGGTGGCCACCACGCCTGGGTTCACCGAGGCGCTGGCCCCGACCGGCGCGGGCATGCTGCTGCTCGTCAAGGACCCCCTGGGGGAGGAGCGAGCCGATGGGTGAGATCGAGCGGCGCCTCGGGGAGCGCGGACTGGCGTTGCCGGCGCCGTTCGCCGGACCGGAGGGGATGCGGCGGCCGAGCTCGGGGACCTGGATCGCGTCACCGGCTGGCTCAAGGTTCTCGGCTTCGTCAACGCCGCGCCCGAGTTCACCGCCACGCCGCCGGTGATCAACGGCTTCAGCGACCTCATCCTCGATCTGTGGGGCGAGCGCGGGCACCACGCCCGCTCGGCGATCGGCGTCGCCGAGCTGCCGTTCTCCTTCCCGGTGGAGATGGAGGCGGTCGTGACGCTCGACGGCCGCTGACTGTGGGAACCTCGAGACGCCCCACGCGTCTCGAACTTCCCAGAGTCACCGGAGAACCCCGCCATCCCGCCACTCTGGGAACCTCAAGACGCCCCACGCGTCTCGAACTTCCCAGACCATATGGATTGAGGTCGTGTCCGGTCTGAGGTGTAGAAGAGGCCGGTTCCCCCATGCGGTCGTGGGGGAGTGTTCAGGCCGCGCGGTAGCCGCCGCGCGGCCGGCCCACAATCGCATAGGAGGAGCCAGCCATGGCGAAGGCTAGATCCCTCGTCGGCTTGGATGTGCACGCCACCAGGGTGGTGGCGGCGGTCCTGGATGTCGAGACCGGGGAGCTTGGGTTCTTCGGGATGGAGATGGATGTCGAGAGAATCGCGGGGTTCTGCGCGGCGCTGCCGGGACCGGTCAGCGCGACGTATGAGGCCGGGCCGACGGGGTATGGCCTGGCACGCGAGCTGGCCCGGCATCGTGTGCAGTGCACGGTGGCGGCGCCGTCGAAGATTCCGCGTGGGTCAGGCGATCGGGTCAAGACCGACCGCCGCGACGCTGAGTTGCTGGTCCGTTTGTTGTTGGCCGGCAAGCTTCATCCGGTCCGCGTGCCGGGCGCTGAGGAGGAGGCGCTGCGGGATCTGGTCCGCGCCCGAGAGGCGGTCCGGGTCGACTTGATGCGCGGCCGGCACCGGCTCTCCAAGCTGCTGTTGCGCCACGGGATCCGGTTCCAGGACGGGGACGCGTGGACCGAGCGCCACCGCCAATGGTTAGACACCGTGACCCTCCAGCAGCCAGCGGCGCAGGCGACGCTTGTGGATCACCAAGGCGCGGTCGACGCGCTGTGTCATCGCCGCGATCAACTCGAGCGCGAGATCATCGCGCTCATCCCGAGCTCGCCGTGGCAGGTGCAGATCGGCCGGCTGCGATGCCTGCGCGGGATCGACACGCTCACCGCAGTCGGGCTGTGCGCCGAGATCGGCGACTTCGAACGGTTCGCCAAAGCCGGGCAGCTGATGAGTTATGTCGGGCTGGTGCCCTCAGAGACCACCACCGGAAAACAGCGCCGACTTGGATCGATCACCAAGACCGGGTCCGCGCACGCGCGACGGCTGCTGGTCGAAAGCGCCTGGCACTACCGCAAAGCACCGAAGCTCGGAAAGACCCTGGCCGAGCGCCAACACAGCCAGCCGCCCGCCGCGGTCGCGGTCGCGTGGACCGCGCAACGCCGGCTGCACCGCGTCTGGACCCGGATGGAAGCACGCCACAAACGCCGCGCGTTGATCGCGGCCGCCGCCGCCCGCGAACTGGCCGGGTTCTGCTGGGCAATCACCCTGATCGAGTGAGCCGCCCGCCCCTGCCAACCTCATCCCGTCGGCTGGGTCGGTGGCGGCCCGGCAAC
This sequence comes from Solirubrobacteraceae bacterium, assembly GCA_035503035.1. Classification (GTDB taxonomy): domain Bacteria; phylum Actinomycetota; class Thermoleophilia; order Solirubrobacterales; family Solirubrobacteraceae; genus Palsa-465. The sequence goes on from DATJTS010000161.1 coordinate 26,122, forward strand.
GCGCGGGGAACTCGCGATGACTCTCTGAGCAACCAGCCACACCGGCCACGCTCGCTTACCCAGACAGCGATACCCCACGACGAACCACGGTCCTGCGAGCCCCACCCGGGAGAACCGCGCATATCAGGCTGACCCGCGTCGCGCACAACACCGCCGGACCGCCACCCACCCAGCCGACCACACCCCCACCCTCAACGCCAACATCGACGAGAAACCATGACGCCCCCCTTGACAAACGACTCTCCATATCAGAGTCACCCGGAGGACGGTCAGCCTCGCCGGCGCGCCAGCAGGGTCGAATCGTCGATCTCGACCGTCTCACCGGCGCGCGTCACCGTCCGCGGCCGCTGCTCGACCACGAGCGGCTCAAACCCCTCGGGCAGGGCGGGCAGGAGGTCGGCGGCGAGGAACAGTGCCCGCCGCGCGCCCTCGCCCATGTGGGTGAACCGATGGGACGGCGCGTGGCCGACGATCAGCAGATGTCCGCCGGGCGCCACCGCCTGGCTGAGCCGTCGCGTGACATCAACCATGCCGCCGTCGGGCGGGTGCAGGAAGTGGGTGGTGACGAGGTCGAACCGGCGACCGTCGGCCGCGAACCTGCGGGCATCGACCTGCCACCACTCGATCCGATCACCGACTCCCGCCTGCTCGGCGTGGCGGGCCGCTCGCGCCAGGCCGTTGGCCGAGAAGTCCGCGCCGGTGACCGCCCAGCCCCGGGCCGCCAACCAGATGACGTCACCGCCCTCACCACACCCGACGTCAAGCGCCGTGCCGGGAGCCAGGCCCGAGACCTCGGCGACGAGCTGGGAGTTGGGGTTCCCGCTCCAGATCTGCTCCTCGCTCCCGTATCGCTCGTCCCAGCTGGCGGATTCGAACATCTCCCGGGCGTCGTGGCTGCTGGTGCTCTTGCTCATGCCGTCAGAATGAGCGCCCACGGCAGTTTTGACAAGCGCCCTTGCTGTTTTGGCAATCGCCCACGGCGTCCGGGCCGGGCGGTTTGCTTGATCGATGCTCCGACGTCGACGCTCCCTCGGCCGCCCGTTCGGCTGGCTGTGGGCGGCGTATGCGGTGAGCACGTACGGCACCTCGTTCGGATTCGGCGCGATGTCGATCATCGCGATCCGCGTCCTGCACTCCGGCGCCGGCCAGGTGTCGCTGCTCACCTCGGTGGGGCTGGCAGCCGGCGCGCTGCTGGCGATCCCGCTCGGTCCCTGGGTGGAGTTCCGTCGCAAGCGACCGGTGATGGTCGCCATGGACCTCGTCCGTTTCACGGCCCAGCTGACCGTCCCGGTCGCCTACCTGCTCGGTTGGCTGACGTTCGTGCAGCTGCTGCTCGTCACCGTCGTGGTGGCGGGGGCCAAGATCGCGTTCCAGGCCGCGAGCGGCGCCCATCTCAAGGCGCTCGTCGCACCCACGGACCTGCTCGTGGCCAGCGGCCGGTTCGAGTCGACGACCTGGAGCTCGCTCGTGGTCGGGCCCCCGCTCGGTGGAGCGGCGATCGGTCTCGCCGGGGCGACGGCGAGCCTCACCGCCGATGCCATCAGCTACCTGCTCTCCGCGGTCGGGATCTCGATGATTCCCACTCGCGAGCCCGCCCCGCCTGCGCGCACCGAGCCGCGCGTCAGCTTCCGCGACCTCCCGGACAGCTGGCGCTACCTGCTCACCCACCCCGATCTGCGTGGGCTGTTCTGCAGTCGCCTGATGGTGGCGAGCCTGATTCTGTGCACCGAGCCGCTGCTGGCGGTGTTGATGCTCGCCCACCTGCATTTCCACCCCTGGCAGTACGGCCTCGCGTTCGCCGCCCCGTGCGTCGGCGGCCTGATCGGATCGCGGCTGTCACGTGGACTCGTCACGCGCCTCGGGCAGCGACGGGTGATGCGGGTGTTCGGCACGCTGACCGTCGGCTGGCCGATCGGGCTGGCCTTCATCCCGGCGGGCACCGCGGGTCTGCTGATCGTGATCGGCCTTCAGCTCGGGCTCGTGCTCAACATGGGCATCGTCAATCCCGTGGTCGCCACCTTCCGGCTGCAGCAGGTCGCACCGGACCGGATCGCCCGCACGCTCTCCGCGTGGTCGGTGAGCACGAGCGCGGCAACTGCGATCGCCACCGCACTGTGGGGGCTGCTCGCGGAGCTCGTCGGACTCCGAGCGGCGATCGCCGCCGCCGGGGTCCTCGCGCTCCCCGCGCCGCTATTCCTCCCCCGCGGTGCCGAGGCGCCGTCGGTCGCGGAGAAGAACGCCGCGCCGGTGACCGCGTGACAGCGCACGGACGGAGAGCGCCAGCAACGTCGCCAGCGACAGGCCGGCCGCCACGATCATCGGCGTGACGTCGTCGGTCGCCTGCGCGAGCCGCCCACCACCCGCCGAGCCCGCGATCTGTCCGCCCGACCAGGCGAGGTTGATGAGCGCCCCGGCGAGCGCGGCGGCGTCGCCCCGGCGTTCGAGCACCTCCGAGAGCCACGCCATGGCGGGCGCCCACAGCACCTCGACCCCGACGGCCGCGGCGACGATCAGCGCCGCAGCGGGCAGCGCGGCGGTGGGCAGACCGAACCCCGCCAGCAGCACCGTGGCCGCCAGCAGGCCGACGCAGACCGGGGCCAGCCGCCCATAGCGGTCCGACGCGTTGCCCGAGAGGGGACCGACGACGGCGTCGATCGCGGCCGCCACCAGGAAGGTGGCGCCGATCGCGGTGGGGCCGGCTCCGAGGTGGTGCAGACGCAGCGATCCAAGCACGCTGAGCGCCCCGCTGATGAGCGACGGCAACGCGATCAGCCACATCGTGCCGAGCACCCGAGTGTCGCGGAGGGCACCGGTGAGACCTTTGCTGCTGGTGTCACCTCCGCCGTCCGCGGCGGGCACGCGCCGGCAGACGACCGTCATCGACGCCGCGAGGACCGCGACCGCTCCGAAGGCGATCTCACGCCCGACCGAGCTGGCGGCGGCGCCGACGGCCGGGCCGAGCAGCGAGCCGGCGGTCGCGGCGGCGAGGACCTGGCCCATCACCGTGCCGCGTCGCCCCGGTGCAGTCCCGCCGGCCACCCACGCCAGCCCGCCTGACCAGGCAGCGGAGCCACCGAGCCCCTCAAGCAGACGGGCGAGATCGAGCAGAAACGGAGAGTCGACGAACGCAAACGCGGCCGTCGTCAGCGCGACGACGGTGAGACCGGCGAGTACCGTCGCCCGCGGGCCGATCCGCGCCGCGAGCAGCCCGCTGGGAATCGTGCCGGCGAGGCAACCGATGGCGTAGCAGGCGGTGAGCAGCCCCGCCGCGCCCGCTGACATGTGCAGGCGGTGGACGAACTGCGGCAGCAGCGGGGTCAGCGCCGTGTAGAAGATCGAGTCGACCAGGAGCGTCCCACCGACCACCGCCACGATCCAGCGCTCGCGTGCGGCCGCCCCACTCTCGCTCACGGACCGTTGGATCACCCGCCCACCGTAGATCCTCCAGTGGGGTTGAGGTCAAGCGCATCCGGACCGCCCGCCCGGCGCTCGCGTGCGACGATGTCGCGGTGCCCCACGGCCCCGTCGACGACGCCGAGCTCGAGCGCCCGCCGCGGTTGGCCGCGGGAGCCCGAGTCGGCGTGATCGCCCCCTCGAGCGGGCTGCTCGAGCCCTCCAAGCTGGCGCGGGGGATCGCCGAGTTGGAGCGGATGGGGCTGGAGGTGGTGGTGGGCGCCCATGTGCGCGATGTCCGCGGCTATCTCGCCGGCGAGGACCGTGCCCGTGCCGAGGACCTGCTGTGGGCGCTGGGGGACCCGTCGCTCGACGCGGTGTGGTGCGCCCGCGGCGGCTACGGAGCGCAGCGCACCGTCGCCGCGCTGGCACCGGGTGAGATACCGGCGCTCGCCGAACGCCCCGCGAAGGTGTTCATCGGGTTCTCGGACATCACGATCCTGCACGCGCTGATCGTCCACGAGCTCGGCTGGGTGACCTTCTACGGGCCGGGGGTCACCTCGCTCGCCGACCGCGACGAGTTCACGCTCGACGGGGTGCGCCGCGCGCTGTTCGACGCCTCGCCCTACGCCGTGACCGCCCACCCCGATGATCCGTGGATCACCACCCTGCGACCGGGGACCGCCGAGGGGCCTTTGGCCGGCGGCTGCCTGACGCTGCTCTCGGCGCTCGCCGGGACGCCGCTGCAGATCAACTTCGCCGGGCGGATCTGCTTCTTCGAGGAGGTCCACGAGAGCGCGTACGCGGTCGACCGCGCGCTCAGCCAGCTGCTCGCGGCCGGCTGCCTGGAGGGTTGTCGCGGCATCGCGATCGGCGACCACACCGACGTTCCGGACGAGGGCCCGACCCTGGGGCTCGAGCAGGTGTTCGACGATCTACTCGCTCCGCTCGGGATCCCGGTCTGCTTCTACCTTCCGGTCGGTCACGGCAGGCATCTGGCGACCGTGCCGCTCGGCGCACCCGTGCAGCTCGACGCCGACGCCGGGACGCTGTCGGTGCTCGAGCCGCCCGTGCGGTAGCGCACCCGCGAAGCCGGCTCAGGCGGGCGACAGCCTTCGCCCGCGGCGCACCCCCTGCCAGCGGCCGTCGCGCACGACGAGGTGTCCGCTCTGGATCACCGTGCCGACTCCCGCGGGAGGATGGATCGGGTCTGCGTAGTCGCCACCCTCGGCGACCGCGCCGGGGTCGAACAGCACGAGGTCAGCGACGTTCCCGGGCGCGATCCTGCCCCGGCCGAGCAGCCCGAAGCCGTCGGCGGGCAGGCTCGTCATCCGGGCGATCGCCTCGGGCAGCGACAGCAGGCCGCGCTCGCGCACATAGCGGCCGAGCACGCGCGGGAACGTTCCGAACAGGCGTGGATGTGGCCGCCCGCCGACGCCCGGCGGCAGGCCGTCGGACCCGATCATCGTCTGCGGATGGGCGAGCACCGTCTCGACGTCAGCCTCGTTCATCGCGAAGCGGACCATCGACACCCGCAGGCGCTCCTCGCGCAGGACGTGGACGAAAGCGTCGAACGGATCCGCGTCGATCTGCTCGGCGAGCTCCGGCAGGCTCGTGCCTTCGTGGGCGTGGCTGGCGGTGCTCGAGATCGTGATCGCGCCCCAGACGACGTCCTCGTCGGCCGCGAGCTCCTCACGTGCCCGGGCCAGCGCGCGCGGGTCATCGAGCCGCCCGAGCATCGCATCGGGGCCACCATCCTGGAACCAGGCCGGCAGGACGGTGGTGAGCATCGTCGAGGTCGCCTCGTACGGGTAGGCGTCCTGGCCGGCGGACAGGCCCGCCGCTCGCGCGCTGTCCAGCCGCTGCAGCGCTGCGCCGACTCGACCCCAGGACGCTCTGCCAACCGCCTTCAGATGGGAGATCTGGATGCGGCAGCCCGCCCGCTCGCCGATCTCGATCGCCTCCTCGATGCTCTCCAGCAGGCGCGGCCCCTCATTGCGCATGTGCGTCGCGTAGACCCGGCCCGCCGGCATCCGCCGCGCGAGCCCGACGAGTTCCTCGGTGGCCGCGAACACGCCGGGCGGGTAGATGAGCCCGCTGGAGAGCCCGAATGCCCCAGCCCCGAGCGCCTCGTCGAGCAGTCGTTCGGCGAGGCGCCATTCGTCCTCGGACAGCGGCCGGTCATGGGTGCCGGCCGCGGCCACCCGCAGGGTGTTGTGTCCGACCAGCGGCGCCCAGTTGGTGACGGCGCCGCGTCGATCGAGCGCCTCGAACAGCTCGGCGCCCGTCGTCCAACCGAACTCGACGGGTGGGAACAGCCGCTCGAGCAGCCGGCCGAGCTCGTCACGGCGCGCGGCGGCCACCGGCGCCAGGCTGAAGCCGCAGTTGCCGACCACCTCGGTGGTCACGCCCTGCAGCACCTTGCTCGTGTCGTCGTCGGCGAGCAGGGGCGCGTTGTCGGCGTGCGAGTGCACGTCGATGAAGCCCGGTGCGAGGACCTGGCCGGTCGCGTCGAGCACCTGGCGCCCGTCGCTCGGCAGGGCACCGTCCGCGGCGACGGCGGCGATCATCCCGCGCTCGAGCAGCACGTCGCCGGCCTGCAGCGGACGGCCGGTGCCGTCGGCGATCTGGGCGCCGCGGATCAGCAGCGCCTCGGGGTCGCTCACGCCGACGGTGCAGCCGCGGCGTGCAGCCGGGCCCAATCGGCGGCGGGGTGTGGCGCGAGCGCGGGGGGCGCGGCACCGTCAGCGGGCCACAGATGCTGCACGATGATCCAACCCGCCTCGGCGTTGACGAGCTGCGGATCGGCGTCGAGGTCACGGCCACCGTCGCCCGCGGACTCACTCATCACCGCGTAGCTGATCGGCCGCTCGTCGAGCCACACGACACCGACGTCGGCGCGGATCCCGTCGATCATCCCCGTCTTGCAGGCGACCCGGATCCGGCCCTCGGACTCGCTCTCGCCAATCAGCTCGGCGCGATCGAACAGCCGCGGCACCTGGTCGAGATACTGCTGGCGGGCAAGCATCCCGAGCATCTCCTCGCTTGCCGCGGGCGAGACGATCCGCCCGCCCAGGAGGCCGCTCACCAGCGCGAGGAGATCGCGCGGGGCGGCGAGCGCGAGCGGTCCGCTGCTTCCAGGGATCAGCATCAGCTTGCGATGCAGGGTGATGGCGCTGAGCCCGAGGTCCTCGTTGACGAAGCGATTGACCGCCTCCACGCCGCCGACGGCGTCGATCAGCAGGTTCGTCGCCATGTTGTCGCTCACCACCACCATGTAGGTCGCGAGGTCCCGGATCGTCAGCTCGGTACCGGCCGTGAGCTCCTTGATGACGCCGGAGCCGCCGACGCGCTCTTGGTCAAGGATCGGGCGGCGCTCCTCGAGCGTGAGCACACCCTGCCGCACCCGCTCGAACACGGCGACGAGCACCGCCAGCTTGATCGTGCTCGCCGTCGACATCTCGCGCTCCGCGTTCAGCCCGAGCGTCTCGCCGGTCGTCTCGTCCCTGACGGCGACGGCGAGCGTCCCGTGGAAAGCAGCCGCCAGTCGTCCGAGGGCGGCATGTGCCGAGTCCATGCTCATCCGCTCTTTCCTCCGCGTCGCGTGGCCGGTGATAATGGTGCGGTGGCGGCGCGGCGGTGTTCCGAACCGCCGAGACGCCGATGGCCGACCGATCCGAACAGCCCTCCAACGGCGCACTTCCCGTCTCGGAGATGGTGCGCCGGCGGCTCTCGGAGCTGCCCCGCGCCGAGCGCCGGGTCGGCCGGGCGCTGCTCGTGCATTCGCCCACGATCGGCCTCGAGTCGTCCTCGCGTCTGGCCGAGATCGTCGGGACGAGCGGTCCGACCGTGATCCGCTTCGTCAACCGGCTGGGCTTCTCCACCTATGCGGAGTTCCAGAGCGCATGGCGCGATGAGCTCGACGCGCGGCTCGTCTCCCCGGTCGAGACGTTCCGCGAATATGAGCCGGAGACGGACGCGATGAAGCGCGCCGTGCGGACCGCCGATCAGTCGGTTCAGGCGATCCGCGAGTCGGTTGCCCAGTTGCCTCCCGGCGAGTTCGAGACCGCGGTCGAGTTGCTCGCCCGCCGGCGCCGCGTCGTCGTGTTCGGAGGGTGGTTCAGCGACGTGCTGGCGCGTCACCTGGCGGCGCTGCTGCAGGGCGCCCGCCGCGAGGTCTGGCATCTCGACGTTGCGCCGGTGCAGCGCTCGGCGGTGCTGCTCGACGCGGGCGCCAGCGACGTCGCCGTCGCGTTCGACTTCCGCCGCTACGAGCAGGACACGCTCGTCGCCGCTCAGCATCTTGCCGACCGCGGCGCGCGGATCGTGCTCGTCACCGACCAGTGGGTGTCGCCGGTGGCCGGCCTGGCGAGCGCGGTGCTGATCGCCCGCGCCGCGCCCACGCCACTGGACTCGATGGCTTCGGCGATGGTGCTCTGCCAGGCGCTGGAGGCGGCGGTCGTCGACCGGCTCGGCACCAAGGTGGCCGCTCGGATCGAGAACCTGGCGGCGGTGTCGGCGACGCTCATCCCGAACTGGTCTGCGCCGGGGGAGTAGCCGAGCTCGCCGTCTGCACCGCGCGTGCGTCGGCGAACCGGCAGGCGACCTCGACTCCGTCCACCGGCGCCAGCGCGACATCGGAGGTCTGGCAGGAGGAGACGTCGACGCCGCGCGCCGCGAGCTCCTCACGCAGCGGGCACCGGGGATGGAAGCGGCAGCCCCCGGGGATCGCGGTCGGATCGGGAGGCTCGCCGGCGATCAGCGGTGGCACCGCCTCACGGTCGGCGTCCGGACTCACCGCCAGTAGCGCCCGCGTGTACGGGTGGCGCGGATGTTGCAGGACGTCCTCCACCTTGCCCTGCTCCACGATCCGTCCGAGGTACATCACCGCGACGCGGTCGGCGATGTTCCAGGCGAGGCCGAGGTCGTGGCTGATCACGAGGGCCGACAGGCCGAGCTCCTCGCGCAAGCGCAGGATCAGGGCGAGGATCTCGCCGCGCACCGACGCGTCGAGCGAGGCCACCGGTTCGTCGGCCACCAGCATCGACGGCTGGAGCGCGAGCGCGGAGGCGATCACCACCCGCTGTTGCTGGCCGCCGGAGAGCTCGAACGGGTAGCGGCCGAAGAACTGCTCGGGCGGGCGCAGCCCGGCGCGCGAGAGCGACTCGGACACCCGGTCGCGCAGATCGGAGCGCAGGTGGTGGAGCCGGGGGCCTTCGGCGACGGCGTCATACACCGTCTGGCGGGGATTGAGCGCACTGTAGGGGTCCTGGAGGATCAGCTGCACCGCGCGGCGGTGTGCCTTCAACGCGGCGGAGCGGTGGCTGAGTGGCTGCCCGTCGTAGCGGACCGCTCCACCGGTCGGCTTGACCAGCCCGACGAGCACCCGCGCGAGCGTCGACTTGCCACAGCCCGACTCGCCCACCAGGGCGACGATCTCGCCGCGCTGCACCGTCAGGTCGAGGCCGTCCACCGCGCGCGCCGGCGGTCGTCTGCGCCGCGCCGGGAAGGTGACGCGCAGGTCCTGCACCTCAAGCAGCGGCGTGCTCATCCGCTGCGCTCCGTCACCGTCCCGGCGGCCGTCTCCGGCGCGTCGCCGAGGACCCGCAGGCAGGCAGAGCGTCTCTCAAGGCCGGCGTTCCACAGCTCGATCTCCGCGGAGGTGCACTCGTCCATGACGACCGGACAGCGAGGCGCGAACGGGCAGCCGGGCAGCACGAGACTCGCGTCCGGCGGATCGCCGCCGAGGCCGGCGGGAGCCAGCCTCGATGCGGGATCGCCGATCTTCGGAAACGCGGCCGCAAGCGCGGCCGTGTACGGGTGACGAGGCTCACGCACCAGTTCGCGCGAGGGGCCATGCTCGACCACCTCGCCGGCGTACATCACCGCAAGCGACGCGCAGGTCTCGGCGAGCACCGACAGGTCGTGGCTGATCATGATCATCCCGATCCCCGACTCGCGCACGAGCTCCCCCAGCAGCGCCAGCACCTGCCCCTGGACGATGACGTCGAGCGCCGTCGTCGGCTCATCGGCGATGATCAGATCCGGGCGGCAGGCGAGCGCCATCGCGATCATGACCCGCTGGCGCTGGCCGCCGGAGAGCTCGTGCGGGTAGGCCTCGTAGCGCCGGGCCGGGAGCCCGACGCTTTCCAGCAACTCCTCGATCCGGCCGCGGATGCCCTTGGCACCGCGATCGTGCTGGACGATCGCCTCGCGGATCTGCCAGCCGACGGTGCGCACCGGGTTCAGGGCACCCATCGCGCCCTGAAACACCACGGAGGCCCCGTCCCAGCGGACCGCCCGCATCCGGCCCCACTTCGCGGTGGTGAGCTCCTCACCCTGGAACCTGACCGATCCCTCAATCCGCGCGGCACTGGGCAGCAGGCGCAGCAGGGCGAGCGCCATCGTCGTCTTGCCCGACCCCGACTCGCCGGCCACCCCGAGCGTCTGCCCGCCGTCGAGCGTGAAGCTCACCCCGCGCACGGCGTGCACCGGACGCGCGGCGGCATAGGTGACCGACAGGTCGTTGACCTCGAGCAGCATCAGCGCTCGACCGCCAGCCGGGGGTTCAGCACCCGTTCGACCGCGCGACCGGTGAGGCTGAAGCCGAGCACCACGACGAGGATCGCCAGGCCCGGGGGCACGAGCGTCCACCAGGCACCCGCGGTGATGTCGCCGTTGGCGAACGCCGTGTTGAGCATCGACCCCCACGAGACCTCGGTCGGGTTGCCGAGGCCGAGGAAGGTGAGGGTCGCCTGGTCGAGGATCGCTCCCGCGACGGTGAGCGTCGCGGAGACGAGGATCAGCGGGACCACGTTGGGCAGCACCTGGCGGACCATGATCTGGGTGTTGCTCGCGCCGAGCGCCTTGGCGCGCTCGATGAACGGGCGCGCCTCGACGGCAAGCGTCTGCGCGCGCAGCAGCCGCGCGGTGCTCGCCCAGGAGGTGACCGCGATCGCGATCGTGATCGAGGTGTCGCCCTCCCCCATGACCGCCGACAGCGCGATCGCGAGCGGCAGGCTCGGCAGCACGATGAACCAGTCGGTGACGGTCATCAGCAGGCGCCCGACGATTCCCTGATAGTGACCCGCGAGCAGACCGATCACCGTGCCGAGCACCATCGTCAGCGCGGTGGCGATGATCCCGATCAGCAGCGACGGTCGTGATCCCCAGGCGAGCAGCAGCAACTCGGAGCGGCCGGACTGGTCGGTGCCGAGCGGGTAGGCGCCGGTCGGCGCGTGCAGCAGCGGCCCGTTGACCTTGGTCACGTCGAGGTCGTAGGAGTGCACGAACAGCGGCGCTCCGATCGCCACCGCGGCGACGATCACGAGGATCGCGATCCCCGCGACGGCGCCGGGCATCCGAACGAGCGCGCGCAGCCGGCTGCTGCGGCCGGGGACGGACGTGACGTGGGCCAGCGGCGCGCTGGTGGCACTCATGAGCTCACTGGGCTCGCACCCGGGGGTCGAGATAGCGGTAGAGGATGTCCGCGACGAGGTTCATCCCGATCACCGCGGCGCTGAAGAAGATGAACGTGCCCTCGAGCAACTGGATATCGGGCAGCTGAAGCGCCTGGTACGTGAGGTAGCCCAGGCCCGGCCAGGAGAAGACGACCTCGACCGTGATCGCACCGCTCACCATCGCGCCGAGCTGGAGGAAGATGATGGTCACCGACGGCAGCAGCGCGTTGGGCACGGCGTGGCGCCGACGGACCTCGTCGTCGCGCAGCCCCTTCGCGCGCGCGGTGAGCAGATATGGGTTGCCGAGCTCGTCGATGATCGACGAGCGCATGATCGTCACGTATTGCGCGAACACGACGAGCACGAGGGTGAGGCACGGCAGGACCAGGTGCCAGGCGACGTCGAGCACGGTGTTGACGGCGCCTGGCGCGGCGGTCGGCGAGTGCATCCCGCCGGCCGGGAAGATCCCGTGGAAGGCACCGAAGCCGACACTCAGCACGACCAGCAGAATGATCCCGAGCCAGAACGTCGGCACTGACCAGAGCGCCAGCGAGGCTCCCGATGCGATGCGGTCAAAGCGGCTGCCCTCGTTCCAGCCGCTGCGAATCCCGAGCCACAGCCCGAGGACGATCGAGATGAGCGTCGAGGTGCCCATCAGCAGCATGGTCGGCCCGATCCGCTGGCCGATCAGCGAGGAGACCGACTCACGGAACTGGTAGGAGTACCCGAGGCGGAGGTGCAGCAGGTTGTCGAGGAAGTGCCAGAACTGCGTGTAGATAGGCTCGCCGATGCCGAGCTGACGGCGGAGCGTCGCCAGCTCGGCGGCCGAGACGGGCCGGCCCTGGGTCAGCGTCCTCACCGGGTTGGCCGGAATGATGCTGAACAGGATGAACGCGATCACGACCACCGCGACCAGGCTCACCAGCGCGGCGAGGAGCTTGATACCCAGGTAGGTTGCGAAGTCGCGTCCCGCCCCGCCGCCCGGAGCGACGGACGATGCGGACTCGACCCCGAGTGCGACCTCGTCGGCGACCAGGTTCGGAGAACTGGAGGACACCGCCTACTCGCGCTCCTCCGCGGTCCGCCGACGGCGCAGCGTGGCGAGCAGCCCGCCACCGCCGAGCAGGACGACCACGACGATGATCACGATGATCAGCGTCGAGCTCGATCCCCCGCCGCTGGTGCTCGCTGCTGGGATCGCCTTGGTCCAGCCGAGCTCGTAGTTCTGCAGCGGATAGAGCCCCTGCGAGTTCGCTGATCCGTAGACGTACCCCTTCAGGTAGTTGGTGCGGGTCGCCCACAGGTAGTTGTCGTCGTACAGGATGATGTCGTCGTCGGCGTTGTAGAGGATCTTCTCCATCGCCTTGATGTCCGCCTCGCGCTTGGCGAGGTTGAACTCATGCTGCTCAGCGTTGTAGAGCTGGTCGTAGCGGTGGTTGCAGAAGAACGAGTCGGTGTTGCCGCCGCTGCCGTTCTTGTTGAGCGGCAACACGCCGCAGGTCTGGATCGAGAGCAGGTACGTCGGATCCGCGCCTTCGGCCCACTGGTCCATCAGCAGGTCCCAGTCACCGATCGCGAGGTTGTCGTTGAGCTGGGTGTTGCTCATCGCCTGGACGTTCAGATTGATTCCGATGTCCTTCATCCAACCCTTCAGGTAGTTGGCCGTTGCCGCGTCATTGGCGTAGTCGGAGTGGATCCCGAGGCGGAAGGAGAGCTCCTTGCCGGTCTTCTTGTCGTAGCGGTAGCCGTTCTTGCCCTTCGGGAACCCTGCCTTGGTGAGCATCGCGTTGGCCTTCGCCGGGTTGTAGTTCTGTGCCTGGGACGCCGGCGGTGTCCAGTACCACTGGGGGAACGCCACGGTGAGATAGGAACCGGTGGCGACCGCAGTGCCACCGACGGTCTTCTGCACGAGCTCGTTGCGGTTGATGCCGAGCGCGATTGCACGGCGGATCACCGGGTTGTGCAGCAGCGGGTTGCCGTTGCCCATCGGTTTGCCCGAACGCGTCTTCGCCCCGCTGTTCACCTCGACCGCGTACCAGTCGTTGCTGACGTTCTGGTAGGCCTTGACCCCAGGCACATGCTCCAGTGACTTCCATTCGGTGGAGGTCATCTCGTTGGGCCCGACCGAGTCGATCGCGCCACTCCGCAGCGCCGCGACGGCGGCCGAGGAGTTGGCGTAGTAGTTGAGGATCAGCCGGTGGTACTTCGGCACCCCGCCGAAGAACGACTTGCTCGCGGTGAGGGTGACGCTCTGCCCCGGCTGGTATCCCGTGAACACGTACGGCCCGTAGCCGACGACCGGCGTCGTCGTGTTGGTGAAGGTGCCGATCTTCTTGACATGCGCCTTCCAGATGTGCTCAGGCACGATCGGGATGACCATCACGTCATTGAGCACGTTCGCAAGCGGCTGCTTTGTGGTGATGACGACGGTCGACGCGTTCGGCGCGGTCACCGACTTGAAGCCGGCGACCAGGGTGCCGTTCGCAGTTGCCGCAGCCGAGTTGTGCATGATCAGGTTGTAGGTCCAGGCGACGTCCTTGGCGGTGAGCGGCTTGCCGTCTGACCACTTCAGCCCGGTCCGGAGGTGGAAGGTCCACGACAGCTTGTTCGACGAGATCGACCACGACTTCGCCAACCACGGCCCCGGAAGGTTCTTCTCGTTGCCGAAGGTGAGCGTGGGATAGATCATGTCGTTGGTGTCGATCTCACCCTGCTCGAACGCGAGGAACGGGTTGAAGTTCGAGACCGACGT
>DATJTS010000162.1:0-17039 GCA_035503035.1 Solirubrobacteraceae bacterium
CCGCTGCTCGACGGCCAGGACGCCGCCAACGGACCGGTGACCGTCGAGACCTACCAGTGGTTCGTGCGCAACGCCGGCCGGATCTCCGACGCCTACGCGGTCGTCATCTGCGACGAGGCACACACCGCGCTGGGTGAGAAGACCTCGGCCGCAATCCGGGCGTGGTCGGGCCCGATCTTCGTCGGCATGACCGCCACCGGGGCGCTCATCGCTCGCCACGTCACCGACCTGTTCCCGACCCAGACGAGCCGGTTCGATCTCGCGCAGGCGGCCCGGCGCGGAGTGATCGCGCCGCTGCGATGCCTGCGGATCCCGCCCGGTCCGGGTGTGCGCACGATCGCCAAGGTGCCGCTGCGCCGCGGCGAGGTCGACACCGAGTTCGACCAGGAGATGCTGGCCGAGCTGCTCGACCAGACACCGTTCAACCTGGCCATCGCCGACCTCTACAAGACTCGCTTCAACGGCGTACCCGGCGTCGTCTACGCCGCCGGCGTCAAGCACGCCTACAACGTCGCCGAGTCGTTCCGCGCGGTCGGAATCAAGGCCAAGGCGGTCTCCGGCGAGACGCCCAAACGGGAGCTGGCGCGGGTGCTCGCCGACTACGAGTCGGGCAAGGTCGACGTGCTCGTCAACGCGCAGCTGCTCGCCGAGGGCTGGAACAGCCCGCGCGCGACGGTCTGCATGCATCTGGCGCCGACGGCCTCCAAGCGCATCTACCAGCAGCGCGTCGGCCGCGTCACCCGCCGCCACCCGGGCAAGGAGGCGGGCATCGTCGTTGACTTCGTCCACCCGGCGACCAAGCACGACGACCCGGTCGTCACCCTGCACTCGCTGCTGGACCGTGACGTCTACCGCGGCGGGGCGATCGTGGTCGGGCCGGTCCGCCGTGGCCGCGGTCGTCGTATCCGCGTCGAGCGCCGGGTGCTGCCGGTCACCCCGGATCCTGACCGCAGAGCAGAGGTCTTCGAGCGGGAGCTGTGGCGGATCGCGGTCGAGCATCTCGACTACGGCGAGCAGCACGTCTGGGCCGCGTTGGCCGGGGCGCGCGTGGCACCGAGCGGCTGGCGCCGTGCGAAGGCGATGCTGCACTTCGACCGTCAGGGTGAGCTCAAGCGCCGGTTCCTGATCACCGCCGTACAGCGCAACAAGAGCGCTCAGCTGCGCCTCCGGGCGCTGCAGGAGATCGCGGCGAGCCGCGATGCGGAGGCGTTCGACACCGCGATCGACATCATGGGCGGCTGGCCGCGCGACGAGCGCCGCGAGGGCGTGAAGATCATGCTGCAGGCGCTCGCCGAGCGCCGCATCGGGCGTCGCGACCAGGCCAACGCGTGGATCTGGCGGATGGCCGAGTACACCCGCGAGGTCCACGAGGAGTACGCGGTCCAGCGCTGGCCCGAGACCAAGCGGCTGCTCGGCCTGCTCGTCAACTCAAGCGGCCCCGCCCACGCCCGCAACGCCCGGCGCCTCGTGCACGCCTCGCGCAAGGAGGACCGACGGCTGTCCGCGGCGCTGCTCGCGGCGGCGCTCGCGCACACGCCCGAGGCCGAAGAGGCGCTGCGCGGCGCCCGGACCAGGATGGCGCGCAAGCCGGCCGCGCTCGCCCGCGAGCTGCTGCGCAACTTCCCCAAGGGGCGGCGCTCGTCCAAGCGCCGCAAGCGCAAGGGCCAGGGAGGCGGTGGCGCCGAGGGTGAGGCCCAGACCACGGAGGCGGTGGCGACGCTCACCGACGAGGACACGCCCGACGACACCACGTCCGACGACGACACCACGTCCGACGACGCCACCACAGACGACGACGCCACAGACGACGCCCCGGACGGTGACGAGGACGACCGCGACGACGATGACGACGAGCCGACGGACCTCGCCGACGTCGAGGAGCTCCCGCGCGACTCCGATCCGGGCGAGGACGCCGAGGCCGCTGCCTGACGGAGGCCTCAGCCCTCGGTAGGACCGGCGGTGTCGTAGCGAGCCACAGTGAAGGCGATCAGCATCGGCACGTGGACCGCGTAGACGACGATCGAGAGCGTGAGCACGACGAGCGCCCCGCCGCTGAGATGATCCCGGACGAAGGCGTACTCGATCAGCCCGGCCGTGATCGCATATGCGAGCAGCGCCCAGCGCGCGACCTCGAAGAACCGCTGCCAGTGAAAGCCGCTGACCTGTGAGAGCGCGAACAGATTGGCGGACAGCAGTGCCGCCGAGAGCGCGAGCAGGACGACCGCCGGTGCGAGCGGAACGTGTCTGGGCAGATGGGCGGCGAGATAGATGCCGCCGGCCACGATCAGCGCCAGCGAACCCATCCCGATCTCGGTCACCGGCGGCAGCCGCGGCTCGGTGACGACCGGCGCTTCGGCGGCGTTCATGACGACGCCAGCTTGGTCATGATCACCAGGGTCGCGATCTGCATCGCGCCGGTCACGCCCGCCGAGTAGATGAAGCGCTTCATCAGGCGCTCGATCACCTCCGGCCGCGGGCGGGGCTTCTTGAGCTCCGTGAGCACCGCGATGTTCGCCGGCTCCAGCAGTCCGAGTGCGATCACCCCCATGACGCCCACCACGATGAAGCTCGCCACGACCCAACCGTGCTCCGGATAGCTGGTCAGGACGGTCCCGGTCTTGTCGCCGAGCTGCCAGCCGGCGACGAGCGCCACAGTGACGATCGTCGGCATGATCAGCACCATCTTCGGCATGAGCTTGGTGGTCAGCTCGATCCGGGCCGGGATCGACAGGCGACCCAGGATCGGCCCGAGGACGAAGCCGAGGAACAGGTCGATGATCGTCCACGCGGCGCCGAACGCGACGTGCAGGAACATCAGCGGCCACAGCGCGTTGACCGCGACCGCCACGATCAGCGCGGTGAAGACCACCGCGACTCCGATCAGCCCCCGCCGCGGAACGATCTCGAAGTCCAGACGCGCGGGTGGAGCGTTGCCCGCCTCGTTGACGGGAGCCGGACCTGCCGTGACCGAGACACCACTCATGTCCCTCTCCTTCAGTCCTGAAGGCCGCTCGTGACGGACCGCCCTGCCCCGGGCGCCACGTCCTGGGGGCGACGGTACCAGCGGCCGTCAGCCGCGTCCAGCGGGCTCCAGATGGACCTCCCCGGCGTCCAATGCGATGGTCTCATCGCCGGTGCGGACGAGCAGCCGCCCCTCGGCGTCGATGCCGGCGCCGATCCCGGCGCCGTGTGCCCAACTCACCGGGTGACCGTTCAGCGCGTCTCGTCCGCGCATCTCGGCGAGCACCTGCTCGGGCTCGAGCGCGAAGACGCGACGTAGCTCTGCGAGCAGCTCCGCGAGCGCCCGCTCCATCTCGCGCACAGACAGGCCGAGCGTTGCCGCCCGGGCCCCGATCTCCGCGCCGAGCGTGTCCAACTCCACGGCCACGTTGAGGCCGATGCCGAGCACCGCCCAGTCCTCCTGGGGCCGGCCCTCGACCAGGATGCCGGCGACCTTGCCGCCGTCCAGCAGCACGTCATTGGGCCATTTGACTGCGGCGGTGCGTCCCGCGGTGTCGAGACGCTCCGCGACCGCGGCGACGGCGACCCCGGCGGCGAGCGAGAGCAGCCGTGTCGGCTCTCGGACGACGAGCGAGGCGAGCAGCGCGCTGCCCGCAGGGGCGCTCCAGGTGCGGCCCTGCCGCCCGCGGCCTGCGGTCTGCACGCCGGCGGTGACGAGCGTGCCGTGCGGCGCGCCCGCGCCGGCGAGCTCACGGGCGCGAACGTTGGTCGAGTCGACTTGCCGCAGATGCAACCGGGGAACGCCGAGCTGGGCGTCACTCGGGCTCACAGCGCGCTGATTCGGAGCTCGTCGCCGGTCGCGACCGCGAGCCGCCGCGCCGCCGAGCCGGACGAGACCGCGAGCGACAGCACTCTGCTGGAGTCCTCATAGAGCAGCAGCTCGCCGGTGGCGATGTCCGAGAACGTCCGACCGGTGTGAGCGTCGATCCGCCGGTCGCCCGCCTCGACCACGACCCCGTCGCGCCCCGCGATCCCGGCCGCGTGCAGATCCGCGGACGTGGCGGCGAGCTCGAGATTGCCGAAACGGTCGATCGCGACCACCCGGGCGCGCAGTGCGTCCGTCTCGACCACCGGCACGAGCGGATCCAGCGCGACGAGCGACGCTGGGTCGATCGGGCTGCCGGCCTCCTCCAGCGCCGCGCCAGCGGCGAGCGCGGCGGCCACCGGGGCGAATACGTCGCGGCCGTGGAACGTCGCCGAGACCGGATCCAGCACGAACCGAGATTCCGCGAGGTCGACCGCTGCCTCGACGCCACCGGCGGCCAGCGCGGCCGGCCACAGCAGACCGTTGTCAGGCCCGACCAGCTGGTGGCCAGCGGCAGCACGGATCGCGACGCCGCGGCGAGCTCCGCCCACCCCGGGATCGACGACCCCGAGCATCACACCGACCGGCATGAACGGCAGCGCGCGCGCCAGCGCGACCGCGCCCGCGCGCACATCCTGAGGCGGAATCCCGTGGCTGAGGTCGATGATCCGCGCCTGCGGGCAGCGCTGCGCGATCACGCCGTGGCAGACGCCGACGAACGGGTCCGACAGCCCGTAGTCGGTGAGGAACGTGACGACCGGGCCGGACATCGCCTCGATCATCTCAGAGCAACCTGATCGCCCGTCGCTTGACATCCATCAAATCTTGATGTATCAATACTTGATGTAATGCTCAATCGAGATGGGAGGCAGTCATGTTGTTGCTGTTCAAGGGCCCGCATCGCTTCGCCGCACAGATCGTCATCGGGATCGCGCTGGTCGCGATTGGAGTCGTGGCGCATGCGAGGTTCGGGCTCATCCTGGGTGGGGTGCTCCTCGCCTGGGGGCTGTTCACCGCGATCGGCGGCCGTAGGTCCCGCCGCCGTGCGTGACGTCATGGACGCGGTCGTCGTCG
Organism: Solirubrobacteraceae bacterium; assembly: GCA_035503035.1. Taxonomy (GTDB): domain Bacteria; phylum Actinomycetota; class Thermoleophilia; order Solirubrobacterales; family Solirubrobacteraceae; genus Palsa-465. Next base: position 4,901 of record DATJTS010000162.1, read on the forward strand.
AGGACCTCACCAAGCGCTTCGGCGACTTCGCTGCCGTCGATGGCGTCTCGTTCACGGTCCCCGCAGGCCAGCTGGTCGCCGTGCTCGGTCCCAACGGGGCGGGCAAGACGACCACGCTGGAGATGCTCGAGGGGTTCCTGGCGCCGAGCAGCGGGACGATCCGCATCCTCGGGCAGGAGCCCCGCCGCGGCGGCCGCGCCTGGCGAGCCCGGGTCGGGCTGGTGCTGCAATCCACCAGTCTCGACCCGGAGCTCACCGTGCGCGAGACGCTCGAGCTGTACGCGCCGCTCTACCCGCAGCCCCGACCGGTCGACGAGATCCTGGAGCTGATCGACCTCACCGACGACGCCGAGAGCAAGGTCGGGACGCTCTCGGGAGGCCAGCAGCGACGCGTGGATCTGGCGATCGGCATCATCGGCCGGCCCGAGATCCTGTTCCTCGACGAGCCGACGACCGGCCTTGACCCGGAGGCCAGGCGCCGCACCTGGGCGGCGGTCGAGAACCTCACCGAGGAGGGGTCGACGGTGCTGCTCACCACCCACTACATCGACGAGGCAGAGCGCCTCGCCGACCGCGTGATCGTGCTGGCAGGCGGCCGGATCGTCACCGATACCACCCCGGCGGAGCTCCGTGCCACGGGCGGCCCGCCGAGGATCCGCCTCCCGCTGCCCGACCCGGCGCGCGCCGCACAGCTGCCGCCGTCGCTCGCCGCCCACCTCGACGAGTCGGGTCGCGAGCTGCTGATCCGCACCGACGACCTGGCCGCCGGCCTGCGCGAGCTCACCACCTGGGCCGACGCCGAGCATCTCGACCTCGCCGGCCTGGAGGTCGGGCCACCCAGCCTGGAGGACGCCTACCTCGCCCTGATCGGCGAGCCATCGACAACCGAGGAGACGCACGATGCCTGACCAGACGCTGCCCAGCGCCGCTGAGCTGCTGCTGCTCCAGATCCGCTATCAAGCGCGGCTGCTGCTCGCCAACGGCCGTGCCATGGTGATCGGGGTCGGGCTCCCGGTGATCCTGCTCATCACCTCGGCCAACAGCCACGGACATGTCTCGAGGACCTCGGTCGCCGGACGCGCGGTGTTCGGGCTGACCCTCACCGCCTGGAACACGTACGGGATCCGCCTGGTCGCCGCTCGCGAGGCGGGCATCCTCAAGCGCTGGCGCGCGACCCCGCTGCCGCGCTCGTGCTACTTCGCGGCGCGGATCATCGCCACCACGCTCGTGTCGGTGCTCGCGGGCGCGGTCACAGTGGCGGTCGCGGTACTCCTCTACCACACACATCTCACGGTCGACATCGCGCTCGGCCTGCTGATCGTGTTCGTGCTCGCGGCGGCGGCGTGGGCCGCGGCAGCGACCGCACTCACCGCCGCGGTCTCGACCGTCGAGTCGGCCTCGCCGGTCTTCATTCTCATCTACTTCCCGGTGGTGATCATCTCCGGCGTGCTCGGGACGATCAACGAGCCGGGGTGGCTGCACACGCTCGCGCGCTATCTGCCAGCCGAGCCGTCGATCCACGCGGCGACGAGCGTCCTGCGCCACGCTCCCGGCGCACCGCTCGTCCCCACTCACGATCTGATCGTGCTCGCCGCCTGGGTGGTCGTCGGGCTCGCGGTGGCGCTGCCCACCTTCCGGTGGGAGCCCCACCGCCCCGTGCAACGCCGGGCCGCCCGATCCGCGGCATGATGCTCGCGACCGCTGATCTATCGTCCGCCGGGGTGAACGCCGCAGACCTCTTCCTCCTCAGCCGCAGGCTGATGCAGATCGCCGAGTCGGCGCTGCCGAGCGGCGGCAAGGGCGCCACCAGCCTGCGTTTCGTGGTGATCGACATCGCCAACCACCCCGGAAGCTCGATCAGCGAGATCACCGAGCGCACCGGTTTCCCGCAGAGCCTGGTCTCGATGACCGTCGCCAAGCTGCGGGATCTGCAGGTGGTCGAGACCGAGCCCGATCCGGCCGACCGCCGCCGCACGCTCGTGCGCCCGGCCGCTGGGATGACGCAGCGCGCCGAGCAGGGTCCGGGTGGGGTGTCGGTCGATGACGCCGTCGCGGACGCGCTCGTGGCGGAGGACCGTGGCGAACTCGCCGAGGTGCACGCAGCGCTCGAGCTGCTCGCCCGGCTGCTGCTGCGCGACGACGTCCCTGAGGAACGCGGAGCGCCATCCGGCGAGACGACGTCGGGCAGCGGCCAAGCGGCTGCCTGACGTCACCCCCACCGGGTGGGCTACTTGTAGGTGAAGTCGGCCGTGGTCGTGCCGTGACCGCTTCCTGTGAAGTAACTCTCGACCGTCTCGACCGTGACCGGAACCGAGTGTCCCGAGGTCCCGGGCGGCGAAGTGGCCTTCACCTGCGTGGTGGAGCCGCAGTCGAGAAGGTCCGCGGGGACCTGCTTGAAGCTGCTGGCCGCGGTCGTCCCGAAGAACACGCCGATCGGGCAGCCCAGGTTCTGGCCCCCGATCGTCACGTGAGTGCCGCCGCTCGCCGGACCTGAGCTGGGAGTGACCGAGTTGACCGTCGGATCGCCCGGCTGGTACAGCCACAGCTCGTCCGCCGGCGGATCGAGGCTGCACCCGGTCACGGTGCACAGGCGCACGTCGACAAGCCCCGCGTTCTGCTGGTCGGTCTGCGTATCCACGGTCGTGTCGTTGACCACGGTGAATGTGTACTGGGTGCCGATCGAGCCTCCGCCCTCCGCGTCTCCGAAGATGATCGGTGCGATTAACTGCCCGGCGAACCCCTTGCCAGTGATCTGTAGCGGTGTGCCGCCGGTGACCGGTGCTCCGGAGACGCCGTTCAGTTGTGTGCTGCTCGTCGTGTTGGTCACGGCGCTCACCTGCGGAACGCCGGCGTAGCTCACACTCACCGGTGCTGACGTCCCCGCGAGCGTCCTGATACGCAGCGGCACGCTCGCCGTCGATACCGTGAGCGCCTGCGCCGGGGCGACGATCTGGATCTCGGTCCCGGTCGTGTACACGTAGCTCTCATCGACTGAGGACTGGAGCGTCGGTGGCCCGAACAGCGCCGAGTCGATCGTCATTGGGTCGAAGCCGACACCCTGGATCGTGATCACGGTCCCGCCGTTCTCGTCGGCGAGGGCGGACGGTCCGTCAGATGTCGACACCGACGTGATGCTCGGCTCCGGCACGTAGTCGTACTCGGTGGGCGCCGGCTGGAGCTCGCAGTCGCACCCGGGCGGCAGCACCTGTACGCCGAAGGAGTTGACAGCGAACGCGCCCTCGGGCGGCGGCAGGATGGTGCCGGTCTTGCTTGTGCCGTGTGTGTTCGTGACCCGGACCTGGGTCTGGCAGATGTCGTTGCTTGCGTTCTCGCCCGAGAACGCACCGCCGCTGGGCAGCGGTACACACGCGGTCGCGGACGAGTAGGCGGGAGGCGTGGCGATGATCTCATTGGCGCTGCGAACGGTGAACGTGTTCGCGGCGACCCCTCCGAACGTGACCTTGCTCGCGCCGGTGAAGCCCGAGCCAAGGATCGTCACTTGCGCCGGAGCGGACTCAGCACCCGCGATCGGGACGACGCCGGTGATGCTCGGTACCGCGCTGGTGCCGTTCGTGTCGACGTACTCGAACATGGAACTGGCTCCCGGCGCACTGGACTCGTCGTCGGCAAGCGTCACGATCACCTGCGCGGGCCCCGCGCCGTCCTGCGGAGCCGGGGGATCCGGTGGCTGGGTGTCGACCGCGGGCGGCATCGTCACCGTCATCGAGCCCGGCCCATTCACGGTGAACTGGGAAGACGACAGGCGAGCGGTGCCGACCTCGACCGAGGCGACATCTGAGCTTCCTCCGGCCTTGAAGCCGCTGCCGGTGATCGTCACTTTCTCTCCGCCCGCGGTGCTGCCCTGCGCCGGGCTCAACGCGGACACCGTCGGACGGGTGCCGCTGGCGGCCAGGTTGCAGAGGTAGAACGCAAGTCCGGCGGTTCCGGCCGAGTCGGTGAGCCGCGGCGAACCGAGTCCGGACGCCTCGTCGTACCCGGTCCGCGCCGGGAACACGAGCCCGTTGTCAAGCGTATAGAGGTCGTTGTTGCCGGTCGTGATGTCGTTGAACGACGCGGCGTACTCACTCGGGTCGGAGGCGATCGCGTACAGCAGCGGGCTGATGAAGCCCACGCCGTCACGCGTCGCCGGCTGCGAGGCGCAGGTCGAGGAGGCGTTCACGTCGGCCACCAGCGCCGCCCAGATCGGTGTTGCCGACGAGGTGCCGCCGATCGTCAACCAACCGCCGAACGGCGCGGCATAGATCGTGACGGCTCCCGTGTACTCGTCGGCCTGGGCGGAGACATCGGGCACGAGCCGGCACGGCGTCGAGGACGTCGCGCCCGCAACCGTGTTCTGGCAGAACCCGGGGGCGTACCCGAACTGCTGCTCGACGTTGTTCGCGTTGGTGTAGTCGGGGCTCCCCGGGAGTGCAATCCCCGGGACCGTCGCCGCGCGCTGCCAACTCGGCATCGCCCAGGACTGCGAGATGCCACCTCCGCCCGCTCCGCCGACCGCGCCGTCGTTCCAGACGCGCTCGCCCGCGGGTGAGGTGGCGGCGTCGGTGATCGTCGTGCCGCCGACGCCCACGACGTACGGCTGACTCGCGGGATCGCCAACCGACACCGGGTTCTGGCCGGTTGGGGGCATCGGGGCGCGCAGCTCGTTGCAGGTGTCCTCGCCGGTATCCCCGGCGGCCGAGAAGATCGACTGGCCCTGGGCCGCGGCCTGCTCGAAGAGCAGATTCTCGGCCTCCTGCAGACCGGGCTGCCCGAGCTGGATCGCCTGCTCGCACAGGCCCCAGCTGGAGCTGATCACGTGCGCCTGGTCGGACTCGACCATCGGCAGGTACTCGTCGATCGGGTCGTACTCGATCCCATCCTCCCCGTAGCTCGGGCCCTCGAAGACGTCGATCTTCGCGTCGGGAGCGAGTGCCGAGACGTCCTCCACGTCCAGGATCGCCTCGCCACTTCCCGGGCCCGTCGTCAGGCCGCCATCGACCTTGGTCACCTTCAGGCGGGACATCATCTGCGCCGCCTGTGCGGCGCCGAAGTAGCAGGTGTCGAACGTCTTGACGTCCGAGCGCAGGAACGGTTCGAGCTCGTAGATGTCGATCGTCTGACCGGCGCCCAGATCGCCAGCGCCGTAGAGGCCGAAGGCACCGTAGGCGTTGGCGATCTGATCGTCGGTCAGGCCGCCGAACTTCCTTGCCGCCGACGACGCGGCCGGGCAGGCGTTCGGCGCTCCGGAGGGATGCGCGAACGGCGCGGTGGTCGGACCCTGGATCTTTCCGGCGTCCGAGGCCGGCGCGTGGACGATGCCCGAGGGCTGCTCCCGCGTCAGGTCATTGAGGCCGAGCACGGCGGCGACCGATCCGCTGAGCGCGGACGGGACCGTGACCGCCGAGGTGGTCGCGTGGCCCTGCCTCCCGCCCGGCAGCCGGTAGCTCTCGAGCCCGGTGTGGAAGGCTTGCTCGACCTGCGAGGCGGACCCCTTGAAGTGGACGAACAACCCGTCGCTCGAGACGCCCGTCACGGTCAGTCCAGCGGACCGCAGCTGCGTGCGTACGGCGCTGATCGTCGCCCGGGTGGGCCCGAAGCGCGCGGCGAACGCCCCCGCCGGCAGGTAATCGTGGAACCGGGGTGACCCGGGGGTGCTCACCGCCGTGATGAAGCTCTGCAGCGCAGCGCCGTCTCGAGGCTTCAGGACGACCGAGCCTGACAGCGACGCGCCGGCGGGCATCGCACCCGTGGCGCTGGCGCCGCTGAGCGTCCTGGGTGCCGCCTGGACCGGAGCGAATGGCTGAGAGCCCGCGGCCACCGGGGTCGACGCGAGCAGCGGGGTGAGCACGAGCAAACCCACTGCGGAAAGGAGCGCCGGTCCTCGCCAACGAGGTCGCCGCTCGGCCGCGTGCCGTCGACCGCCGACGACCCTCAGAATCCCGCGCGAAAACGAATCACCGGACACGGCGCCCTCCCATCCCACGTTTCGCCAGTCGCCCTCGGTCCCTCCTTCAGCGCCGCGCTTATATCACCGCCCGGAGGTGGCGTCAACCGCGTCGGTAACCAGCGCCTCCACCAGGCCGTCGATGTCGTGGCGCTCGGCCTCGAACGCCGGCTCGTGACCGAGCTCCCGCAGCGTCTCGCTCGTCACCGGCCCGATCGAGGCGAGGCGCACTCCGGTGCCGATCGCCTCGCCGGCCTGCTCGAAGAAGAAGCGGACGGTCGAAGAGGAGGTGAACGTCACGTAGTCGGCGCGACCGAGGGCACCGCGCTGAGCGTCGGAGAGCGGCTCGGCGACGGTCTCGTAGAGCGCGAGCACATCGACCTCAGCGCCGCGCTCGCACAGCGCATCGGGCAGAACGTCCCGGGCCTCGGCGGCACGCGCGACGAGTGCCCGACTCACCGACACGCCGGCGAGCGCCTCCACGAGACCCTCGGCCACGAACCGCTCCGGAACGATGTCGGCCCGGATCCCGCGCTCGGCGAGCGCCCGCGCGGTGCCGGGGCCGATCGCGGCGACCCGGGCCCCGTGCAGCGCGCGGGCATCGAGTCCCGCCCCCGTGAGCCGGTCGAACAGGCAGCTGACCCCGTTGGGGCTGGTCAGGCAGACCAGGTCGTAGCGTCCCAGGGCGGCGGGGAGCTCACCGGGCAGAGGCCGGATCCGGATCGCCGGTGCCTCAACCACCTCGGCACCGAGCTCGCGCAACCGCGCTGCCAGGCCGCTGGCCTGCGCGCGGGCGCGGGTCACCGCAACGGTGCGGCCGTGCAACGGCCGCGTCTCGAACCAGGCAAGGTTGCGCCGCAGCGCAGCGACCGCGCCGAACAGCGAGATCGCGGGAGCGCGGATCCCGGCGTCGGCGGCGACCTGGGCGATCGTCTCCAGCGTCCCGGTGACCACCCGTTGCCCGGGCCACGTCCCACGCTCGATCACCGCCGCGGGCTCGGTCCCGGGCCGGCCGCCGGCACGCAGGCGCTCGGCGATCGACGACAGGCGGGCGACCCCCATGTACACGGCCAGCGTCCCGGGGAAGGCCGCCAGCGCGCCCCAGTCGAGCGCCGACTCGGCCTTCTCGGGATCCTCATGGCCGGTCACGAACGCCACGGCGCTCGCCGCATCACGATGCGTCACCGGGATCCCGGCGTAGGCGGAGGCGGCCACCGCCGCGGTCACCCCCGGCACCACCTCGAAGGGGATGCCTGCTTCGCGCAGCAGCTCGGCCTCCTCGCCGCCGCGCCCGAACACGAACGGGTCGCCGCCCTTGAGCCGGACGACCGACCGCCCGGCCCCGCCGTGCTCGACGAGCAGGCCGCCGATCTCCTCCTGGCCGACCGACGGCCCCCCTCCCTCCTTGCCGACGTAGTAGCGCTCGGCATCGGACCGGGCACCGTCGAGCGCGGTGGCGGGGATGAGCCGGTCGTGGACGATCACGTCGGCGGCGGCGATCAGCTCAAGCGCGCGTGCGGTGAGCAGTCCCGGGTCGCCGGGGCCGGCTCCGACCAGGTACACCGTCACGCCGGGACCTGGCGCTCGGCCCGATCCAGCAGCTCCCGGGCGCCCGCGGCGAGCATCCGCTCCGCACAGCGCGGGCCGACGTCGTCCGCGGGACCGGTGACCGCGTCGTGCAGCCACTCCGAGCCGTCCGGCAGCCCGACCCAGCCGACGAGCTCGAGCAACCCGTCGCCGCGACGCCGGGCGTGGGCACCGACGGGCGTGTGACAGGAGGCTCCGAGTGCGTGCACGAGCGTCCGCTCGGCGGTGACGCACGCGCCGGCCACGGGATCTCGGGCGGCATCCAGCCGCGGGTCGGAGGCGAGCTCGCCGACGCGACCCTCGAGCGCGAGCGCGCCCTGTCCGGCGGCGGGCACGAACTCGTCCGCGATCGCGCTGACCGCATCGGCACGTCCCAGCCGGTCGAGCCCCGCGAGCGCGAGCACGAGCGCGTCGGCCTGTCCCTCGGCGAGCTTGCGCAGCCGGGTGTCGACGTTGCCGCGCAGCTCGACCACCTCGATGTCCGGCCGGGCGGCGCGCAGCTGAGCGGTGCGCCGCAGCGACGCCGTCCCGACCCGCGCGCCCTCGGGCAGCGCGGTCAGCCCGGCAGCGCCGCAGAACGCGTCACGAGCGTCGGCGCGGGGCGGGATCGCGACGAGCTCCAGGCCGCTTGGAAGCTCGGTCGGCACGTCCTTGGCGGAGTGCACGGCGAGATCGATGCGATCCTCGAGCAGCGCCCGCTCGAGCTCCGAGACCCAACGGGACTTGTCGAGCATGGCAGCGCCGCGGTCGCCGAGCGTCGTCACCGTCACGATCTCGACCTCGGCTCCGGCCACCCGCAGGGCGTCGGCGACGGACTCCGCCTGGATGAGCGCGAGCGCGCTCCCCCGGGTGCCGAGACGCAGAGTCACCAGGGTCAGGCCGGGCGCCGCAGCGGATGGACGTCGGCCAGCGGCTGCGCCGGGCGCTCGGCAGGCGCCGGCGCCGGGATCTCCTCCTCGCCGACGGTCAGACCGAACAGGTCGCGCACGACCGCCATGCGGCCGTGGAGGCGATCGTCGGAGAGATCCTTCAAGCGCAGGGTCGGCTCATGGAGCAGGCGGTTGACGATCGTCCGGGCGATCTGCTCGACCCGCTCGCGGTCCCGCGGCGAGGCGGTCTCCCAGCGCGTCGCGTTCTCGGCGACGACCGCTTCGGCAATCTCGGCGGCACTCGCACGGAGCGCGGCGATCGTCGGGAGCACCTCGAGCGAGCCGAGCCAGGCGGCGAACTCCTGGATCTCCTCCTCGATGATCGTCTCCGCGCGGCGCGCCTCCGCCTGTCGGATCTGCAGGTTGCGTGCGACGACCGCCTCCAGGTCGTCGATGTCGCGCAGGGTGATCCCGGGAACGCGGGCACACGCCCCCTCGATGTCGCGCGGCACCGCGAGGTCGATCAAGAGCAGCGGCCGCCCGCCCCGCTCGCGCATCACCTCGGCGATCTCGTCGACCTCGATCAGCAGATGCGGAGAGGCGGTCGCAGCGACCACGATGTCGGCGGTCTGCAGCGCGTCCGGCAGCCCGTCGAACGACATGCTGGTGCCTCCGTACTGCGCGGCGAGGCTGAGCGCCCGCGCCCGGCGGCGGCTGGCCACGAACACAAGCTGGGCGCCGGTGGGCCCCAGCGCGCGGGCGGCGAGCTCGCTCGTCTCTCCCGTACCGACCAGTACGACCTGGCGTCCGGCCAGCGAGCCGAGCTGCTCGGTGGCGAGCGCGACTGCGACCGTCGGCGCCGACAGCCGCCGCTCGCCGATCGCGGTCTCGGCGCGGACGCGCTTGCCGGTCGAGAGCGCCGCCTCGAACAGATGGTTGGTCAGCGGCCCGGTCGCGCGCTGGGCGAGCGCCGCCTCGTAGGAGCGCTTCACCTGGCCCTGGATCTGGTCCTCACCGACGATCATCGAGTCCAGGCCGGAGACCACCCGGTACAGGTGCCGCGCCGCCTCGCAGTTGTGATGGGAGTAGATCGCACCGATGAGCTCGGTGGGGCGGATCCCGGCGCGACGGGCGAGCATCGTGAGCGCCGCCGACTCGGCCGCGACCGGATCGGAGACGACCGCGTAGACCTCGGTGCGGTTGCACGTGGAGATCGTCACCGCCTCACGTACGCCCGCGCTCTCACAGAGGTCACGCACGAACTCGCTGGCGCGCGCCTCGGGCAGCGCGAGTCGCTCGCGGATCTCGACGGGCGCGGTCTTGTGCGAGACGCCGATCGCGAGCAGCTCGCTCACAGCAGCGATCCCGAGCGCTCCGAGTCCCGCTCTGAGCCCGCGCGCGCGGCCTCGACGTCCCGCTGCAGCTGGTCCAGGTCACGCTCGATTCGCTGCGCCCGGATGGCCATGATCGCCACATAGACGAGAACGATCACGAACACGACGATGTACGCCGCGGCGACGAACTTGCCGGCGTGGCCGAGGGGCAGCGCTGGCGCGCTGGCGAGCAGCTGGCTCACAGCGGCGCCGCCGAGCGGCCGTAGGGCCGGTCGAGGTCCTCACCGAGCAGCGTGCGCCGCAGCCGGCGCAGCTGCGATCGCGCGTTCTTGGCGGCCATCTCGTACTTCCACAGCGTTGCGTAGAGCAGCGTGATCCCGATCATGGAGACCAGGAACGTCACCCCCATCGCCGGGGGCAGGTGGGCGCCGGTGAGCGTGAGCACGCGCGGGTGCACGAACTGGGTCGCCTGGCTCACCGCGATGAAGTTCAGCGGTACGAACGCGCCGCAGGTGATCGCGAACACCGACGCGTAGCGCGCCTGGCGCTCGGGATCCTCGATGGAGAACCGCAGCGGCTGGTAGGTGCAGAACAACAGGATCACGATCAGGAACGAGACGAGCGTCGGCTCGTTCCACACCCACCAGTGACCCCACGAGGCCTTCGCCCAGATCGAGCCGCTGATCAGCCCGCCGATCCCGAAGATGAGCGCCATGTGGATCGCCACGTAGGAGCGCATGTCCCAGGCGCGGTCGCCGGTGCGCAGGTACCCGATCGCCATCAGACCGCCGAACACGAACCCGCAGAGCGAGACGATCGCCAGCGGCACGTGGATGTAGAAGATCTTCTGGACGAATCCCTGCTCGGCGTCGAGCGGGGCGTAGAAGAACACCATCACCAGGGCCGCGGCGATGAACAGGACGGTGAGGAGCGAGAGGCTCCTGAGGCCGCGTCCGTATGTGGTGGAGCGCATCATTCCTCGAGGAGAAAGTCGAACACCGCGTAGGCGAGCAGTGCGAACACCAGATCATAGAGAGCGAGGGTGCCCACCCACCTCAGTGGCGGCGCTGCGGGAGCGTGCGTCGCCTGCAGGATCGGACCGGCGGCACGAGCCGACGCGATCAGGGCGGGCACCAGCAATGGCAGGCCGATCATCGGCCCGATCAGGTCTCGCGCCCGGGTGTGGACGGCGATGCCCGAGACGAGCGTGCCGATCACCGACAGGGCGAGGTTGGTCAGCGCCAGAACCGCGATCAGCCCGGGGAGCGGGCGCCCCAGCCCGGGCTGGAGCAGGAACAGCTTGAACGCCGGCACCGCGATCACCTCGAGCACCACCAGGAACAGGTAGAGCGCGCTCGCCTTGGCCAGGAGCATCGCGCCCCGATCGACCGGCGCGAGCAGGAATCCGTCGAAGCCGCCCTGCTCGCGCTCGGCGACGAACAGCCGGTTGATGCCGAGCATCGACGCGAACAGCAGCGCGATCACGAACACCCCGGCCGCCTCCTGACCCTGGATCGTGTCGCGGTTGAGCGCGAAGTGGAAGATGACGATCGTCACCACGGCGAACAGCACCATCGCCGGCAGCGTCTCGGCCGAGCGCAGCTCCAGCCGCAGGTCCTTGCGCAGGACCGCCCAGGCGGTGCTCACGCGTACAACTCCTTGAGCGCGTCGTCGGTGAGCACCGCAGGGTCCCCGTAATGGGCGACCTTGCCGTCCTTGAGCGCGAGCACCTGGTCGGCCTCGGCGAGCGCGGCGCGGGGGTCGTGGCTGGTGATCACGCGGGTGCGGCCGCTCGCCCGCCCGACGAGCGGCTCGATCAGCTCCCCGGCCGCGGGATCGAGGTTGGCGCGCGGCTCATCGAGCAGCAGCAGCGGCGGGTCGTGCAGGATCGCGCGGGCGACCGCGACCCGCTGGACCATGCCGCGGCTGTAGGTGCGCACCGGTTCGTCGCCGCGGCGCTCCATCTGCACGCTGCGCAGCGCCTCTTCCACGCGCGCGAGCGGCACGCGGTGCAGGCGCGCGTGGTAGGTGAGGTTCTCCCGGGCGGTGAGCTCGCGGTAGAGCAGCGGGTCGTGGGCGAGCAGCCCGAGCCGGCCGCGGACCTTGTGGGCGCCACGCGGCAGCGGCTCACCGAACAGCTCGACCGAGCCGTGCTGCGCGCGCAGCAGGGTGGCGAGGATCCGCAGCAGGGTCGACTTGCCCGCACCGTTGCGGCCGAGGACCGCGAGCGTCTCGCCCGCGGGCAGCGACACGCTCACATCGCTCAGCGCCGCCCGCTCGCCGAACCAGCGGCTGACCGAGCGCAGCTCAATGGCCGGGGGTTCGCTCACCGGCCCGGCGCTGGAGCGTCGCCACGACGTGCTCGAGGGTCGGGGCGATCGCCGGGAAGAGCTCGCCGATCGCCC
>DATJTS010000163.1:0-10477 GCA_035503035.1 Solirubrobacteraceae bacterium
CACCAAGATCCGCCTGATCACCCGCATCGCCTTCGGGTTCCACCGCACCGACGCTCTGATCGCGCTCGCGATGCTCAGCCTCGCCGGCCACAAACCCACCCTCCCCGGCCGACCCAACCCACACATCCAGCAGTAGAGCCACTTTTCTCGCACGCGGCCGTCCATCCGCGGCGCCCACCAGCGCGCCACCAGCGCCGCCGGCGCGCGGTCGATCTCCGGGCCCCCACAGAGCCACTTTTCTCGCACGGGGGCCGTCCACCCGCGGCGCCCACCAGCGCGCACCAGCGCCCCGCCGGCGCGCGGTCGATCTCCGGGCCCCCACGGTGCACTTTTCTCGCACGCGGCCGTCCATCCGCGGCGCCACCGCCGCCCCCTCGCGCCCCAGCCGCGCGCGGTCGATGTCCAGTCCCCACGGATCAATCAGAAGAGCCAAAAAACACACCGGCGTGTCCGGAAGCGATACGGTCACGCGCGCTCGTCGTCCCATCTCAGTGGAGGAGATCGATCGTGTCCAAGCCGCTCACCGGCCGTGTCCGGGCGCTCTGTGTGGGCGCCGCCACCCTCGCCGGGACGCTGGCCGCCGTTGCCGCCCTCGCCGGGAGCGCGACCGCGCAGACCGGACCCTATGTGGCACTTGGCGACTCCTACACGTCCGCGCCATTGGTGCCCGATCCGACGGGCAGCCCGGTGCTGTGCCTGCGCTCGACCCACAACTACCCGCAGGATGTCCGCGCCGCGATCGCGCCCTCCTCGTTCACCGACGCGAGCTGCAGCGGAGCGACCACCGTCGACATGACGCAGACCCAGTCGCTGAGTGCGGGAGAGAGCAACCCGCCGCAGTTCAACGCACTCAGCGCGGCCGACGCGCTGGTCACGGTCGGCATCGGCGGCAATGACGCCAACCTGATCGGCGTCGCCGAGGAGTGCGTCGAGCTCGACACCCTCTGGCCGTTCGGCGATCGCTGCAAGGCCCACTACCAGTCGGGCGGCGTCGACACCGAGGTGCAGAAGATCGACTCCGTCCAGCCGCTGGTGGCGGCCGTGATCCAGGGCATCCACGCGCGCGCCCCGCAGGCGAGGGTGCTCGTCGTCGGCTACCCGGACGGCCTGCCGCAGAACGGCACCAACTGCTACCCGATCGTGCCGTTCTCCGACGCCGACGTGAGCTGGTTCAACTCGCTGGAGATCGACCTCAACGCAGTGCTGCAGCAGGCGGCGAGCGCGAATAGCGCCACATACGTCAACACGTTCACCTCGAGCATCGGCCATGACGCCTGCGCGGGCTCGAACGCCTGGGTCAACGGGCTGGTGCCGACGTCAGCCGCCTATCCGCTGCACCCCAACGCGGCGGGCGAGGCCAACATGGCGCGACAGGTGGAAGCCGCGCTCAGCTGACGGGGGTACTCTGCAGCGCTGAATGCCCGACCTGACCAACCTCGCGATCGACGGCGTGCGCACGTTGCACGCCTTCTCCAAGCGGATCCCCGGCGCGGGATCGATTCTCGCCGAGTCGCTGGAGAGCGCCGTGCGCGGACGGGTGGTCCTGATCACGGGAGCCTCGTCGGGCATCGGCGAGGCGACGGCGCTCGCGGTCGGGCAGGCCGGCGGACATGTGCTGCTCGTCGCCCGCACCCGCTCCAAGCTGGAGGCGGTCGCCGAGCAGATCTTCGAGGTCGGCGGCGCGGCGACCGTCTACCCGACGGATCTCACCGACCTCGACGACATCGACCGGATGGCGGACGCCGTGCTGCGCGCGCACGGCCACGTCGACGTGCTCGTCAACAACGCGGGCAAGTCGATCCGCCGGTCGGTCGACCGCTCCTACGACCGCTTCCACGACTACCAGCGGACGATGACGCTGAACTACTTCGCGCCGGTGAAGCTGATCCTCGACCTGCTGCCCGAGATGCGCGAGACCGGCGCGGGGCACATCATCAACATCTCCTCGATCGGCCTGCAGATCAACACGCCGCGGTTTGCCGCCTACCTCGCCTCCAAGGCGGCGCTCGACGCGTTCTCCCGGTCGATCGGGCCGGAGATCATCGGCGACGGAGTCCACCTGACCACGGTCTACATGCCGCTGGTCAAGACGCCGATGATCGCGCCCACCAAGATCTATGACCGGGTGCCGACGCTCAGCCCCGAGCAGGCGGCGGGAATGATCACCGACGCGATCCGCAAGCGGCCGAAGCGGATCGCCACCACGCTCGGCTCGATCGGCCAGCTGACCTACGCGATCGCCCCCGGCGCCCAGGATCTGGTCGTCAACCGCGCCTACCAGCTGTTTCCCGAGAACGACACCCGCCTGGGCGACGACTCCCAGCGCCTGGAGGCCGAGCAGCGGGCGTTCGCCCAGGCGACGCGCGGCGTGCACTGGTAAGCGCACGCCGCGGGCGCAGGGCGTCAGGCGAAGGCGATCCCCGACGGCGAATCGCCGAGGCCGACCTCGAACGAGTCGACGACCGCGCCCGACGCCGGGTCGATGATCGCGATCGAGCTCGACACGTTGCAGGTCACCCAGATCGAACCGTCCGGCGCCTCCGCGACCCACGTCGGCATGTGGTGCGCCTGGGTGTAGCTCGAGTCCTTGGTCACGTTGTTGGGGGTGGAGAACGACCCGAGCGCGATCGTCGCCGTCACCTTCTGGGTGGCGACGTCGATGACCGTGACCGCGTCGGCGTTCGCGTTGCTCACGTACGCGGTCGATCCGTCGGAGCTGATCGCCACCCGCCACGGGGTTCCGCTCACCGGGATCGCAGCCCCCTGCTGGAGGTCACCGGTGGAGAGCACGACCACCTGGCCGGCCTCGGAGTCGGCCACCCACAGCTGACTGTTGTCCGGGGTCACCGCGATCCCCATCGGCGTCTGGAAGACGACCGGTGACTTCGTCACCGACCGGGTCGCGGTGGTCGCGGTGTACACGCCGTCCGAGCAGGTGACCGCCACCAGCAGGCCGTCGGGCGTGACCAGGATGCCCTTTGGCGCTTCGCCGACCCCGATCGTCGCGCTCACCGCCTGGGTGGCCTGGTTGATGACCGAGATCGTGGTGGAGCCGCCCTTGCCGGTGTTGGGGCCGGTGTTGGCGACGTACACCGTCTTGCCGCTCGGCGCGATCGCGATGCCCTGCGGGTAGGTGCCGACGACGACCGTGCCGGTGACCGCGTTTGTGGAGGTGTTGATCACCGACACCGTGTTGCCGCCGGACTCGGTGACCCACACCTCGGTTGTGTCGGGCGTCGCCGCCACCGCGAACGGGCTGTTCGTCGAGCCGGCGACCGAGGAGACGAGCGCCCGGCTCGAGGCATCGGCGATCGCGATCACCCCGCCGGTGATTCCCGGGATGTACGCGCTGGTCGCCGTCGACGACACTGCGTTGCCCTCCACCGCGGCGAGCTTGGCGAGGTAGACCTTGTCGGTCCGTCCGTCGACGAAGTCCTTGCGGTGGGTGGTGCGGTTCTCGATCAGGCGACTCGCGGGGACCGGCATCGCGCGGCGGGCCTCCGAGCTGCGGACCGACGGATCCTGGGGAGTCCACGGCACGGCTGCGCTCGCGCTGCGCTTCTTGGCCTGGACGGGGACCTTCTGCTTGGCGCCGGGAACCTGGGGCGCGGGCTTGAACTGCACCTCGTCCTCGGCCTTCCAGAACTCGTTGATCGTGTTCGGCAGCTTGGGCATGCTCGACGCCTGGCCGCCCGACATCCCGAGCGCGGAGGTGAGGTCGCCGAACGCCTGGCGGCGCCAGGGGGTGATGTTCGTGTTGGTGACCCCGAAGACCGTCTCGAGCAACTGGGAGACCGAGGTGTGGTCGAAGTTCTCGGTGGCGACGTAGCCGCCGACCGACCACGGCGAGACGATGAACGCGGGAACCCGGATCCCGCCGCCAATCGGCAGGCCGTCGACGAACTCGCCGGCGGTCCCCGCCGGGGGCAGGGGCGGGATCACGTGGTCGAACAGGCCGTCGTTCTCGTCGTAGTTGACGATGAACACGGTGCTGTTCCACAACTCCTCGCTCGCCGCGACCGCGTTGAGCTTCGAGGCGAGGAAGTCCGCGCCGGCAGCCGGCAGGTAGGACGGATGCTCGCTCTGCCCGGAGGTCGGGATGATGAAGGAGACCTGGGCGAGGCTGCCGTTGGCGCAGTCCCACTCGAAGCGCTCGTGGGTGTGGATCTCAAGGCCTGACTGGTACAGCGTCGAGCTGGGCGCGGCCGACTGGAAGGCCTGAAACCACTCGAGCGGGTTGCACCCGTAGTTGTCCTCCTCCTGGTACAGCCGCCAGGTGACGCCCGCCGCCGTCAGCATCTCCGGATAAGTCGTCCAGGTGTAGGGCTCGCCGGTGACCGGGCTGGGCACGACGTTGGAGATGACCGGGCCGCCGTTTAGGCCCTCGGGGTCGATCATGCCCGTCATCAGGTACATGCGGTTGGGCCACGTCGGGCCCAGCAGCGAGCAGTGGTAGCCGTCACAGAGCGTGAACGCCTGGGCGAGCGCGAAGTGGAACGGGATGTCCTTCTGCTCGTAGTAGCCCATGGTGAACGGACCGTTGGCACTGCCATCGGCGCTCAGGTGTGCGGCGAGCCACTGGTTGTTCAGCGCCGTGGTCGGCTGGCCGGGAGTCGCGCTCACGGTGATGTTCAGCGCCTCGTGCTGGACCGACCACGCGTGGGAGGTCGACGGGATCGCCTGCGCGCTCGTCTTCTGGGTGTTCAGATGCCACGGCAGCAGATATCCGTCGGGGTTCTGCGTGTCGGGCTGGTAGAAGATCGAGCGCCCGTCCGACTGGGTGATCGCGGTCGGGTCGCCGAAGCCACGGACCCCGGCGAGCGTGCCGAAGTAGTGGTCGAAGGACCGGTTCTCCTGCATCTGGACGACGACGTGCTTGATGTCGCTCACCGTTCCGGCGCGCGGGCCCGCGGCGGCCGCCTTGGCGAGAGCGGGCGGCAGCACGGAGGAAGCGAGGATGCCGCCGGCGCCGGCGGCGGCGGAGCCGAGCAGACGGCGGCGAGTGATCTCGGACATGCGTCGTTCTCCCTTGTCGGGTCGGTCTTCTGTATGGCCTGCCGGACGCCGGAGCGCCCATTCCGCGTCGGCACAGTAATCCCGCGGCGCGCCGGCGGTGTGACCTCGATGTGACCGCGGGCACGCATCTGACCCGCACGCTCCCATACGCTCCCGCGCATGAGCGAGCGGACCTACGAGGCGGACGCTGTCGTCGTCGGCGCCGGGCTCGCCGGCCTCGTCGCGACCGCCGAGCTCACCAGCGCCGGACGCCGGGTGCTGCTGCTCGACCAGGAGCCGGAGGCCTCGCTCGGCGGCCAGGCGTTCTGGTCGCTGGGCGGCCTGTTCCTCGTCGACTCGCCCGAGCAGCGCCGCTGGGGGGTGAAGGATTCGCTGGAGCTCGCGTGGCAGGACTGGGAGGGGACCGCCGCCTTCGACCGGGCCGAGGACCACTGGCCGGAGCGCTGGGCGCGCGCCTACGTCGAGTTCGCCGCGGTGGAGAAGCGCGCCTGGCTCCATGCGCAGGGCGTGCGCTGGCTGCCGAACCCCGGCTGGGCCGAGCGCGGCGGCTACGGCGCGATCGGGCACGGCAACTCCGTCCCGCGCTTCCATCTGACCTGGGGTACGGGCCCCGGCGTGCTCGCGCCGTTCCTGCGCCGGCTCGCCGAGGCACGCAGTCGCGGCCTGGTGACCGTCGGCGCCCGCCACCGCGTCGACGAGCTCGTGCGCGCGAGCGACGGATCGGTGACGGGTGTCCGCGGTGCCGTGCTGCAGGGAAGCCGCGCGGCGCGCGGCCAGGCGAGCTCCCGCACCGAGGTCGGCGAGTTCAGTGCGCAGGGACGCGCGGTGCTCGTCAGCTCGGGCGGGATCGGCGGCAACCTGGAGGCGGTGCGCGCGGCCTGGCCCGAGCGCCTGGGCTCCCCGCCGGCCCGGCTGATCTGCGGCGTCCCCGCACACGTCGACGGCCGCATGATCGCGATCACCGAGCGAGCCGGCGGCAGCGTGATCGGACGCGACCGGATGTGGCACTACGTCGAGGGCATCCACAACTGGTCGCCGATCTGGCCCGACCATGGGATCCGGATCCTTCCCGCACCGTCCTCGCTGTGGCTCGACGCGACCGGGAAGCGACTTCCGGTGCCGCTGTTCCCCGGCTTCGACACGCTGGGCACGCTGGCGCACATCGGCCGCTCGGGGCACGACCACACCTGGTTCGTGCTCACCCGCAAGATCATCGAGCGGGAGTTCGCACTGTCCGGCTCCGAGCAGAATCCGGACATCACCGGCAAGTCGATCCGGGCGGTGCTCCGCGAGCGGGTCGGCTCGGGTATCCCGGCGCCGGTGGAGGCCTTCATGCGACAGGGCGCGGACTTCGCCGTGGCGACCGATCTGCCCGCGCTGGTCGGGAAGATGAACGCCATCACTCAGGGTCAACCTGAGCTTGAGCTTGCGCAGGTGGAACGAGAGGTGGTCGCCCGTGACCGTGAGCTCGCCAACCCCTACACCAAGGATCTGCAGGTGACCGCGATCCACGGCGCGCGGCGGTATCTCGCCGACCGGCTCAGCCGAGTCGCCGTCCCCCACCGGCTGCTCGACCCCGACGCCGGACCGCTCATCGCGGTGCGCCTCTCGATCCTCACCCGCAAGACGCTCGGCGGCCTGGAGACCGACCTGGCCGGGAGGGTGCTCAGCGGCGGCGGCGAGGCGATCCCGGGGCTGTGGGCCGCGGGCGAGGCGGCGGGCTTCGGCGGCGGCGGCATGCACGGCTACCGCTCGCTGGAGGGAACCTTCCTCGGCGGCTGCCTGTTCTCGGGCCGCACCGCCGGGCGCGCGATGGCCGCCGCGGTCGGCTGACGGACCACGAAGTCGAAGCTCTGCGTGCATCGCCTGCTTCTGCAACGAATGTTGCAGGCAGTCACTCCGGACCTGCCGAACTGCGAAACATCTTGACGTTCGTGCTGTTGTTAGAGGAGCCGAATCTGCGGCGCGCCGAGCCGCGGATCGGGGAACCCGAGTCGTCGGGGCGAGTCCGGTGGTCATCCGCCGGTAGCGTCAGAAGCGCAGACGCGAGCCCGCCAGCTAACCCCGTAGGCGCCCATCTCGCGACCGCCCGGCCGGTCTCGCTGCGCACGTCCGTGACCGACCACCGCCCTCACCCCGCCACGCACCGCAGGCCTCCGGTGCCGGCGGTGGCGGCGATCGTCTGTGCCCTGCTGAGCATCCTCGCCACCGTCCTGCCCGCCGCGGCCCAGGCCGCGGGACCGCGCACCACCAAGCTCGTCCGCTATGCGGGCTGGAGCGCGCGGGTGCCGCGCAGCTGGCCGGTCTACCGGCTCGGGCGTGACCGCCACGTGTGCGTGCGCTTCAATCGCCACGCCGTGTACCTCGGACGCCCGAGCGCCACGGAGAACTGCCCCGCGCATGCCGCGGGCCGCACCGAGGCGATCCTCGTCTCCCCCGCGTCTAGCGCGTCCGGCGCCGACGCGCTGGGAACCGCGGGCGGATCCGAGGCGCCCTCCGGCGGCGCGGTCGCACAGGTGCGCCGGCCGGCGGCCCGCGTGGTCGTCACCGCGACCTGGGCGGGTCACCCGGCGGCGGTCCGCGCGGCCCTGGGGGTGCGCTCGGTGACCGCCGCGGGCCGCGCCTACGAGCGCGCCCAGACGCTGTCGGCGCACCGGCTCGCGCGGCTGCACCGGACGGCCGTGTCCGCCGACGCGACCACCACCACGACCCCGACGACCACGCCCACGACCGCACCGGCGACCGCGGGCGAGATCTACACCGGGCTCGGCTTCGACGCCTGCTCGGCCCCGTCGCCCACCGCGATGACCAACTGGCTGGCCTCGCCGTTCCGGGCGATCGGCGTCTACATCGGCGGTCCGGAGATGGCCTGCGCCCAAGCGAACCTCACCTCCACCTGGGTGAGCGCGGAGGCCGCCGCGGGCTGGCACCTGATCCCGATCTACGTCGGCCTGCAGTCACCGAGCAACGGCTGCGGCTGCACCGCGATCTCGACGACGACCGCCGCCGCGCAGGGTGCCGCCGCCGCCCAGAGCGCTGTGGAGGAGGCGGAGGTGCTCGGGTTGGGCGCGGGCAATCCGATCTACGACGACATGGAGAACTACACGCGCGGCACGGTGGCGAGCCAGACGGTGCTCACCTATCTCGAGGCGTGGACCGAGGAGCTCCACGCGCTCGGCTACCTGTCGGGCGTCTACAGCTCTGAGCTCTCGGGCGTCGAGGACCTCGTCGCCGAGCAGGGCACCGGCTACATCGAGCCCGACGAGCTGTGGATCGCCAACTGGAACAACCAGCAGACGACCACCGACGCGCAGGTCCCGGCAACCGAATGGGCCGACAACCAGCGCCTGCACCAGTACCTCGGCGGTCACACCGACAAGTACGGTGGCAGCTCGATCAACATCGACTCCGACGAGCTCGACGCTGCGACCGCGGCGCCGGGTGCGGGCGCGCTGACCACGACGATCGCCGCGGCGCCGTCGGTGGCAATCCGGCCCCAGGGCGACGGCACCGTCCAGCTGACGCCGAGCTGGGCCGGCGAGGCCGGCATCACGCGCTGGCAGATCCTGGCCGGGAGCTCCCCAACCGCGCTGAGCGCGCAGCTGTCGGAGCCCGCCTCGCACCGGTCGATTCTCACCCGCAACGGCGACCCCTACTTCCAGGTGCAGGCGCTGAACGCGGCCGGTCAGGTAATCGGCTCCTCCGGCGTGACCGCCGCCCCCGCCCACGTGGCGATGTTCGGGCACAGCGCGTTCGTGCCCGCGAACGGCCCGGGCGGGCTTCCCGTCGAGTGCTTCGCGATCACCGGCTGCCGGATCTCGACCACGATCAAGCTCGGCAAGAAGACGCTCGTTCGCACGAGCGGCGCGCGCGTGGCCGCCGGCGGCGGGATCGACCATTTCCCGGTGACTCCGGCGGTGCACCGGATGATCAACGCGGCCGGCAACAAGGGGCTGTCGACGACCGTCACCGTGCGCACCAGCACCGGGCGCAGCGCGACCGGAGTGATCCGGCTCGTGCGGTTCACGACCTCGGGCGCCGGCCCCCGCCGGCGGTCGCTCTCCCGAAGCGCGGGCGCGGTGCGGATCCTCGGCGGCACCGAGTTCGTCTCCCACGGCTGGACCGGTGGCGTGCTCGTCGCCTGCCCGCAGGCCACGCCCTGCACCGCGACCCCGACGGTCCGGGTGGGCAGGCGCAGCGTCGCCGTCGCCCGCGCGCAGACGATCGGACCGCAGGAGATCGGCTACCTGCGCTTCCAGATGACCGGCGCGGGCCACCGGATGCTGATGCGCGCCACGGGCAATCAGCTGGGGGCGACGGTCAGCGTGAGCTCGCCGACCTCGGGGCTCGCCGTGGGCGCCGTCGCCAGCGCCGCGGTCGCGCTCGACGCGTTCTGAGCGCGGAGGTCGTCAGCCGGCGCCGAGCGCGCGGGCGAACACCGCGGGATCGGCGTTGCCGCCGGTCAGCACCACCCCGACCCGTTCGCCGGCGACCTCGACCGAGCCGCTCAGCAGCGCGGCCAGCCCGGTCGCGCCGCTCGGCTCGACGACGAGCTTCAGGCGCACGAAGCAGAACCGCATCGCGTCGAGGATCTCGATGTCGGTGACGGTGTGGACCTCATCGACGAGCGCCCGGATGACCGGCCAGGTCCGCTCGCCGGGCGAGGGAGTCTGCTGACCGTCGGCGATCGTCGGCGTGACCGCGACCTGCCGGGGCTCGCCCGCCTGCAGCGAGCGGGCCACGTCGTCGGAGGCCTCGGGCTCGACGCCGATCACGCGGATGCCGGGGGCGAGCGCCGCCGCCGCGGTGGCGCACCCGGAGATCACGCCGCCGCCTCCGACCGGGACGACGAGCACGTCGAGCTCGCCCGCGTCGGCGAGCAGCTCGGGCACGAGGGTGCCCTGGCCCGCCATCACCCGCGGGTCGTCGAAGGGATGGATCGGCGCGAGCGAGCGTTCCGCCGCGAGTGCGTCCAGCAGATCCTCGCGCACCTGCGCGTAGCGGTCGTAGGTGATGACCTCGGCGCCGTAGCCCTCGGTCGCGGCCCGCTTGAGCGGTGGGGCGTCGGCGGGCATCAGGATCGTCGCGCGGGTCCCGCACAGCCGTGAGGCGAGCGCCACGGCCTGGGCGTGGTTGCCCGAGGAGGCCGAGCACACGCCGGCCGCGCGGACCTCGTCATCGAGCGAGGACACGGCGTTGTACGCGCCGCGGAACTTGAACGCGCCGACGCGCTGCAACGTCTCGGCCTTCAGCGCCACCCGCGCCCCGAGCCGGTCGTCGAGCGTGCGCGAGGTGACGACCGGCGTGCGATGCGCGACGCCGTCCAGGCGCGCCGCCGCGGCCGTGATGTCGTCGAACGTGAGGTAATCAGGCGCGGGCGGGCGGGCTCCACGAGCGACGTTCCGGGCGATCACGGCTGACAGAGTAGAGGCCGACCATGGGGGCATCACTTCCCGAGCAG
>DATJTS010000164.1:0-21725 GCA_035503035.1 Solirubrobacteraceae bacterium
CCGCGAGAAGCTCCAGGAGCGCCTCGCCAAGCTGTCGGGCGGTGTCGCGGTCGTCAAGGTCGGCGCTGCCACCGAGACGGAGATGAAGGAGAAGAAGCACCGCGTCGAGGACGCGCTGCAGGCCACCCGCGCCGCCCTCGAAGAGGGCATCGTGCCGGGCGGCGGCTCCGCGCTGCTGGTCGCCCAGAAGGCGATCGACCTCGACTCGTTCGAGATCACCGATGAGCGCACCGGTGCCGCCATCGTCGCCCGCGCACTCGAGGAGCCGCTGCGTCAGCTCTCCGAGAACGCCGGCCTCGAGGGCTCGGTCGTCGTCAACGACGTCCGCAAGGCGAAGAAGGGCCACGGCCTCGACGGTGTCACCGGCGAGATCGTCGACCTGGTCGCTCAGGGCATCATCGACCCGGCGATGGTGACGCGCTCCGCGCTCCAGAACGCCGCGTCGATCGCCAAGAACATCCTCACCACCGAGGCGATCGTCGCCGAGGTCCCTGAGAAGGATGCCGGCGGACCCGCCGGTGGCGGTATGCCCGACATGTCGGGGATGATGTAAGCCGTCAACTCGGCTTCGTCGCTGCAGTGAAAGGGCCCGGCATTGCGCCGGGCCCTTTTCTTTTGGAATTGAGGTCAGCCGCGGACGGTCGCAAAGGCCGGCTCATCCATCATCATCCCACCACTCATGCGCGTGCTGAGGAGGCGGGAAGGCGGGCATCGTCATCGTGACGCTGATCGTCGCCGCGTATTTCGCGCTGACAGTCCGCGCCGATCCGGCGAACGGCGTCCTCGCGTTCCTGAGCGTCGCCAACCTCACGCAGATGCTGCCCTACTTCGCGCCGCTGGCGATCCTCGCCGCCGCGGAGGTCTTCCTGATGATCAACGGCGAGATCGACCTCTCGATCGGCGGCGTCATCGTTTTCGCGCCCTATCTGTTGCACCAGATCGCGATCGTCCACCTGGGACTGGTGCCGTCACTGGTCCTCGCACTTGTCGCCTGCGGGGGGATCGGCGCGGTCAACGGTCTCCTCGTGGCGGTGGTCGGCGTCAACTCGTTCATCGCCACGCTCGGAACCCTGTTCACGTTCGGAGGGTTGACGCTGGTCATCTCTGGGGCGGAGCAGCTCAACGTGCCGGGCGCCCGCGGGCCGGGCAACCTCGACACCTTCGCCAGCATGTTCGGCGGCGGAACCTATTCCGAGCTGCTGTGGGCATTCGGGATCGTGAGCGTGATGCAACTGGCGCTGACCCGGAGGCGCTGGGGCATCTACACGGTCGCCGTCGGCTCCAATCGGTTCGCCGCGGCGGCGGCCGGCGTCCCCGTCCGCAGGATCCCGATCGGCAACTTCATCGTCTGTGTGACGCTCGCCGGCTTCATGGGGATTCTCGAGACGGTGCGTGATCAGACGATCACGCCCGGCTCGGATACGACCGCCATCCTGCTCACCTGGCGATCCTGGCCGCGATGACGCTCAACGTCCTTCTCGGACGGGCGCGTCTATCTGCAGCGCCGAGCAACTGACGCGCGTTCATCGCGAGGCCGGAAGCCGATCACCTTGACCCGCCGACGGCCCCTCCGATCTTCGCGCCCAGCTTGACCTTGGTCAGAAGCGGGCGGCGAGTGCCGTGCACGTCGACGGTGCCCGGGGACACTCCTTTGGGCCCGCCGACGAGGACCGGGTGCATGGTCTCAGCTCCGTTGTAGCGCTGGCAGGAGGCCACGTGCCAGGTTCCTGCGCCGGTGTTGCCCGAGGCGATCGTCTCCGTGTTGGAGTCGCCCGGACCCACGGTCACGCTGATCGCCGGCGCCGAGACGGTCGTGCCCTGCGGCGAGTCAACGCAGTTCACGACGCCGCTGGAGGGGGCTGGGCCCTGCGCCATCGTGAAGTCGACGTGCTCGTCATAGCCCATCTTGGCGAGCTTGTTGTTGAGCGGGAACAGCCCTTGGCCCGGGTCCGAGAGGTCGACGACCAACGTCCCGTCGTGATTGGTGGTGATGGCGAACGCTGGCGGGGCCGCCGCGCTCCCGGCGCTCAGGGCGAGCAGCAGCGCCGCGCCAACGCCCGCCAGCCCGAGCGAGCCGCCCGCGACGATGCGCGGGCGCAGCCGACCGAACAGAGCGGCGTTGCGTCGCTGGGTCTGGCGAGCCCGCCCAGCGCCAGTTGATCGCGCGGGCTGCGCCTCTGCAGCCAAGTCGGCGGCGGCGCAGGCGCGGAGCGCCTCGCCCAACCGTTCCAGATCAGGATCGGAATCAAGACGGGTCATGAGGGTTCTCCTTCGATGAGGCGAGGTGTCGTTTGAGCGCGGTCAGGCCGCGGTGGACCCGAACCCGGGCCGTGGCGGGAGTGGTACCGGTCGCGCGGGCGATGTCTGAGTACTCCAGGTCCTCCAGCACCCGCAGGCGAACCGCTTCTCGCTGGTGCACGGGCAGTCGGTCCAGTAGCTCGTCGGCGCCGTCGGCCCAGCTGTCCTGCGGCATCCCGACGGCCCCGGACTCCGGGCGATCGAGATGCTCCAGCAGACCGAGTCGCTCGGTCGCCGACCGTTCGATCGTGCCGCGGCGGATCGACATCAACAGCACGTTGCGCGCGATGCCGTAGATCCACGGGGCAGCCGAGCCGTTCGCTTGATCACGGAACCGAGCACGGACACACCACGCCTGGGCGAACGTCTCGGCCGTCAGATCCAGCGCCGTCGCCTGGCTGCCGGTGCGGCGCAGGAAGTACCCGAGCACCGATTTGGCGTAGCGCTCATACAACTCCCGGAACGCGTCGGGGTCGTGTCGCGCCGCGGCCAGCAACGAGGCGTCGCTGGACGCCACTGGCGCGGGGAGGGTGGTTGAGGGGGTCATCGAAGGGTTCATTGCACGACTGCCCCTCGGTGTTACCAACCCGAGCAGATTTCGTCGTCACGGAAGGCCACGCCCCGTTCATCAGAGCCCGCGAACGAACAAGCGGGCCCGCCGGCGACGGCGGGCCCGCTGTGTTCGGGCGGGGGAGGGGGCGATGCGTCAGGCGGTGATGGTGGCGGCGCTGCGGCGGGTGCGCTCCCGGCGGGCAGCCAGGACGGC
Source organism: Solirubrobacteraceae bacterium (assembly GCA_035503035.1). GTDB lineage: Bacteria > Actinomycetota > Thermoleophilia > Solirubrobacterales > Solirubrobacteraceae > Palsa-465. The sequence continues at coordinate 3,065 of DATJTS010000164.1, forward strand.
GGTCCGGCCGGCGACCTCGGCGACCGCCATCGCCAGCAGCGCGTCGGTCCACGCGGCGGCGCCGGTGATCGAGTGGGCGGCGCTGAAGTGAGTGAGCGAGGCGGCGCCGGAGTGGCTGATCCAGACCAGGAAGGCGAACCGCAGGCCCATGCCGAGGACCCACAGGAAACCGGCCAGCCAGCCGGCGCGGACCGTGACCGCTCCGTCCTCCCGGCGATGGCGGACGATCGTCGCCTGGCCGGCAGCGGTGCCGATCAGCAGGCCGAACAGTCCGAGCGCGGCGATCAGGACGAGGTCGTTGCCGGCGGTGGGGAGCGAGGTGAAGTAGTTGGCGACGGCGACGCCGACGATGATCAGGGGGCGCAGCAGCGACTTCGTCGTGAGCGGCTTCTCCTTGATCTGGAGGAGAACGAGAAGGACGAGCGCGGAATCGATGAGATATGAGGTGAGTGACATGAGAGGATCCTCTCGCCGCACCGCTCGTCGCACATCGGGCCCAGGGTCGATTCGCGGGTGGAGATCGCGCCCCGTCTCCACCCAGGGGTTGACCCGCTCCTGCCACCTACACTCAACCCCGTGAGCTTCCTCAGCGGCGGCAGCTGGACGTCTGACCCGCGCAGGCGCTCTGACCAACGGCTCGTCGAGTACGAGCAGGAACGGACGACGCGCACCGACCAGCTGGGCGAGGCGACGATCACCTGCCCGGCCTGCGACGCGCCGGTCGCCGTCGGCCCGGGTCGGCACACGCTTGATGCGCAGCTGAGCTGCCCGTACTGCGGGCGGGGCGGCCCGGTGCGGGACTTCCTCTCGCTCGCGCGGCCGACGCGGCCCACGCGGGTCGTGCTGCGGATTGGCTTCGGCGGGTCCCGCTGAGCAGCGGAGCCGACCGGGGAGGGTCTGCGGGCCGTTCGATCGAGCGGCGAGTGGTGAGCGACGTCCGCACCTGGCATCCGGGTCTGACCACGATCCTGATCGCCCCGGTGCTGGTTGCGCTCGTGGTCGTCGACATCGTGGACCGCGGCGTGCGCGTGTGGTTTAACACGCACGCGTTCACCACGGACGCGCTCACCTCTGTGCTGGTGCTGCTGATCACCGTCCTGATCGTCAACCGCATCCTGTCCGTGCGCCAGCAGCGGGAACGTGGTCTGGTCATCGCAGCGCAGGCCGCCATCATCAGCCGTCAAGCACGGCGGACCGTCGACCTGGTCAAGGAGTCGCTCACCAACCCCGACCAGCGTGAGCCGGCTGCCGACGAGTTGCGGACGTACATGGCGATGCTGCTGGTGAGCGCGCCGGTGCTGATCGAGGGACCGACGTCACGGACCTTCCTGGAGAGCGCCCAGCGGCTGGCGGCGGTGATGTCGATCGCGATGGCGAACGATCCGAAGCGTCAGTCGGGCGCGCATCGGCTGGACGTCGCCACCGACGCGATGCGCGACGCGGTCGCGCCCCTGTTGGCCGCCTTGAACCGCTCCCAGTTGCGAGCCGTGGAGAGCGACGACGACCAACTGGACGATGCGCGCGACGGCGCCGCAGTCACGCCCGGGTCGACCGACGGCGGCGATCAGGCCCGCGCCGGGACCTGAGCGAGCACTCGCGCGTACACGTCGTGGGTTGCCTCGGCGACCCGTGGCCAATCGAACGCGGTGACGTGCTCCCGGGCATCGGTGGCCAGCCGCGCCCGCAGCGCCCCGTCACCCAACAGCCGCGCCAGAGCCCGCCGCAGCGCCCCGGCGTCGTCCGGCGCCACGCGCAGCCCCACCTGCTCGCCGGCGGGCACGATCTCCCGCAGACCGCCGGTGTGGGCGACGATGCACGGACAGCCCGCGGCCATCGCCTCCAGCGCAACGATCCCGAACGGCTCGTAGATCGACGGCACCACGCACGCGTCGGCCGCCGCGTAGAGCTCGCGGAGGCGCTCGTCACCGACCCAGCCGAGGAATGCCCCGGCCCGTTCCAGGCCGAGGCGGCGCGCCTGGAGGCGCAGCTCGTCCTCGGCGGTGCCGGTTCCCACGACCGCGAACCGGACCGCCGGGCGGGCCGGTCCGCGCTCCCGGACGAGCGGCGCGAGTGCATCGAGCGCAAGGTGAAATCCCTTCTCGTAGACCAGTCGTCCGACGAGCAGCACGAGCAGCTCGTCAGGCGCCGCCAGCTCACGACGGACGGCCGCGGCGTCGGCGGGCGGATCCATCGTCGTCAGGTCGATTCCGTTGCGCAGGGCCGTGATCCGCCGCCGCCCCACCCCGAACACCTCGGCGACGTGGTCGCGCATGTAGCGCGAGCAGGTGATCAGGTGGTCGGCCTGACGGGCCATCGAACGCTCGGCGCGGTGAATCGCCGATTGCGGATGCTTCTGCACCCAGCCCTGGTGGCGCCCGTGCTCGGTCGCGTGGACGGTGACCACCCACGGACGCTCCAGACCACGCGCGCTCCCCCGAGCCGCGTCGGCGACCAGCCAGTCGTGTGAGTGCACAAGATCGATGTCGAGCTCGGTCGCCAGCGCGTCCCCCAGAGCCGACATCTCACGGTTCATCCCTGCCACCCAGCGCAGGAAGGCGTCCATGGCGCGCGGGAACGGCGGCTGAGCGACGCGGTGGACGATCACCCCTGCTTGCTCCTCGTGGACGGTCGCCTTGGGACCCCGGCTGATCACGTGCACCTCGACGCCCTGGGCGACAAGCTGCTCCGCCAGCCCGCCCACATGTCGCGCGAGCCCGCCCTCGACGACCGGCGGGTACTCCCAACTGAACATCAGCACGCGCATCTGGTCAGCGACCCTATCGACCCGCGCCCACCGGGGGCGACCGAGCGCGACCGGAGGTCTACGGAGTGACCGTCAGGTCCGAGAAGTCGGCGGTCGTGTACCAGCCGGCGGTGCCGGAATCGTGGAACAGCCCGAGATCCAGCGCTCCCCCATAGTCGAGGTAGCCGGCGGCCACGCCCGGAGCGAGGGTCCCCGTGCCCACGGTCGTCCAGCTCAGCCCGCCGTCGGTCGAATACGAGCCGATCACGGTCGCTCCAGCCCGCTGCAGCCTCAGCGTCACCGGCAGCGAGACCGGCGCGGGCGCGCTGATCGAGGAGTCGACGAACTGGCCGCCCGAGGTGTTCCAGACGAGAGTGACCGCTCCACCGGTGCTCACCGAGAGCGCCGCCCCCTCGTCGGATTGCGCGAAGCCTGTGGTGAGGCTCGGTCGCTCGATCAGGCCCGCGCTTCCGGTCGGTCGCTCCGCGCTGCCGGTCTGCGCGGTCACGGTTACCTGGGCCGTGGAATCGCTGCCCGCCTTTCCTGGGTCGACAATCGCGCCAAAGGAATCGGAGGCGGGCTGCACCCCTTGACTGGTGGACGTGGCCGGCGTGATTCCGGTTCCTGGAGCGGCGATCGCAAACTCCTGGCCGGCCTGAGCGACCATCACCGGACTGAGCAACCCAACGCCTACATCGGTCAGAGGGGGCTGTAGAGGTGAGGCGACGGTCACGGCCTCTGTGGCGGTCGTCGTCCAGGCGCGGACGGCCCCTGACCGATCCGCGTGCGCCGCCGCGCGAATCATCGCCGTGGTGAACGGCGAGGCGACCGACGCCGGGGCGACGAACTCCACGCGTCGGCTGAAGCTGCGTCCCGGTCGCAGCAGTACCACGTGCATGGTCTCTGGGCGCGCCGGCGCCCATCCGGCCGGCGGAGTGACGGTGAACGTGACGTGGTGGAGCGGCACCCCGCTGCGATCGGTGAGCGTGACCTGACTCTGGAGGCTTGCGCCCGGTGCGACGACGTACGCCGTCGGCGCGAGCGACACCACCGTGGACGGCGCGGTGAGACGCCGCGCGCGGCCCGGCCGCAGGGCGCTGACGCGCTCCATGATCGTGCCCTCGGCGGGGACGAACGCGGAGATCACGCCGCCGCTTCGCGTCACCCGGCCGTCCCACAGGTTCTCGAGCCGGTAGGCGGCGGCCGGGCGGGCGCCGATCGCATGGGCGCTGGTCGTGATCACCTGCGGGGTCGCGGTCGAGTTGAAGAGCGCGACCGCGTGGGCGCCACCCTCCAGCCGCTTGGAGAGCACCCACAGCCCGTAGCTGTCCGCCACCAGCCGCCCCTGCCGGCCCAGCGGATCCTGGTCGACCGCAATGATCCGGCCGTTCTCGTAGATCGCCCGCTCAGCGCGCGTGAGCGTGGTGAGGTTCGTTCCCGCGATCAGCGGCGCCGCCATCTCCGCCCAGAGGCTGAACTGCGTGCGGTACTCGGTGAGCGTCTGGCCGCCGTTGCCGATCTCGAGCATGTCGGGATCGTTGAACGCGCCCGGGTGCGCGTATCGCCAGAGTTCGACGTTGCCCTCGAAGTTGGCGAGCGTCGAAGCGAAGTTGTCCCGGATGTCCGGCGTGGTGCGCCACAGGTTGGAGACCTTGGCGCCCCAGCGCCACGGGTAGGCGGCCGGGTCGGTGCCGTTGCACATCGAGAACACGATCGGTCGGCCGGTCGCCCGCAGCGCGTGGCTCATCTGGGTGTAGAGGGTGGTGTCGACCTGCTGGTGTGTCTCGCCCGGGAAGTCGGAGAAGGGGATGTTGCACTGGTCGTACTTCAAGTAGTCCACTCCCCAGGAGGCGATCGTCTGGGCGTCCTGGGCGGCGTGGCCGAAGCTTCCCGGGTAGCCCGCGCAGGTGCTCGTCCCGGCGTCGAGGTAGATGCCGAGCTTGAGGCCGAGATGGTGGACGTAGGAGGCCAGGGCGGCGATGCCCGCTGGGAACTTCGTGGGATCGGGCTGGAGCGCACCGTCCGCGGTGCGCTGCGGCGCCTCCCAGCAGTCGTCGATGTTCACATAGCGATAGCCGTCGCGCTCCATCCCGGAGCTGTGCAGGTACCGTGCCTGAGTCTCGATCAGCGAGGCGCTCACGTTGCAGCCGTACGCGTTCCAGTCGTTGAACCCCATCGGCGGAGTGGGCGCAACCGCCGGATCGTCAGCCCGCGCGCCCGGCGCCGCGCTGAGCGCCACAGCGACCACGATGCACACCAGCGAGACGAACAGTGCAGACGTGCGATGGGACATCGGATCTCCTCCCGGACCATTATCGCGTGGCCCGGCTGGGCCCCTCCGACGACCTGGCGCTGGGTACCCGCGCCGGCCGCCGTTCAATCGTCGGTCACCCTGCTAAGGATCTTGGCATGGAGACACGCACGATTCCCCGCCTGACCCGCGACGTGAGCGTCGTCGGCCTCGGCACCTGGCAGCTCGGCGCCGACTGGGGCGACGTCGATCCCGATGACGCCCGCGCGACGCTGGAGGCCGCGCATGACGCCGGCGTCACCTTCTACGACACCGCCGACGTGTATGGCGACGGACGTTCCGAGCGCTTCGTGGGCGCGTTCGCCGCCGACCACGCCGACGTGTTCGTCGCGACCAAGATGGGCCGTCGCGTCGACCAGACGGTTGAGAACTACAGCGCCGAGAACTTCGACGCCTGGAACGCGCGCTCGCGGGAGAACCTCGGCACCGAAAAGCTCGACCTCGTCCAGCTGCACTGCCCGCCGGATCCGGTCTACACCAACCCGGCCGTGTACGACGCACTCGATGAGATGGTCGGCGACGGGCGGATCGCTGCCTACGGCGTCTCGGTCGAGACGTGCGCGCAGGCGCTGGAGGCGATCGCGCACCCGCATGTCGCCACGGTGCAGATCATCCTCAACTGCTTCCGCCTGAAGCCGCTGGAGCAGGTTCTGCCGCAGGCTGCCGCCAACGGCGTCGGGATCATCGTGCGGGTCCCGCTCGCCTCCGGCCTGCTCTCCGGCCGCTACGACGAGCACACGCAGTTCGCGGCGGACGACCACCGCAACTTCAACCGCCGCGGCGAGTCGTTCGACGTCGGCGAGACGTTCTCCGGCGTTCCGTTCGAGGTCGGGCTCACAGCGGTCGCCGAGCTGGGGCAGCTGCTCAGTCCCGACCAGTCCCTCGCCCAGTTCGCACTGCGCTGGGTGATCGACCAGCCCGGTGTCTCGACGGTCATCCCCGGCGCGCGCAATCCCGAGCAGGCCCGCCAGAACGCCGCGGCCGCCGACCAGCCGCCGCTGTCAGAGGAGCAGCTGGGCGGTGTGCGCGAGGTCTACGACCGCCACATCCGGCAGCACGTCCACGACAAGTGGTAGCGGCCGGCCCTCTACCTGGCCCGTTCCAATACTGCGATGCCGTGCTGGCGAAGCAGCACAGAGAGCTCGACCGGCGCCTCCAGCGACACCGGTTCGCCGCCGAGCACGTCGTGCCAGCGGCCGCCGAGCGCCGGCAGCACACCGCTGACCTCCCGGCGCACCGCGACCGCGACCAGCACCTCGCCCGCGCCACGCTCAAACGCCACGACGTCAGGGCCGGCGTCCAGCGGTGCATAGTCGCCGTCCGGCCCGAACGCCCTCGGGCGGCGGATGCGCAGACCGAGCAGCTGAGCGCACAGCCACAGCTTGCGCGTGTCGCGGTCCGGTGGTGAGCCGCCCATCACCCGGCGCAGCATCGCCTGATACCAGTCCCAGTCGACCGGGCGGCGGTTGTCGGGGTCGACGAGCGCGCGCAGCGGCAGCTCATCGCCCTGGTAGAGATCGGGCACGCCCGGCGAGCACAGCTTCAGCGCGAGCATCCCCAGCGCGATCCGGTCACCGAGCCGCGCCACCCGCGCCGCGAACGGCTCGAAGTCGCGCAGGAAGGGCTCACACTCATCCAGCGCCTCCACGAACCGCCGCACACCGCGCTCCCAGCGCTCGTTCGGCTCGACCCAGTTCGTGTTGCGCTTGGCCTCGCGCAGTGCCTTCTCCATGTAGCCGCTCACCCGCGAGCGCTCGATCGGCCACGCGCCGGCCAGCGTCTGGAACAGGAAGTAGCGCTCCAGATCATCCGGCGCTCCGTCCACTGAACGCAGCTCGTCGGTCGCCGCCATCCAAGCCCGCACACGCGCCGGCCACTCGTCGGAAAGCCAGGTCAGGGCGGTGATCCGCGCGCGCACGTCGGCCGAGCGCTTGGTGTCGTGGGTCATCGTGGTGAGCATCGCCTCGGGGAACCGCGACGCGCGGGCCTCGGCGCCCGCGTGGAACCGCTCGACGGAGATGCCGAACCGGCCCGGGTCCCCGCCGACGTCGCACAGCGACAGCAGCCGTCCGTAGCGGTAGAACGCGGTGTCCTCAATCCCCTTGGCCACGATCGGGGGCGTCGTCTGCTGGAAGCGAACGACGAACTCCGGCGGCGCGGAGCGCTCGCGGAGCAGCATCCCCGCAACATCGGGCTCCAGATCAGCAGCCTCGTCGATCACGAACCGGTCGGCCTCGTCGACCGGCTCGCCGGGCCGCAGGTAGGAGCGGTAGACCGGGAAGGAGGCGACCCCTCGGGCCAGCGCACCGGTATCCGAGTCAAGCGACGGCACCAGCCTCGCCAATCGCTCGATCTCGGGCGTGAACGGACCGCCGGCCTGCTCACGCTTGGCCTCGAGCGCCACCTCAGCAAACGGCCGCCGATCGCCCGACAGGGAGACCCACAGCGCATCGAACCCGTCCTCGGCCGACGGATCGACGAACACGCCGCAGACGTCGTTGAGGAACTCGTAGCCGACGGTGCCGGTGACCGGCCAGTCGCGCAACGCCTCCCCGGACTCGAGGATCTTCTCGATCCACACCACCGACGCACCGCCCGCCCGCAGCCGCTCGAAATAGCCGAGCGGATCGGCAAGACCGTCGGGGTGGTCGATCCGGAGGGCGTCGACCAGTCCCTCCTGCACGAGCGACAGCACGAGGCCGTGCGTCGTCTCGAACACGGAAGGATCCTCCTGGCGCACGCCCGCCAGGTCGTCGATGTCGAAGAAACGTCGCCACCGCCCGGTCGACTCATCGAGGTCGAAGAACCGCTCCCGCAGCGAGGGATCGGTCCAGAAGCGATTGTGCTCGTCGGTGGCCATGTGGTTGGGCACGATGTCGAGCACGACCCCCAGGCCGGCGGAATGCGCCTCCGACACGAGCGCGCGGAACGCCGCCTCGCCGCCCAGATCCTCGGACAACCGCGTGGGATCGATCACGTCATAGCCGTGAGTCGACCCGTGACGGGCCTGCAACGACGGCGACAGATACAGGTGGGAGACGCCGAGGTCGCGCAGATACGGGACGAGCTCGGCCGCCGCCGCGAACCCGAAGTCCGGGGTGAGCTGCAGGCGGTACGTCGCCCGGAGCGCTCTGGTCACTGCACCCGCTTCAGGATCGTGATCGAGTGCGCGATCACGTCGACGAGGTCACGGGCCGCATACGCCTCACTCCCAGCCTCGGCGTCGGGATCGGCGGTGGTCAGCTCGAGTTCCCAGTGACGGCCCATGTTCACCCGCGGCAGCCGAAACTGCCGGTCCTCGAAGTGCGCGTTGAACAGCAGGATGAACGTGTCGTCGTCGATCGCCTGGCCCTGCGGACCGCGGCTGGTGATCGCCTGCCCGTTGAGGAACATGCCGAGCGCCGCCTCGCCGTGCTCCCAGTCCTTCGGGGTCATCCGCCGCCCGTCGGCGCGGAACCACCAGACGTCGGGCAGCGGCGTGTCCTCCAGCTCGCGGCCGCGCAGGAACGACTCGCGGCGGAACGTGCAGTGCTCGCGCCGCAGCCGGATGAGGCGACGGGCGAATGCGTGCATGCGGTCGCGCTCACCGTCCTGGTTCCAGTCGTACCAGGAGAGCTCGGAGTCCTGGCACCAACCGTTGTTGTTGCCGTGCTGCGTGCGTCCGATCTCGTCGCCGCCGAGCAGCATCGGCGTGCCCTGGGAGACGAACAGCGTGGTCAGGAAGTTGCGCTGCTGGCGCAGCCGGAGCGCCTGGATCTCCGGATCGTCGGTCTCGCCCTCGGCGCCACAGTTCCACGAACGGTTGTCGTCGGTGCCGTCGCGGCCATCCTCGCCGTTGGCGTCGTTGTGCTTCTCGTTGTAGGAGACGAGATCGCGCAGCGTGAAGCCATCGTGCGCGGTGATGAAGTTGATCGAGGCGAACGGATCCCGACCGTCCTCCTCGTACAGGTCCGCCGAGCCCGACAATCGCTCGGCGAGCTGCCCGACAGGCGCCTGGGTGCGCCAGAAGTCGCGCATCTCGTCGCGGTACACGCCGTTCCACTCCGACCACAGGATCGGGAAGTTGCCGACCTGGTAGCCACCCGGCCCGACGTCCCACGGCTCGGCGATCAGCTTCACCTGCGAGAGCACCGGGTCCTGCTGGATCGTGTCAAAGAAGGCGGAGAGGCGATCGACGTCGTAGAGCTCCCGGGCCAGGGCCGATGCGAGGTCGAAGCGGAACCCGTCGACGTGACACTCGATCACGAAGTAGCGCAGCGAGTCCATGATCATCCGCAGGACCGCCGGGTTGACCGCATTCAGGGAGTTGCCGGTCCCGGTGAAGTCCATGTAGTGGTGCAGGTCGTCGGGTACCAGCCGGTAGTAGGAGGCGTTGTCCACGCCCTTGAACGACAGCATCGGCCCCAGGTGGTTGCCCTCGGCGGTGTGGTTGTAGACGACGTCGAGGATCACCTCGATCCCCGCGCTGTGCAGGGCCTTGACCATGCCCTTGAACTCGCGCACCTGCTCGCCGCGCCGTCCGGTCGCCGCGTACTCGGAGTGGGGCGCGAAGTAGCCGATGGTCGAGTAGCCCCAGTAGTTCGTCAGGCCCTTCTCGTGCAGGAACGACTCGTCGCAGATGTGATGGACGGGGAGCAGCTCGACCGCGGTGACGCCGAGATCGCGCAGGTACTCGAGCGCCGGTTCGGAGGCCAGGCCCGCGTAGGTCCCCCGCAGCTCCTCGCGCACGTCGGGATGCGTCATCGTGAAACCGCGCACGTGGGTCTCGTAGATGATCGTGTCGGCGAACGGGATGTTCGGCCGGACGTCGCCCTCCCAGTCGAACGCCTCGTCGATCACGATCGACTTGGGCACGACGGCGGAGTCATCCTCGTCGTCGCGCTCGAGGTCGGCCTCCTCATCGCCGGCGTCGCCGACGACGTAGGGCAGGATGTTCGGATCCGCGCCCCAGTCGACCGTCCCCTCGATCGACTTGGCGTACGGGTCGATCAACAGCTTGTCGGGGTTGAAGCGATGGCCCTCCGCCGGTGCATAGGGGCCGCGCACCCGGTAGCCGTAGCGCTGACCGGGGCCGACGCCGGGCAGGTAGCTGTACCAGACGTGCGCGCGGTGGAACTCCAGCTCGACCCGGGTCTCGACCCCGTCCTCGTCGAACAGGCAGAGCTCCACGCCTTCGGCGTTCTCGGAGAAGATCGAGAAGTTCGTGCCGCTGCCGTCCCACATCGCGCCGAGTGGGAACGGTCGTCCGGGCCACACCTCAGTCATCGGATGAGGGCCGCAGACATGCCGGGGAGTGTGATGTATCCGCCCTCGAGATGCGCTTCGCCACCCGCGCACAGCTCGATCTCGCTGCCCTCGCAGGCCAGTCGCGTCGGCCCGGTGGCGAAGTTGCCGAGAAGCGTGTGCGCGCCGCGACGGGCGCGCACCCACCCCTCCTCGTCGCTGAAGTCGATCTCCGAGAACTCGCCGGGCGCGAGCCTTCGGCGAGCCTCGATCAGTGCGCGGTAGAGCCGATCGAGCCCCGGATCGCCATGCCGGCTCAGCTTGGAGCGAATGAACGTCGCCGGGTCCTCGGGGTCCGGGATCTCGCCGCCGAACTCCGCGAACGAGGCGAACTCCTCCCGCCGTCCGGTCCGTGTGGCCTCGGCGATCTCCGGATCGATGTGATTGCTGAAGAACTGGAACGGAGCGAGTTCGCCGTACTCCTCGCCCATGAACAGCATCGGGACGAACGGCGAGAGCAGCGTCCAGAACGCCGCCAGCGGTCGCGCGGGCGAGGGCATGCGATCCCCGTAGGCGCGATTGCCGACCTGATCGTGGTCCTGGGAGAACACCACGAACCGCTCAACGCCGATGTCCTCGGCGGGCGCTCCGAAGCGCTTGCGGCGAAACGGCGAGAAGCCGCCGTCGTCGACGTGCGGGCGATGCAGCGCCTTGGCGAACTGGGCGATCGTGCCGAAGTCCGCGTAGTAGCCGTCATGATCCTCGGTGATCAAGGTGCGCAGCGCGTGGTGGAAGTCGTCCGCCCACGCGGCGTCGCAGGCCATGCCGCCGCGGTCGCGAGGGCGCATCACCTTGGGATCGTTCATGCCCGATTCGGCGATCACCAGCGCGCCGGGGCGGATCGCGTGCACGCGCCGTGCGATCTCGGCGACGATGTGCTCCGCGCCCGCGTCGTAGATCGCGTGGATCGCATCCAGTCGCAGGCCGTCGACGCCGAAGTCCCGGACCCAGCCCTCGGCACTCTGGCATGCCCATTCCCGCACCGGGTCGCAGTCGGCGTCGTCGTAGTTGATCGCCTTACCCCAGGGCGTCGAGTACTTGTCGGTGAAGTAGGGCCCGAACGCGCTGAGCGCCTGGTTGCCGGAGGCACCGACATGGTTGTAGACGACGTCGAGAATCACCGCGAGGCCGTGGCGATGGGCGGCCGCCACAAGCTCGGCGAAACCGGCGGGGCCGCCGTAGGAGGACTGCGCCGCCGACAGATAGACACCGTCGTACCCCCAGCCGCGGGCCCCGGGGAACTCGGCGATCGGCATCACCTCGATCGCCGTGATACCGCGCTCCGCGAGCTCGTCCAGATGCTCGGCGGCGGCCTCGAAGGTGCCTGCCTCGGTGAACGTGCCGATGTGCAGTTCGTAGACGATCAGCTGATCGAGCGCCGGCGCCTGGAAGCCGTCGCCGGCTCCCGGCAGCGCGTGGGCGTCGAACAGCCGCGAGGGGCCACGCAGACCGTTGGGCTGCCAGCGCGAGCAGGGATCGGGTAGCTCTTTACCGTCGACGACATAGGAGTAGTCGTCGCCCGGCTCGGCAGAGATGACGCCCTCGTAGATGCCGAAGCCCGCCGGGTCCAGCGTGTAATCGTCGCCGGCGCCGACCCGGAGCATCAGCCGATCCGCCCGCGGCGCCCACACTCGGAACTCCGCCCGGCCGTCGCGCAGCGGGCGTGCTCCGAGCGTGCGCTCCCAGGGGTAGAGGGCGAGGGTGTCCTCGGGACCGTGGGGCATATCTCGGGCGATCAACGGATGGTCGGTCGTGCGGCGCCGGCGGCGACCGTCAAGCGGGGAGGGGCGGGCCGAGCGACGGTATCGGATTCGGGCATACCCCGAGGCGATGGCGCGATAAACACCGGGGGGCCGGCCGATCGGACGTCCGCTACATGGCCATCTCGCCGCCTACCCAGAAGGGCGGTTGATTCTCCCTGACTGGATAAATAGTTTGTCCGAGTCCGGCAGTCAAACAGGGTGAGGGGCCAAATGAAACGATTGAAGGTCGCAGCGGCGACAGTATGTGGTGTGGGCGTGGCCGCGCTGGGCGCGGGTCAGGCGAAGGCGGACATCGGGGTGCCATCATATGTGCCGAGCTCAGGCTTGGGACCGGTGACCCCCGCAGCCACAACCAACAGTTTCTACGGGGGCTACGAGGGAGGAAAGCCTTTCAGCGGGGTTCCGAGCGTCGGTTCGACATTCATCGTGCCGAAGTTCAAATGCCCGGTCGACGCCTTGAACTTCTATGGCGCAGCCATCTTCGATAGCCAGGGGTTTTTCCAGGCGGGCGCCTCGTTGAGCATCGAGTGCGCCGGCGGGGTCGCGTCCTATGGGCTGAACGCCGAGACGGCCCTGGACAATGACGACGAGGTCGGCGTCAAGCCCGGCGACAAGATCATCGTCTCCCTGTCGGAGACCGCCTCCGACACGACAGCGACCGCTGCGGACGTGACCTCCGGCGTCTCGGCGTACGCCGACGACGGGGTCGGCGACGCCACCGGCAACCCGTCGGCGAACTTCAACATCGGGGTGTTCGACGACTCCGGCACGACCCCGCAGTACAAGTCGATCGTGTTCAGCAACGACAAGGTCAACGCGATCCCCCTGGGATTGCTACGTCCACGTGCGCAGGCGCTTGACCTGATGTCGGGTTCAGATATTCAGGAGAAGACCTCGAAGATCAAGGGCATCAACCACGCCTCGTTCACGATGACCTACGTCAACACACAGTGATGCGGCCCGCCACTTACGGACTCTCACGGGAGAACTCATGAACATGAACAGACGCAACCTTCGGGCCCTTGCTGTCGCCGGCACCGCCGCTGCGGGACTCTCCGCCGTATCCGCCGGTGCCGCGCGAGCCGACGTGACGCCGTCATTCGTCCCGGAGGGGTCGGCGTCGGCCTCACCGGCGGTGAACGGGACCGACCCGTTCTATGGTGGATACACCGGCATGCCGGCGGCCGGCATCTCCAGCGCCGGCTTCTCGTTCATCGTCCCGTCCGTCACCTGTCCCGTGGACGCCCAGGACATCCTGGGTGAGGCGGTTTACGACAGCAACGGCAACCTGACAGGCGGCGCCGGGGTGGTCATCGACTGCTCCGGGGGCACTCCGACGTACTCCTTGCTCGCGTCGACGTTCACGGCCAACGCCGAGGGACCCGTCAGTCCCGGGGACCGTATCGTCGTGGCCGTTGGAGTGAGCTCGACGAACACGGTCGCCAAGGTCATCGATGAGGCCTCCCACGTCAGGGTGCGTGCGGCCGATGGCGCCCCCGAAGCCTCCGGCGCCCCGGCGGCGAGCTTCCACGTCGGAATCTTCAACGACTCGGGAACGACGGCGGACTACGGAACGGCCACCTTCCAGGGCAACCAGGTCAACGGCAAGCACCTGGGCCAACTGGATCCCACCGCGCTTGACAACGAGCCGGGAACCGATGTGCAGAGCACCACAGGTCCGGTGAAGCCGACCGGCTTGAGATTCACCCTGACGTTCACGAACGCGACCTGATCACCTGGGTCGGTGGGGAGGCTCGCGGGCGGCGCGCCGCTTGCGAGCCTCTGTCGGTTTACTCCTCGGGCGCGAGCCAGATCCCCGCCAACGGCGGCAGCGTCAGCTGCGCCGAGACCGGCTGCTCGTGCCACGGGATCGGGTCGGGGTCCACCGCGCCGAGGTTGCCGATGTCCGAGCCTCCGTAGAACGAGGAGTCCGTGTTCAGCACCTCGCGCCAGCGCACCGCGCGCGGCAGGCCGACGCGGTAGCTGTGGCGGGGCACCGGGGAGAGGTTCGCGACGAACACGAGCAGGCGCGACCCGTCCTTCGAGCGCCGCGCGAACGCGACCACGTTGTTGTCGGCGTCGTTGGGCTCCAGCCAGAAGAACCCCTCCGGATCGGCGTCGAGCTCCCAGAGCGCGGGCTCGGCTCGGTAGGCTCGGTTGAGGTCGCGGATCAGGCTCTGCATGCCGGAGTGCTCGGCGGACTCGAGCAGATGCCAGTCGAGCGAGCGCTGCTCGGACCACTCGTCCTTCTGGGCGAACTCCTGGCCCATGAACAGGAGCTTCTTGCCGGGGTGGGCCCACATGTAGGCGTAGAGCGCGCGCAGGTTGGCGAGCTTCTGCCACTGGTCAGAGCCGCCCATCTTCGTGTACAGCGAGCCCTTGCCGTGGACGACCTCGTCGTGGGAGAGCGGGAGCACGAAGTTCTCGCTGAACGCGTACATGAGCGAGAACGTCAGCTCGTGATGGTGGTAGCGGCGGTAGATCGGGTCCTGCTGGAAGTAGGCGAGCGTGTCGTGCATCCAGCCCATGTTCCACTTGAAGCCGAAGCCGAGGCCGCCCAGGTAGGTCGGGCGCGACACGCCCGGCCATGCGGTCGACTCCTCGGCGACCGACACGATCCCCTTCTCCGAGCCGTAGATCGTCTCGTTGAGCTCCTTGAGGAAGGTGACCGCGTCCAGGTCCTCGCGCCCGCCGAACTCGTTGGGGATCCACTCGCCCTCCCGCCGGGAGTAATCGAGGTAGAGCATCGACGCCACCGCGTCGACCCGGATTCCGTCGACGTGGTACTCGCGCAGCCAGAACAGGGCGTTGGAGATCAGGAAGTTGCGGACCTCGTGGCGCCCGAAGTTGAAGACCAGCGTGCCCCAGTCCGGGTGCGCGCCGCGCCGGGGATCATCATGCTCGTAGAGCGCGGAGCCATCGAAGCGCGCCAGTCCGAACGCGTCGCGAGGGAAGTGCGCGGGGACCCAGTCGAGGATCACGCCGATCCCGTGGGAGTGCAGGCGATCGACGAACGCGCGCATCTCGTCCGGCGTGCCGTAGCGCGGGGTGGGGGCGTAGTAGCCGGTCACCTGGTAGCCCCACGAGCCGCTGAACGGGTGCGCCATCACCGGTAGCAGCTCGACGTGGGTGAAGCCGAGGTCGGTGACATAGGCGGCGAGCTCATCGGCGAGCTCGGCGTAGGTGAGCGAGCGGTTGTCCTCGAGCGAGTTCAGCCGCCAGGAGCCGAGGTGGACCTCGTAGATCGACATCGCCTCTGAGAGCGGCTGCTCGGCGTCGCGGCGCTCGAGGAACGCGGTGTCGCCCGCTGACCACTCGTGGGCGGGAGTGACCACGACCGAGGCGGTCTTGGGCGGGACCTCCGTCTCCTGCGCGTAGGGATCCGCTTTGAGCAGCAGGTCTCCCTCGGAGGAGAGGATCTCGTACTTGTACCGCTGACCGTCGCCGACGTCCGGGACGAACAGCTCCCAGATCCCCCCCGACCCCATCGAGCGCATCGGATGGATCCGCCCGTCCCACGAGTTGAAGTCGCCGACCACGCTCACCGCGCGCGCCGCCGGCGCCCACACCGCGAACGCGGTGCCGCTGATGCCTTCGATGGTGCGGACGTGCGCACCGAGGCGGTCATACAGCGCCTCGTGCCGGCCCTCGCCCATCAGGTGCAGGTCCAGCTCGCCGACGGTCGGCAGGAACGAGTACGGATCCACGATCGTGAACGTGCCGCCGGGACCGTAGTCGACCTCGAGCGTGTACTTGAGTGGCAGCTCACCCTTGACCGTGCCCTCGAAGATGCCGGCCGGGTGGACCTGGACAAGGGGCGTCGGCTTGCGGCGTCCCACCCTCGCGGAGATCGACTGCGCGGCGGGGCGCATCGCGCGGATGATCACCGTGCCCTCCTCCTCGCCCGGGTGGGCGCCGAGGATCGCGTGTGGCTGGGCGTGTTCGCGCCGCGCGAGCCGGTCGAGGTCGACGGCCTCGGGAGTCGGGGTGGCGCTCTTCTTGGGGGTCATACGGCCTCCAGCAGTCGGGCGATGCCGGCCACCGGGATCGGCAACCAGTCAGGACGGTTGTCCAGCTCGTAGCGCAGCTCGTAGACGGCCTTCTCGAGCTCGAACACGGCGAGCAGGTTGAGCACCGCCGCATCCCCGGCAGGGAGCAGCGCGGGCTCGATCGTCGAGAAGTACTGCTCCAGGAAGGTCTGGCGGGCACGGTCCTCGAACTGTCCCGGTGCCGGCTGGCCGTGCAGGATCGCGACCGCCGAGGTGGCGTACGCGAACGAGCGGAGCATCCCGGCGACGTCGCGCAGCGGCGAGGCCTTCTGCCGGCGCTCGAACAGCGGCCGGGCGGGCTCGCCCTCGAAGTCGATGATCACCCACTCGGAGTCCCCACGCGGATCGTGCGTGCTCCGGTGCAGGGTCTGGCCGAGGTGATAGTCGCCATGAGTTCGGATCGAGCGCCCGCCGACCCCGAGCTGCGCACGCTGGGCGATGTGCTCGCGCACGTCCTGGCCGCGGCCGAGAATCGGCTCGACGCGCTCGTCGTCGGGCAGCCGGACGAAGATCCGCTCGATGTCCTCGTCGATCGTGGCCACCAGCAGCGCAAGCGCCTCGCCGCTCGGCTCCTCCGGCGCGAATGCCGGATCGCCGGGGTCGGAGGCGAGCGAGTTGTGCAGCTGCGCGGTGACCCGCCCGAGGGACGCGAGCGAGTTGATGAAGACCGCCGGGTCGGTCCGGATCTGATCCAGGGCCAGCTCCCAGCCATCACGCACGCCTGGCAGGAAGCGCTGCGCGACCCCAAGCGTTGCGGCCAGCGAGCGCCCCTCAAACTCGTACCAGCCGCGCAGCGGCGCGATGTTGGGGTAGTCGCGCGCGGTCAGGAAGCGCAGCACCTCGAGCTCGGGGTTGATCCCCGGCTCGACCCGCCGGAACACCTTCAGCACGGTCTCCTCGCCGAACACGATCGAGGAGTTGGACTGCTCGACGCCCATCGGGCGCGCCGGCTCGCCAACCGGTAGAGGCCCGGTGCTGTCGACGTGGCGAAAGCGCATGCACCCGTCTTCTCCGACGTCGACCGACCGCTCTGACGCCATCGCGGCCAGCAGTGCCCGCGCGAGCTCGGGGTCCGAGACCGCGTCGACCGCGCTGCGGCCGTCGCCCGCGGGCGCGATCACCGGCCGTGCGCCGACCTGCTCGTCGGCCAGAATCGAGACGGGCAACTGGTACAGCTCGTGGGCCCCGGTGGCGAAGCGCGCCTGCGCGAGCAGCACCTGCAGCGGGGGATCGGAGGAGATCTCCACGTCCTCCTCGATCTCCAGCGCCGAGATCCCGCGTGACTTGGATGCGTACCAGCGTTGGTCCTGCACCCAGGCTGCGACCTGCTCGGGGTCGATGCCGGCGGAGGTGGTCGTCTCGTCTGGCATCAGATCGCTTCCTCCCCCTCTTCCACCAGCTGGAACCAGTAGAAGCCGCGCGGCGCGAGCGTGAGCAGGTAGGAGAGGTCCCCGATCCTGGGGAAGCGGCTGCGCCCGAAGAGCTCGACCGGATAGCGGCCGGCGCACGCCGAAAGGTCGATCTCGACCGCCTGCGCGGAGCGGGCCAGGTTGTGGACGCAGAGCACCAGGTCCCCCTCGTACCGGCGCAGCACCGCGAAGATCCGGGGATTGGAGGTCGTGATCGGCTCGTAGGTGCCCATCCCGAACACCGGGTGCTCCTTGCGCAGCGCGATGAATCGATGCATCCAGCGCAGCAGCGAGGTCGGGGTCCGCAGCTGCGCCTCGACGTTGACCGCCTGGTAGCCATACACCGGGTCCATCAGCGGCGGCGCGTAGAGCTGGGCGAAGTCGGCGCGGGAGAAGCCGCCGTTGCGGTCGCCGGTCCACTGCATCGGCGTGCGCACGCCGTCGCGGTCGCCGAGGAAGATGTTGTCGCCCATCGCGATCTCATCGCCGTAGTACAGGACGGGCGAGCCGGGCAGCGAGAACAGGATCGCCGTCATCAGCTCGATCTCGTCACGGCCGTTGTCGAGCAGCGGCGCGAGCCGCCGGCGGATCCCGAGGTTGATCTTCATCCGTGGATCCTTGGCGTACTCGGTGTACATGTAGTCGCGTTCCTCGTCGGTGACCATCTCGAGCGTCAGCTCGTCGTGGTTGCGCAGGAACAGCCCCCACTGGCAGCCGGGCGGGATCGACGGGGTGCGCTCGAGGATCTCGTAGATCGGCGTCGCCTGCTCGCGCCGGACCGCCATGAACATCCGCGGCATGACGGGGAAGTGGAAGCACATCTGGCACTCGTCGTCGTCGCCGAAGTACTCCACGACGTCGGCGGGCCACTGGTTGGCCTCGGCGAGCAGCACCCGGTCGGAGTAGTTCTCGTCGACCTCCTTGCGCACCTTCTTCAGGAACTGGTGGGTCTCGCGCAGGTTCTCGCAGATGGTGCCCTCGCGCTCGTACAGGTAGGGGACCGCGTCCAGCCGGAAGCCGTCGAGGCCCATGTCGAGCCAGAAGCGCAGCGTCTGCAGCATCGCGTCGTGGACCTCGGGGTTGTCGTAGTTGAGGTCCGGCTG
>DATJTS010000165.1:0-5406 GCA_035503035.1 Solirubrobacteraceae bacterium
TGTCAGTCAGCGACACCGCCGGCTCGCCGAGTACCTCGTACTCCGGGTTGACCGCTCGCACTCCACTCAGGTGCAGCAGCGCGTACAGCAGCGCCGAAGCGTGCCCATTGGAGAGCACGAACCGATCGCGGCCCGGCCAGACCGGATCCGCCGGATCGAATCGCAGGAAGTGCCGCCACAGCGTGTACGCGACGGGGGCCATCGCCATCGGAGTCCCCGGATGTCCTGACTGCGCGGCCTGCACCGCGTCCATCGCCAGCGTACGAATCGTCGTCACCGCCAGCTCTTCGAGGCCGGTCGAGGATCGCCGGGGGTTATGCGTCTCGGTGCTCATCTGAGAGAACCTCATCCTTTCGCGCGTAAAGAAGTTTCTGCTCGGCGGTGCCGGACGGCGGGCGTGTCGGCGTGGCTCGCCCAAGAATCCGAAGGCGTTGTGGATACAGTGCGGCACCGGCGGTCGGTCTTACCGCCTGGACTCCGATCAGCGCTCGCACCGGTCGCGCACGTCGATGCCGACGGAGTGCTGCTCGGTCGGCGCCGGGTTCCGCCGGGATCCATCACGGCGGGTTGACCGAACAGAAGCCGGCCAACGCTCTCGCCGCGGTCTCCTCGGCATCGAGTGCCGTGAGGTATGACGCAAACGCAAACCCGCGCGCCTCCCCCTCGGCGGCTGCGAAGGTCTGCCACCGGGTCGAGACCAGCCGCGCCGCCTCGCGCCAGTCCAAAAGCGCACGCATGTACGGGCTGATCGGTCGACGACGAACGGTCACTGACATCTCAGGTCACCTCCTGGGTGGCGCCGGATTGGCTCATAGCCGGTTTGTGCGGAGTCGAGGCGGTGTCTTGCTCGCGCGGGATCACGATCACCCGGGTGAGCCGGGTGGCGGGTGATGACGGCTCACCTCGGAAACGCCCACGCTCGGCGCGTGATCAGTTACGAGGACGCAGGCGCGGCGGGGAACTCACCGGTGCAGGTGCTCCAGCGAGAGCCGATCACCGCATCCCGGCAGGTCTGCGCAGACACGGCCCACGCTCGTGGAATCGCCGATCCCGTGTCCAGGCAATGGGTCGACCGGCTTCGGCGCGGCCACCCGCGTCACGATCAGGCCGTGGCCAGGCTGCACGAGGTGCTGTTGGGAGTCGCGTTTTTTGAGCTGTCGTGGCGGCGCGGGCAGCTAGGGCCGGTGAGCGGCCCGGAGTTCGAAGATCTCGCCCATCAGGCCGCGGACGACGCGCTGGTCAACGTCCTGGCGAAGCTCTCGGAGTTCCGGGGACTGAGCCGCTTCACGACCTGGGCGTACAAGTTCGTGGTGCGCGAGGTATCGGCCAAGGTCGCCCGCCACGCCTGGCGCCGGCAGGCCCCCGCTATCGACGAGATCGTGTTCGAAAGGCTGCCCGATGCGCCGGCGCGGCGACCCTCGGAGCGGCTTGAGCAACAAGAGCGGCTGGCCGCGCTCGCGGCCGCGATCGGGGAGCTGACCGATCGCCAGCGCGAAGTGTTTGTCGCAGTGGCGCTCAACGAGGTCCCGATCGACGTACTGGTGCTCCGGCTGAGCTCCAACCGCAACGCGATCTACAAGAACCTGTTTGACGCCCGGCGCAGGCTTCGCGCCAGCCTCGCGGCTGCCGGGCATCCGGTCAGCAGCCAGGACGCGCTCCACTGACCTCCGAGCGACGCGACGCCCACGGACCACGAGGGCGTCGCTCCGAAGCTCCGACGATCAGGTGCCGTACGCTTGATCGTCTCCCGGTCCTCGGATACGATTTTCTCCGCGGGACCGAGCGGCGCTGGCCGAGAGGGAGTCACGCTACGTCCTATAGGACCGAGGCAGCGGAGCCGGCGAAAGGTCCGGTCCTCGCGACCAAGCTGTACCTCCCGACGCTGGGGGCGGATCGGGCCTCGCGCCCAGGGCTGATCGCGACGGTGCGGGAGCGCTACGGCGCTCGGCTGGTTCTCGTCTCGGCCCCGGCGGGCGCGGGCAAGACCACGCTGCTGGCCAGCTGGCGGCATGACCCCGCGGAGCGGCGCCCGTTCGCGTGGCTGTCGCTGGACGAGCGCGACAACGACCCGGTTCGCTTCTGGGGCTATGTGCTGGCTGCGCTTCGGACGGTGGCGCCTGAGCTGGACGCCGGCGTGGACGCCGCGCTACGCCTCGCGGGCGCGGATCTGACCGAGCTTGCGCTGCCGCTGCTGGTCAACGCGCTCGCGTTGCTGCCAGAGCGGATCGTGCTGGTGCTCGACGACTATCACGCGATCACCAACGCGGACACGCACCGGTCGATGGAGTTCCTGATCGACCATCTGCCCCGCACCGTACAGCTGGCGCTCGCGGGGCGCAGCGATCCTCCGTTCGCGCTGGCGCGGCTACGGGCCAGCGCCGAACTGCTCGAGGTGCGGAGTGCGGATCTGCGGCTCGGCGCCGAGGAGGCGACGGCGCTGCTGAACGGTTCGCTGCGGCTCGGCCTGGCGCCTGAGCAGGTGAACATCCTGCGCAAGCGGACCGAGGGATGGCCGGCGGGACTGCAGCTGGTCGGACTGTCACTGGTCGGCCGCGAGGACCGCGAGCGCTACATCGAGTCGTTCGCCGGCGACGATCGCCAGATCGTCGACTATCTCGTGCCCGAGGTCCTGGACCGCCAGGACCGGGAGGTGCGCGAGTTCCTGCTGCGTACCTCGGTCCTCGAGCGCCTCAGCGGGCCCCTTTGTGACGCGCTGCTCGGGCGAGACGACTCCGCATCGCGGCTGGCCAGGTTGGAACGCTCCAACCTGTTCCTGATCCCGCTCGACCGGCGTCGCGAGTGGTATCGCTACCACCACCTGTTCGGAGACCTGCTGGCTCGTGAGCTCTCGATGGCGCTGCCAGAGGAGGTTGCGACGCTGCACCGGCGCGCGTACGAGTGGCACCTGGGGTCCGGGCTGGTGGCCGAGGCGATCGCCCACGCAATCGCGGCCGGCGAGCACGCGGCGGCCGGCGAGCTGATCGCCGCCAGCTGGCATGACTTTGTCAACCGCGGCGAGCTTGCGACGGTCGAGACCTGGACCCACGCGCTGCCGGCGAGGGTGGTCGAGTGTGATCCGAGGCTGTGTCTCGCCCGAGCGTGGATGCTGCTCGTCCTCGGTCGCCCAGGCGAGGTCGAGGCAGAGCTGCGCAGGGCCGAGCGTGGGACGCTGCCAGGGCCGCTGCGCGATGGCTCGCGTTCGGTGGAGTCCAGCGCAGCGCTGGTCAGAACCTCGGCGCGGTTGCTGCTCGGCGACGTGGGCGGGGCCGCCGCGACCGCGACGCTCGCCTCAGCGCTGGAGCCCGATACGACCGCTGTGTGGCGGGCGCTTGTGACAAATGCGTTGGGGATGACCGCGTTTTGGTCCGGATCGACCGAAGAGGCCGAGCGAGCCTTCGCGGAGACGGTCGCGGCCGGTGAGTCGGCCGGCTACTACGCGGCCGAGATCTACGCGCTCGGATACCTGGCCGTGATCTCCGCTGGGCGCGGCGAGGCCGCCGAGTCCGAGCGCAGGGTGGCCGCCGCACGAGCGCTTGCGCGGCGCCAGGCTCTCAGCGAGTGGTGGGGCTCGGTGATGGTCGATTACGCCGCCGGCGAGCTGGCTCGCGGCCGTGGGGAGCTTTCGGTCGCCCGGGCCGAGATCGAGCACGGGCTCAACATCGCGCAGCGCGGCGGGCTGCGGCTGGACACGGTGTACGGGCTGCAGGCGCTGGCGCAGATAGCCACCGGGGCCGGCGCTCCGGCCGAGGCCGAGGAGCTGCGCACGCGGGCCGAGCGCCAGTTGGCGGCCTGCCCGGACCCCGGCTTCCTGCGCGAGATGGTGAGACCGGGATACGGCGTGGGCGCCAGTCGCAGACCACGTATCACCGACGGCGCCGACGAGCTGTCCGAGCGCGAGCTCGCGGTGCTGCGCATGCTGTCATCCGGGCTCACGCTGCGCGAGATCGGCGGCGAGCTCTACGTGTCACTGAACACGATCAAGACCCACACCCGCAATATCTACGCAAAGCTCCGGGTGAGCAGCCGCGAGCAGGCGGTCCGTCGCGGCCGCGAGCTGGACCTGCTCATGCGTTCCCCGCGTGCCCGACGGTGACGTCGACGTCCAGCAGCGATGAATGGCGTCCGGGTCCATTCCAGTGCGTCACCGCGCGGGGCGCGACCTCTTTGGCAGGTGCTCTGACTGGACGTCAAGCGGCCTGCACGTCGACGTAGATCCCCACCTCCGGCTGGAATCGATCGGGAGCCACCGCAGGCCAGGACGCGTCGTCGGGGATGGTCGCCGCCGCACCCGTCGCCGCGCTGGTGTAACAGGCGACGGTCGGGGACGACTAATCATCAGGGATCAAGTGAGCTCAGAACTGGGTGTGACACAGTCAATGACAGCTTGCACCGCTCGGCGCACCGAGTGCAAGCATCAGCGGGCGGACGTCCTCGTGATCTTCGGGATCACCGGCGACCTTGCCCGGGTGATGACGTTCAGGGCTCTGTACCGGCTCGAGCAGCGTGGCCTGATGTACTGCCGCGTGGTCGGGGTCGCCTTCGCGGACTGGTCGCTCGAGCGTCTTGCGGGGCGTGCTCGCGAGTCGATCGCCGCGACGGGCGAGCAGATCGACGAGCGCGTTTTCGAGCGGCTGATCGCCAAGCTCTCCTACGTTCACGGCGATTTTGGCGACGCCGCCACCTACAGTCGGGTCGCGGAGGCGATCAAGGGGGCGCGGACGCCAGTCTTCTACCTCGAGGTCCCGCCCTCGCTGTTTGCGACCGTCGTCGGAGGCCTTGCGGGCGCGGGCCTGACCGAGAACGCGCGGATCGCCGTCGAGAAGCCGTTCGGACACGACCTGGCCTCGGCGCGCGAGTTGAACGATGCCCTGCACGCGCTGATCGACGAGTCGCGGCTGTACCGGATCGACCACTTCCTCGGAAAGATGTCGGTCGAGGACATCCTGTTCGTGCGTTTCGCGAACCGGATGCTCGAGCCGGTCTGGAACCGCGATCAGGTCGCGGCGGTGCAGATCACGATGGCGGAGGCATTCGGAATCGCGGATCGGGGTCATTTCTACGATCCGGTCGGGGCGTTGCGCGACGTCGTCCAGAACCACCTGATGCAGGTCCTCAGCCTGGTCGCGATGGAGGCACCCGCAGGCCGCGACATCGACTCGATCAGCGATCGCAAGCGCGACGTGCTCGCAGCGATGGTCGAGGCCGATCCTGCCCACTATGTGCGCGGTCAGTACGACGGATATCTCGACGTCCCCGGCGTCGCGCCGGGTTCACAGACCGAGACGTTCTGCGCCCTGCGTCTGCAGATCGACAACCCGCGCTGGGCGGGCGTTCCGTTCTTGATTCGGGCCGGTAAGGGGCTGCGCTCGACGGTCACCGAGGTGCGGGTTGTGTTCAAGAAGGCCC
>DATJTS010000166.1:0-18412 GCA_035503035.1 Solirubrobacteraceae bacterium
ATCCTCGAGGGCGATCTGGTGGTGGTCAAGCCACAGGACACCGCCGACGACGGCGAGATCGTGGTTGCGCTCGTCGGTGAGGAGGCGACCGTCAAGCGCTTCTTCCGGGAGGCCGATCACATCCGCCTGCAGCCCGAGAACTCCGAGATGGAGCCGATCATCGCCACCGATGTGCAGGTGCTCGGCCGGGTGGTGGGACTGATGAGGAACATCTCATGACCCCGACCGGAGTGCAGCCCCGGCACGGGCGCGCGCGCCCGGCAGGGCGTCGCCGGCCTGGTGCGCCCGGGCGGTTTGCCGGCGAGGCGGCGCCGCGGCTGTTCCCCGACGGCGGGGAGACGTCGCTGCCGGCCCCCACGCCCGCGGACGTGTCTGAGGCGGTTGAGCCGCAGACGCGGGAAGCGGGAACGGTGGGTGGCCGCGGCGACGGGATGACGCTCGAGCAGCTCATCTGCGGAGTGTGGGACGAGGTCGTCGCCGCCGGGCGGGCCGCTTGTCCGTTGTGCGGCGGCGAGCTGGAGGGCCGGGCGAGCGCCCACTCGCGCCCGACCGAGGGACGGTGCCGCGACTGCGGGACGACGATCGGCTGATCGGGCGCCCGCGTCGCTGGCGCCGGGTGGGTCCGGTCGCTACGCTGCGCTCCCGCAGGCTGAGCAGTCGCGGAGGTGTCTCACCTTCGAGGAAAGTCCGGACATCACAGGGCAGGGTGGTCGGTAACGCCGACCCGGGGAAACCCGCGGGAAAGTGCCACAGAAAAGACACCGCCCAAGACCGGCGCCCACGGGTGCCGGGACGGTAAGGGTGAAATGGTGCGGTAAGAGCGCACCGGCGTCGCGGTGACGCGGCGGCCAGGCAAACCCCACCCGATGCTAGGCCAAGCAGGACCGTTCGCAGGTGACCCGCCAAGGTCCGGGTAGGCCGCGTAGATGGATGACTGCTCTCGACAAGATCCGGCTTACAGGCCTGCTACGGAAGAGCCCCGCCTCGTGTGGGGCTCTTCTACTGTTCGGGGCCGCCGCGGCCACTCTGCGCCCGGTCGGGGTCCCCGGGGATCCGTGCGGAGCGGGCTGTCGAGAAATGTGCACCTCCAGGCCCACGATCTCGCGTCGGGCCTCCGGGGACACAAACCCGGGCCTCTCACGCCCCCGCGGGCGGCTCGATCTCGCGCTTGAGGATCTTCCCGGTCGGCCCCTTGGGCAGCTCGTCGACGATCCAGACCGCCCGCGGGTACTTGTAGGCCGCGACCCGCTCACGGACGTAGTCGCGCAGCTCCTCGGGACTTGCCTGGGCGCCGTCGGCAAGGGACACCGCGGCGCCGACCTCCTCGCCGTATTCGTCGTGCGGGATTCCCAGGACCGCCGCCTCGCGCACCGCGGGGTGTTCATAGAGCACCTCCTCGACCTCCCGCGGGTAGACGTTGTAGCCGCCGCGGATGATCAGCTCCTTCTTGCGGTCGACGATGAAGAAGTAGCCGTCCTCGTCGATGCGGCCCATGTCGCCGGTGTGCAGCCAGCCGTCGATGATCGTCTCGGCGGTCGCCTCGGGCCGCTGCCAGTAGCCGCGCATCACGTTCGGGCCCTTGATCACGATCTCGCCGACCTCGCCGGCCGGCACATCACCGCCGTCGTCATCGACGAGCTTCATCTTGGTGCCCTCGATCGGGGTGCCGATCGACCCGGGCTTGCGCTCCCGGTCGGGGTGGTTGAACGACGCGACCGGGGAGCTCTCCGACAGTCCGTAGCCCTCGAGGATCTTGGCGCCGAATGCCTCTTCGAAGGAGCGCATCAGCTCGACGGGCATCGCCGAGCCGCCGGAGCCGCACAGCTCCAGCGAGCTGACGTCATAGTCGCCCCGCTCGGGCAGGTGCAGCATCGCGCCGTACATCGTCGGCACCCCGAGGAACACGTTGACCCGGTCGCGCTGGATGACCTCGAGCGCCTTTGCCGGGTCGAACCGGGGCACCAGCGTGAGCGTCCCGCCTCCGCCGAGCGTCGCGTTCATCCCGCACGTCTGACCGAACGAATGGAACAGCGGTAGCGCCCCCAGGCAGATCGCGTCCGCGCCCTTGGTGAACAGCTTGCGCGACGCGGCCGCGTTGCTGGTGAGGTTCGCGTGGGTGAGCTCGGCGCCCTTGGGCTGGCCGGTGGTCCCGCTGGTATAGAGCAGCACCGCGGTGTCCTGGCCGTCGGCGTCGGCGATCGCTGGGTCGGGCGACGCAGACCCGACGAGCTGGGCAAAGCCATCGAGTGTCACCACGATGCACTCCGCGCCCGTCTCCTCGGCACCGGCCTGCGCCTCCTCTGCGAACCCCTCCCAGGCGAACAGGAGCTTGGCGCCGGAGTCCGACAGGTAGTAGGCGACCTCGCGCCGCTTGAGCAGCACGTTCATCGGCACCACGACCGCGCCGCGGCGCAGCGCGCCGTAGTAGCAGACCGGGAAGTGGGGGAGATTGGGCAGCATGATCCCCACCCGGTCGCCGCGCACAACCCCGCGCTCGGCGAGCAGTCCTGCGAGGTGAGCGCTCGCGCCGTCGATCGCGGCGTAGTTGAGCCCGACATCATCGAGCCGCACCGCGATGTGTTCGGGATCGTGACCGGCCGCCGGGCCGACGACGGTCGAGGCAAGGTTCATGAGTTGGCTCTCCTCCGGGAACGGCGTCAGGGGTACAGCTCCGTACCGCACGATTCTACGGCCCGTGTCGAACGGGCCGGCCGGCCTATTCGCCGGTGAACGTCGGCGCGCGCTTCTGGGCGAAGGCGACGACCGCCTCGCCGAAGTCGCGTGAGGAGGCGCGCTGCTGCTGCAGCACCGCCTCCAGGTCGAGCAGCTCGGCGAACCCCTCGTAGGCTCGCGCGTTGATCGTGCGCTTGATCGTGGCGTAGGAGCCCGGGGCGCCGGCGGCCAGCCGCGTGGCCAGCTCGTCGACCGCCGGCTGCAGCGCCTCGTCGTCGACGACGCGGTTGATCATTCCCCACTCGAGCGCCTGCTCGGCGCCGATGCGCTCGCCGAGATACGCCATCTCGAACGCTCGGGCGGCTCCGACGCGCGCGGTGAGGCTCTGCGAGGCGCCACCGTCGAGGCCAAGTCCGATGTTGACGAACGCGAGCAGGAAGTACGCCGAACGGGCGGCGACGATCAGGTCGCAGGCGAGCGCCAGCGAGCAGCCGATGCCGACCGCCGGGCCGTTGACGGCGGCGATCACCGGCTTGTCGACCGTCCGGATGCGCATCAGCACCGGGTTGTAGGACTCGCGCAGCGGGGTGAGGACGTCGACCGTCCCGTCAGGCCGGATCGACTCCGAGTCCTTGAGGTCCGCCCCCGAGGAGAATGCCCGGCCGGCGCCGGTGATCACGATCGCCCTGACGGCGGGGTCGGAGGCGAACCCGTCCAGCGCCTCGAGCATGTCGTCGCCGAGGCGGCGGATCCACGCGTTCAGCTGCGGGGGGCGGTTGAGCGTCATCACGCCGACGCCGTCGGCGATCCGGCAGTGAACCGTCTGCAGATCGAGCACGCTCATGAGCGGGGGAACCATACCGCTCGGCGGCAGAGCCCACGCGAACGCGCCCGAGCGTCAGAATGCGCCCATGGAGCTCTCACCCCGCGCGATCCTGCGGCCGGCGAGCCGATTGGGCGCGGCCGCACAGAACGCATTCGAAGTGGCGCGCTTCGGCGGGCTGGACGGCGGCACGCAGCGCTCCTCGTTCGTGATCGCCGGAGAGGATCGGATCCATCGCCTGCGCCACTACGGCAGCGAGTCGGACCTGCCGTCCGAGGAAGAGTCGCTCTCGGCACCGGTCCTGCTGATACCGCCGATGATGCTCGCCGCGGACATCTACGACGTGTCGCCGACCGCGAGCGCGGTCGCGATGCTCCGGGCGGGTGCCATCGATCCGTGGGTGATCGACTTCGGATCGCCGGAGGAGCAGCCGGGCGGCCTGGAGCGGACGCTCGCCGACCACGTCCAGGCGATCTCGGTCGCCGTCGATCGCATCCGTGAGCTCACCGGACGCGACGTCCACCTCGGCGGCTACTCCCAGGGCGGCATGTTCGCCTACGAAGTGGCCGCGCTGCGCCGCGACGAGGGCATCGCATCGCTGATCACCTTCGGCAGCCCGGTCGATACCCGCGAGGGGATGCCGTTCGGGGTGCCCGAGCAGTTCGCCTCCAACCTGGCGGGGTTCGTGGCCGACCGGGTGTTCGGCGGACGGGCCCTGCCGGCGTGGGCGAGCCGGGCGGGCTTTCAGATGATCGACCCGGTCCGCTCGGCGCGTAACCGCCTGGAGTTCATCAGCCAGCTGCATGATCGTGAGGCGTTGCTGGAGCGCGAGGGTCAGCGGCGTTTTCTGGAGGCCGATGGCTGGGTGGCGTGGCCCGGTCCGGCGATGGCCGACTTCCTGCGCCAGTTCATCGCCGCCAACCGGTTGCTCGAGGGCGGCTTCGTCGTCGACGGGCGTCTGCTCACGCTCGCCGAGCTGACGGTTCCGATCCTCGCCGTTGTCGGCGCACTGGACGAGATCGCGCCCGCGCCAGGCGTCCGCGCGATCCGCGAGGCGGCGCCCAGCGCTCCGGTCTACGAGCTGATGCTGCCCGGTGGCCATTTCGGCCTCGTCGTCGGGGAGTCGGCGCGTGAGCGGACCTGGCCGGCGGTCGCGGACTGGGTGCGCTGGCGCGACCGCCAGCTGCTCGCCGCCGCGAGCGGTGACGGCAGCGCGCCGGCCGAGCCGCCGGAGCCGATCGCGCCGATCCCCGACCGCGCGCAGCGGAGCGAGGAGGAGGCCGACGTGCGCGACCGGGTCGGCTACCGGCTGGAGCTGGCCGGCGGCGTTGGCGCCGGAATCGCCCGCTCGGCGGTCGGAGCCGTCCGGCGCAGCGCGCGCGGCGCCCGGGACCTGGGCCGCGCGGCCGGCCAGCTGCCGCGCCTGGCCCGGCTGGAAGGTCTCGGTGCCGACACCCGGATCTCGCTTGGCTCGCTGCTCGAGGAGCGCCGCCGGCAGGACTCCGACGAGGTCCTCTTCCTGTTCGGGGAGCGGGCCTATACCGCCGGCGCGGTCAACCGGCGGATCGACGATGCGGTGCGTGGCCTGATCGCGATCGGGGTGCGCCAGGGCGAGCACGTCGGCGTGCTGATGGGCTCGCACCCGGGCGCACTTGCCGTCCTCGCCGCGCTCAGCCGGATCGGCGCGGTGGCGGTGATGCTGCGACCTGACGGCGACACCCGCCGTGAAGCGGCGCTCGCCCGCGTGCGGCGGATCGTGACCGACCCGTCGCGCATCGGGCAGGCGGAAACGGCGCGGGTCACCGTCCACGCGTTCGAACTGCACGAGCGCTCGGGAGCCGGCCATGCGGCGCCGGCCGGCGACCCCGCGCTCACGGTCACCATCGGCCGCCAGCCGGTCGATGTCGCTGCCGTGCGGTTGCCGCGCTGGTACCGGCCGGATCCCGGGCGTGTCTCCGAGCTCGCGTTCATCCTGTTCACGGGCGATGGAGAGGCGATCCGCATGAGCCGGATCACCAACGGCCGCTGGGTGACCGCCGCGCTCGGCACCGCCTCTTCAGCGGCGCTGTCCTCCTCGGACACCGTCTACTGCGCGACTCCGGCATGGCATCCCTCGACGCTGCTGATGTCGGTCGGCGGTGCGATCGCGGGTGGGGCCCGCGTGGCCATCGCGGCCGGCGAGCGGCGGCACGCCGGAACCTTCTGGGACGAGGTCCGGCGCACCGGCGCGACGGTCGCCTCGTACACGTGGGCGATGCTCGACGTGCTCGTGAACGCGCCGCCCCAACCCGGCGAGCGCCACCACCCGCTGCGGCTGTTCATCGGCTCCGGGATGCCGCGCGGCGTGTGGCGCAGGGCGCAGGAGCGATTTGCCCCCGCCCGCGTGCTCGAGTTCTACGCCTCGACCGAGACCGGCGCGATCCTGGTCAATCTGTCGGGCGCGAAGGCGGGGGCGATGGGCCGCCGTCTCCCGGGCGCGCCCGAGGTCCGGCTGGCCGCCTACGACCCGGTCGCCGACCAGCTCGAGCTCGGTCACGGCGGGTTCGTGCGCAGCTGCCGAACCGACGAGCCGGGGATGCTGCTCACCCGCGCCCGCCGGCGCGACTCGGTGGCGACCACCCCGCTGCGCGGTGTGTTCGGGGCCGACGACGCCTGGCTGTCCACCGGCGATCTGTTTCGCCGCGACTCGGACGGCGACTACTGGCGGCTGGACAGCGCCCGCGAGCTGATCCTGACCCCGCGCGGGCCGGTCTACGCCGGGGCCGTGCGCGACGCACTCGGCGACCTGTCGGAGGTCGATCTCGTCGCGGTGTATGGGCTGCGCGTCGGGCGGCGCCGCGAGGATCTCGCGGTCGCGGCGATCAGCCTGCGCGAGGGCCGAGACCCTTCGGCTCGGGTGATCACGAGCGCACTCGGCGCGCTGCCGGCGGGTGTCCGGCCCGACGTGGTGCGCGTCGTCGAGTCGATCCCGCTGACCACCTGGTTTCGCCCGATGACCGGGCCGCTGCGCGAGCAGGGACTGCCCGACCCCGGGGCTGCCGACGCGCGACCCGCGTGGTACCTGGATCGCGGCGGCGAGCGCTACCGGCCGCTCACCGCGTCGGCCCGGCGGCGGCTCGCCTCGGCGTCCTCCACCTGACCTCCACCTGACCTCCACCTGACCTCGACCTGACTGCTCGTGCCGCGCCGCCTCAGTCCGCGAGCGCGAGGACCCGGCGGGCGCTGGCGACGTGCAGGTTCTCGATCATCCGGCCGTCGACGGTCACCACCCCCGATCCCGCGCGCTCGGCCTCCTCGAAGGCCTCGATCACGCGGTGGGCGTACTCCACCTCCTCGGCAGAGGGGGAGAAGGCCTGGTTGCAGGGCTCGACCTGCGACGGGTGAATGAGGGTCTTGCCGTCGAACCCGTAGCTGCGCCCCTGGCGGCATTCCGCCTCGAACCCCTCCGGGTCGCGGACGTCGTTGTAGACGCCATCGAGGATCGTCCGGCCGGTCGCGCGCGCGGCGAGCACGCACGTGGACAGGGCAGTCAGCAGCGGGCCCCGCGGCGGCTCGGCTCCGGCGCCGTCGGCGTAGAGCTCAGCGGCGAGGTCGTTCGTGCCCATGACGAGCACCTCCAGCCGCGGTGAGGCAGAGGCGATCTCGGCGGCGCGCAGGATCGCAGCCGGGGTCTCGAGCATCGCCCAGATCCGGGTGTGGTCAGGGGCCCCGGACTTGGCGAGCAGGTTCTCGACCCCGTGGACGTCGGCGGCCTCGCCGACCTTCGGCACGACGATGGCGTGCGGGCCTGCCTGCGCGGCGGCGCCGACGTCGTCGCGATGCCATTCGGTCCCGATCCCATTGACGCGGATCGTCACCGTCCGGTTTCCGTAGGCACCGGAGGAGGCCGCGGCGCAGACGCGCGCGCGTGCATCGTCCTTCGCGGAGGGTGCGACCGCGTCCTCCAGGTCGAGGATCAGCGCGTCGGCGGGGATGTCGTGCGCCTTGACGAGCGCGCGTTCGTTCGCGCCGGGCATGTAGAGCGCTGAGCGCAGCCGCCGAGCCGGAGTCGGGGTGGGGGAGGCCATGCGGCGCGGGAGCCTACCGATCCGGACGACGCAGGTCGGTGCCCAAACGCACACTCGATGTTGTCAGAACGCACACATCCATCATCAGATCCGCGGTCTATATTCCCTACATCTTCGATAGGAAATACCTTTCAGCTTGACTAGATCGAAGTGACAGGAATAATGCGAGATCAAGGGGTCTGGCCGGTCCGTGGTCTCTTGCCTTTTGAGAGGACTCATGACGACACCAATGCACCTGCCGCGATTGCGCTCCCTACCCGCCGTCGGGCTCGCCGTCGCAACGATGATCGGAGTCGCCGCCTGCGGTGGCTCCTCGGACTCGACCACGAACACGGGCGGAAGCTCCTCCGGCGCGACGAACGCCTCGGTGAAGCTCAACCTGGTCGGCTACTCGACGCCCGAGAAGGCCTATGACGCGCTGACCGCTGCGTTCGCCAAGACCTCCGCCGGCAAGGGCGTCGGCTTCGCCGGCTCGTTCGGTTCCTCGGGCTCGCAGAGCCGGGCGGTCGACTCCGGCCAGCCGGCCGACGTCGTCGCGTTCTCCACCACCCCGGACATGACCCGCCTGGTCGACGACAAGATCGTCGCCTCCGACTGGTCCGCCAACCCTGAACACGGCTTCTCGAGCGACTCGGTCGTCGTGTTCGTCGTGCGCAAGGGCAACCCGAAGCACATCACGAGCTGGAGCGACCTCACCAAGCCCGGGATCAGCGTGGTCACGCCGAACCCGGCGACATCGGGGAGCGCTCGCTGGAACGTGCTCGCGGGTTACGGCGCGATGCTCAAGCAGGGCAAGTCCCCGGCCGACGCGCTCGCGTACCTGAAGACGCTGATCACCAAGAACGTCTCCGACGAGCCCTCGAGTGCCAGCGACGCGCTGGCCGCATTCACCAGCGGCAAGGGCGACGTGCTGCTCGATTACGAGTCCGACGCGATCGCCGCCGAGAAGGCGGGCGACAAGGTTTCCTACGTCATCCCCAAGCAGACGATCCTGATCCAGACCCCGATCGCGGTGACCACCAAGTCCAAGCATGCCGCGCAGGCGAAGGCGTTCCTGAACTACCAGTGGTCGAAGGCGGGTCAGACGATCTGGGCCCAGCAGGGCTACCGTCCGGTCGACCCGGCGGTCGCCAAGCAGTTCGCGTCCAAGTTCCCGACGCCGCCGCAGTTGTTCACGATCGGCTACCTCGGCGGCTGGACGAAGGTCTCCGACCAGTTCTTCGACCCGAGCAAGGGCTCGGTCACCAAGCTGGAGCAGGAAGGCGGGTTCCCCACTGCCTCCAGCTAGCGCATACGCCGAGACGGCCACCGGCCAGTCTCCCGCGGCTCCGGCCCCATCGGGGGCCGGCCGCGCGGGCCCGCGCAGCCTCGGCCGCGGGGCGGGCGGGGGCCTGGGCATGGGCGTGGTGACGCTCTATCTGAGCATCATCGTCCTCATCCCGCTGGCGGCGGTCGTGGCCAAGGCGTTCTCACAGAGCCCGTCGGCGCTGTGGCAGTCGATCTCCAACACCGAGTCGGTCAGGGCGCTCGTGACCACGCTGCTGGCCGCGCTCATCACGGCGGCGATCGCGTCCGTCATGGGCACACTCGTCGCCTGGGTGTTCGTCCGCGACGACTTCCCGGGCAAGCCGGTGCTCAATGCGATCATCGACCTGCCGTTCGCGCTGCCGACGATCGTCGCCGGCCTGGCGCTGCTCGTCCTCTACGGCACGAGCAGCCCGCTGCACGTCCACCTCGCCTACACCCGCACCATCGTCGTCGTGGCGCTGCTGTTCATCACGCTCCCGTTCGTGGTGCGCGCCGTGCAGCCCGTGCTCCTTGAGCGGGGCCGGGAGGTCGAGGAGGCGGCCGCGTCGCTGGGCGCGTCCAACCTGACCATCTTCCGCCGAATCATCCTGCCCGCGCTCCGCCCCGCGATCCTGTCCGGCGCCGCGCTGTCCTTCGCCCGCGCGGTGGGGGAGATCGGCTCGCTCGTGCTCATCACGGCCAAGGTGCCGATCGCGTCGATCGTCATCTACAACGATGTCGAATCCGATGCCCCGCATGCCGCGGCGTCGCTCTCGCTGGTGCTGATGGTGGTCTCGCTGATCGTGCTGGCGCTCATCCGCCGCCTGGGAGGCCGCGTTGCTCATTAGCACGAGAGCCAAATGGGGGCTGCGCGGTGTTGCGCTGCTCTACCTGCTGCTGCTGTTGATCCTGCCGGTGGTCATCGTCTTCATCAAGACGTTCGAGCACGGCTTCGGCACCGCGTGGTCCTACATGACCACGCCGGCCGCGATCAGCGCACTGTGGCTGTCGATCCTGATGGCGTTGGTCGCCGTGCCGCTCAACACGATCTTCGGCGTCGGTGCGGCGCTGATCCTCGTCCGCGGCCGCCATCGCCGGCTGGCGGCGGTGCTCGACGCGTTCATCGACCTGCCGTTCCTGGTCTCGCCGGTGATCATCGGACTGGCGCTCACGCTCGTCTACGGGATCCACGGCTGGTTCGGCAACTGGTTCGCCAGCCGTGGGATCGAGATCATCTTCGCCCCGACCGGGATGATCATCGCCACCGTTTTCGTCTCGCTGCCGTTCGTGGTGCGCGAGGTGGCGCCGGTGCTCGCCGAGATCGGCGAGGAGCAGGAACAGGCGGCGGCGACGCTCGGCGCCTCGAGCTGGCAGATCTTCCGGCGGGTCACGTTGCCCTCGATCCGCTGGGGCGTCCTGTACGGCGTGATCCTCTCGACCGCGCGGGCGCTCGGCGAGATCGGTGCCGTTCTGGTCGTCTCCTCGCTGGTCGCCGGCTCGACGCTCACGCTTCCGCTGCTCGTCTACGAGCGCACCCAGAATCCAGGCGCCGCCGGGGTCACGGGGGCATACGCCGCCGCCACGGAGCTCGCCGTCATCTCGCTCGTCGTCCTGTTGACGATGACCGTTCTCTCATCCCGGAGAAGAGATCACTGAAATGAGCATCCAGGTAACCGACATCTCCAAGCAGTTCGGCGACTTCACGGCACTGGAGGGGGTCTCGCTGGAGATCCCGGAGGGCTCGCTCACCGCGCTGCTCGGCCCCAGCGGCTCGGGCAAGTCGACGCTGCTGCGGATCATCGCCGGGCTGGAGGTCTCCGACTCCGGGACCGTGGTCATCGAGGGCCGCGAT
Source organism: Solirubrobacteraceae bacterium (assembly GCA_035503035.1). Taxonomy (GTDB): domain Bacteria; phylum Actinomycetota; class Thermoleophilia; order Solirubrobacterales; family Solirubrobacteraceae; genus Palsa-465. The sequence goes on from DATJTS010000166.1 coordinate 10,703, forward strand.
GTCTCCGGCGTGCGCCCCCAGAAGCGCGGCATCGGGTTCGTATTTCAGCACTACGCCGCGTTCAACCACATGACCGTGCGCAACAACGTCGCCTTCGGGTTGCAGATCCGCAAGCGGCCCAAAGCCGAGATCCGCGCTCAGGTCGATGAGCTGCTCGAGCTCGTCGGGCTCGCCAAGTGGGCCGAGCAGCGCCCCTCACAGCTCTCCGGCGGCCAGCGCCAGCGCATGGCGCTCGCCCGGGCGCTCGCGGTGGCCCCCAAGGTGCTGCTGCTCGACGAGCCGTTTGGCGCCCTGGACGCGATCGTCCGCGCCGAGCTTCGGGCGTGGCTGCGCCGGCTGCACGACGAGCAGGGGACGACCACTGTGCTCGTCACCCACGATCAGGAGGAGGCGATGGAGATCTCCGACCGGATCGCGGTGATGAGCCAGGGCCGCATCGAGCAGGTGGGATCGCCGCGCGAGATCTACGACGCCCCGGCGAGCGAGTTCGTGATGAAGTTCGTGGGGCCGGTCAGTCGCCTTGACGGGCAGCTGGTGCGACCGCACGACGTCACGATCTCCCCGACGCCGGTGGAGGGGGGAACCGAGGCGATGGTGCGCCGCGTGGTGCATCTCGGCTTCGAGGTCCGCGTCGAGATCGAGACCGTCGACGGAACCCGGGCGCGCGCCCAGTTGACCCGTCAGCAGGTCGCCGAGCTCGAGCTCTCAGACGGCGACATCGTCTACGTGCGGGCTCCGGAGTCGGCGCAGACCATGGCGCCCGAGCCTGCCGCCGCGCGCCAGAGCGCCTGACCGCCAGGGCCGCCGTACGATCGCGCGGTCGGCCTCGCGGGGGCGGCTGCGCTCAGCGGGTGAGCCAGGCGCCCGGGTCCTTGGCGAGCGCGAGCACGTCCTCGGGCAGCTCGCCCTGGGACAGCTCGGCGATCGTGACCCGCTCGACCACCCGCCGCAGGTTCGCGCGGACCGCGATCCACACGGTCGGTAGCTCAGACGCGGCACCGCCGTACTCGGCGTCTTCCGGCGGGCCGCCCCGCACCGAGGCGAGCGGGCCCTCGACCGCGCGGATCACGTCGGCGACGGTCACATCCTCCGCGGGTCTGGCCAGACGGAAGCCGCCCTCGGCCCCGCGCTGGCTGCGCACGATCCCGGCGTGTCGCAGCTCGCCGAGGATGTTCTCCAGAAAGTTGAGCGGAATGCCCTGAGCGCTGGCGACGCGCTCCGCCTTGACGGGTTTGTCACCGTCGGCGGCGGCCAACTCGGCCACGGCGCGAACGGCGTAATCAGCTTTGGCCGAGATCCGCATGGGTAGTGGACATTATCTATCCACCCGGGGGAATTCGTACGCGGCGGCCAGCTCAGGGTCGCGGGCGGCGAGCATCTCGGCCAGATCGACCATCACCTTGGCCTGCTTCCAGGTCGCGTCGTCCTGCATCTTGCCGTCGAGCATGTGGACCCCGGCGCCGTCGGGAATCGCCTCCAGCACGCGCTTGGCGAACCTCACCTCGTCGGGGTCGGGGCTGAACACGCGCTTGGCGATCTCGATCTGGGACGGGTGCAGCGACCACGCGCCCACGCAGCCGAGGATGAACGCGGCGCGGAACTGCGCCTCGCAGCCCACGGTGTCCCGGATGTCGCCGAAGGGGCCGTAGAAGGGGAGGATCCCCATCGCGGTGCAGGCGTCGACCATGCGCGCGATCGAGTAGTGCCACGGGTCCTGCTGGGCGGCGGTCCGCGGCGCCTCGGGGTTCTCCGGATCCGGATCCTCGATCGAGCGATAGCCGGGGTGGCCGCCCCCGACACGCGTGGTCTTCATCCGCCGCGACGCCGCCAGATCGGCGGGCCCGAAGCTCATCCCCTGCATGCGCGGGCTGGCCGCGGCGATCTCCTCGACGTTGATCACCCCGAGACCGGTCTCCAGCAGCGCGTGGATCAGGATCGGCCGGGAGACGCCGGCCTTGGCCTCCAGCTGAGCGAGCAGACGGTCGACGTAGTGGATGTCCCACGGTCCCTCGACCTTGGGAACCATGATCACGTCGAGCCGGTCGCCGATCGCGGAGACCAGCGTGGTCAGGTCGTCGAGGATCCATGGCGACTCGAGGCTGTTGACGCGGGTCCACAGCTGCGTCTCCCCGAGGTCGATCTCGGACCCGACCTTGACCAGGCCCGCCCGAGCGGCCTCCTTGCGCTCGACCGGGACCGCGTCCTCCAGGTTGCCGAGCATGATGTCGACGGTCGGAGCGATGTCAGGGACCTTGGCGACCATCTTCTCGTTGGAGAAGTCGACGAAGTGGATCATCCGGCTGGGCAGAAGTGGGATCTCCAGCGTCGGAGTGGGGGCTCCGATTGCCAGCGGCTTGCCGAAATCACGGGGGTTGCGCACGTCGTCTCTCCTGGTGGGTCGGGTCGGCGAAAGCTACCGCCCGTCACCGGGTGGACAACGTGACGTATTTCACTTTGGCGGCGCTCCGCGGGCGGGCACGCGCTGCCATGCTTCCACGGCCACCGAGCACCACGAAAGGACATCCCGATGGCGACAGTCGATACCGATCAGCGCACCCGCGAGGCGAGCGGCGCGCACCCCTATGGCCGCTACCTGGAGGAGTTCGAGGTCGGCGACGTGTACAAGCACTGGCCGGCGAAGACGGTGACCGAGGCCGACGACCATCTGTTCTGCCTGATCACGATGAATCACCACCCGTTGCACATCAACGACGTGTACGCGGCCGGATCCCAGCAGGGGCGCAACGTGGTGGTCGGGCCCTACGTGTACTCGCTGGCGCTCGGCATGTCGGTCTCCGACGTGAGCGGCAAGGCGATTGCGAACCTCGCGACCGAGGAGCTCAGCCACCCCAACCCGGTGTTCCACGGTGACACGCTGTACGCCGAGACCGAGGTGCTCGAGAAGCGCGAGTCGCGCTCCAAGCCCGACCGGGGAACGGTCAAGGTCCATACCCGGGTGCTCAACCAGGACGGCGTTCTGGTCGCCGAGTTCAAGCGGCTGGTGCTGATCCCCAAACGCGATTCGTGAGGCTTGTTACGAGTTCACTGCGCTTGTGAGCGCTCACAGTGTTTGCATGCTGACTGTGTGAGATATTGGTGCGGCACGACGAAATTTCGCCTGTACGCTGCCGCATCCCTTTTTCACTCGGCAAGGAGTTTTAGCGAAAATGGACAATATCGCCGCCAAGCGCCAAGCGACGACAAATCACCGCGGACTTCTGGCGTGGGTCGACGAAATGGCCGCGCTGACACAGCCGAGTGACATCCATTGGTGCGACGGTTCGGCCGAGGAATACGACCAGCTCGCCCAGACGCTCGTCGACGCGGGAACGTTCCAGCGCCTGTCCGACACCAAGCGCCCGAACTCCTACCTCGCGCTGTCGGACCCGGGTGACGTTGCGCGCGTCGAGGACCGCACATTCATCTGCTCCGAGAACGAGGCCGACGCCGGCCCCACGAACAATTGGCGCGACCCGGCAGAGATGCGATCACTGCTCACCGATCTGTTCGAGGGTTCGATGCGCGGCCGCACGATGTATGTCGTTCCGTTCTCGATGGGCCCGCTCGGCTCGCCGATCGCCGAGCTCGGCGTCCAGCTCACGGACTCGCCGTACGTGGCGGTATCGATGCGGATCATGACCCGTATGGGACAGCCGGCGCTCGACGTGCTCGGTACCGACGGTGACTTCGTTCCCTGCCTGCATTCGGTCGGTGCCCCGCTCGCCGAAGGCGACACGGACGTCCCGTGGCCGTGTAACGCTGACAACAAGTACATCGTGCATTTCCCCGAGAGCCGGGAGATCTGGTCCTACGGCTCCGGCTACGGTGGCAACGCGCTGCTCGGGAAGAAGTGCCTCGCCCTGCGGATCGCATCCGCCATGGCCCACGACGAGGGTTGGATGGCCGAGCACATGCTGATCCTCAAGCTCACCTCGCCCGAGGACGTCGTCAAGTACATCGCCGCCGCCTTCCCCAGCGCCTGCGGCAAGACGAACCTGGCGATGCTGATCCCGACGCTGCCCGGCTGGAAGGTCGAGACGGTCGGTGACGACATCGCGTGGATGAAGTTCGGTGCCGACGGTCAGCTGTACGCCGTCAACCCCGAGGCCGGGTTCTTCGGCGTGGCCCCCGGCACGGGTGCCCGGACGAACCCGAACGCGATCGACTCGATCGGCCGGGACACCATCTTCACCAACTGCGCGCTCACCGACGATGGTGATGTGTGGTGGGAGGGGATGACCGGCGAGCCCCCGGCGCACGCGATCGACTGGCGCGGCAACGACTGGACCCCGGATTCCGAGACGCCCGCCGCGCACCCGAACGCTCGCTTCACGGTGCCCGCCGCCAACTGTCCGTCGATCGCGCCCGAGTGGGAGGACCCGGCGGGCGTGCCGATCGCGGCGATCATGTTCGGTGGCCGGCGCGGCTCGGTCGTTCCGCTCGTGCACGAGGCGCGCGACTGGGAGCACGGCGTGTTCATGGGCTCGATCATGTCCTCGGAGACGACGGCTGCCCAGGCCGGTCAGGTGGGCAAGCTGCGCTTCGACCCGATGGCGATGCTGCCGTTCTGCGGCTACCACATGGGCGACTACTTCGCCCACTGGCTCGCCATCGGCGAGAAATCGGGCCCCACCCGCCCCCAGTTGCCGCGAATCTTCTACGTCAACTGGTTCCGCAAGGGCGAGGACGGCAAGTTCCTGTGGCCCGGCTATGGCGAGAACTCGCGCGTGCTGGCCTGGATCTTCGGACGGGTCAACGGCGACTCCGACGCGGTCGAGACCTCGATCGGGTTCGTGCCGCCGACCGACGAGCGCGGCATCGACCGCACCGACCTCGACGTCGGCGAGGAGACGATGGCCCAGTTGCTCGAGGTCGACACCGACGGCTGGTTGGCGCAGCTGCCACAGATGAAGGAGCACTACGCCACCTTCGGCGACAAGCTCCCCACTGCGCTCCACGCGCAGCTCGACGCGCTCGAAGCGCGGCTGAAGAGCTCTTGATGAAAACGCGTCCTGAGGGTGCGTCGCTGCGTACCCTCAGGATGTGTCCCTTGGCTTCATCCCCTCTGACGCCTGCGTGCTGGTCGTGCAGGCGGGGATGGTGGTGGCGCCACGCCGCCTCGGGCCCGATGACCGGCTCGGTCGTCTCGCCGCACGGTTGCAGAGCCGCTGGTGGGCGCTCGTGCCGCTCGGCTCGATCGTCGTGGTCATCTTCGCCATCCAGCAGGCGTCGGCGACCGCCAACGGTCTGACCTGGCTGGCGCTGATCGCGGTTCCAATCCTCGCCGCGGCCTCATTCGGCTGGGCGAACCGCGGCGCGAGATGGTGGATGGCGGCGATCGTCGGGCCGTTGCTCGCGCTCGCCTGGCTCTCGCCCCACACGCTCTGGGGGCAGGGCGCCGCCACCCTGCTCACCGCGTTCAGCTGTGTGACGCTCGGCGTCCTGCTGGCGAGCGTCTGCCCTCCGGGCTGGCTGAAGATCGGGATCATCCTGATGGCCGCGGGCGACAGCTACCTGGTGCTCACCGACATCCTGCAGGCGCCCAACAGCGTGCTGGTCGGCGCCGTCCCCGGACCGGGCCTGCCCCAGCTGCAGGGGATCACCTTCGGCGACATCCTGCTCGGCTACGGGGACGTCTTCGTGGCCGCCGTGCTGGGCGGGGTGCTCGCCCGTGAGGGTCGCAGCGGGGCCGTGCAGCTCGGCATGGGACTGCTCACGCTGTTCCTGGCCGGGCTCTTCGACCTGCTGTTCTTTGTGCTGGGCGAGCTGCCGGCGACTGTGCCGGTGGCACTCGCGGTGATCTTCTCCGAGGGGTGGCTGCTGTGGCGGCGGCGCCGGGCCTCAGAGCGCGCCGCGCGCAGCCCGCGTCAGTGGGGCTCTTCGCCGGTCGAGGCGGGCGGCCTGGACTCCTCGGCCAGCGAGGTGATGGCGAGGGTGCCGCGCGCGGCCTCCTCCAGCACCTCGGTCGCCTCCTCCGCCGACCGGGAGTAGAGCTCGACCAGCAGGTGCACGACGATCCGGTCCTCGTCGTGCTTGTGAAAGCGGACGTGGGTGAAGAACTCGCGCGTGCCGTGATCCCCGAAGGCGGCATAGGAGAGGGCATCACCGGCCTCCGGGCCCGAGCAGGTCTCAACGTCGTCGGCGTCGACGGTGACCGTGCACGACGCGACCCACGGGGTGCCCGCGATCATCCGCTCCCAGCGGTCCTCGATCGGCTCGACCCGCCCGTTGTGGAAGCCGAGGTGGGGCTGATCGTGCATGCACTCAAGGCATTGCACCACCGCCTCCTGCATCTCGTCGACGACCTCGCCTCGCTCCCCACTCTCGGGGTCGATGCGGTGGATCCCCTCGTAGTGGACCTGCACCTCGAGGTTCTGGGACCAGCAGCGGTAGCAACGAAGCCAGCTGCGGACCTCGGTCGAGCCCTCCATGCAGATTGAGTGTAGGAAGCGGTCGCAGACCGCCTCCACAAGCCGGGTACGAGGGTGTACCATGTGCAGCCATGGCGGTCGTTGACCCCGCCCGCGCGTCTCGCGAGCCCGAACCCGGCCCTCCGGTGAGCCCTCTGGCACCGCCCGGTTCGCGGTTGCCCCGGCCACTGTCGGCCCTGCTGTTCCTGCTCGCGCCCCAGCCGACGCTCCGGATGTTGCAGCGCCGCCACGGCGATCTCTTCTCGGTCTGGACGCCGGTGTTCGGGCAGGTCGCGGTGGCCGCCGGCCCCGAGCTCGTCAAGCGGGTGTTCCAGGCATCCCCGGATGTGCTCTCGTTCGGTGAGACGAGCCCGCTCGGCGAGATCCTCGGTCCTGGATCGCTGTTCGCGATGGACGATTCGCGCCACCTGCGGGAACGGCGTCTGATCCTCCCGGCCTTCCACGGTGAGCGGATGCGCGGGTACGAGGACGTGATCGAGGAGGAGGCCCGCCGGGAGATGGCCGGGTGGGCCGAGGGCGAGGAGTTCCCGACGCTTCCGTCCTTCATGCGGATCACGCTGGCGGCGATCATCCGCACCGTGTTCGGCGCCCAGGGCTCTGACGGCAGCGAACTGGCCGACGTGCTGCCGCCGCTGGTCACGATCGGCTCCCGCCTGGCGCTGCTGCGTCCGTTGCGCCGTGACCTCGGCCCGCGCAGCCCCGGTGGGCGCTTCCGGCGCCTGCGCGCCCGCTACGACGCGATCGTCGATCGCCTGATCGACGCCGGGCGCGCCGACCCGGCGCTCGAGTCGCGCGAGGACGTGATGGCGATGCTGATGCGCGCCCACTACGACGACGGCGAGCGGATGTCGCGCACCGCGATCGCCGACGAGCTGCTCACGCTGCTCGCCGCCGGGCATGAGACGACCGCGACCACGCTCGCCTGGGGCGTCGAGCGCCTGCGCCGCCATCCGGATCTGCTCGCCCGACTCGCTGCGGAGGCGCGGACGGGGGAGGGGCGCGAGCTACGGGTGGCGACGATCCACGAGCTGCAGCGCAGTCGACCGGTGATCCCCGCCACCAGCCGGTGTGCGCGCGTCGACTTCCCGCTCGGCGGCTGGACGGTCCCGCGCGGGCGCCAGATCATCGTCTCCGCATCCCTGATCCATCACGATCCTCGGTTCTTCGCTGATCCGGAGCGCTTCGATCCGGGCCGCTTCCTGGCGCGCGGGGTCGACACCTACACCTGGATCCCGTTCGGTGGCGGCACCCGGCGCTGCCCGGGCGCCGCGTTTGCGCA
>DATJTS010000167.1:0-2799 GCA_035503035.1 Solirubrobacteraceae bacterium
CCCTCATTCAAGCCAAGTCCGAGGCGGGCTGCGCGAGCTTCGCTGCCACTACGGCTCCGAGCTCTACCGGATCCTCTACCGGCGCTCGGACAATCTCGTCGTGCTTCTGCACATGCTCCGGAAAGACAGGGGAAGGATTCCCGAATCGGACATCGAGCTCGCCGAGGCGCGCTGGGCGGATTTCAAGCGGAGGATGAACGTCTCAGGTAGGCGACCTCCGCGGGCCGCGGGGCACGATGCTCCGTAGGGTACTTCGCAATAATGCTAAACTAGCTGCGCAACCATCCGATCCTAGTTGGGGCTGACGCGATGCCGACAACCGACACCAAGCCGAACACTCGACGGACCCGCAAGGCGTATGTTTCACCGGCGGGATGGACTAATCGGGCCGCCAGCCGGCGCCGCGCGGAACGCAGCGCGATCTACCGTGAGGAGCTGCAGCGCGTTGCTCCCTACGAGGGAATCGCCCGGCTCGTGATCGCGCGCCGTCAAACCCTTGGCCTCACCCAGCAGGAGCTCGCGGAGAGGGTTGGCACGACGCACTCAGTCATCTCGCGAATCGAGAGCGGCCAATCTCCGACCAGCGTCACCACCCTCCGTCGGCTCGCTGATGCGTTCGGCACTCATCTCGTCGTCGGCTTCGATGACCGGCCTGAAGAGCTGAACGAGTCAGAACTCGTCGCGATCTCCTGAACCGTCGAGATCGGTACGACCCCGCAAGGGGCGACGGCTAACCAGCTGAACCGCCACCGGCCAGGTCGTCACATCGCCACGCTGAATTAGGCAGCTCCAGCAGAGACTCCTATGCAAGTCCAGTCGCGCGGACCGTCAACGCGTCCGGCTTCGACATCAGCTAGCGATTTCGTTGACTCGACAGTGGTGTAGATCAGCCCGCGACCGACGCTGGTCGCCGGGCCCCGAGCTCATTGGCGATGTCGGACGCCCAGGTGCGGATCTCCCGCCAGTCGCGGCGGTCGCGGTACTGGTGTGGCGTGTGCTCGACCAGCGAGCGCTCGAGGGGGTTCTTGGGGTGGGTGGGCAATCGCCCGCCGAACACCACGTGCTCGCGGATTCCGAGGTGCTCGACTCGGTTGACGATGCGCGTCGGCTCGACCCAAGCGGGGTCGACCGCGCCGCCGGCCTCGCCGACCGGCCCTGAGCTGAACACCCAGAACGGCCGCCGAGCCAGCTCGTCGGCGTGCCGGCGCAGGAACCGTCTGGCATCGCCGCGCCAGTGCTTGATGTACACCGCGCTGCCGAGCACGACGGCGTCGTATGGCTCGAGGGTTGAGACCCCGTCGGCCGGCATGCATTCGACGCCCAGGCCAGATTCGCGTAGCTTGTCGGCGATTGCCTCGGCGATCTCGGCGGTCGAACCGTGCTTGGACGCGTAGGCGACGAGCACGTTCTGCATGTCCGGAGCATGGCGCGACGACACCTCGCGCGTATCGGTGCCGGGCTGCGCGTCGACTGGGGAGGACTACCGACGCTGGACCGCGATCGGTCGGGATGGCGCGCGTCTGCGCAGATGGAACCCTGATGGCTGCGATGAGCCGAGCGCACGTGACCATGGTCGAGGGCCCTCAGGTCACCGTGTCGCTCATCGATCGCATCCGTGCGGCGCTCGCCCGTCCGGATACCTATTCGCATCACCCGGCGTCGGTCGAGATCCGCGAGACCCACATCTCGTGGCTGTTCCTGGCCGGCGAGCGTGTCTACAAGCTCAAGAAGCCGCTCGTCCTAGACTTCCTCGACTACGGCAGTGCCGAGCGGCGGCGTGAGATGTGTCGCGAGGAGGTCCGTCTGAACCGGCGACTGGCCACCGATCTGTACTTGGGTGTACGCGGCGTCAGCGTGACCGAGGAGGGGGCCGAGCTGACGGCCGAGGACGATCCGAGGGCGGTCGAGTTCGTGGTCGAGATGTGCCGCTACGACGAGCGCGACACGCTCGCGGCGCTGCTCGAGCGCGGCGAGTTGCGGGCCGAGGATGTGGCCGCGGTCGGACGCGTGCTGGCTGCCTTCCACGCCACCGCACGGCGGGCACCGGCCGAGCGGGCGCCGGTCCTGGCCGCCGAGCGGCGGTTCGATCAGAACCTCCACGAGCTCTTGGCGGACGTCGAGCAGCGCGGCGAGATCGAACGGATCCAGTCGCTTGAGCGCTTTGCGCACGCGTTCATCACCGCTCATGCGGCGACGTTCGAGGAGCGCGCCGCCGAGGGTTGGATTCGTGATGGCCATGGGGATCTCCGTGCCGAGCACGTGCTCGTCGGCCCGATCGTGCGGGTTGTCGATTGCGTCGAGTTCGATCGCTCGCTGCGCGAGCTCGATGTCGCCGACGACCTTGCCTTCCTGGTCTTCGACCTCGCCGCCCGTGGCGGTGAGCGATTCGCCGAGGTGCTGGTGCGCGCCTATCGTGACGCCGGAGGCGACCCGGGTGATGACCGGCTGATCGCCTTCTACGCCACCTACCGGGCGCTCGTCCGCGCCAAGGTCGCGCTGCTCCGCGCCGCCCAGCTCCAGAGCACGAGCGCCGGGGACGGCCCCGACAGCGCCGAGGCCGGGGACTTGATCGCTCTCGCCGAGCGCTTCGCCTGGCGGGCACGTCTGCCGCTGGCCATCGTCGTGTGCGGTGCTCCCGCGAGCGGAAAGTCGTACCTGGCCCGGGCTCTCTCAGAGCGCTCGGGCTTCGCGCACCTGAGTTCTGACCTGACGCGCAAGCGCCTGGCCGGAGTGCAGCCCACCCAGCGCGCCGGCGAGGAGGCGTACGGCGCGGACTGGAACCAGCGCACGTATTCCGAG
>DATJTS010000168.1:0-4100 GCA_035503035.1 Solirubrobacteraceae bacterium
CGTCATTCTCGAGCCGCTGGTGCAGTGCGCCGGCTCCATGCGCATGTACGATCCGGTCTACCTCGCGCTCCTGCGCCAGGCGTGCGACCGCTACGGCGTGCATCTGATCGCAGACGAGATCGCGGTTGGGTTCGGCCGCACGGGGACCCTGTTCGCCTGCGAGCAGGCAGGCATCCGGCCCGACATGATGTGTCTGTCGAAAGGCCTGACGGCAGGCTACCTCCCGCTTTCCGCCGTCCTCACCACCGACTCCATCTACGGCGCCTTCTATGATGAGTACGTCAAGCTGACCGCCTTCCTCCATTCCCACAGCTTCACCGGTAATCCGCTCGCCTGCGCCGCGGCCCTGGCCAGTCTCGACATCTTCCGCAGCGATGACGTCCTCGCCAGCAACCGCAATCTGGCCGCCCACCTCGGCGCCAAAGCCCGCGAGCTCGCGGCACACCCCCACGTCGCCGAAGTCCGTCAGCACGGCATGATCGTCGCCGTGGAGCTGGTGCGAGACAAGACGACCCGCGAGCCCTACCCCTGGCAGGAGCGCCGGGGCCTCAGGATCTACCGCCACGCGCTCAGCCGGGGCGTGCTCCTCCGGCCCATCGGCACCGTGGTCTACTTCATGCCCCCCTACGTGATCACACTGGACGAGATCGACCTGATGGTCGAAGTCGCGCGCGAGGGCATCGAGCTCGCGACATGCGACTGACGCGCGTCCACGTCTCCGAGCCCCTGGCCGCAGGCCGGCGCCACACGATAGAAGGCGACGCCGCCAACCACATCACACGCGTCCTGCGCCTCGAGCCCGGCGCCCCGCTCACTGTTTTCGACGGCCGTGGCGGCGAGTACTCCGCCCGCATCGAGACCCTGCGAAAAAACGCGGTAATCATCGAAGTGCAGGCGCGATCGCCCTCGAGTCGCGAGTCATCGCTCTCCCTGACCCTGGCGCAAGGGGTCTCACGCGGCGAGCGAATGGACTGGGTCGTACAGAAAGCAACCGAGCTCGGCGTCACCGCGGTCGTGCCCGTGCTGACCGAGCGCACCGTCGTAAAGCTCGATGCCAGACAATCCGAGCGCAAACTCGCCCACTGGCAGGGAATCGCCGTCGCCGCCTGCGAGCAAAGCGGCCGCGACAAAATTCCCGACATCGTCGCTCCCCTCTCCCTGTCCGACTTCCTGCGCGCCATCGATCCCCAAACCACCCGACTCCTTCTCTCCCCCACAGGCACGCAACGCGTTACCGACCTGAAAGCGCCCGAGCGCAAGCTAGTGGTGCTGATCGGCCCCGAAGGTGGCCTGGCCGAAACCGAACAGCGCGCCGCCATCGGCGCCGGCTTCCTGGCCGTAAAAATGGGCCCGCGAATCCTACGCACCGAGACCGCCGCCGTAGCCGCCCTGACCCTGCTACAACATCAATTCGGCGATCTCTGACGTCCGCAACGCACAGAGGAGCGCCGGGCGAGAAAGCCTCTTCCGGGAGTCTGATCGACAGGACGTCGATCCGACAGCTTACAGGGACGTACTCGCAGCGATCCCGGAAGAGGCTTTCTCGCCCGACGCTCCGCATGTCCCGATTTCCCAATCCCAACCCCTAAGCACTGACAAACACCCGCCGCCCGTCCTTCTCCAATTCCAACATAGGCGACAGATAAAGCTCGCTCAGCCTCTCCGCCGTGAGCAGCTCCCGCGCCGCCCCCGCCGCCCACCGCCCGTCCCCATGCAACAGCAACACCCGATCCGCAAACCTAGCCGCCACCGTAGGATCGTGCAGCGTCGCGATCACCGTCCTGCCCGCCGCACACAACTCCCTGAACAACCCCAAAATTCCCACCTGATGCGCCGGATCCAAGTGATTCGACGGCTCATCCAGCAGGAACATCGAGGGAGCCTGTGTCAGCAGCGCCGCCACCGCCACCCGCCGCAGCTCCCCGCCCGACAGCGTGTCGGTCCGCCGCGTGGCGAACCCCTCCAGGTCCACCGCCGCCAGCGCCTCGTGCGCGATGCGCTCATCTTCCGCCGTCTCCCACTGCCAGAGCTTGAGGTGCGGGTGTCTCCCGACGAGCACTGCCTCCAGCGCCGTCGTGACGAACGACTCCTCGACGTCCTGGGCGAGCAATCCCAGCCGCAGCGCCACCGCCCTGCGGCTCAATCCCTCCATCGCCGCACCATCGAGATAAACCGTTCCCGCCTGTGGCTTTCTCAGCCCCAGGAGCGTATGCAACGTCAGCGTCTTGCCGGTGCCATTACGGCCGAGGATCGCGACGAACTCTCCCGGGACGAGCTCCAGCGACAGTCCGACGACCAGCCGTCGCGCGCCAACCGACACCTCGGCGTCGCGGGCGGCCAGCGAACAAGGGCTTCCGCTTCCGGCTACGGCTGCAGTCGGGTTGCGGTCCAGGGTCCGGCCTCGAAATAGCCGCTCGGAACCTCGGTGAGCTTGCGCGTCCAGCGCGCACGGTCATGCACGCGTGCTTCGCCTTCCACCCAGAGCTCCACAGACTCCGCCCAGAGGTGATAGCCGCCCCAGTGCGGGGGCCTCGGGATGGCGACGTCGAGCTCGCTCTCGGCTCCCGGCTGCCCCGGTAGCGGCGTGCCGAAGCGCACCGCCGCGGCCGCCACAGACTCGAGCAGCTCCTCGCGCGAGGCCACCGGCTCGCTCTGCGCGCTGGCCCAGGCGCCGACCCTGCTCGGCCACGGGCGGGAGGCGAAGTAAGCGTCGCTGTCCGCGCCCGGCGCCTGCAGCACCGGCCCCTCGACCCGCACCTGGCGATGCATCGCATCCCAGTGGATCACAGCCGCCGCCCGGGGGTTCTCCGCCAGCTGCCGGCCCTTGCGCGATAGATAATTGGTGTAGAAGACCAGGTACCCCGGCAGGGGCACCACCTCCTTGCAGAGCACCACCCGCGCTGACGGCCTGCCGGCCGGATCGCTCGTGGCCAGCACCATGGCGTTGGGGTTCGGCTGGTGCCGGTGCTGCCAAGCTTCGGCCATCCAGCGGTTGAGGACGACCAGGGGCTCGGGGGGCAGGGGCTCGGGGAGCAGCTCGATATGTCGCGTCACGTCGACATATTACAGGCACACGGACGTGCCCGCCGCCACGGTCGCAGCGCACTTGCAGCGGCCACGCCGGGCCGATAAAAGGATGGTGCCACCCACTCTTTTCGGTGCCGGAAAGATCCCCTATGACGCGGGACGATGTGACCCTGGAGGAATTGCGCCGCCGCCTGAGCGAGATCGACCGCCAGCTCCTCGAGCTGGTCGGCGAGCGCAAGGCGCTGAGCGGCGAGGTGGCTCGCGTCAAGCGGGCGACCGGCCATCCGACCCGTGATTTCGCGCGTGAGCGCGAGGTGATCGAGGGTGCGCGGGCGGCGGCCGTCGAAGTCGGGGTCTCACCGGCGCTCGCCGAGGAGTTATTGCGCCTCCTCATCCGGTCCTCCCTCACGACTCAGGAGCAGGCGACTGTCGCGGCGCGCGGCGCGGGCTCGGGCCGGCGCGCCCTCGTCGTGGGCGGCGGCGGCAAGATGGGCCGGTGGTTCGTCCAGTTCCTCTCCTCACAGGGGTTCGCCGTCGAGGTGGCGGACCCTCACGGTGGACCGGACGGTGTGCCCTGCGTGGCGGACTGGCACACGACCGACCTCAAACACGACTACATCGTGCTCGCGACGCCGCTCGGTGTGACCGATGCGATCCTGCGCGACCTCGCGCTTCGCCGGCCCCGCGGCGTGATCTTCGATGTCGGGTCGCTGAAATCGCCGCTGCGGCCGGGCCTGGTGGCGCTCAAGTCGCACGGCTGCCGGGTCACCTCCATCCATCCGATGTTCGGACCCGACACGGAACTTCTCTCCGGACGGCACGTCATCTTCGTCGACCTCGGTCACGCCGAGGCGCTGGCCGAGGCGCAGGCGCTCTTCGCGTCCACCATGGCGGAGCAGGTGGTGATGAGCCTCGACGATCACGACCGGCTCATCGCCTACGTGCTCGGCCTGTCGCATGCGCTCAACATCGCCTTCTTCACCGCGCTCGCCGAGAGCGGTGAGGCGGCCCCGCGGCTGGCGAAACTCTCGAGCACGACCTTCGACTCGCAACTCGATGTCGCCAGCCGGGTG
>DATJTS010000169.1:0-22129 GCA_035503035.1 Solirubrobacteraceae bacterium
GGCGCCGCGCATCGCGCCCAGGAACGAGTACTTCGAGCCCGAGGCCCAGCCGCCGAGCATGATCCCGTAGAACGCGATCCCGCCGAAGGCGAACACGAACAGCGGCCCGACCGACACGTCGATGCCGTAGAGCCCGACCCGTTCGCCGAAGATGTGCTGGACGTTGCCGAACGGGATGATCGCCAGCGAGGTGACCGCGGTGAGGATCGCCACCATCGGGGCGATCCGGAACAGGAACCCGATCGAGGTGGTCGGGCGGAACGGCTCCTTGGTGGCGAACTTGACGATCTCGGCGAGCGGCTGCAGCAGGCCGAACGGGCCCACGCGGTTGGGGCCGTAGCGGTTCTGCATGCGACCCATCAGCTTGCGCTCGTAGATGATCAGGATCGGCAGGACCGCGAAGATGATCCCGAAGATGATCAGCGCCTTGATGATCTGGACCCACCAGGGCTCGAAGTAGTTGACCGCGGCGAGAGCGGGGTTCATCCGACCTTGACCACCTCGATCAGGCGCCCGGTGAGCGCGTTGGCACTGCCGTCGGCGATCCCGTCGGCCAGGAACGCTGCCCCGTCCGGAATGTTCGAGCGGATGACGGCGGTCGCGGTCAGGCGGGTCCCGTTCTGGGAGACGACGACCTGCTCCCCGTCGGCGATCCCGCGCAGCGACGCGTCGGCGGGGGAGAGCTCGACCGACTGGCGCGGGACCAGGTACTGCAGCGCCGGCGAGATCTCGACCTCGGGCGCGGCCCACAGCGGCCGGTAGGTCCCGAGCGCGAGGTGGCCGTTCGTCGCCTGGGGTACCAGTGTGTCGCTGGTGGCGGGCAGCGGCGCGAATCCGCCGCCGGTCGGGAGAGCGGAGGCGGCGGCTCGCGTCGGCCAGCGCACGCCGGTGCCGCCGATCTCGTCGAGCGTGATCCCGGCGTAGAAGGGGACCGCCGCCACGAGATCCTCGAACACGTCGGCGGAGCGGCGGTAGGGCATGTCGAGTCCGCACGCGTGGCCGAGCTCGGCGATCGCCGCCCAGCCGGGACGGACATCGCCTGGATGCTGGATCGCGATCCGCAGCCGCTGCAGGCGGCCGTCTGGATGCACGACCGTGCCCTCCTTCTCGGCATGGGATTCGGCAGGGAAGATGACGTTGGCGTGCTCGCGCAGGCCCTCGGTGAGCACCGATGCGTGGGCGACGACCAGCCCGGCGGAGTGCAGCGCCTGCTCCCAGAGTTCGCGGTTCTCCAGGTCGCGCACCGGATCGGTCTGCACGAGCCAGAGAGCGGTGACCTCACCATCGACCGCCGCCTGGGCAATCTGCGCGGCGGAGCGTCCCGGCTCGGAGACGGGTGCATAGCCCGGACCGGCGTCCGGGACGGCCCCGGCCTCGCGCAGCCCGCGGCCGTTGGCGCCGGCCGGGATCGCGATCACTCCGGCGCCGTCTCGGCCGTCGAGGCCGAGGTGTCCGGCGATCTTCCCGATCAGCGCGGCGGCGGGCTCGGAGAGCCGCTCGCTGTAGAGGATGACGACGTCCTCGCCGCCCTCGCGCAGCTGGGTGGCCAGGTCCGAGACGGTCTGGCCGACCGGTCGGGTCGGGTCGTCCTCGCCGGCGATCGTGCGATGCAGTGCGTCGAGGAAGTCCAGCTCGCGGCCCGGCGCGTAGCGAGCGATATGCGAGGCGCCCTGCTCCAGGTGCGTGGGGCGGGCGGTCGCGACCGCAAGCACGACCCCGTTGCGGCGCACGCCCTTGCGGATCCGCAGATCGAGGATCGGCGCATCCTCCAGCGGGTCGACGCCGAGCAGCAGCACCGTGTGCGCGAACTCGATGTCCGGCACCGAGGCCTGGAGCCCGGGTGCGGCGAGCGCGCCGGCGCTCGCCGAGGAGATCTCGCCTCCGCCGCGTGAGTCGATGTCGCCCGAGCGCAGCCCCTCGCGAAGGACCTTCTGCAGCAGGAACCCCTCCTCGTTGGAAACGCCCCCGCCGAGCAGTGCGGCGGTGCGGCCGGGGTGCTTGGCGAGGCCCCGCGCGGTCTCCATGGCGCGCTCCCAGGAGACCTCGCGCAGCTCACCGCCGTCACGCACCAGCGGGCGGGTGATCCGCTCGTCGGAGTGGATCGCCTGGTAGGCGAAGCGGCCCTTGTCGCAGAGCCAGCCGTCGTCCACGCCCTTGTTGCCCTCGTAGTCACGGGCCAGGACCCGCATCGCGCGCTCGTCACGGACGGTGAAGGTGACGTTGCACTGTGCCGGGCAGAGGGTGCACACGCTGCCCGCGCTCTCGTTGTCCCACGGCCGCGCACGGAAGCGGTAGGGCTGGGAGGTGAGCGCGCCGACGGGGCAGAGCTCGATGATGTTGCCGCTGAACGGCGCGACGTACGGATGGCCGTCGTGGGTGCCGACGTAGGTGTGGGCGCCGCGCTCAGTGAAGATCAGCTGGTAGTCCTCCGAGATCTCCTGGGAGAAGCGCACGCAGCGGTAACAGAGGATGCAGCGCTCGCGGTCGATCGCCACCAGCGGCGACAGCGCGAGCGGCTTCTGGAAGTGGCGCTTGGGCTCGACCATCCGCGAGATCCCGCGGCCCCAGCCGAAGGTGATGTCCTGCAGCGGGCACTCGCCGCCCTTGTCGCAGACCGGGCAGTCGAGCGGATGGTTGATCAACAGGAACTCGACGACGGCGTTCTGGGCCTCGCGCACGCGGTCGGTCTGGGTGTGGACGACCATCCCGTCCTTGACCGGGGTCGAGCACGACGTCTGCAGCTTGGGAATCCCCTCGATCTCGACCAGGCACATGCGGCAGGCACCGACCGGCTCGCCCAGCTTGGGCTCGTAGCAGAAGTAGGGGATCTCGACGTCGCCCTGCTTGGCGGCGTCGACCAGCATCGAACCCTCGATCGCCTCGATCTCACGACCGTCGATGGTCAGCGTGATGATGTTCTGCTGAGGGCGGGGCATGGCGTGAGGGCGGGCGTGAGACTAGTAGGCGAGGCGGGGGAGCGGCGGCGTTCTTGGGTTAGTGGACCGGGAGCGGACCGGCGAGCTCGTCGGCGACGCCCATGGCGACCACGTCGTCGGCCTCGTTGCCGAAGTTGCGCTGGCGCGCGGCTTCGATCTCGCCCTCGAGCTCAGGACGGAACTTCTGGACCATCGAGCCGATCGGCATCGCCATCGCGTCGCCGAGCACGCACAGGCAGTTGCCGATGATCTGCGTCTGGACCGAGGCCATGATGTCGAGGTCCATCGGCGTGGCCTGGCCGGTGTAGATCCGCTGGACCATCTTGTGGGTCCAGTTCGTGCCCTCGCGGCAGGGGACGCACTTGCCGCACGACTCGTGGGCGTAGAACTTGGCGACCTTCAGCATCGTGTCGAGCACGCGGCGCGACTCGTCGGCGACGATGATCGCGCCGGAGCCGAGCATCGTCCCCGCCTTGGCCATCGTGTCGAAGTCGTAGCCGAGGTCGAGGTCGTCGCCGGTGAGCACGGGCGAGCTCGAGCCGCCGGGGAACCAGAACTTGACCGGCTTGCCGCTCGGCGGGCCGCCAGCCAGGCCGTAGATGATCTCGCGCGAGGGGATGCCCAGCTCGATCTCGTAGTTGCCCGGGCGCTTGACGTCGCCCGAGATCGAGACCAGCTTGGTGCCGGTCGAGTTCTCGACCCCGAGCCTGGCGTACTCGGCGCCGCTCATCTTCACGATCGCGGGCAGGGTGGCGAGCGTCTCGACGTTGTTGATCAACGTCGGCCCGTTGTAGAGGCCCTCGATCGCCGGGAACGGGGGCTTCAGCCGCGGGTTGCCGCGCTTGCCCTCCAGCGCGTCGAGCAGGCCGGTCTCCTCGCCACAGATGTAGGCGCCGGCGCCGCGGTGCAGCACGAGCGAGATCGACACGCCGCTACCCGCGACGTTCTCGCCGATCAGACCCGCGGCGGCGGCCTCGGCGATCGCCGCCTCGAGGATGTCGGCCTGCAGCTGGTACTCGCCGCGGATGAAGATGAACGACTTGGAGATGTTGCCCGCGTAGGCGGCGATCATCATCCCCTCGATCAGCATGTGCGGGCTCTTCTGCATGAGCTCGCGGTCCTTGAATGTGCCGGGCTCGGACTCGTCGGCGTTGCAGACCAGGTACTTCTGCATCTCGCCCTTCGGCAGGAACGAGATCTTGCGCCCGGCGGGGAAGCCCGCGCCGCCGCGGCCGCGGATGTTGGAGTCCATGATCGAGGCCAGCAGGTCCTCGCGGGACATCGCCAGCGCCTGCTTGAGCGACTCGTAGCCGCCGCGCCGCCGGTAGACCTCGAGCGTGTTGAGGCCGGGCTCGTCGATGTTGTCGAACAGGAGCTTGGGCATGCGTTACTCCTCGGGCTCGGCGGGGGTCTCGGGAGTGGTCTCGATCGCCGCGCTCGGGCCGGGGCGATCCTCGGCGCGATCGGCGCTTGACAGGCCGACGGTGTCGGCGCGCGGCGCGTCGGTGGGTGCCACGAACTCCTGCGGCGGTGCGGAGGGTGCCTGTCCGGGGTCCGAATCGTCGTCGACGCAGCGACGGAAGCGCAGCTGCTTGGACTCGAGCACCGGGCGTCCGGCGCGGATGTCCTGAACGATCTTCGCCGCGTCCTCCTCGATCAACGGCCCGACGAACTCGCCGTCGATCGAGGCCATCGGTGCGATGTCGCAGGCGCCCAGGCACTCGAACGAGCGCACGTGGATCGACTCGTCCCCGCCGGCGGCGCCGATCAGCGCGTCGAGCATCTCGTCGCCGCCGAGCAGCGAGCAGCTGATGTTCGTGCAGACATAGACGTCATGGTGGATCGGACGCGGCGTGGTCTCGAACATGTCGTAGAACGTGGCGACAGCGTTCAGGTAGGCGGGCGTGAGCTGCATGACGCACGCGGCCTGGTCGATCGCCTCCGGTGAGCACCAGCCGTGGATCGCCTGGGCGGCGTGCAGCGCCGGGATCGCCGCGGAGCGGCGGTCGGGGTACTTGGCCATCGCGGCCTCGATGTCGCGCCGCAGCTGCTCGGGGACGGGCGTCGTCGCCGGATCGGGGATCGTCGCCGGGTCCTTGGTCAGGTCGACGGCGTCGTCCCAGCCGGGAACGCGGCTGCCGTGGGCGAAGCGGGGGACAGAGGCGGTCAACGGTCGACTCCCCCGATGATCGGGTCGAGCATCGCGAGCGCTGCGATCAGGTCGGCGACGTAGGCCCCGTCGACCATCGGCTCGAGGCACTGCATGTTGTGGAAGCTCGGATCGCGCATGTGGACCCGGGCGGGCTTGGAGGAGCCGTCGGCGCGCACGAAGCAGCCGAGCTCGCCGCGGGGCGACTCGATCGCGTGGTAGACCTCGCCGGGCGCCACCCGGAAGCCCTCGGTGACGAGCTTGAAGTGGTGGATCAGTGCCTCCATCGAGGTCGCGAGCTCGTGGCGTGGGGGCAGCGCGACCTTGCGGTCGGTCGTGATGTGCGGCCCCTCGGGCAACCCCTCGAGCGCCTGGCTGATGATCTTGGTCGACTCGTACAGCTCCGCCTGGCGCACGCGGTAGCGGTCGTAGTTGTCGCCGACGGTGCCGACCGGGATCTTGAAGTCGAAGTGGTCGTAGCTGGAGTACGGGGCCGCCTTGCGAAGGTCCCACGGGTTCCCGGTCGACCGCAGCAGCGGCCCGGTGATGCCGAGGCCCAGCAGCGTCTGCTCGTCGACGACGCACGTCTCATGCAGTCGCTCGAAGACGATCTGGTTCTTCTCCAGCAGGTCGGCGTACTGGTCGGCCCGGGTCGGCATCTCGTCGACGAACTTCTTCAGCTTCGCCGCGAAGCCGCGCGGGATGTCCTCCATCACGCCGCCGATCTGGAAGTAGCGGGTGTGCATCCGCTGCCCGCTCGACATCTCGAACAGATCGAGGATCGTGTCCTTCTCGCGCAGGCAGTACCAGAACATCGAGATCGCGCCGAGATCGAGCGCGCTCGTCCCGAGCCACAGCAGGTGCGAGGCGATCCGGTTGAGCTCCATGTGGATGACCCGCAGGTACTGGGCGCGCGGCGGAACCTCGACCCCGAGCAGCTCCTCGACCGCGCCGCAGTAGGCCATCGCGTTGAAGTAGTAGGACATGTAGTCCATCCGCTCGATGACCGGGATCACCTTCCAGTAGGCCTTGTCCTCGGCGGTCTTCTCGATCCCGGTGTGGAGGTAGCCGATGATCGGCTTGCAGTCGCGCACGACCTCGCCCTCGAGCGTGGCCAGCAGCCGCAGCACGCCGTGCGTGGCCGGGTGGTGGGGCCCGATGTTGATCGTCAGCAGCTCGTGGGTCTCGCCCATGCCGGCCGACTCGACCGAATAGGAGACGGACTCCTCGCGCTTGCGGTAGTCGGAGGTGTCGAGCTCTACTGCCATTTGCCGTAGTTCTTCTCTTCGTTGTAGGTGAACAGCACCGGCTCGCCGCCCATCGGGTAGTCCCGCCGCTGCGGATGGCCCTCGAAATCCTCGGGCATGAGGATCCGGCGCATGTCAGGATGCCCCTCGAAGACGACGCCGAACATGTCGTAGACCTCGCGCTCGTCCCAGTTCGCGCCGGGGAACAGGTCGACAATCGACGGGACGCGCGGATCCTCGCTCGAGACCCGCACCTTGACCGAGATGCGGTCGACCTCGCGCATGTCCATCATCTCGTACAGGACGCCCAGCCTCGGCTCGTCCTCGGGGTAGTAGTCCACGCCGTGCACCGACGGGATGAACGTGTAGCCCTTGTCCATCAGGGCCCTGATCACGAACTGGATGTGCTGCGGCTCGGCGACGAGCACCGCGCGGTCGTGCGCGTACTCGGTGCCGAGAATCGCCTCCGAGTTCCCGTCCCGCAGCTCGTGGGCGATCAGCTCCAGGCCGGTCGCGTCAGGCACCTGCGGTGTCCCCTCCGGGGAACACGCCGATCGCCGAGTCGGCGGCGCTCTGGCGGGCGATCGTCTCCGGGGTGAGGATCTCCTCGGTGCCGACCGCCTCGTAGCGCTCGCGCCAGCCGGGCTTGTCGGTCGACTGAACCTTCTCGCGCAGACGGATGATCCCGTGGGCGACGGCCTCCGGGCGGGGAGGGCAGCCGGGGACGTGGACGTCGATCGGCATGAACTTGTCCGAGGCGACGAGCGCGTAGTTGTTGAAGACGCCGGTCGAGGAGCAGCATGCTCCCATCGAGATCGCGTACTTCGGCTCGAGCATCTGGTCCCAGATGCGGCGGACCACCGGCGCCATCTTCACCGACACGCGGCCGGAGAGGATGATCAGGTCGGCCTGGCGCGGTGAGGCGCGAGAGGCCTCCCAGCCGAAGCGCGCGAGATCGACGCGGCTGGCGATCACGTGCATCCACTCCATCGCGCAGCAGGCGAGGCCGAAGGTGAGCGGGAAGAACGAGTTGCCGCGGGCCCAGGCGACCGCCTTGTCGACGGTCGTGGTCAGGACGCTGTCTTGGACGTACTGCTCCAGCGCCTCGCCCTCGAGGTCGCCGCGCAGCATGTCGCGGGCGGCGAGCTGGCGGGCGCGGAAGTCCTGCGCCGGATTCATGCCGGGGATCGCCGGCCCGACGAGCTCACGCTTCACTTCCATTCGAGGGCTCCTCGCCGCCAGACATAGATGAACGCGATCGTGAGCAGGACCACGAAGGTGATCGTCTCGCCGAGCGCGAAGTCGCCGAAGGCGCGCAGCTGGACGGCGATCGGATAGATGAAGATGACCTCGATGTCGAACAGAATGAACAGCATCGCGATCAGGTAGAAGCTGATCCCGAACCGGAAGCCCCGCTGGATCTCCGAGGGAAGACCGCACTCGTAGGGGGAGAACTTGCTGTGGTGGCGCCGCTGATTGCGGACGCCGGTCAGCATGTTGAGGACTCCGAACAACGAGCCCACTGCCCCGCCCAGGACAAGGAACACGATCGCCGGCAGGTAGCTTCGGATCACAGCTTCCTTATATCACCCCTTTAGGACCGCTTGTAACACCGTGTCACTTAGTGCGAAATGCGTCGAGCGCGATTGCGGGATCGGCGCCGGGAAGCTCCAGCGAACATGAAGATCGTCCACATCGTCGTGGGTTCCGGATGCCTTGCGGCGACCGCCGCCGCTGCCCTGGTCGGGATCTGGGCGTGGTACCGCAGCCCGCAGTCACGGTTGTTCTGGCAGCTGCTGAGGACCGCGCAGGCGCTGCTCGTGCTCGAGGCGGTGCTCGGGGGGATCTGGGAGATCAGCCCCCATCACCGGGCCTCGGGCCTGCACATCATCTACGGGATCGTGCCGATCCTGGTCTCGTTCGTCGCCGAGCAGCTGAGGATCTCCTCCGCGCAGATGGTGCTCGACGCTCGCGGCTTTGAGAACGCCGCCGCGGTCGGGAAGCTGCCCGAGCCCGAGCAGCGCGTCATCGTGCAGACGATCGTGCAGCGCGAACTCGGGGTGATGGTGCTGGCCGCGATCGTGATGACCGTGCTCGTCGTGCGCGCCGCGATGACCGGCTGACGCCAGCTGGCGCCGGCTGGCGCGTCTCAGGCGGGGACGTGCGGCGCCAGCTCGCGGTAGGTCCCCGCGTACCAGAGCAGCGGCTCGGGGTCCTCGCTCTTGAGTCCGACCGACTGGACGCGGCCGATGGCGATCGTGTGATCGCCGCCGGCGATGAGCTCCTGGAGCTCGCAGGTCGCCCAGGCGAGTACGCCGCCGATCACCGGAACCCCGTCCTGGAG
Organism: Solirubrobacteraceae bacterium; assembly: GCA_035503035.1. Taxonomy (GTDB): domain Bacteria; phylum Actinomycetota; class Thermoleophilia; order Solirubrobacterales; family Solirubrobacteraceae; genus Palsa-465. The sequence continues at coordinate 8,677 of DATJTS010000169.1, forward strand.
GTGATGAGGGACGCCGTCGAGCTTCTCGGCCTCCGGCATCTTGGACGCGAACACGCCGGCCAGGGCCTCCTGGTCCGCGGACAGCAGGTTGATCGCGAAGCGGCCGGCCTCTCGCACGATCGGCAGCGTCCGGGCGCGGTTCTCGAAGCAGACCAGGGCGAGCAGCGGATCGAGGGACAGGCTGCAGATCGCGTTGGCAGTCATCCCGCCGCTGCCCGCGGAAGCGCTGCTGGTGATCACCGCCACGCCGGTGGCGAATCTCCCGAAGACCTCGCGGAACAGCTCGGGTGCGGGCTCTCCGGTCATGGCGTCATTCTGGCGAACCGCTGGAAGGATGTCCCCGACGCCGACACCTCTGGTTGCCGCCGTAGGAGGACGCCCGCGCGTGAATCGAGAGCGGGCGCCACGCAGCCGGCGCCGGGGATGATGAAGAGATTCTGCGCGCTGCGCGCGGATCCTTTCCGACGCGACGGTGTCCGATGGGAGACACTGATGGCGGCTCGTCCGTCTGAAGGTGGCGTTTATGATGTGCGCCGCTGATGAGTCGTCGCCACCTCAACATCGTGCTGGTGCCGATGGCGCTGGTCGCCGCGCTCTGTGTCTCCGCCTGCGGGACGCAGCGCATCTCCGTGCCCAAGCAGGCGAACGCGCCCGCCCAGGGCGACCTCTACCACGGCGCGGTCCTGTTCTCCGAGCGCTGCGCGGGCTGCCACACGCTCGCCGCCGCCGGCACCCACGGCTCCGCGGCCAACATCCGCACCGCCCAGGGGAACAGCGGACCGGACTTCGATCAGCGCTGCGAGCGCCCGATCACCCGCGTCCTCTACGCGATCGAGAACGGCGGCTTCTCCGGCCAGTACATGCCGCAGAACATCGTCGTTGGCCACGACGCCGTCGACGTCGCCGAGTTCGTCTCCAAGTACGCCGGCAAGCAGGCGACCACCAGCCCCGGCCAGAAGACCTGCCAGCAGAAGCCGATCGGCACGCTGCCGGCGGACACCGCGGGTCTGAAGAGCACCGACACCGCGTCGCCGAACTACTCCGCCTCCACCGGCGGCTGACCCGCGCTCCTCGCTCGGTCGCCCGCCGGTCGTCGGCAGTCAAGCTGCGACAACTCGTCTCCTCGACGTCCGTGTTCGGTTCTGGCGCAGCTTGACTGCCGCCGCCCGGCGCGTTGTTCTGCACTCGATGTGCGCCTTTTTCCGCCCCAGGCGGTGAAAATCGCACACACGACCTCGGACGCCTCGCCGCGTCAGACACACCTCGCCCCCGCTCACGGCCTGTCGTTGACGTTCGCACCGAAGTACCGCGAGGGCTCGGTGGACGACCACGCCCCAGCAGCCCGGCTCAGCCCACCTCCCGCGCCCTCCGCACCGCCCCCACCAGCGACGGCGCCGCCGGCAGCAGCGGCGCCAGATGGGCCTGCATCACGTGGTAGATGTCGGGCTTGCCGTACCAGGGGTGCTCGGTCCGGGCGTTCTCGGCGGTGAGTTGTGGGTACCAGCCGCCGCGGGCGTCGTCGATCAGGAACTCCGCGGCGAACTCCCACAGCCGCCGGTACCACTCCTCGTAGACCGGCCGGCCGGTGTGCTGCAGCAGCGTGGCGCAGGTCTGGATGCCCTCGGCGACCGGCCACCAGTAGTGGTCAGAGTTGACCGGGGTCCCGTCCCAGTCGACCGTGTACCAGAGACCGCCGTGCTCGCGGTCCCAGCCGTCGCGCACGGCGCGGGCGAACAGCGCCTCGGCCGCCTCCAGCTGCCACGAGCCCGCCACGGTCCCCGTCGTCGCCTGAGCGCAGCCGAGTAAGAGCCGCGCCCACTCCAATGAGTGGCCGATCGTCGCGCCGTAGGGGCGGAACGCGTCGTCGATCCGGTCGCGGTTGTAGTCGCGCAGCGCCTGGAAGCGCCCGTCGTAGTGCTCGGGCAACAGCCAGTCGCCCCCGCGCGCGTGCCCGTCGATGAAGGTGCGGGCGATCGCGTCGGCGCGCTCGGCGAACCCGGCGTCCCCGGAGACCTCGGCGGCCGCCAGCAGCGCCTCGCACAGGTGCATGTTGGAGTTGGCGCCGCGATAGTCCTCCAACGGCCGCCAGTCACGGTCGTGGTCCTCGACGCTCGCGCTCTCGTCCTCGCGCCAGAAATGCTCGTCGATCACGGCCACCGCGTCGTCGAACAGCGCCACCGCGAGCTCGTGACCCGCGGCGCGCCCCGCGGCCGCCGCCAGCAGCACGTGCGCGTGGCCGTAAGCCGCCTTGGTGGTGTCGCTCGGTGCCCCGTCGAGCCCGATCGCCTGCACATAGCCGCCGCCGTGCCCCGGATCGCGGTGCTCGTCCCACAACGTCGCGAGGCCGCGGCCGACGAACGCGGAGCAGCCGGGGATGCCGAGCATCTCACCGAGCGCGTAGCAGTGGACGATCCGGGTGACGGTGAGCAGCTGCTGGCGCGGCGGTCGCACCGGCGGGCAGCCCATCGGCAGGACGCGGCCGTCGTCGTCGAGCTCGCGGAAGCGGCCCTCGCTGTCGAGGCTCGCCCGGAAGAAGCGCAGCAGCCCGAGGACGTGCGACCGCGTCCAGTCGCGGTGCGCGGGCAGTTCCAGCCAGCTCTCGGTGGATACGTGGACGGCCATCGCTCTAGCGCTCTCGGCAGGGGCGCAGCCCGATCATGCCGCCGTCCCGTCGTGAACGATCGCCGACAGCCGGGCGAGCACCTCCGCGGCCTCCTCGATCGGCCGCTGCCAGACGCGCCGGCCGATGGTGATCCCGCGGGCGCCGGCGGCCACCGAGTCGGCGACCATCTCGCACAGCTCATCGATCGTTCCCTGCGCGGGGCCCCCGAGGATGACCACCGGCACCTCGAGCTCCTGGCACCAGGCGGCGAGCAGCTCGGGGTCACCGGGAGACATGACCTTGATGATGTCCGCGCCGAGCTCGGCGGCCATGCGACAGCCGTCGCCCTCGATCGCGATCGCGTCGGCGCCCCGCGGGGAGCGCAGGACGATCGGCTCGACCATCACGGGCATGCCGAGCGGGTCGGCGGCCGCGATCACCTCGCCGACGAGCGCCGAGCGGGCGGCTCGCTCGTGCGGGGCGACGTCCCACGGCATCAGCACCTTGACCGCGTCGACGCCGAGCGCGACGGCTCTCTCCAGGGTCGTCATCAGCACGTGCTCGCCGCGGTCGCCCTCGCGCCAGTAGGTGTCGATGGTGAGCAGCCGCGCCGGCGCCGTGCGGGCGGCGAACAGCTCGGCGGTCCGGGTGACGATGCCGGGACCGATCAGGAACCCGTCGAGCGCGAAGTCGATGAACCGCCGCACCAGCCCGACCGGATCCTCCAGCCCGGACACGCGCCCGAGCATCGAGCCGTGGTCGACGGGAAGCACGACCGAGCGGCCGTCCTGCGCGAAGATCCTGCCCAGGCGGTAGCGCTTGCCGGCGGCGGACACCGACTGGACGGGAGGCAGGGTGGCCGTCGCGGGGCTGACGATGCTCATGGGACTGGGGCCTCCTGTGCCTGGGGGAGTCGCTGGGTCGGTGGGGTGGGGAAGTCTGTCGCGGCGGAGAAGACGCCGGCGGCCTGCGCTGCGAGCAGCGCGGCGCCGCGGACGCCGGGCTCGGTCACCTGTGGATAGAACGGATTCGGGAAGGCTGTCTGCTTGAGCTCCTGCAGCACCGGGTTGGCGGCCCAACCACCGCCGATCAGGACCTCATCGATCGGCCCGCCGAGCTCGCGCAGCTCCTCGAGCCCGCGGCAGGCGGCATCGACCGCTCCGCGCACCGCCTCCGCCCAGGCTCGCACCGCGTCATCGACGGTCAGCGACTCGCCCCGCGTGAGCCACGCGATTGCCTCGGCGTCGAGCGGGGTGCGCCCGGCCGCGCTCGTGCTGCCGAGCCGCTGCAGCAGCGGCGCGAGGTCGAGCCCGAGGCGCAGGCCGACGATCAGGTTGTAGACGCCGGGGAGCACGTGCCAGCCGCAGTTGACCTCGCGGGAGACCACCGCCGCGAGGTCGAGGGCGGGATCGGCGGGGACGGGTCGCAGCAGCGCCTCGGCGGTCCCGCACGAGTCCATCACCTGGCCGGTCGAGGTGAGCCCCGACCCCACCGCGGCGACGAGATGGTCGTGGCCGGCGGCGGTGAGCGTCGCGCCGGCGAGCGACTCGAGGCCGGGGATCCCGTCGCCGATCGCACCCCAACTGTCGCCCGCCTGACGCAGAGGCGCGAACACGTCCGGGGAGAGCCCGGCCCAGGTGATCGCCTCCGGCCACCATGCTCGGTCCGCGATGGCGAGCGCCGCCGTCCGGGAGGCGAGCGACGGCTCCGCCGAGGTCGCGCCGCCGAGGTCGCGCACGATCCACTCCGAGACCGACAGCACGTGCCGCGCACGCCGCATCGCCGCCGGGTCGTGGGCGGCCAGCCAGCGCAGCGTCGCCAGCGACGGGATCGCATCATGCGACAGCCCGGTGCGCCGCTCGGCGTGCAGCTCCTCGAACAGCGCCCGGTGGTCCTCGGCCGCGCGGGTGTCGTGCCAGGCGATCGCCGGCGCGATCTCCTCGCCGTGCCCGTCGATGACGATCACCGTCTCGGCGAACGAGGCGACGCCGAGCGCGATCACCTCCCCCGGCGGGCTCTGCGCGACCGCGGCGGCGATCGCCTCCCGCACGCCGGCGGACAGCGTGGCACCGGAGGTGTCGCCGCCGGTCGCACACGTGCGCCAGCGCGTCGGGACGGACGCCCGCGCGAGCTCACGGCCGTCGAGGTCGACGATCCCGGCCTTGGTCCGGGAGGTGCCGACGTCAACGCCGACGAGCAGGGACGGCCGGTTCATCGCGCGGCGGCGGCCTCGGTCCAGGGGCGGGCGTGTCCGGCCATTGCCTCCAGCGAGCGCTCCAGCCGCGAGCGTGCCGTTCCGGACAGGAATGCGCGCCGCTCCTCGCCATCGAGCGCGACCGCCTCCTTCCAGTAGACGCGCCCGGCGATGAAGCCCGAGGCCCCGCCCTCGTCGCAGGCGTTGGCGATCGCCGCCAGGAACGGCTCGAAGTCCATGCCCGCCGACAGCATCGCCCAGGGGACGGTGACGGCCTCGCCGACCGCGCGGCAGCCCGCCGCGTCGCTCGGGTACTCGAGCTTGAGCAGGTCGGGGCCGACCTCGGACAGGATCCGCGCGGACTCGGTGATCAGCTCGGCGCGCCGCCGCGGGGTCAACGGCTCCTCGCCGGGAAGCGAGTAGAGCAGCGTCTCGACCACCGACGGCACTCCGACGGCCGCGCAGTCCTCCACGACCGTACGCACCACCTCGACGACCTCCGCGACGAGGTCGGGATCGCCGGCCTTGTGGGGACGGTCCGGTCGCATCTGCACGAGCAGCTTGACCGCGTCGCCGCCCATCGCCCGGACCTCGGCGGCGGTCTTTCCGCCCTCCAGTCCGGCGCGCGGCTCGCCCTCCCAGCTCACCCGGTCCGGCGGCTCGGCGGCGATCAGCATCCCGCAGTCGCTCGCCAGCGCGCCGGCCTCCTGAACGGCAGGGACGCCGAAGTCGGGGTCGAGCAGGATTCCACTCGCCGCCGGGCTGAGCGCCTCGGTGACGTCGACCTTGAAAGCCCGGATCGTCTCCGGGTCCGTGGGGCGCTCCACGGCGGTCAGCATCCGGCGCAGCGTGTTGCGCTGATCCATCGCGACGATCGCGAGGGTGCCGTCGCCGCCGGCGATCGCATCCAGGCCGGTCGCCTGTTCGGTTCGGGTGTCGGACATCATGCTCCTGTGGTGGTTGGCTCAGGGTGGTCGGAAGGGGACAGCTCGCCGGAGCCACGTTCGATGAACGTGGTGGGCAGCACGAGCCGGTTCGGCGGTCCCTCGTCGCCGCGGATGCGGCCGAGCAGCAGCTCGAACGCGCGCGTGCCCATCTCCACGGGGTCCTGGAGGGCGACGGTGATCGCCGGGTCCAGCGCGTCGGCCATCGGGAAGTCGTCGAAGCTGACGACCGCGACGTCGGTGCGGCCGATCCGGTGCATCTCCCGCACGACGGCCTGAGATGCGGTCGCGTTGGCGGTGATCAGTGCGGTCACCGGGTCGGGGCCGCCGAGCACCGCGTCGAGCACGTGCGTGTCGGTCTCGTGGCCGCGGTGATGTAGGTCGACGACGTCACGCGGCGAGAACGCCAGTCCGTGATCCTCGAGCGCCGCCCGGTATCCAACGAGCCGCTCGCTCACCGGATAGTGGGCCACCTCGGTGCCCGCGAACGCGATCCGGCGATGATCGTGGGCGATCAGGTGCTCGGTCGCCATCCGCGCGTTGGCGGCGTTGTCGATCACCACCGTGTCGGCCTCCATCCCTGGTGAGGGGCGGTCGATGAACACCACCGGGATGCCGTCCGGTCCGATCGGCAGCTGCTCTGCGCGGTAGCTGAGATGGCAGGGCACGATCAGAATTCCCTGGACGGAGCGGCCCAGCAGGCCGCTGACCACGGCCCGCTCCTGCTCGGCGGTCTCGCCGGCACTCGCGATCAGCAGGAACAGGCCTGCCGCCCGCGCGGCCTCCTCCACGGCGTCGATCACCGAGGCGAAGAACGGATCCCCGATCGTCTCGACCACCAGCCCGACGGCTTCGTCGGTGCCGGTGCGCAGCGAACGCGCCATCGGGTTGATCCGGTAATTGAGCAGCTCGATCGCCTCGCGGACCCGCAGCGAGGTGTCCTCGGCGACGTATGGGTCGCCGTTGATCACGCGTGAGACGGTGGTGACCGATACGGCGGCGGCGCGCGCCACGTCGCGCATCGTCGTCTTCTCAGGCATTGACGCTCCCACGGTCAAGCTCCCGGACCCGCGCCGGGTCGACGCCGCCGGCGAGCTCCTGCTCGCACGAAGCCGAGGCGGTTGCCAGCGCGAAGCCGGCGGCCGACTGCCACTCGCGGCCGTTCTCCAGCGCGTGGACGAGTCCGCCAACCAGTGAGTCGCCGGCGCCGATCGGATTGACGACGTGGACGTGCGCGGCCGGGAGGAACACCGCGCCGCCGTCAGGGCTCGCCGTCGCCGCGCCGCGGCTGCCGGTGCTCACGATCGCCTGGCGGGCGCCGTGGGCGAGCAGGTCCTCCGCGGCTCGCTCGGCTCGCTCGGGCACATCCGCTCCGAGGGGCTCGACGCCCTCGACCAGCCGCCCGGAGATCAGCGACTCGGCCTCGGCGAGGTTCGGAGAGACGACGTCGGGTCCGGCGGCGAGCGCCGCGCGCAGCACCTCGCCGGAGGCGTCGACGACCGCTCGAGCGCCGGACCGGTGGGCGGCGGCCACGACACGCGCGTAGGCATCGACCGGCGAGCCGGGCGGAAGGCTGCCCGCGCACACGACCGTCTGGTGGGCGGTGGCTTTGCGTTCGATCATGTCGAGCAGCGCCGCCCAGTCCGATTCTCCCACCTCCGGACCGGGCTCATTGAGGACCGTCACCCGTCCGCCCGATTCGATCAGGATCGCGGCGCCGCGGACAGCGCCGGCGACATCGACGCCGCAGAGCTCCGCGCCCTCGCCGGCCGCGAGCGTGTTGAGCACGCCGCGGCTCTCGCACGGGAGAAAGCCGAGGATGGGCGCGTGGTCGCCGAACGCCCGGCCGACGCGGGCGACGTTGATGCCCTTGCCGCCGAGCGTGACCGCGGCGCGGCCGGTGCGGATCACATCGCCGGGGACGAGCTCTCCGAGCGGGATCGTGCGATCGACGGTGAAGTTGGGGTTGACGATCAGCATCGCGATCGTGGGGAAGTTTGTTCGGGCTCAGGTCGACGAAAGCTCCCCGCAGTGCCGTCGAGCGCGGTCAGCGCGGCCTCGAGCAGCGCGTTGGGGTGCGCGTCGCCGTCCAGGCGGATCGCGCCGGGAATCGTGGTGCTGGTCGGTTCCTCGCACGCGCAGGCGCGGGCGGCGGCGGCGTCCCTGCCGAGCTTCGAGCGGTCGCGGGCGGCGCCTCGCGCGCGCATCCGCTCGCGGCGCAGCGGCTCCTCGAGCGAGAGGCAGATGAGCGGGACCTCCGTGCCGCCGAGCCGCTCGCGGATCGCCTCCCAGCGCGCCGGGTCGGTGCGCTCGCGCGTGAACGGTCCGCTCAGCACGACCCCCAACCCGATGTTCAGGTTGGCGACCGTGGTGTCGAGCAGCGCGCCATAGCGGGCGTCGCGCAGCCCCGCGCCGAGCTCGCCGTCGAGCGCGGTCTCCTCGGCGCCGCTGAGTGCGAGGGCGGCACGGGTCATGGTTCCGGTCACGATGTCCAGATCGATGAAGGCGTAATGAAGGGCGCCGGCCAGCGCGGCCCCGAGCGTCGTCTTGCCCGAGGCCGGCGGCCCGGCGATGACGACCGCCCTGGCGCGGATGCTCGCCACCGGGCGGGCATCCGCGCCGGCCCGAGTGCGCTCAGCGTGCATCGGGCCGGGCGGTCATGATGGATCGGTCTTCTAACCCGTGAACGAGGTCTTGTAGAAGTACTTCGACACGCTCGGGCTGGAGGCGTTCGCCGTCGTGGCGACGACGTTCTTGACCAGCGTCTTCTTGGGGATCTGCGACGTCTTGCCGGTGAGCTTGTCGTAGGCGTACTTCACCGCATCCGCTCCCTCGACCGCGGGCTGCTGCATGACGAGGATGTTGATCACGCCCTGCTTGAGCAGCTGGATCTCGGCCGGCTCGCCGTCATAGCCGGCGACGAACACCTTGCCCTTCTTGCCCGCGGCGACGACGGCCTTGCCGGCGCCCTGGGCGCTGTAGAGATTGGTGCCGAACACGCCGACCAGGCCGGGGTGCGCGAGGATCAGGTTGCGCACCTGGCTCTCGGCGGTCGTCGGGGAGTCCTGGTCGTACTCCTTGGCGATCACCTGCATGTTCGGGTACTTCTTCATCTCGGCGAGGAAGCCGGCCTGGCGGGCGTCGGTGGTCGACACGCCCGGCTGCACGTTCTCGACCGCGACCTGGCCCTTCTTGTGCGCGAGCTTGGCGATCGCGTCGGCAGCGGCCTCCCCGCCCTGGAAGTTGTTGGAGGTGATCTGCGCTGTGAGCAGGCTCGTGTCGTTGATCGTCGTATCGACGGCGAGCACCGGGATACCGGCGGTCGTGAACTTCTGGATCGGCGCCTTGAGCGCGTTGACGTCGGTCGGCGCGATCAGCAGCGCACTCGGGTGCTTGGCCAGCAGCGCGTCGACGACCGGCAGCTGGGTGTTGGGGCTGAACGTCGTCCCGCCCTGCCAGGTGAGGGTGACGCCGAGCTTCTTGGCCTCGGCGGCGGCCCCGGCGTGCATCGTGATGTAGAACGGATCGGTCGTCAGGCCCGGTACGAGGGCGATCGTGTAGTGCTTCCCAGAGCTCGACGAGCCCGAGGTGCTGGCCGAGCCGCTGCTCCCGGACGAGCCGCTCGAGGACTTCTTGCTCGAGCCGCAGGCGGCGACTCCGAGCGCGGCGACGCCGGCGAGGGCGACGGGCAGTGCCCGGCGCCTGGCGGCCGTGAGTGTGCGCGACATAGTGGTCCTCTCTCCTTTGGTGCGTACTGCGAGTGGGGGTTTCGTGGTCCCGTACATCAGTCGGTCCCGGCCTTCGTCCGGACCCGGTCGACGGCGACGGCGATGATCACGACGGCGCCGATCGCCACCTGCTGCCAGAACGGCTGTACGTTGGTCAGCACCAGGCCCGTCGTGAGGACGGCCAGGATCGCGGTCCCGATCACCGTCCCGAAGATCGTCCCGGTGCCGCCGAAGATCGATGCGCCGCCGATGACGACCGCGGCGATCGCGTAGAGCTCATCGTTCTGTCCGTTGATCGGCGCCGCGGTCGAGAGGTTCGCGGTCACCATCAGCCCCGCGACCCCGGCCAGGAAGCCCGAGAGTGCGTAGACCCGTACGAGGTGGCGGTCGACTCGGATGCCGGCCCGGCGCGTGGCGGTCTCGTTGGAGCCGATCGCGTAGGTGCGCAGGCCGAAGCGCGTTCGCGCGAGCACGAACCCGAACACGACGGCGAGCACGATGCTGATCAGCACGGGCAGCGGCAGCCATCCGTTGAGCACGGAGTCGATGCCGAGCGAGTTGATCGGCGCGGGCAGGATCGAGACCTCGTTGCCCCCGTTGAGCAGATTGATCCCGCCGGTGATCCCGGTGAGCGTGCCGAGCGTGACGATGAACGGCGGCAGCTTGAGCAGCGTGATGAGGAGCCCGTTGATCAGGCCGAGCGCCGTGCCGCAGGCGAGCATCACCAGGATCGTCACGATCGTGGTGAGGGTCGAGGAGTCGTGCACGCCGAGCATGTGCTGAGCCACCAGCGCGCCCGCCATACCGGAGAAGCCGAGCATCGCTCCCACCGACAGGTCGATGCCGCCGGTGATGATCACGAACGTCTCGCCGATCGCGAGGAGCAGGTACTCAACCGCGTAGGTGGCGGTCGACTCCCAGGCGTCCTTGGTGTACAGCGACGAGGCGGCGATCCCGAAGGCGACGATCAGCAGGATGAGCACGCCGAGCGTCCAGAACGGTCCGATGCGCTCCATGAACCGCTGGAACCAGGGAACGGTGTCCTGCGGCTCCGTGGTCTCCGCCGCGTCCGGCTCAGCGACCGCCGTCGGTTCGGTACCCGAGGCGCTCATTTCGCCATCTCCTTGGCGATCAGGGAGGACCCGGTGATCCAGCCGACGATCTCGTCGATGTCCACCTCGGCGGGCTTCAGGTCGGCGATGATCCGTCCGTGGAAGAGCACCACCACGCGGGTGCAGATGCTGTAGACCTGCGGCAGGTTGTGGCTGATCAGGAGGACCGGGGTGCCCGATTCGGCGACGGTCTTGATCAGTTCGCCCACCTTCTCCTGCTGCTCGACGCCGAGCGCAGCGGTCGGCTCGTCCATCAGCACGACGCGTGAGCCCCAGGCGACGGCCCGGCCGACGGCGACGGCCTGACGCTGACCACCCGACAGCCGCCCGACGCGGCTTGCGACCGACGGGATCCGGATCTTCGTCTGCTTGAGGTCCTCGACGCTCTGCCGGCTCATCGCGCCGCGGTCGAGCCAGCCGAGCTTGCCGAGCGGTCCGGAGACGGTCCGCTCGCGCCCGAGGAACATGTTCGCCCAGATGTTGAGGTCGTTGGCGAGCGCGAGGTCCTGGTAGACGGTCTCGATCCCCGCATGACGCGCGTCGATCGGCGTCTTGAACGAGACCGGGCTGCCGTCGATCAGGATCTCGCCCGAGGTCGGCTGCAGCGCCCCGGAAATGATGTTGACCAGCGTCGACTTACCGGCGCCGTTGTCGCCGACCAGGCCAACGATCTCACCGGTGCGCAGCGAGAGGTCGGCACCCCGCAGCGCGTGGACGCTGCCGTAGCGCTTGGTCACGTTGCGGATCTCGACGCGGGGCGGCTCGGTCGGCGCCGGCGCAGTCTCGGGACCGTCCCCGGCGCTCGGCTTCGCCGACTGGCTGGCTGCCGGAGCTGCGTCGCCGGGTGCGACCGTCTCGTCGGACCCGTCGGGGGAGCCCGCGGTGTCTCTCTCCATTGCCTCTCCTCTCCTGCCGCTTCTGTGTCTGGAATCGTTATCTGAGAACGTTTCCAGAAATAACCGTACCAGATCTGACGAGACGGTGGCAAGGGTGGCGAACACCCAGCGGCAACACCTGGCGCGACCGGTCTGAGAGGCTTTGCGTCGTCGGTGTATTGTTTTTGACCATTCCCCGGGGCGACCCGCTGGATGGCGGTCGGAGGGAAATCAGCGTGGTGCGAACCCGGTAATCGCGATCACGGCGGCACGAGGGGCCGCCGGTCGAAAGGAACCGGGATGACCAGGAGAGGCATCACGCGGGCCGCCACGGTGGCGGCGGCGATCACGGCGTCGGCGATCGGGGCGGCGACCGCCCAGGCCACGTCCTGGGGGGCGCCAGAGCCCGTTGGCTCGGGTCTCGTACTCGCATGGGCGGCCGCTGGAGACTCGGCAGGCAACGTGTTCGTCACCGTGGACACGCAGTTCGACGGCGGGAGCGTGGTCGAGATCAAGCCCGATGGCACGCAGGTGACGGTCGCGTCAGGCTTCGAGTGGCCGGCGGGAATCGCGCTGGACTCCACTGGCGACCTGTTCGTCACGGATTACTTGGCCGGCACGGTCGTCAAGATCGCGCCGGACGGGGACCAGACGACGATCGCGTCGGGGCTCTCGCTCCCGAACGGAATCGCGGTGGACTCGGCCGGTGACGTGTTCGTCACCGAGGTCGGCCCCGGTGCCGTCGTGAAGATCGCTCCAAACGGTTCCCAAACGACTGTCGGCAGCGGCTTTCACGCCCCGTGGGGAGTCGCGGTCAACCCACAAGGCGACGTGTTCGTCGCCGACAGCGACAACAACCGCATCGTCGAGGTGGCGCCGGACGGCACCCAGACGACCGTCGGCTCGGGCTTCTCCGGCCCGCGCGGGGTGACCGTGGATCCGGCCGGGGACGTGATCGTCGCCGACACGGGCAACGCCCGGCTCGTCTCGATCGCACCCAACGGGACTCAGACGGCGATCCCAGACTCGTGGCTGGAGAACTGGGTCAGCGCCGATCCGCTCGGCGACCTGCTGGTCAGTGACAACAGCCAGGTCAAGGAGCTGCCGATCCAGCACGTGACGCAGACGACGGTTTCGTGCGGCCCCACCGCGCCCGCCGAGACCGCCCAGACCTGCACGGCCATGGTGCGGGACACGATCACGCCGTCCGCCACGCCGACCGGGACCATCGAGTTCTCCAGCGACGGCGCCGGGAGGTTCGTACCTCACGTGCACTCGTGCACCCTGACCGCGGGATCGTGCTCGGTGGACTACAAGCCCTCGGCGTTCGGGACCGGGTCACAGACGATCACCGCCGTCTACGGGGCCGCGGAGACCGAGGCCGCCAGTACGGGCCAGGGGACGCTGACGATCAGCCCGTCGCCGTCGCACACCGGCCTCAGCTGCCAGCACCCGACCGCAAGTCAGATCGCCAGGCTGAAGAAGGGCGGCTCGATCACCGTCAGGTGTACGACCAAGGTCACTCCTCCGGGGAATCTGACGAAGCCGCCGCAGCCCTCGGGCTCGGTCGATTTGTCCGTCTCGCCGTCGGGCGCCGTGATGTCTCCCATGTCGTGCACGTTGCCTGCCGTCGCGCCCGACAGCTGTACGTCGGAGCTGACCATCTCCGCGCCCGGGAGCTGGACCGTGACCGGCACCTACACGGGTGATCAGCGCTACCAGCAGAGCTCGGCGCAGGCGACCGTCAAGGCTGGATAGTCGGTTAAGGCGGGAGGCGCGGCGCCGGTGCGCGTCTCCCGGCCGGCCCGCTGAGGATCTCGGCGGCTGTCTCGTCATACTGGCCCGATGCTCGACATCCGACTGATCCGCTCCGACCCCGACGGCGTGCGTGCCGCGCTGCAACGCCGGGGCCCGGCCGCCGCCGAGCAGATCGATCACCTGCTCGAGCTCGATCAACGGTGGCGGGAGCTGACCACCGAGCTGGAGACGCTCCGCGCG
>DATJTS010000170.1:0-2461 GCA_035503035.1 Solirubrobacteraceae bacterium
TCTTGGCGGTCTCCGGCACGGTGCACTCGGCATCGTCACCATGGTTGACGACCTTCGCAGTCCCGGTGGCGTTGGTCGTAACGGCCTGTCGGATGCCGCGGTTGATCGCTCGGGCCGCCGCATGGGTCAACTTGGTGCCGTTGGACATCGTCGTCGACGGAGCTGCTGCCGCCGCCGAGCCTGCCGCTACGCCGAATGTGGCTGCCGCGATCGCAGCCGACGTCAGAATCTTGCGCCCCATCGCTTCCTCCTTGGTGTCATTGAGACCCGGGCGACGTCCGCCCCCGGGCCAGGGTAAGAAGCACAGTAGACGAGTTCTGACCACTCGAAGGTGGAAAAAAGTTGGAGACGCGCCTACGCGACCCCCGCGCCCAGGATCTCGCTGAGCCGCTGGGCCGCGTCCTCAGCGTACGCCCATCCGCGGGGGCGCGTGAGACGAAGCACCGGGCGGTCGACCAGGTCAAGCAACTGGGCGAAACCGGTTCCGAGTCCGCGCACCCGGCGATGCCTGGCGAGCGCGGCCAGAGCGGCGACCGGCTCGAGTCGTTCCACCGCCACGCGGTCGCCCCAGCCGAGCTCGACGAAGCCCGCCACCGGCCAGCGCGCCTCGCATGGCGCAAGCGACAGTCGCCGCCGGCTGGTCGAGCGCACGGGCGTCGTGATCCGTGCGCTCAACCGCAACTGCTCGGCCACCTCAGGGCGCAGATCGAGCGACCGCGGGCCGGCGACGCAATCGCCACCCTCGATGACGAGCAGGTCATCGGCCAGGACCTCGACGCCGGTCTGGGCGAGCATCGCCAGAAAGGAGGTCTTTCCACCGCCGCTGTCGGCCATGACCGCCCACGCACCGGTGCCGCCGTCCGGGACGAACGCCCCTGCGTGCAGCGTCTCCGCCCCCCGCCACCGCGCGAACACCGCAGCAACCGGCCACAGGCAGGGGTGGACCAGGTCGGCCTCGGGCACCGGCGTCGCCGACCGAATCCGCACCTCAGCCCGCCCGCGGTCGACGAGCAGGGTCGCGGCCGGATTGACGATCGTCGCGTCGTTCTCCCCCACCTTGCTCACCAGGGCGAGCGGATCGTCGGTCAGTTCGGTCCGGAAGTGGATGACGGGCCACGCCTCAGCACCCCGCAACGCGAGATCCGCCGGCCGACCCAGTCCCTCGACACGCACACCGTACGCCGCGGCCACCGGATCCGACGGAGCGCTCATCGCATCATCACCAGGCGGCCGTGACCGGTCCCCGGCCGCCCGCTCAGGACTCGTCCGGGACGATCTCGATCAACCCTCGCTCGAGCAACTGCGCACAGAGCCCGAGCACATGCTTGCGCACCTCGTCCTGACCGCGGTCGAACTGGCGCGCGACGGCCACGGCCGCCTCCGAGACCGAGTTCGAGCGGCCGAGCTCGGTGAGCATCGCGCCCGCGGTGGGGTTGAGGCCGTGGTATTGCTCGGTCTGCAGGTTCAGAACGACGGTTTCGGCTGGAAATTCCCGAAACACGACGTGCTGGGGCACGCGTACGCGTGCGGCCAACAGCTCTCTGTCCCCAACCATGCGACTCGACGGGTCGCTCACGATTCACATCCCTCCGACGATGTCGTGCCCTGGATCATTCCGCACCCAGACCTCCTGTCCAGACCGGAGCGCGGCCGATTGTATCGCGATGGGCCCGACCACTGGCGCCAACCGGGTCACCCCGCGCGGTCGTGCGACGGACCACCGCCGGGCAGCGGCTCGGAGTCGATTGGAGCCGCTCCAAGCGACATGATTCCGATCGATAGACCGAACGCCGGGTTGACGATGAGGTCGACCGCCTCGTGGCGGGAGCGGACACCGAGCTTGCCGAAGGCGGAGGAGAGGTGGCTCTTCACGGTGCTCTCGGCGACGAACAGACGGGAGGCGATCTCTCCGTTGGAGAACCCGAGCGCCACCAGGCCCATCACCTGCTTCTCGCGCGTCGACAGACCCGGCTGCACCCCGCTCAGTGCCCGCCGTGACGGCACCGTGATCTGCCCGGCGCGAACGGCCTCGATCGTCGGCACCAGCGAGCGCGCGGCGCGCTCCTGCTGCACGAGGCCGGCTGCGCCCGCGGCGAGCAGCAGCCTTGATGCAGAGCTCCCGAACCGCTCGCAGACGACGACGACGTGCGCGCTGCGGCGTGACGTCTGGGCCACCAGGTCGACAAGCTGCCGATTGGATCGCACCGCGACGACGACCGTCACCTCCGGCTCCTCCTCGGATCCCGAGCTGAGCTCATAGCCCGCGCTCGCCAGCACGTCCTCGAGCTCAGCAGTTCCGGCGCCGCGGTCCAGCAGGGCGACGCGAACCGGTCCCTGCGCGGCGCCGGGTGAGGACATCAGCCGCCCGCTGGGCTGGGCCCGAGCGAGGGATTGCTGCGCCCGTCGCTCTGCTGCGCCGCAGCCGCCCGCAGGCGCTCCACTGCGTCGCCCGCCTCCTCGT
>DATJTS010000171.1:0-9646 GCA_035503035.1 Solirubrobacteraceae bacterium
ATAGGGACGCTTCTGCATGACTGACTCCCCCATAGATGGCAAAAGCCGGAGCAACATAACAGCTTCTCGGCTATCCGGCAACGATCACCACGGCGTCCACGAGCGGGCGCGCGTGTCGCCGTTCGTGGGCTCGAGACGACCACCGCAGCTGGCGAACGCCGCCGGTGTGGTCACGACGCCGGCACGGATCCCCGACCGGAAGTCGCGACGGACCCTGTCGGCGATCGCCGGTGAGCGACGATCGGCGTCGAAGCGCGCAAGGTCGAGTCCGAGAGAGCGCGCTCGGTCCCACAGATGGGGGTCCTCCAAGCGCGCCGGGTCGGCAAACAGAGCGTCGTGCATCGCCCAGAAGCGCCCCTGGAGGGCGGCGGCTTCCGCAGCGCAGGCGGCCGGCCACGCTCGCGGATGGCTGGAGCGGACCGGAAAGTGGCGGACGCATACGCGCACTGCAAGCTCACTCAGGCGGACGTGGAACGCCGCGCAGAACGGGCACTCGTAGTCGCTGTAGACGACGAGCAGTCCCGCGTCTGCCTCCGGCCCGCGGACGTGGTCGATTGTGTCGTCGGGAAACGGGACCGGCGCCGAGCCGAGGTCCGTCATCGGCCCTGGTCAGGCCGCCGGGGGCGAGGCGAGCGCGTCGAAGATCAGGTTCGCGCCGGGCAGCACACCCGGATGCTCCCCCAGCCAACTCCACTGCACCACGCGGTCGGGTCCAACAAGCACGAGCGCGCGTTCGGGCATCCCTTCCGGGTGGTAGACGCCGAACGCTCGGCACGCCGCCCCCTTGGGCTCGAAGTCCGAGAGCTGCTCGATCGAGACGCCCAGCTTGTCCCGGAAGGCGATCTGGGAGTAGCTCGCGTCGCACGAGACGGCGAACAACGTCGCTCCCTGTGCGGAGAACTCGTCCAGGACGTCCTCGTAGAGGTTCAGCTGGTCGGTGCAGACCGGGCTGAACGCGAATGGGTAGAAGACGAGGACGGTTCGCTTGCCGTCGAGGTCGGCGGCGGTGAAATCGCTGCCGTTCTCGCGCCGCAGGGTGAAGTCCGGAACCGCGGTCCCGGGTTCGATCACCGGCGCAGGCCGAGCTCGCGGATCACCGTGCGGTAGCGCTCGAGATCCTCGTGCTGCAGGTAGCTCAGGAACCGGCGGCGGCGCCCGACGAGCATCAGCAGGCCCCGGCGCGAGGAGTGATCCTTGCCATGGGTGCGCAGGTGCTCGGTCAGCTCGTTGATCCGCTCGGTGAGCAGGGCGACCTGGACCTCGGTCTTGCCGGTGTCGGTCGGGCTGTCGCCGAACTTGGCGATCAGCTCCTGCTTGCGCTCCTGAGTCAGTGTCATGCGGCCGGTGAATGTAGCAGGCCAGTTGGGACAGTTGGGGCCCACGCCCCCCAACAACCCCCCAACGTCAACACCACGGCCGCAACCGTTCTCAGCCCGCGTAGGAGGCCCACCAGGCGCGGGTGTCGGCGATATCACGATTCATCTGGGCGATCAGCTCCTCGGCGCTGTCGAAGCGCCGCTCGCCGCGCAGCCGCGTGAGGAACTCCAGGCGCAGCTCGGTTCCGTATAGATCGGCCTCGGTGTCGAGCAGGTAGGCCTCGACGAGCAGGGCGAGCCCCATGCCGAACGTCGGCCGCACGCCGACGTTGACCGCCGCGCACGCCTCACCGGCACGCGCGACGTAGACGCCGTGCCCGGGGCAGACGAGCGCCTCGTCGGGCACGAGGTTGGCGGTGGGAAAGCCGAGCTCGCGTCCACGCTTGTCGCCGTGCACGACCTCCCCGCGCAATTGGAACGGCGAGCCGAGGAAGCGTGCCGCGATGTCGACCTCGCCGGCCTCGATCAGCGCGCGAATGTGGCTCGAGGACACGATCTCACCCTCGACCTCGACCAGTCGCACCACGCGTGTCCGGAAACGCTCGTCTGCGCTCAGCATCGCGGTGTCGCCGAGCTGGTCGTGGCCGAAGCGGAAGTTCTCCCCGACCGAGACATGCGTGGCCTGCAGGCGCTCCACGAGGATGTCCTCGATGAACTCCCGCGGGGAGCGAGCCGCGAACTGCGCATCGAAGGTGATCACGACGAGTTCGGCGACACCAAGCGACTCGACGAGCTCCGCCTTGACCTCAAGCGGCGTGATCAGTCTCGGCGCACGCGTGGGCGCGACGATGCTCAGCGGATGGGGCTCGAAGGTGAGCACCGTGTCGGCCCCGGCGATCACCTCGCGGTGGCCGAGGTGCACGCCGTCGAACTCCCCCACGGCCACCCGCCGCGGGCGCGGCGCGACGTCTGCGAGCTGGGTGACCTGCATCGCTGCGAGAGCCTAGTGGTCTAGCCCCGGAGCCCGACCGTCGGCGCCAGCAGCGATGTGCCGGGGATCTCCCCCGCCCGCAGCTCGCCGAGCGCGACCAGCCCATCGGGGTCGAGGATCCGCACCGCGGGGGCGGCGGCCTGTGCGAGCTCCAGGCGCTGACCGACGGCGACCCGCCGGCCCTGCTCGGCATCCAGGCGCACCGCGGGCAGGAACGAGACGGCGTCGGCGAGCGGCACCGGCCGCTCGGGATCGGCGTCCTTCACCTCGAACGGCCCCACCGCGGTTCGGCGCAGCTCGAGGCAGTACGCGTCCCCCAGGTCGGCGATCAGCGAGCGCACGTACGTCCCGCTCGAGCACTCGATCACGAAGCCGCGCCGATCCCCGTCGCGCCACAGCTCCTCGAAGCGGGTCACCCTCACCTCCCGCTCGGGGAGCTCCACCTCCTCTCCGGCTCTGGCCAACGCGTACGCGCGGCGTCCGTCGATCTTCACCGCGGAGTAGGCGGGCGGGCGCTGACGGACGGTGCCGGTGGGGAGCGAGAGATCCCCCGCGGGCACCACCCCGGTTTCGGTGATCTCGCCCTCGGGGTCGCCGGTGCTCGACCGCGCGCCGAAGCGCGCGACGGTCTCGTAGCGCTTGGGCAGGGCCATCAGGAACCGCTGGGCCCGGGTCGCGCGACCGACGAGCACGAGCAGCAACCCGGTCGCGAACGGATCGAGCGTCCCCGCATGCCCGACCTTCGTCCGCCGGGGAAGCTCGCGGCGGACGGCGGCGACGACATCGTGGGAGGTGACGCCCGCCGGCTTGTCACAGACGAGCACGTAGTCGCCGGTTGGGGCGGGGGGCGGGACCCCATCCCGGGTCACTCGCGGCACCTCCACGGCGGACCTCTACAACTGTGCGGCGAGCTGCTCGCGCAGGAACTGCACCAGCTCGTCGTGGGAGAGCGCGGTCGAGAAGCCCGCGGCCTGCTTGTGGCCGCCGCCGCCCTGCGCGCGAGCGATGACCGAGACGTCGATGCCCTCGCTGCCGGATCGGAGGGAGACCTTGCGCATGTGAGCAATGTCCGGGTTGCCGATTCGATCGCGCACGAGCGCCGCGATCTGAGTCCCCTCGACCGCCCGTAGGTGGTCGATCACGCCCTCGGAGAAGCTCTCCTCGGCCTCGGAGTCGGAGAAGTCGGTCGCGGTGAGCGCACTCATGGTCAGCCGACCCTCGTCGTAGCGCTCGACGTTGGCCAGGCCGCGGGCCAGCAGCGCCAGCTTGCCGTAGGGCATGTCCTCGTACACCCGGCGGTAGATCGCGTGCACGTCGACGCCCGCGTCGATCAGGTCGGCCGCCATCAGGTGCGCGGCCCGCCCCGTGTTCTCGTACATGAAGCGCCCGGTGTCGGTGATCAGCCCGACGTAGAGCGCCTCGGCGACGGTCGAGGTCGGGGTAACCGTCAGCTCACGCATGAGCTCCCAGACGATCTCCGCGGTGCAGGAGGCATCGTCGACCACCAGGTTGACGGTCCCGAAGCGCGTGTTGTCGTGGTGATGGTCGATGTTGAGGATGTGCGGGTGGGTGGGGACGGCATTCTTGAAGGCCTCGGCGGGGTTGCGGTCGAGGTTGCCGCAGTCCAGGAACACGAGCGTGCGCTCGGCCAGGTCGGCGGGCGGCTCGGTGATCAGGTTCTGCAGCGGCAGGAACGTGTATTCCTGGGGCAGCGGCAGGTCGGACTGGGCGATGAACATCACGCAGTCCTTGCCGATCGCCGACAGGATCCCCTGCATCGCGATCAGCGACCCGAGCGCGTCGCCATCCGGGTTCTCGTGGGTGACGACGACGAGCTTGTCGGCCTCCTGAAGCTCGCGGAGCACTTCGGCCCGCTCCGCGTGCCGCTGATCGGCAACCGTCTCGCTCACGCGTCCTCTCCCTGCGGATCATCCGGGGCGACCTCGAGATCGCTCTGACTCGCTTGAGAATCGCGATCTCCTACCTGGTCGAGCAACTCGGTGATCCGCATCCCCCGATCGACCGAGTCGTCGTACTCGAAGGTGAGAGTCGGCGTGTGCTTGAGCGTGAGCTCTCCCGCGAGCCGACGCTGGAGATAGCCGTGCGCGGAGCGTAGACCCTCGATCGACGCCGCTCGCTCATCCTCGCTGCCGAGCACGCTCACGTAGACGCGTGCATGCCTGAGATCAGGACTGGTCTTGACGGCGGTAACGGTCACGAATCCGATGCGGGGGTCTTTCAGATCGGTGGCGATCGCATCGGATAGGACCATTCGCATGGCCTCGTCGACACGGCGCATCCTGCCTCCGCGCATCCTATCCCTCGCCTTGATCACGGGGGGCCCGGGCGCTCATCCGCGCAGGTCCTCGACCGACACCACGTAGCGCTCGAAGGTGGCCCCCTCGGGGCAGCGCGAGAGCACGAACCGCTCGGCCTCGTCCGCGGCCGCGCCGAGCCTGCGGAGGTCCGGCCCCACGAGCGCGGCCGTGAGCGTCGCTCGCTGCCAGATGTCCTGGTGCTCGGTCTCGGCCGCCGCCACGCCCAGCCGCGTCCGCAACTGGGCCTTGACCGAGCCCAGCTGCTGGCGCTTGGCCTTCAGGGATCCGGCGTCGGGGAAGTGGAGGTGGATGACCATCACCGCGACGAATCCGCCGCTGCTCATCGCGTCGGCGGATCGTGCCCCGGTCAGGCGAGCTCGCGCTCGACCTGCCGGGTGGTGTACGTCTCGAGCACATCGCCGTCCTTGACGTCGGCGTAGTCGCGCAGGACGATGCCGCACTCGTAGCCGGTGGCGACCTCACGGACGTCCTCGTTGAAGCGCCGCAGCGAGGCGATCTCGCCGTCCCAGATGACCGTGCCGTCGCGCACCAGGCGTACCTTGGAGCCGCGGGTGATCGTCCCGTCGGTGACATAGGAGCCGGCGATCGTCCCCACGCGCGAGGCGCGGAACGTCTGTCGGACCTCGGCGGTGCCCAGCGCCTCCTCGACTTCCTCGGGCGCGAGCATGCCCTGCATCGCCTGGCGCAGCTCGTCGATTGCACGGTAGATCACCGAGTAGGCGCGGATCTCCACCCCCTCGCGATCGGCGATCGCGCGTGCGTCGCCGACCGGACGGACGTTGAAGGCGAGGATGACCGCCTCCGAGGCGGCGGCGAGCATCACGTCGGATTCGGTGACCGCGCCGACCGCGCGCCGGATGACGTTGACCGAGACCTCGTCCTGCGGCAGCTTGGCGATCTCGTCCTCGATCGCCTCCAGCGACCCGGCCACGTCGGCCTTGAGCACCAGGTTGAGCTCCTGCAGATCGGAGCCGAAGATGTTCTCCAGCGACACGCGCTTCCCGCTCGAGACGCGAGCGAGCGACTCCGCCTTCAGCCGCGTGGCGCGCTCGGTGGCGAGCTGACGCGCACGCCGTTCGTGCTCGACCGCCCGCACGTGCTCGCCGGCCTCAGGCACGCCGTCGAAGCCGAGCACCTCGACCGGCTCGCCCGGGCGCGCAGCATTGATCCGCTTGCCGTTGTAGTCGATCATCGCCCGCACCCGGCCCCAGGCGGCGCCCGCAACGAGCGCGTCACCGACCTCGAGCGTGCCGCGGCTGATGAGAATCGTCACCACCGGGCCCCGTCCGGGCTCCAGCTTGGACTCGATCACGGTGCCGGACGCGGCGGCGTTCGGGTTGGCCTTCAGCTCCTCGACCTCGGCCATCACGATGATCGTGTCGAGCAGGTCGGAGAGACCCTGGTGGGTCTTGGCCGACACGTCGACGAACTCGGTCTCGCCGCCCCACTGGACCGGCTGCAGGCCGAGCTGGGTCATCTCGGTCCTCACGCGGTCGGGCTGCGCGCCCTCCTTGTCGATCTTGTTGACGGCGACGAGCATCGGAACGCCCGCCTCCTTGGCGTGATCGACCGCCTCCTGCGTCTGGGGCTTCACGCCGTCATCGGCGGCGACGACGATCACCGCGATATCGGTGACCTTCGCGCCGCGGGCGCGCATTGCGGTGAACGCCTCGTGGCCGGGGGTGTCCAGGAAGGTGACGGTGTGGCCGTCGTGCTGCACCTGATAGGCGCCGATGTGCTGGGTGATGCCGCCGGCCTCGCCGGCCGCGACCTGCGTCTCACGCACGGCGTCCAGCAGCGAGGTCTTGCCGTGGTCGACGTGGCCCATGATCGTGACCACCGGCGCGCGCTCGACGAGGTCCTCGGCGTCGTCGTTGAACACGGGCTCGGCAACCGTCTCGTCCTCGGAATGGACGATCTCGATCTCCTTGCCGAGCTCGGAGGCGAGCACCTCGATCGAGTCGTCGGGCAGCGTGGCGGTGAGGGTCAGGAACTCACCGAGCGCCATCAGCTTCTTCATCACCTCGGGAACCGGGACGTTCAGATACTCGGCGACGTCCTTCACGGTCGAGCCGGAGTTGATCTGGATCGCGCTGTTGTCGACCTTGACCTCGGTCGGACGCGATTCGGCCTCTTCGTCGTAGACACCACGGCGGCGCCGCCCACGGCGCTGGCGACGTGGCGGCTGGTTGGCGGGACCGCCCCCGCCGGGGCCGCCCTGGGCGCGGCGCGAGGCCTGGGAATCGATGACGACGCGGCGCCGGCCGCCGGAGTTGGCGGGGGCGCGCTCACCCTGCAGGGAGTCGCGCGTCGGGCGCTGCTGCTTGCCGTCGCCAGAAGCCTGAGCGGTGCTGCCGCCGTTGCCGGTGGCCGCCTTGGCGGCCTCGTCCGCCTCGGCCTGCGCCTTGGCCTTTGCCGCTTCGACCGCCGCCTGGCGGGCTGCGGCCTCGCGCGCGGCGGCCTGGCGAGCGGCGGCCTCCGCGCGAGCTGCGGCCTGCCGCTCGGCGGCGACGTTGGCGGGCTGCTCGACCGCGGTGCCGCCCGCGCCCGAGGGAGTATCCCCGAGGAGCACACGCGCGGCGACCTGCTCGTCCACCGACGAAGAGGCTGCCTTGACGTTGACGCCTGCCGCCTGCAGCTTCGCCAGCAGGTCCTTGGGCGCCATGTCGTTCTGTTTTGCGATCTCGTGTACGCGTTTTGCCATCGGGACTACCCAGTTTAGGAGGGGTTGGTCAGGCCGCCTGGACCTGGTCGGAGTCAGTGCCCTCGAGCGCCTGATGGGCGTCGAGGCCGCAGTAGCGCGAGCCCGGCAGGGCCGCATTCGGGCAGCGGCGCCCGTTGGTGAGGATCGCCGCGCAGCGGCCGGAGGTCTCCTCCTCCTCGTAGCCGTGCTCGGCCTCCTCGGCGGCGAACTCGGTCTCCGAGCGGATGTCGATCCGCCATCCGGTCAGGCGCGCGGCGAGGCGGGCGTTCTGGCCCTCGCGGCCGATCGCCAGCGACAGCTGGTCGTCGGGCACGATCACCGTCGCCTGCTTGCCGGCGTCGTCGACGAGCACCTCACGCACGCGGGCGGGCGAGAGCGCCTTGGCGACGAACCGGGCGGGCTCCTCGTTGTAGGGGATGATGTCGATCTTCTCGCCGCGCAGCTCGGAGACGACCATGCGCACGCGCGATCCACGCGGGCCGACGCAGGCGCCGACCGGGTCGACGCCGTCGACGTGCGAGACGACCGCGATCTTCGAGCGGTAGCCCGGCTCGCGCGCGACCCCGGTGATCTCCACCAGGCCGTCGGCGATCTCCGGCACCTCGAGCTCGAACAGCGACTTGATCAGCTCCGGATCACGCCGGCTGACGATGAGCGAGGGGCCCTTGGTCGAGTTGGAGACGTCCTTGATGACCGCCTTGATCCGCTGGGAGTGGTCGTAGCGCTCACCGTCGACCTGCTCGGACTTGGGCAGCAGCGCCTCCACGCGCTCGCGCAGCTGCACGAGCGTGTAGCGGGAGTCGGATTGCTGCACGATGCCGGTGATCAGCTCGCCGACGCGATCCCTGTACTCCTCGAACATCATGTCGCGCTCGGCCTCGCGGATCCGCTGCAGGATGACCTGCTTGGCGGTCTGCGCCGCGATCCGGCCGAAGTCCGACGGGGTGACGTCCTCGGTCTCGATCTGGTCCTCGTACTCGCGCAGCTTCTCCATGTCGATCTCGGGCTCCGGCGCCTCGCGCATCTCGCCCGTCTCGGGGTCGACGGTGGGCTGGGCGTCCTCCGTCGCCTCGACGAGCAGCTGCTCCTCGAGCTCCGGCGGGATCTTCAGCTCCCAGACGATGAAGTCGCCGCTGTCGCGGTCCATCTCGACCTTGGCGTAGGGCGCCGAGCCCGGCGTCTTCTTGTAGGCCGAGAGCAGCGCGTCCTCGAGCGCCTCCATGAGCTTGTCGGCTGAGATGTTCTTTTCCGCTGCGAGGCCCCGTACGGCCTCGACGATCTCCTTGGACATGGTTCAGTCTCCGGGTACGAGGTTCGAGCGAACGATCTGGTCGTAGGGAATCGTGACGACGCCCTCACCCGCGGCGAGCGTGACGTCACTGTCGGTGGCACCGACAAGCTCGCCGACGACCGTCTTCGACGAGGGCGTGTGATTCGCGCCCGTCGAAGACGTTCCCGCGGCGACCTCGGCCGGCTCGCGCAACCGCACCTTCGCACGGCGGCCGAGGAACCGGCTGTAGTGCTGGGGCCTGGTGAGCGGACGGTCCTGGCCGGGTGACGACACCTCGAGCGAGTACCGCTCGCGATAGTCATTCAGATGGCCGGAGACCCGCTCGCACAGGTCAAGCGTGACTCCGTCCGGATGGTCGATGAACAGCCGCAATCTCGGACCGGAGGCCTCGGCGAGCAGCACCTCGACCTGCGGCTCGATACCGGCGAGCCGGGCTTCGATCTCGGTCTGTAGGGCGGTCACGTTCTCCTCCGTCTTCTCAATAAAAAAAGCGGGCGGGCGCCCACTTTCGGTACTGCGCCGGGTCGGTCCGGCCGGGAAAGCTGTGTCCAGCAGATTAGCACCGGGTACTCGCGCCCGGGCGGGGTGGGCGGCCTGTCTCACCGCCGCCGAGGGGCGTCAGTCGCGCTGCGCCTGGGCGGCTCGGGCGCGGGCTTTGTCCCGGTACTCGCGGTAATCGTCGCGGCTGGGCTGCAGGCATGCGGCGAGCGCCAGCGGCCGTCGCGCCTCGGCATGACGCCCCAACAGCTGCAGGCTTCGCCCCAGACAGAACAGCGCGTAGTCGTTGGTCGGCGCCCGGTCGACGATCGCCTGGAACTCGGCCGCCGCCTGCTCGTAGCGCCGGGCGCCGAACAGCGCCCGCCCCAGCGCCTCCCGGATCGACGTCTTGTCGGGCTCCAGATCGCGCGCCCGCGCGAGTGGGACCACCGCCTGATGGTTGTGCCCCCCTTCGAGGAGCTCGGTTCCGCGCTGGAACAGGTCGTAGACGTCGTCGCTTGGCACTGG
>DATJTS010000172.1:0-32313 GCA_035503035.1 Solirubrobacteraceae bacterium
CGGATTCCCGGGGAAGTTGACGATCAGCGTGCGTCCCGCGATCCCGGACACACCACGGGTGAGGATCCCCATCGGCGTGTGGCGGACCGCCTCGGCGCGCAGCGCCTCCGCGAAGCCGGGAGCGTCGCGGTCGATCACCGCACGAGTGGCCTCGGGCGTGACGTCGTCGTCGGTGAGGCCGGTGCCGCCGGTGGTGAAGATGAGGTCCGCGCCGGTCTGGACCTGGGCGCGCAGCCAGCGCTCGATCTGGTCCTGGTCGTCGGCGACGACGTCACGCGCGATGATCTCGGCGCCGGCGTGCTCGGTGTGGCGTGCCAGCTCAGCGCCTGAGCGGTCCTCGCTCTCGCCGCGGGCCACCGAGCTCGACACGGTGAGGATCGCGGCCCTCATCGCCGCCACTCCCCGCTCGCTCCACCCGACTTCTCAAGCAGCGCGACCGAGCCGATCTCCGCACCGCGCTGCACGCCCTTGACCATGTCATAGACGGTGAGCGCCGCCACCGACGCCGCGGTGAGCGCCTCCATCTCAACGCCGGTCGGCCCGGTCGTCCGCGCCTCGGCGGTGAGGGTGATCGTGCCGGCCCCGGCGTCGATCTCGCCCTCGACGCCGAGGTAGCTGAGCGCGAGCGGGTGGCAGAGCGGGATCAGCTCGGAGGTGCGCTTGCCCGCCTGGATCCCGGCGATCCGCGCGGTGGCGATCACGTCTCCCTTGGGCGCGTTGCCGGCCGCGACCAGCGCGGCGGTCTCGGGCGAGACGCGCACGATCGCACGGGCGACGGCACGGCGCTCGGTCGCCGGCTTGTGGCCGACATCGACCATGCGGGCGCTCCCGGAGGAGTCCAGGTGGGTCAGCCCCGCCCCGCTCGGGCTCTCGGTGGAGGGCTCGCTCACGCCGGAGCGTGGGCGTGCTGGGCGGCGTCGATCAGGGCCTGGACACCGTCCCGATCCCCGCGCCGCAGCAGGACGATCGGGTCAGGGTCGCCGTTCACGATCGACTCGAAGAACTCCTTGCGATCCTGATAGGTGGGCAGCGTGCCCTTCGCCCAGCCGCGCACCTCGTTGAGCATGACCGCCAGCTCGGCGTACTCGGTGCCGAACAGCTCGGAGATCTCGCGCTTCATGCGCTTGGCCAGAGCCGGCGAGGCACCCGCGGTCGAGATCGCGACCGCCAGCGGCCCGGTGCGCACGATCGCGGGCAGGATGAAGTTGCACAGCGGCGGCACGTCGACGACGTTGACGAGCATCGCGCGGCGGTCGGCGTCGTTGTAGACGCCGATGTTGACCTCGCTGTCGTTCGTCGCGGCGATCGCGATCAGGCACCCATCCAGATCGCGCGACTGGTAGGCGCGGCGGATCCACTCGATCGACCCCTCGTCGGCGAGGCGCTCGAGCTCCGGATGGGCGTCGGGCGCGACCAGCACGACGTCGCCGTCGCAGGCGAGCAGGCCCTCGACCTTCTCCAACCCGACGTCTCCGCCCCCGACGACCAGACAGCGCCGGCCGGTCAGCTTCAGGCACGCGATGTAGAACGGGGTGTCGAGCATGCCCTGAACGCAGGACTGATCGCAGATCCCCTTGCGGAGCTGGCAGACACATTCCTTGCCTGCGTAGGCCTGAGCGGGCATATCGAGAGCGTAGTACGGGGGTGCTCAGGCGACCGCGCGGGCGCGATCGATCAGCGCCTCGGCGAGCAGCCCGGCAAGCGGCCGGCCGGCCGCCGGCTCCACCAGGATCAGCGACGGCATCGTCGCCGAGCCCGACAGCTCGATCACTCCGACCCCGAGGACCGTTTCGGCGCCGTCGCTCATCGCGGTCGCGCACAGCACCAACCGTTCGCCCGGATCCGAGCGCACCAGGCGCGCCAGCTCGAACTCCTCGCAGAGAACCCCGGCCCGCGCTGCCATCGAGCGCAGCGCGTCGAGGTCACGCAGGCGGACGCGGCGCATGGCGATGCGCTTACCGTCGGCGAGCCTGGGGGCCGGCTGCGCCGCGGTGTGATGATCGAGGGCGCTCATCTGGTCAACAGCCTATCCGTTTCATCTTTACCGCTTCTTGACATTGCGAATCCGTCGGATGTCGGCGAGCCGTTCACGGAGCTCGCCCTCGGCGTCGTCGGGCTCGTAGAAACGGGCGCCGGCGACCCCTGGGGGCAGCAGCTCCTGGGAGGAGAGATGCCCCGGCCGGGCATGGGGATAGTCGTAGTCGCCCTTCGCGCGCACACCCGAGCGCAGGTAGCCTGGGGGCGCCTGCGCACCGTGCTCGCGCACGTAGCCGCGGGCGGCCCCGATCGCCCGCTTGGCGGCGTCCGATTTGGGCGCGAGCGACAGGTAGATCGCCGCCTGGGCGAGCGGGAACTCGGCCTCGGGCAGGCCGACATGCTCGACCGCGGCCGCCGCGGCGGTCGCCACCGCCAGCGCCTGCGGATCGGCGTTGCCGATGTCCTCCGAGGCGAGGATCACCATCCGCCGCACGATGAAGCGCGGGTCCTCCCCGCCCTCGAGCATCACCGACAGGTAGTAGAGCGAGGCGTCCGGATCCGAGCCGCGCGTCGCCTTGATCCAGGCTGAGATCGTGTCGTAGTGGTTGTCGGCCTGGCGGTCGTAGAGGATCGCGCGACGCTGCATCGCGTCCTCGGCGTGCTGCAGGGTGACCGGCTGGTCGTCCGCCCCGGCCGCCTCGCAGGCGAGCTCGAGCGCGTTGAGCGCCGAGCGGGCGTCGCCGCCCGAGCGCTCAGCGAGGAAATCGATGGCCTCGGGCGTGACCCGTCCCTCCGATCCGCAGTAGCCACGCTCGATCGCGCGCTCGAGCAGCACGCGGACGTCCTCCGGCCCGAGTGCCTCCAGCTCGTAGAGCCGCGAGCGGGAGATGAGCGCCGAGTTGACGCTGAAGAACGGGTTCTCCGTGGTCGCGCCGATCAACGTGACCAGACCGTCCTCGACGGCGGGCAGCAGCGCGTCCTGCTGGGCCTTGTTGAAGCGGTGGATCTCGTCGAGGAAGAACACGGTGCGCCGGCCGGTTGCCCGCAGCCGTTCTCGGGCGCGCTCCATCACCGCGCGGACCTCGGCCCGGCCGGCCTCGACGGCGCTCTCCTCCTCGAAGGCCGCGTCGCTGGCGGTGGCGACCAGCCGGGCCAGGGTCGTCTTGCCGCTGCCCGGGGGGCCGTGCAGGATCATGGAGTGCGGCCGGCCCTCCTCGATCGCCCGGCGCAGCGCCGAGCCGTGGGCGAGCAGCGTGTGCTGGCCGACGAGCTCATCGAGCGTCGTCGGGCGCAGGCGGGTGGCGAGCGGAACGGCCGCGCCGGCACTCTCCGCGATCTCGGATGCCGTCCGGCTCGGCGCCGGACCCGCGCCGCGACGCCGCGCCGCGCCGGTGGACGCGGCGGGCTCCTCGTCACCGAACAGGCTGTCCATGGCGGCAGTATGGAGCGCGGGTCGGACTGGCCAGCCTGGAGCGGCGCGGCGCGGCGCGGCGCGGCGCGGCCGGTACGCCGCGTGGTCACTTTCATTGCAGAGATCAATGCAACTGACCACAGACCGCCCGGCGGGTGCCGAATTGGCCCGCGGGGAGCGACGCCGCGCCGGCTCGCCCGGGACAGCGTGTGGTCACTTTCATTGAAGGGATCAATGAAACCGACCACAGGCCGCCCGTTGCGGCCGGACGGGCCCCGGGCACTCAGCGGCCGAGGATCGCCAGCACCGCGTCGTGCAACAGACCGTTGGTGGCCAGTCCCCCGCGTCCGGCGGCCGTGGCTGCCCCGGTGAGGTCGGTGAAGCGCCCGCCGGCCTCGGTGACGATCACGAGCGGGGCGGCGAGATCCCAGATCGAGGCACTGGGGTCCGAGGCGATCTCCGCCGCGCCCTCGGCGACGAGCGCGTACTGCCAGAAGTCGCCGAACCCGCGGGTGCGCGCCACCTGTCGCGAGAGCGCGAGGAGCCCCTCCTCGCGGCCCACGTCGCGCCAGTCCTCCAGCCCTCCGAAGCAGAACTGGGCGTCGGCGAGCTCCGCGACGGCCGACACCGAGAGCGGTCGAGGCGGGGCGTCCGGGCCGCCCTCGCGCAGGTGCGCCCCCTCGCCGCGGGCCGCCCACCAGCGCCGGCCCAGCGCGGGGGCCGAGGCCACCCCGACGACCGGCTCGCCGTGAGCCTCCAGGGCGATGAGCGTCGCCCAGACCGGGATTCCGCGGACATACCCCTTGGTGCCGTCGATCGGATCGATGATCCAGCGGCGCCCGTTCTCCGGGACCTCATCGGCGCCGTACTCCTCCCCGAGGATCGCGTCGGCCGGGCGCGTCGCGTCCAGGTGCGCGCGCAGCGTCCGCTCGACCTGCGTGTCAGCCTCCGAGACCGGGGTCATGTCCGGCTTGGTCTCCACCGCCAGGTCGATCGCGCGGAAGCGATCCATCGTGATCTCGTCGGCGAGATCGGCGAGGCGCAACGCGAGCCGCAGGTCGGCGCTCTGGGGCTCGGGCGAGGGGGCCGGCACGGCGCGGATCCTACGCAGGCGGCCGTCGTGTGCGCGCATCGACGGTTACTGTCAGTGCCCATGAGCACCGACCTGCAGAACGAGACCGTCGAGCTGCTCCAGCGGCTCATCCGCTTCGACACCGTCAACCCTCCCGGCAACGAGCGGCCCGCGATCGAGCATCTCGAGCGCTACTGCGCGGATGCGGGATTCGACTGCGTCGTGCTCGCCGACGACCCGCAGCGCCCGAACCTCGTCGCGACGCTCGGCGATCCGGACAGTGGCCCCGTCCTGTGCCTGCTCGGGCATGTCGACACGGTGCTCGCCGACCCGTCCGCCTGGGAGCATGATCCGTGGTCGGGCGACATCGCCGACGGCTACCTGTGGGGCCGTGGCGCGCTTGACATGAAGGACCAGGTCGCCGCCGAGGCCGTGGCGGCAGTCGCGCTCGCCCGTGACGGCTGGCGCCCCGCCCGGGGTGCGCTGCGGCTCGTGTTCGTCGCCGACGAGGAGACCGGGGGCGACGTGGGCGCGCGCTGGCTGTGTGAGAACCATCCCGATGCGGTGCGCTGCGACATGCTCCTGAACGAGGGCGCCGGCGAGGTGTTCGAGTTCGGAGGCCGTCGCCACTACGGCGTGTGCTGCGCCGAGAAGGGCATCTACCGGTTCACGATCACCGCTCATGGCGAGGCCGGGCACGCGTCGATGCCGACCGTCGGCGACAACGCGCTGCTCAAGCTGGCTCCCGTCCTGGCGGCCCTTGCCGACCAGCCACCCGGCTACGCGGTGACCGAGGCGCCCGCCGCTCTGCTCAGCGGCCTGGGGCTCGATCCGGCCGACCCGGGCGCCTCGCTGCAGGCGGTGCGCGCCGAGAGTCCCGGGCTGTTCGTGATGGCGGCGCCGATGTTCGAGGTGACGCTCACCCCGACGATGGCCTCGGCGTCGCAGAAGATGAACGTGATTCCGTCGCGCGCCGAGATCCGGGTCGACTGCCGTACGCCCCCGGGGCTCGGCGAGGAGGCCGCTCGGGCACGGATCGAGCAGGTCCTCGGCATCCGGGGCGGCGAGGGTCCGCTCACGATCGCGTTCACCGAGCGCACGATCGGTAACGCCTCGCCGATCGAGTCCGAGCTGATGACGTTCATCTCCGGCTGGATCGAGCGGGAGGACCCGGGCGCGCACACCGTGCCGTTGATCCTTCCCGGCTTCTCGGACTCCAACTGGTTCCGGACGGCGTTCCCGGAGTGCGTGGCCTACGGCTTCTTCCCCCAGCGCCACCAGCCGCTGCTGCACTCCGCACCGCTCATGCACAACGCCAACGAGCGGATCGACGTGCGGGACCTGGGGTTCGCAGCCGGCTTCTATCGCGACTGCATCTCCGGCCTGCTTGGAAGCTGAGCGGGCCCCGGCGACCCGGTCAATAGACTCGCGCCATGGCCACCACGGTGACCACGCGCCTGGATCCGGAGATCTTTCGCCTGCCCGTGCAGCGGATCCGGCAGGGGTACTACTCCGACGCCTACTTCGTGTTCACGAAGAAGCTGCTGGAGGACGAGGGCGAGCATCCGCATGTGACGATGCAGATCTTCCAGAAGGAGGAGTCGGTGCTCGGCGGCATCGACGAGGCGATCGCTGTCCTCAAGCTCTGCTCGGGACGAGAGGTCGACGGCGAGTGGGTGCCCGGCTGGGATGAGCTCGTCGTGCACGCGCTCAACGAGGGCGACCCGATCTCCCCGCGCGAGACGGTGATGACGATCGAGGGCGACTATTCGCTGTTCGCCCACCTGGAGACCGTGTACCTGGGCTCGCTGGCGCGCCGCTCGCTGGTCATGCGCAACGTGCACGAGGTCGTGCGCGCGGCGCGCGGCAAGGAGATCATCTACTTCCCCGCGCGTCACGATCACTGGCTCGTGCAGACCGGCGATGGCTGGAGCGCGCACGTGGCGGGGGCGATCGGCGTCTCCACCGACGCCCAGGCGTCGTGGTGGGGCGGGCGCGGGATCGGGACCGTCCCGCACGGCCTGATCGCGGCCTACGGCGGCGACACCGTGCGCGCCGCGACGCGCTTCGCCGAGCGCTACCACGGCCAGATGAACATCACCGTGCTCGTCGATTTCACCAACGACTCGGTCGGAACCGCACTCGCTGTCGCCGAAGCGCTCGGCCCCAAGCTGTGGGGGGTCCGCCTGGACACATCCGAGCTTCTGGTCGATCGTTCGTTGATCGACGAGATGGGGGCCTTCAAGCCGACCGGAGTGAACCCCCGGCTGGTGGAGAAGGTCCGCGGCGCGCTCGACGGCGCGGGCTTCTCGCACGTCAAGATCGTCGTCTCCGGCGGCTTCAATGCCGAGCGAATTCGGGAGTTCGAGGCCGCGAGCGTGCCCGTCGACGC
The DNA here is from genome assembly GCA_035503035.1 of Solirubrobacteraceae bacterium. Taxonomy (GTDB): domain Bacteria; phylum Actinomycetota; class Thermoleophilia; order Solirubrobacterales; family Solirubrobacteraceae; genus Palsa-465. Next base: position 6,853 of record DATJTS010000172.1, read on the forward strand.
CTACGGCGTGGGATCCTCGCTGATCCGCGGACAGAACGACTTCACCGCCGACATCGTGCTCCGCGACGGCGAGCCCTGCGCGAAGGTCGGCCGCAGCTACGCGCCCAATCCGCGGCTGCGGTTAGTCAACTGACACTGAGGGCTCAGGGAATCGGCGGATGCAGCCGATGAGGTCGTGCGCATGATCTTCGCGTCCTTCCTCGGCTATTACGACGTGACCGCGTGGCTTCAGGCGTGGTTGCCGATCTTCTTCATGGGGCTGCTCGTGATCGGGCTGTTCAGCGTGCGGGCGATGATGCCGCGCACCCGGCCCAAGGAGATCAAGCCCGATTCGGCTCCGCCGATCGCCTGGGACGACATCGCGGGCGCCGACGAGGCGAAGGAGGAGCTGCGCGAGGTCGTCGACTACCTGCGCGACGCCAAGCGCTTCCGCGCCCTGGGCGCACGTGTGCCTCGCGGCGTGCTCCTCTACGGCCCCCCAGGCACCGGCAAGACCCTGCTGGCCAAGGCGGTGGCCCACGAGTCCGGCGCGGTCTTCTACTCCCAGTCCGCCGCGTCATTTGTCGAGATGTTCGTCGGCGTCGGCGCCGCCCGCATCCGGCGCCTGTTCAAGTCCGCGCGCAAGCACGCGCCGGCGATCGTGTTCATCGACGAGATCGACGCCGTCGGCGGGCACCGCGGCTCTGACATCGGCACCAGCGAGCGCGACCAGACGCTCAACCAGCTGCTGGTCGAGATGGACGGCTTCTCCTCCACCGCCGACGTCGTGGTGATCGCCGCCTCCAACCTGCTCGAGAAGCTCGACCCCGCGCTGCTGCGCCCAGGCCGCTTCGACCGTCAGATCTTCGTCTCCCCGCCCGATGTCGCCGGCCGGGAGCGCATCCTGCGCGTCCATTCGCGCGACAAGCCGGTCGCCGAGGACGTCGACTTCGAGCTGCTCGCCCGCCAGACGGCCGGGCTCACCGGTGCAGACCTCGCCAACATCTGCAATGAGGCCGCGATCTTCGCCGGCCGCCGCGGCGCCGACCGAGTCGCGCCCGTCGATTTCGACACTGCCCTGGAGCGGGTCGTCGCGGGGATGCAATCGCACCGGCGCCTGTCGCTGCACGAGCGGCGCGTCGTGGCCTACCACGAGGCCGGCCATGCCGTCTGCGGTGAGCTGCTCCCCTCGGTCGATCCGGTCCACCGCATCTCGATCATCCCCCGAGGCCGCGCCCTCGGCTACACGCTCAACCTCCCGGAGGAGGACCGCTACCTGAAGACGCGCGAGGAGCTCATCGACATGATGACCATGCTGCTCGGCGGCCGGGCTGCGGAGGAGATCGTGATCGGCTCGATCACCAACGGTGCCGCCGACGATCTCAGCCGCGTCACCGCGATCGCGCACTCGATGGTCCACGAGTGGGCGATGGGCACCGGCATCACCTCGATGCGGGTCGATGAGGGCAGGACGTCGGAGTCAATGCGACGAGTCATCGACGACGAAGTTCGTGAGCTCGCCGACGAGGCGATGCGCTCAGCGGTCGAGCTGCTCGCGGCACACCGTCCCCAGCTCGACGAGCTCGCCAGCAAGCTCCTCTCCGAGGAGTCGCTCGAGCGCGAGGACATCGACCGCGTCATGGCCGGCGTGCCTCAGGCCCGCCCGGCGCGGCGGCCCGAGAGCCATCTGGGCATCGCCGCCGCCGACCCCGGCGACGGCCCGACGACCCCTCGCTGAGCGCCTCGCGCCCGGCGCGGCGGGCCGGAGCGGGACAATCCCGCCCCGTGACTTCGACCGCGTTCGCACGCCGCATGCGAGGATCGGCCCGCGCCGGATCGCCCATCGGGCAGTCCCGGCGGCGGGAGGGGGCACTCGCGCTCGCCCTCTACGTCGTGCTCGCGCTGGTGCTGGTCGGACGCGCGGCGCTGGGCGCCGGCAGCGGGCCGCCGTCCGGATCGCTCGGAACCGGACCCGACGTCCAGATCTTCGTGTGGGGCCTGCGCTGGTGGCCGCACGCAATCGGCCGCGGCCTGGACCCGCTGCACGCCTCGGTCGTCTGGCCGCCGGCCGGCGGCGCGGTGCTGTGGTCGACGACCGTCCCGGTGCTGAGCCTCCTCGCCACCCCGCTGACGATCGTGCTGGGCTCGCTCGCCGCGTGGAATGTGCTGGTGGTGCTCGCACCCGCGGTCGCCGCCTGGGCGACGTGGCTGCTGTGTGCCGAGCTCGGTGCCCGACCGGCTCCGGCGACGTTCGGAGGGGCGCTGTTCGGCTTCGGGTCGTTCGTGCTCTGCGAGGACATCGCGCACCTGCAGCTCTCGGCGTGCCTGCTGGTGCCGCTCGCAGCGTGGGTCACGGTGCGGGGAGTGCGCGGCCACGCCTCAACGCTGTCACTCGCCTGCGCGGGCGCCGTGATCGTGGTTGCGCAGTTCCTGATCTTCCCGGAGCTGTTGGTGACGCTGGGCCTGATGGCGCTGGTCGGTCTGGCGCTCGGGCTCTGGCTGCTCGACGGCCAGCGCGAGGGGTTGCTGCGCACCGCGCGGGCGCTCGGCGAGGGCGCGGTGGCCGGCGCGCTCCTCATCTCTCCGCTCGTGGTCGAGATGCTCACCCACGTGCCACGCAGCTCGAGCGGCGCGGTCGGGTGGCCGGTCGACCTGCTCAACCTGGTCGTTCCCACGGTGCGCGCCGCGGTCGGCGGCTCGGCACTGACGGGAATCTCCGGTCGCTTCCCCGGCAACTCCGCGGAGCAGACCGGCTACCTCGGCGTTCCGCTGCTGCTGGTGGTGCTCGCCTGGGGGTGGCGGGAGCGCCACGGTGGATGGGCTCGGCAGTCCCATCTGATGCTCGCGCTGCTCGCGGTCGCACTGCTCCTGGCACTCGGATCGTCACTGACCATCGACGGCACGCGCACGATCTGGCTGCCGTGGGCGGCGCTCGCGCGGCTGCCGTTCCTGCGGGACGCCATCCCGGCGCGGATGATGGTCTACGTCTGGCTGTGCGCCGCGGTGATCGCCGCCCGGTGGCTCAGCGACCCGGGGATACCCGCCGCGGTCAGGGCGATCGCGGTCGTCCTGATCGCCGTCTCGCTCATCCCGGCGGCGTGGCCGTTCCAGCCGGCCCCGGCCGCCGTCCGCAGCGCCGCCGTGCAACGCAGCCTCCGTGGCCAGCGGGTGCTCTCGCTGCCGTTCTTCGACGTCCGTGACCGCGGGCTGCTCGTCCAGGAGCACAGCGGCTTTCGGTTCGCGCTGATCGACAGCTGGCTGCAGCTGCGACCGCACGGATGGGCGCCCGACCTGCCGGGTACGGCGCTCACCGACGTCGCACTGTCGCATCTGGGCGGGAACGCCGCGGGTCGGTTCGTGGCCGAGCTCCGAGCGGCGCACATCACCCGCCTGCTGCTCTGGGAGGAGCCGCCCGGGCTGCTGCGCGCGCTGCACCTCCCCTACGAGCGGACCGGCGGCGTCGTGGTCGTCCGGGTCCCGCCTTCCTGACCGCTGGCGATATCGTGGCCACGGTGTTGAGCGCGATCGACCATGTCGGGGTGGCGGTGCCGTCGATCGACGAGGCGCTGCCGTTCTATCGCGACGTGCTCGGGATGGTGCTCGTGCATCGTGAGACGGTCGAGGAGCAGGGCGTGGCCGCTGCGCTGCTCGATGTCGGCGAGAGCCACGTCGAGCTGATCGAGCCGCTCTCCGCCGACGGCGGCGTCGCTCGCTTCCTCGCGGAGCGGGGCGCCGGCCTGCATCATGTCGCCTATCGCGTCGCGTCGATCGAGCAGGCGCTCGAGGCCTGCCGCGGCGCGGGGCTGCGCCTCATCGACGAGCAGCCGCGAATCGGGATCCGGGGATCCCGGGTCGCCTTTCTGCACCCCAAGGCCAGCGGCGGGGTGCTGACCGAGATCGTCCAGCCGTCAACAAAGGATCATTGATATGAGCGATGACGAGAAGCCGCAGAAGATCAGCATCGGGTTCCTCGGCGGGCAGGTACTCGCCGCCCGGGTCGCCGACGACGAGCTCGCCAAGCTCCGCGCCGCGCTCAACGCGGGCGGCTGGCACGACATGACCGCCGAGGACGGAACGGTCGCGCTCGACCTCTCGAAGGTCGTCTACGTGCTTGTCGACCACGAGGGCCACCGGGTCGGCTTCGGCAGCTGATCGGTGATGGCCGTGCTCCCGGGACTCATCCTCCAGCACGCGGCGACCGGCCCGCCCGGCAGGCTCGGTGAGTGGGCCGACGTGCGCGGCCTGGCCTACCAGGTCCACGACAGCTCCGAGGTCCCACCCGAGTTCGATCCGCGCACGTTCTCGTTCATCGCCTCTCTGGGGTCCGCCCGCTCGGCCAACGAGACCGACGTCGAATGGGTCGCGGCCGAGATAGAACTGCTGCGCCACGCCGTCGACGCCGGCGTCCCGGTGCTCGGGCTGTGCTGGGGCGGGCAGGCGCTGTCGGCGGCGCTGGGCGGCACCGTCGGTGCCGCGCCGTTCCACGAGAAGGAGTGGATAGCGATCGCGAGCGCCGACCCCGAGATCCCCGCCGGGCCTTGGCTGCATTACCACACCGAGATCTTCACGGTGCCCCACGACGCCGTCGAGCTCGCCCGCAGCCCTGCGGGGCCCGCCGCGTTCCGGATCGGGCCCCATCTCGGTCTCCAGTTCCATCCGGAGGCCGACGCACAGATGGCCGGCGTGTGGGCCGCCAAGGACCCAGACCAGACCGACGCCTCCCGCGCGGCGCTCGCCGCCTCCGGCGAGCGCTGGGACGGTCCTGCCCGGGACCTCGCGCTGGCGCTGTTCGACGCCTGGTGGGCGCGAGCGAACGCTCAGTCGCCGCATGCGGCGCTGCGCGCCTGAGCGTTGAGGGGCTCAGAGTGGCGTGCGTGAGCTCCGCGCGGCGAGGCGACGCTGCACAAGGCGTGCGAGACGCGCCGCGGGACCCCGGGCTCTGAGGTTCTCGAGCTCCGCCACCCGCTGCTGAGCGGCGACGCGCCACTCGTGTTCGGTGTCCCCGCGGCGCACCGCCTCGACGAGGAGGTCACGGAGCTCTCGATCATCAGCGTGCAACTGCTCGATGTTTCGAACGAGCGCGGCAGTCTCGCGTGGTTCGTCGGGCTCGAGGGCGGTGAGCTGCTCGCTGGTGAACGATCCCTGTCGTTTACGGGCGAGCACATACCCGTGGGTATGCGGCACGACCTCGCCGTGCTCGTCGCGATCATGGTGAATGTCGAGGATCTCGAACGCTCGACCCCAGTGGGCGCGGATCCACCAGTCCGACAGGAAGACCGTCGGCCCCCCGCCTTCCCAGTCCTGGCCGTGACGGAGGACGTTCATGCCCACTCGGTCCTCGTCCCACGGAGCGGCGCGCTCAGCCTCCGCCATGCCCTCCCCGAGGAACGTCAGGACGAGGATGCCGGTCGGTCCGAGCACGCGACGCAACTCGAGCAGCCATGCCGCCCAATCATCCGCAAGATGGGTGAATACCGAGATCGCGTACACCAGGTCGAAGTGATCGCTCGGCAACGCCAGCGCGGGCCGCGACGAGAGCGCCTGGAAGTTGAACGGCGGGGTGAGGTTGCTCCGAAGCCAGTCGATGCTGCGCTCGTCGATGTCACAGCCCCACACCTCACCCGATTCGGCCTCCGCGTGAAAATGGCGAATGACGTTCCCTGCGCCGCATCCGAAGTCCAGAACCTTCGGCGCGCCGGGTGACGCGGGACCGCCATTCTGTTCCAGAAGCGACATGAGCATGTCCTTCATTCCGGCAGCACCCACGACGTACTCGGCGGCGACGTCGGCGCCCGGCGTCGCCCCGGCACGGATGATCAGATCGGACGGCGGCATCGCGAACCTGTCGGAACTTTCCTGAGCCATGACCGCTGTTCCTAGCAGGTCATTCTGACCGTCGGAATCAGCGGACGGACGTCGGGCCGGTGCGGTCGCCGCGCACCATCAGGTGCAGGCCTGCCTCGACGAGCAGCAGGCCCACGCGCTCGCGCGCGCCGGGGACGGTGCCGCGGGGACGGCGGGAGTTGCGATAGCGCTCTGCGTGCCGCTCGGTGGCGAGGGCGTGATCTTGAAGCGGGTTCATTGTCCACCTCCATGGGGCGGGCTGACGGGATAGTTGAAAAGCAGCGTCTCGACGGGCAGCGAGCCCTCGGGGCGCAGGGACGGGTCGGTGCGGCGCTCCTCGAAGCGGGTCATCAGGATCTCGAGCAGCTCCTCGTTGAGCTCCTTGAGCTCCTCTGAGGTGAGCCACATGAGGCTTTCCGAATGCGTGGCGGCGTTCCGCCACTCCCGCGGGTAGCTGGAGCGGGTGTCGCGCCAGTGCTCGAGCCGGCGCAACTGGTTCTCGCGCCACAGCCGGGCGAGCGTGCCGGCGGCCACCGCGGCCTCGGGATCGTCGTCATCACTCGAGATGTTCAGACCCCGATGGGGCAGCCGCCACGGCCGGGAGCGTCCCTTGCCGCCTCCGGCCTCCTCGACAAAGCCGTACTTGGCGAGCTGGCGAAGGTGGAAAGAGCACGTCGTCGGGCTCTCGCCGATCAGCTCACCGGCCTGGGTGGCGGTGATCGGACCCTCGACCGAGAGGGCCTCCATCAAGGCGACGCGCACGGGGTGTGCGAGCGCCTTCAGCGTCCGGGCATCGTTGACCTGACGGAGACCGTCGACCGATGACTGGCGCTTCTCGTTGGGTTGCTGCTCACTCATACTCTCGAGAATAAACTCTCGAGAGCCTTCTGTCAAGAGTTTTCTCTCGAGAATCCGGTCTCGACGTTTTTCTCTTGAGAATCAGCGGGTGAACAGCGTTGAGAGCACCACCTGGGTCACCGTGCGGGTCACGCCGGGGGTGGCCCGAATCCGTTCGAGCGCGAGCTCCAAAGCCTTCGTGTCCTCGGCCATCACGTGCAGGATCGCGCTCGCCTCCCCGGCCACCGTGTGCGCGGAGACGACGCCCGGCTCGGTCGCGACCGCGGCGCGCACCCCTGCGGCCGAGAGGTCGCCGTCGCAGTACAGGGCGACGAACGCCTCCGCCCGCCAGCCGAACGCCTCGGGGTCGACGGTCGCCGTGTAGCCGAGCACCACCCCCTCTCGCTCCAGCCGGTCCACGCGTCGCTTCACCGCCGGAGCAGACAGATGGACGTAGCTGCCGATGTCTTGATACGAGCGCCGCGCATTCTCCCGAAGCAGCGCAACGATTCTTCGATCAGTGGGGTCCATAGCCGGATGATTCCTACCACAAACGCAACAGATCAGCCTTGCTGTGGCCGCTCGAGCAATGGATCATTGTGTTTGAGCCGGGCCGGGAACGGCCCGGCGTTGCGATTGGGGGACCCACCCATATCGGGTCACGGTTTCGTGGTGTCTGGGGAGGCATCGCGGTGCATGGACGCGGATCGCGACGTGTCGCAGTCGGGAGGCGATACGTCGCCATCCCGTTCGTTTCCCGGGGCGTTCGCGATGCAGCGCACCGGGTCGCCGGCCGGCCAAGCAGCGCCCACACTGGCGGGTCTCCGATCACAGTGGTTGCGCGGCTTGACCGCCGTCGCCCCGGTCCGCTTACTGCAGTGAAGGGGTCCCACTCCGTGTGCCCCCAACGGGGGACCACTGCCGAGGCCGCCGTTTTCGCCCACGCGTCGGAGCGGCGGGGGTCGGCTCGGGCAGAAGTGGCGTCTGGGATGCCGAAACGTCCCTCGCGTCGATCGGCGCCGAGGGTGCGTGGGCAGAAGTGGCCTCGGGGACGCCGGAACGTCCCGCGCCTGCGTCGGCGCGGGCGTGCGTGGGCGGAAGTGGCCTCAGGGACGCCCGAACGTTCCACGCCTCCGTCGACGCGGACCGCCCCGGGCAGAAACGGCACCAGGGACACCGAAACGTCCCACGCCTCCGCCGGCCCCGGACAGTCGTGGGCAGAAATGGCCTCTGGGATGCCGGAACATCCCGCGCGGTCGATCGGCCTGGGGACGCGTGGGCAGTTCTGGCGCGCCCGTGCGTCCGCCGTGCAAGATCGGCGCATCGGGGCGCCCCTGCAGCCCAAAGAGGACGATCTCTACTCCCGGGCCGGCCCCCCGGGGGCGGCGTCGCGACCGATTGGCGCCACCAGGACCAAAACATCGCTCGCACGCCGGCCCCGGCGCCCCGCTATCGCGCTCCGGCCGGGCCCCCGGCCGTCGACGATCCCCAGATGGCGCGAGTTCGAGCACACGAAGTGGGCTCGAACTCATTGCCACGCAGCGCGCCGGCGACGACAGTCACAGCAGCGCCACCCACCCCACACAGACGCCCACAACGACCATCGCTGCTTGACGGCCGACGCCGGGCGCGCTACCCCGCGAACGCCACGAGGAACCACGGCCCAACGGTCTCCTACAGTCTCTCGCCGTTGTCGCCCACCGACCTCGACACCCGACTGCTCGTTCTCGCCCGCACGTACGGTCACACGCCCGCGCGCGAACGTGCGATCGCCGCGTTTTCTCGCACGGGTGAGCATGGGACATGCTGGCTGGTGCTCGGGCTCACGGGCGCTGCAGCCAACGCGACGAGACCCGCCGGGCGAACGGCGTGGTTGCGGGGGACCGCGACGGTTGCCGCCTCCTACGCGCTGAACACCGCGGTCAAGTTCGTCGTGCGCCGTCCGCGCCCCGAGTTGCCGGGGCTCGCGCCGCTCACCTCGACCGTGACCGGGCTGTCGTTCCCGAGCGCGCACGCGACGACGAGCTTCGCCGCCGCCCGGACCTACGGGGCGCTCATGCCCGCCGGACCGCTGTATGCGGCCGCGGGGCTGATCGCGCTCAGCCGGATCTACCTCGGAGTCCACTACCCCTCGGACATCGTCGCCGGGGCGCTGTTCGGAACGGTGCTCGCGGTCGCGGCCGGGACGACGGAGGTGGGCCGATGCCGATGAAGGTCGGGATCGTCGGGATGCCGAACGCCGGCAAGTCGTCGCTGTTCACGGCGCTCACCGGGGTCGCGGCCGAGGCGGCCAACTATCCGTTCACGACGATCGAGCCGAACATCGCGATCGTTCCGGTCACCGACGAGCGACTGAACCGCGTGTCGGAGACGGTGAGCGCCTCGAAGATCGTCTGGGACACGATCGCCTTCCACGACATCGCCGGACTCGTCGCCGGCGCGCACAAGGGCGAGGGTCTGGGCAACCAGTTCCTGGCCAACATCCGGGAGACCGACGCGATCGTGCACGTCGTGCGCGCCCACGCCGACGAGGGCGTCGTGCACCCGGAGGGCCGGGTCGACCCGCTCCACGACATCGAGACGATCGAGACCGAGCTGATCTTCGCCGACCTCGAGCAGGCCGAGCGCCGTCTCGAGCGGGTCGTGCGCGTCGCGCGCAGCGGCGACCGGCACGCCGTCGCCGAGGAGAAGTGGCTGCGCGCAGTGGTCGAAGCGCTGCAGTCCGGACGGCCTGCCCGGACGGTGCCCGTCCCCGACGACGCGGCCGACGCGATGTCACTGCTCTCCCCCCTGACCGCCAAGCCGGTCCTGTTCGTCGCCAACGTCGAGGAAGGTGCCGACGAGGTGCCGCCCGAGATCGCCGAGTACGCCGCATCGGTCGACGCGCGCGCGGTCGCGGTGTCGGCCCGGCTGGAGGCGGAGCTCTCCGAGCTCTCCGAGGAGGACGCCACGGCGATGCGTGCCGATCTCGGTCTCAGCGAGTCGAGCCTGGAGACGGTCGTGCGCGGTGCGTTCTCGCTGTTGGACCTGGTGGCGTTCTTCACCGCCGGCGAGGACAAGCCCGCGCAGTCGTGGCACCTGCGACGGGGACTGTCGGTCTGGCACGCCGCCGGGCAGATCCATTCCGACATCCAGAAGGGCTTCGTCCGCGCCGAGGTGGTCGGATGGGAGGCGCTGGTCGACGCGGGTGGCTACGCGGGAGCGCGGGAGCGCGGCACGCTGCGCCTGGAGGGTCGCGACTACGTGGTCGCCGACGGTGACGTGATCACTGTCAAGTTCACTCCCTGAATCGGCTGGAGCGCATGTGAGCGCTCACAGTCACTCCCGTCTCGAACAAACGTCGATTCGGGCTCAAGTTCTGAGCAACTTTCGTCTGCTCTTGCCGACGAAATCCGTCCACGCGGCTTGACGCCGCCTGTGTGACTCTGGACACTTGGATAGTGCAAACCGCTACAAGGTCTTCGACCATGACCGACATGAATCGTTCGCTCACACCTTCACGCATCATGCTGCTGGCAGGCTCCAGCTCGAAGAGCGCGGGGCAGGCCGGAGTGGCCGTCAAGCGGTATCGCCTTGCGAGGGCGCGCCTCGACGGGCGGCCCACCGCACGGACTCAGAGCTCGGCCAGCGTGCCGGCTCGTGAGAGCCGCTCGGCCAGCCTGATCATGGAGTAGTCGCGCGCGGCGCGCTCGCCGCCTGCCAGATCGGTCTCCCGGTCATCCGGGAGCTCGACGGCGGGCGGGCGCAGCGTGGCGATCTCACGGAACGCCCGCAGCGCGTCGGCGTGCTCGGTGAGCGCCGCCGCGACGCGCGGGCGCTCACCGTCTGCGCCTGAGATCGCACCGTCCAGTGAGCCGTGGCGCGCGAGCAGGTCGGCGGCCGTCTTGGCGCCGATCCCCGGGGCCCCGGGAAGCCCGTCGGAGGGGTCACCGCGCAGCGCGATGAAATCCGGAACGAGTTCGGGTGCGACGCCGTAGCGACGTTCCACCTCTGCGGGGTCGACCGTGTCGAAGCCCTGCTTGCCCTGTGCGAGGAAGACGACACTCACACTCTCGGACGCACACTGGTACATGTCGCGGTCACCGGTCATCACCAGCGCGCGGCCGCCGCGCTCAGACTCGGCGAGCGCGAGCGCGCCGAGCAGATCGTCGGCCTCGAGGTCGTCCGAGCCGAGGCTCGTCCACCCGAACGCCTCGATCAGCGCCGGCGCGCGATCGAACTGCCATTGCAGCGCGTCGGGGACCGGCGGGCGCGCCGCGTGATAGTCGGGGTACAGCTCGGTGCGGTAGTGCGCCGCCTCGGCCCCCCAGCAGACCACGACGGCCCGCGGCCGCGTCTCCACGGCGATCCGCAGGATCAGATTGACCGCTCCGAGCAGCGCGTTCACCGGATGCCCGTCACCGTCGGTGATCGACTCCGGCAGCGCGAAGAACGAGCGGTACAACACGAACGGCCCGTCGATCGCGAGCAGCGGCGCCGGGGAGTTGGGCATCACCGCACTCTATGTCACGCGCGCCGCCGCGGCGCGCGCTCACGAATCGGGCTGGTGCGCCGCGTCCTCGGCGAGCGTGAACTGCGAGACGAGCCCGAGCAGCTCCTCGGAGTCGTGCGCCAGCTGGCCGGCCGACCCGACGATCTGCTGCGTGGAGGCGCTCGTCTGCTCGGTCGAAGCGCTGACCTCCTCGGTGGAGGCCGATGCCTGTTCGGCGACGGCGACCGCGTCCGCGATCTCGTCCTGGACACGTTGCGAGCTCGCCGAGACGCGATCGATCACCGCGATGATCTCGGTCGCGCGCTGCGACACGTCCTCGACGGAGTCGCCGAGCTGCTCGAAGGACTCGCGGGCCGCCGCCATCGTGGCGACGCCGTCCTCGGTGGTCTGGGCACCGCCCTCGACCACGCCAATCGCGCGAGCCGTGTCGGACTGGATGTCGGAGATCAGCCCGGCGATCGACGAGGCGGCGTCCTGCGCCTCCTCGGCGAGCTTGCGCACCTCCTCGGCCACGACCGCGAAGCCGCGGCCGGTCTCGCCGGCGCGCGCGGCCTCGATCGCCGCGTTGAGCGCGAGCAGATTGGTCTGCTCGGCGATCCCGGAGATCGTGGTGATGATCCCGTCGACCTTCTCGGACTTGGCGCCGAGCTCACGGATCGCGAGGGTGACCTCGGCGCTGGAGGAGCGCATCGCCTCCATCGCGTTCGAGGCGCGGCCGACCGTCTCGACGCCCTGCTGGGCCATCCAGCGCGCGGCCTCGGTGAGTTCGGCGGTGCGGCGCGCCGCATCGACGCCGGCGTCGGCGGCGGCCACCATCTCCTCGGTCAGCATCCGGGCACTCGTCATCGCGCGCACCTGGCGCTCGGCGCCGAGGGCGACGTCCTCCATCGCGCGGGCGATCTCGGTGACGGCCCGGCCTGTCTCCTCCGAGCTCGACGCCATCTGCTGCGAGGAGGCGGCGACGGTGTCCGAGGTCGAGTGGATGCGCCGGATGAGCGCCGTCATGTGATCGCGCATGCTCGTGATCGCGCGGCCGAGCTGGTCGCGCTCGGAGCGAACCGGGACCTGGGTGTCGAGACGGCCGGCGGCGATCCGATCCGCGACCGTGGCCATCTCCGAGAGATAGTCGGTGATCTCACCAAAGCTGCGAGCCACCTCGCCGATCTCATCGCTCCCGGCCGTCGGGATCTCGACCTCGACGTCGCCGGTGCTGAGCGTCTGACCGGCCCGGCTGACCGCTCTCGCCTGGCGGGCGAGGCGGGTGGCGACGAGCGTCACCACGAGCCCGACGAGCAGGACCACGATCGCCGCGATGATCAGCAGCCAGGTGCGGAGCACGTGGGCGCTGGCCAGGATCTCCGAATTCGGCGCGACGCTGATGAAGCCCCAGCCGCCGGCCTTCACCGGCGCGTAGAACATCGTCACCGTCTTGCCGCTCAGCGGATCACGCGTCTGGATCGAGCCGGTCTTACCGGCGCGCAGCGCAGCGTAGATCTTCGCGAAGGCGGGGGTGTGGGTCGACTTGGCCAGCCCGAGCAGCGTCTGGTGGCCGATGAGCTTCTGGTGCGGATAGGAGACGAGCAGGCCGCCATGGCTGACGACGAAGCTGTAGCCGTGCTGGAGGATGCGGATCGAGCTGATCTTGTGGTTCAGCGCCCCCAGCAGCACGTCGATCCCGGCGACGCCGATGAAGTGACCGTCGTGATGGATCGGCACGGTCGTGCTGGCCAGCAGCGACCCCTCCCACAGGTAGGGCTCGATGTAGCTCGGCTTGTTGGAGCTCTCGGGCTGGTGCCACCACGCGAGGCTCGCGTAGTTGCCGGCCATGCCGTAGCTCAGGTTGTCCTTGCCCCCGAGCCGGTTCCAGTAGCTGCCGAAGATCCCCTGCTTGTTCGAGCCCGGGGTGTTCCTGTACAGGGCGTCGTTGTCGAACGCGTTGGGCGCGTAGTCGATGTAGGCGCCCGCGATGCTCGGGTTCTGGACCAGGATCTCGTGCTCGACGGCCATCACCTGCGCACGGCTTGAGCCGATCATCTCGCCGCCCGCGTCGGCCTCGGTCCGCGCGATGCTCATCCGCGTGACGACCTGACCGTTGAAGCTCGCCGCCTCGGACGCGTTGAGGTTGGCGATGCTGCGTGACACGCTCGCGCGCTGCGCCGAGGAGACCTTGTCGACCGCGATCAGCGTCATTGCCGCCACGGCCAGCGCGACAACCGGGATGATGGGAAGGAGCAGCTTGGTGCGAATCGAGCGCAGCGGCTGGATCCGCAGGGAGCGCAGGGGCACCTGTTGCACGGCGCGGCCTTTCGGAGACGTTCGGCTTCTGATTGGTCTGGTGCTCGACCACCGCCCGTCGAACTTGAACAAATCGGTACCGCTGAGCGGTCTGCTCAGCGGGAGCCGACCGAGAAGCGCGCGTCGGTCGACAGCAGACCGAAGTCCTGCGCGAGCTGACCGCCGCTCACGCTCGTCGTCCCGCGGGTCCCGACCACCTGCGCCGTGATCACCCGGGGCGAGACGCCGTGCCGGGTGACGACGATCCGCTCCAGCCGACCGCGCACGAGCGAGCCCAGCTTGTGCGTCGCGGCCGTCACGCTCATCGTCACCGTCCAGCGGTGGTAGGGGTCACCGGCCGCGCCGTCATAAGGGTCAGGAACCCCGACGAGCCACGGCTCCGGCGACGCGCCCGGCCACACGTTCTGAATCGACTCGGTCTCGCCGCCGGAGCTGGCGAAGAAATAGGTCGTCACCGGCTTGCCGCCGTAGGTGACGACCTCGCCGGAGGTGGCTGCCACCGCCGCGTTCGTCGGCGCGGTCTCGGCCGTGGCGCCGCCGTACATCTGCGAGCGCGTGTCGTCATAGAGCGAGTAGCCGTTTCCGTCGACGCTCGTGGTGAGCGCGTAGGTGCGCGCGGCGATCGCCTGCGCCTCGAGCGCCGCGGGGGCCCATGAGGCCTCCATCTCCTCGGCGACGACGCCGCGGACGTAATCGTCGAGGCCGACCACGTTGACGGTCTGTACCCGGCCGGTCGGGGTGGCGGTGAACCGCAGGGAGCCGCGGTAGCGACGTCCGGCGGTCGACAGCGGGCCGGGACCGGTGACGGTGAGCGGGCCGCTCACGCTGACGACCGTCCGTCCCTTCGCCGAGATGACCCGCACCCCGACGGCGGAGGCGGCGACCGTGTAGGTTGCCGCCGCGCTGAGGCGCACCGAGCCGGCGAGCGTCGCCCCGCTGAACAAGGCGCGCGCGGTCCCGATCAGCACCCGCACCGGTTGAGTGGGGCTGGTGTGGCCGAGTGCGGTCCCCTGGTAGTAGTGGGCGAGGATCTGGGCCGCCGAGGCACCGTGCAGCGCGTAGCCCTCCGCGCCGTACTGGCTCATGCCCACGCCGTGGCCATCCCCGCCTCCGTCGATGACGACCTGACCCGGCTTGGCGTGGGTGGTCGTGGTGCCGCTCTGCGTCGAGCCGCTGCTGCTGCCCGAGCCGCTGCGGCTGCCCGAGCCGCTGCTGCCGCCGGAGCCGCCCGGCGCCGAACCGGTGAGCCCGGACCCACCGCCGTTGCCACCCGTGGCGGCCGCGCCGACAAGCCCGGTCCCCCCGGAATCAGCCGGCCTGGGGCCCGCCGCTCGCGCAGCGTGGATGGGCAACGCCACCACGGCGAGCAGGGCGAGGGCGGCGGCTCTGCCGAGCCGGGGACGCGCGGCGTTGAGATAGGGTGGCTTCATCGTGAGCGCTCGCAAGGCCTCGGATGTGTTCGTGCAGTGTCTCGAAGCCGAGGGGGTGCAGTATGTCTTCGGCATACCCGGTGAGGAGACACTTGACCTGAACGAGTCGCTCGCGGACTCCTCGGTCCGCTTCGTCCCGGTCCGCCATGAACAGGGCGGCGCGTACATGGCCGACGCGTACGGCCGCTTGACCGGTCGCGCCGGCGTCTGCCTGGGCACGCTGGGTCCGGGCGCGACGAACCTGGTGACGGCGGTCGCCGACGCGTTCCTGGACCGGGCGCCGCTGGTCGCGCTGACCGGCCAGTCCGATCTCGAGCGCATGCACAAGGAATCACACCAGTACATCGACCTGATCGGGATCCTGCGTCCAGTTGTGAAATGGAACGCCCGCGTCTCGAGCCCGGAGATCGTCCCTGAGGTGGTGCGCAAGGCGTTCGCGGTTGCCGAGTCCGAGAAGCCAGGCTCGACCCATCTCGAGCTGCCCGAGGACGTGATGTCGCGGCCGCTGGAGGCCGAACCGCTGCCTGCCCACGCGCCGGTGCAGCCCGAGCCGGCGATGCGCGAGGTCCAGCGCGCGACCGAGATCATCATGGCCGCCGAGAACCCGGTGATCCTCGCCGGCAACGGCGCGATCCGCACCCACGCCAGCCGCGCGCTGCGGGCCTTCGTGCACACGACCGGCATCCCGGTCGCGGAGACGTTCATGGCCAAGGGTCTGATCGACTACGAGGACCCCCATGCGCTGGGAACGGTCGGGCTGCAGTCACGCGACTACGAGATGGCGGGCTTCGACGACGCCGACGTGGTGATCTCGGTCGGATACGACCTGGTCGAGCACAAGCCCGAGAACTGGAACCCCAAGCGGGACAAGCAGATCGTCGTCATCGACACCGTGCCGGCCGAGATCGACGAGTTCTTCGTGCCCGCGGTCGAGCTGGTGGGCGACATCGCCAGCGTGCTCGCGCGGCTCGCGGCGGGCTGCAGCCGCCGGACCTCCGAGCCCCCGGAATCAGACCGGCTGCGCGAGTTGACGCTCGGGGCCCTGCGTGAGGGGGCGGACGACGATCATTTCCCGATGCGGCCCACGCGCGTGCTCGCCGACCTGCGGGAGGTGCTCGGGCGCACGGACCTGCTGATCTCCGACGTGGGCCTGCACAAGCTGTGGATCGGCCGCATGTTCCCGGCCCACGAGCCGGGCACGGTGCTGATCGCCAACGGCCTGGCCGGGATGGGGTTCGCGCTGCCGACCGCGATCGCCGCCAAGCTCGTGCACCCCTCGCGTCACGTGGTCACGGTGTCGGGCGACGGTGGCTTCCTGATGAACTGCCAGGAGCTCGAGACCGCCGTCCGGCTGCGCACACCGATCGTCAATGTGATCTGGGAGAACCAGCAGTTCGGGTCGATCGTGTGGAAGCAGGACAAGAAGTTCGGGCGCCATTTCGGCGTGGACTTCGGGCCGACCGACTTCGTCAAGCTCGCCGAGGCATTCGGCGCCGCGGCATGGCGCTGTGCCGATGCCGAGGACTTCGGGGTGCGGCTGAAACACGCGCTCACGCTCGACGTCCCATCGGTGATCGTCGTGCCGATCGATTACTCGATCGACGTCGCGATCTCGCGAGAGCTCGGCGCCGAGACCGTCGCCACCTGAGCCGCCGACCCCTCAGTCGCGTCAGAAATACTCAGTTCATTTTCGCGGCGAGCCGAGAACTGTGGTAGGTTGCCGCTCGTTCGAGGCGGGGCCCCGAACGGGGTGCCGCGCATCACCACAGTATGGCGGGGGCGCAGGGGGCAACGGGACCGGCCTGCCGCTCGCCCACGTGGCAATTCGGCTGCATGCAGCCAGAAGGGGCATCATCTATGCGAAGTGGTTTCAAGCCGTCGGCACGGCGCGTGCTCGCCGGCGCGACCGGACTGCTGGCAGCGGGCGGAACGATGGCGGTCCTGAGCGTGTCCGCGCACGGCGCCTCCGCGCCGTCGGAGAAGGTGAGCACGACCGGTAACGACGCGGGCAACTGTGTGAAAGCCGCCTGCGCAACGATCAACTACGCGATCGAGCAGGCGACTCCCGGAGAGGTGATCCACGTCGCCGCCGGGACCTACAACCAGACGGTCGACGTCAACAAGGCGGTCCGACTCGTTGGCGCCGGCACGGGAGCGAAGGGCACGATCCTCGACGGCACCAACCAGGATCCGTCCAGTCAGGGTTACTTCGGAATCGTGTACGTCGGAAACGCCGGCGGTGCGGTGACCGTGAGTGGGTTCACCATCCAGAACCCCGCCGAGTACGCCACAACCGGCGGCGAGCCGATGGCTGTCGTGCTCGAGGATTCAAACGCAAGCGACCAGATCTCGATCATCAACGACAACATCACCGAGTCGACGGGCGGAGACACCGGGAGCGATTTCCCGATCGGCATCGACACGTTCGTGAACGCCGCCCAGACGACAATCTCGGGCGACAAGATCAGCAACTTCTTCCAGGGCGCGCTGCTGGAGGACAACGGCTCGGCAACTGTCACCGGAAACACGTTCTCTGGCCTGATCGCCTCCGGCGGCTATCCGGCCGAGGGTCTGTTCTTCCTGGCCGACGAGGGCGGGAACTACACCGGCCAGAACGCCAGCAGCAACACATTCACCGGCTACTCGGGTGACGGGATCGCCGAGGCCGCCGGGTACACCGGCGGATACGTGACCGCTGGCTGTGTCGCCAACGGCTCGATCGGCACCTCGCTGACCGGCAACACGTTCGCCCTGACCGGCGGCGCTGCCGGCACCGGGATCGTGCTTGAGTCCAACGGCACTGGAAACAACCTGACCGGCGCCGTCAACGGAAACAAGGGATACGTGACCTCGCCGTCCAGCGCGATCGAGGTGGAGTCGAACGCCACGCCCGCGTCCGCGGCCGGCCAGGACTGCTCTCCGTACTCGAACAGCAACGGCGGCGGCGGCACGACCGACGTGACCGAGAACAACGACAACATCACGGTCAAGGCGGCTGCAGGCGCAACCGCGACCCGTGCGACCGCCATGGCGGGTCGCAAGGTCGGCGCGCTGCATGTCCCGCAGTTCCGCAAGCAGTCGTAGGCACTAGCGCTCGCGGGGACCCGGTCCGCCGGGGCCCCGCGAGCCCCTCGCTCAGCTGTTGCCGAGCGCCATCTTGTGCAGGTCCATCGCCTTGTTGTAGGTGTCCTCGTCGACGCCCTTCTCGTAGGCGACCTCGCGCAGCATCCGGCCCGAGCTGGCGGCCTCCTTGACGATCTCCCCCGCCTTGTCGTAGCCGATGTAGGGGTTGAGCGCCGTGGCGGCGGCGAGCGTCGACTCGGCCGAGCGATGGCAACCCTCCTCGTTGGCCTTGATGCCGTCGACGCACTTCTCCTTGAAGGCGCGGGCGGTGGCGGCCAGCAGCCGGATCGATTCCAGCAGGTTGCGCGCGATCAACGGGATCCGCACGTTCAGCTCGAAGTTGCCCTGAAGCCCGCCGACCGTGATCGCCGTGTCGTTGCCGATCACCTGCGCCGAGACCTGGAGCACGACTTCCGGGAGCACCGGATTGACCTTCCCCGGCATGATCGAGGAGCCCTTCTGCAGTTCGGGCAGCAGGATCTCGCCGATCCCCGCGCGCGGCCCCGACCCCATCAGGGCGAGGTCGTTGGCGATCTTGGTGAGCGAGACGGCGATCACCTTGAGCGCCCCGGACAGCTCGACGAGCGCGTCGCGGTTGCCCTGCGCCTCGAACGGATCCTCGGGCGCGCGAATCTCCAGCCCGGTCGCCTCCGAGAGCTTCCCGCGCACGCGCGCGGCGAACTCGGGGTGCGTGTTCAGGCCCGTGCCGGTGGCGGTGCCGCCGAGCGGGATCTGGGCCACCTGGGGCAGCGCGTTTCGCACCCGCACCTGAGCGAGCCGGATCTGCGCGGCGTACCCGGAGAACTCCTGGCCGAGCGTGACCGGCACCGCGTCCATCAGATGGGTCCGTCCGGACTTCACGATGTCGTGGAACTCCGCGGCCCGCGCGGCGAACGACTGCTCGAGTGCCGCCAGCGCCGGCAGCAACTCCTCGGTCGCCTCCTGCAACGCCGCGAGGTGCACCGCGGACGGGAACACGTCGTTGGAGGACTGGCCCATGTTGACGTGGTCGTTGGGGTGCACGCCCTCGCCTGCGAGGTTGGCGATCACCTCGTTGGCGTTCATGTTCGTCGAGGTTCCCGAGCCGGTCTGGAAGACGTCGATCGGAAACTGATCGTCGAACTCGCCCGCGGCGACCCGGTCCGCCGCCGCCGCGACTCGCTCGGCGATCCCGCCGTCGAGCAGCTCCAGCTCGGCGTTGACGCGGGCCGCGGCTCCCTTGATCCGCCCCAGCCAGCGCACGACGGGAACCGGGACGCGCTCACCGGAGATCGGGAAGTTCCCGATCGCCTTGGTGGTCTCGCCTCCCCACAGCTGCTCGTTCTCCTGAAGGCTCATGTCGTCCTTTCGATCTCGGGAGGCGTCCCGACCCACGGAACGGGCCTCACTCACACGCTCAAAAACCTGTTGGCAACGCTACCGCTCGCCTGCGCGCGAAAGCGGCGCCCGGCCCCAACCGGTCAGCCACAGAACGCGATCAGCTCCCGGGCGACGCCGACCGGATCGTCGTAGGCGATCAGGAACCCGGCTCCGGGGAGCGTGCGCAGTTGCCCGTGGGGCAGCAGGTCAAGCGCCTCGCGCGCCGCCTCGATCGGGTGGGCGCGATCCTCCTCGGCCCACAACAGCAGCACCGGCATCATCATCTCCGCGTACGCGTCGAGCAGATCGCTCTGCGCCTCGACCGGCCAGCGGCGCGCGAACTTCGCCCAGGAGCGCGCGAGATTGCCGTTGCCCCCGACGTCGGAGAAGGCATGGCGCATGAGATCCCGCGCCGCCTGGTTGCGCTGAGCTGACAACCGCTCACCGGTGGAGGGCCGGAACACCAGCTTGGCCGCATGGGCGAGCAGCCGGTCGAGACCGGGCAGCGCGGCGAGACGGCACGCCGCCCGCCAGCCGGCGCGCGCGGCCCAGAACTCATCGCGGCGATGCAGTCGGCTCCCCATCACCACCAACCGCTCGGGCGCCAGCGACCCCGCGGCCACCGCCCGCAGTGCGAGCTCGGCGCCGAGGTCGTGGCCGGCGACCAGGCAGCGCTCGCCGCCGACCTCACGGCAGAATCCTGCGATCACGTCGGTCATCCACTCGGGCGAGTACGGGTGGCGGGGACGGTCCTCGGAGTCGCCGTGCAGCGGCAGATCGGGCAGCACGACCCGCAGCCGCGCGGACAGGGGCGCGACGATCGGCTCCCATTCCCGGTGGGAGAGTCCCAGGGAGTGCAGCAGCACCAACACCGGTCCGGTGCCGGTCTCGCGATAGGCGATCCGCGCGCCGTCGGTGTGGTGGTGGAGGCGCAACCGCATGCTCAGCTCGATCCTGCCAGCTCGGTCCGAGGGCGTGGAAGAAGCCGTGCAGAAGACCAAATTTGGGGAAATCGCGCCGCTCGCGGTGCCCTTCCAGACCAGAGGTTGTGCAATTGCTACAGAGGGTTGCGCAACCCTGCCGATCAGGCGTTGCAATGTGGTTCATGAGGAACATCAATGGCAGTCCGCTCGGCCTGTCGACTTCTCAGGCAGCACAGGCACTCGGCGTTTCGCTCGGGACCATCCGGAGGTGGTCGGACATGGGATATCTCCAGTCCTACCGGACCCCGGGCGGACAGCGCCGGTTCAGCCAGGAGCAGATCAATCAGTTCCTGGGCACGCTTGAGCAGCCGGGGCTCGACCCTCTGCTGGAGCGCAAGAGCGCCTGATCGGCGCGCAGGAGACTCGGCGGCCCCGCCGGCGCATGACTCAGGGCGCCGGCGGGCTGCCGCCTTCTCGCGGCTGAGGTCTAGGCAGTCGTCACCGGCGCTTCGGCGCCGAGGGTCGCCTCGACGACCAGATCCTCGATCGATGGCGGGCCGATGAGCGGGACCCGCTCGAACACCGGCCGGATCCGGCTTTCCAGGAACGCGTCGCGCGCACGCTTGGACGTCCAGCCGTCGATGACGCACCAGCCGCCTTCGTACGGGCCGTTGACGTGGAAGGTCAGCTCTGGCGGCATCTCGTTGCCGGGCCAGATCTGGCGATCGGCCTGCTCGAACGCGGCGCGGTCGAGACCGGGGATCATCACGTGACAGCGGAGCCTTGTATCAATAGGATCAAGTTTGGGTGGACCGGCCTTTCCGATTAGCCGAGATCCTCGGGGCCCTGTCGTTGACAACGGACCTCGGCGCAGGCGTGCCGTTCGAGAAGGGGCTGAGGACCTGCCTGGTGGCGGCCGGACTCGCCGAGGAGCTCGACGTGGGGTTGGAGGATCGGCGGGCCGTGTACTACACGGCGCTGCTGCGCTCGTTGGGATGCACCACGCACGCCTCGCTGTTCGCAGAGTGGTTCGACGACGACGTGGCCCTTCAGCGGGAGCTGAAGGTCTTTGACCTGGGCGATCCGGCGAACGTCTCTGCGCAGGTCGAGCGGTTCGCCGGCTGGTCGGGGCCGCAGCGGGCACGACAGCTGACCGACCGCTTCGCCACGGAGGTTCCCGCCCACGGCCTGGAGCTGAGCCGCGCAAGCTGCGAGGTGAGCGCCGCACTGGGCCGCCGGCTCGGCCTGGCGCCGAGCGCGATCGCGACGCTGGACGAGGTCTACGAGCGATTCGACGGCCGGGGTTTTCCGGGCGGCCTCGCGGGGGACGCGCTGACGGTGGGCGCCCGCATCGTCCACGTCGCCGAACAGGCGGTGCTCGCCCACTACGAGGGCGGCGCCGGCGCCGCGCGGGTGCGGGTCCTGCACCGCGCCGGAGGGCAGCTGGATCCCGAGATCTGCGGCACGTTCGACGCCAACGCCGAGGCGTTGCTGGCGCCACTGGATGCCCCTGACCTGCTGGCCGCCGCGCTTGGTGCCGAGCCGCCCCCCCGGATCCGCGTCCCCCCCGACGAGCACGAGGGGGTCAGCATGGCGTTCGCGACGTTCGCCGACCTCAAGGGACGGTTTCTGCTTGGTCACTCCGCCCACGTCGCCGCGCTCGCGGGACGCGCGGCGGAGTTGAGCGGCTTCGAGACTGCGGCGTGCGTGAGCGTTCGAACCAGCGCGTTGCTGATGGACATCGGCCGGGTGGGCGTCTCCAGCGCGATCTGGGACCGCCCGGCGCCACTCGGCCCGGTGGATTGGGAGCGGGTGCGATTGCACTCGTACTGGACCGAGCGCATCCTCCGGCGCTGTGAGGCTGTCCAACACCTGGCTCCGCTGGCACCGGCGCACCACGAGCGGCTCGACGGGAGCGGCTATCACCGCGGGGCCCGAGGGATCGAGCTGTCCGCCGGTGAGCGTCTCCTCCAGGCAGCCGACGTGTTCGCGGCGCTCACCGAGCCGCGACCGCATCGCGAGGCGTACTGCAGGTCGGATGCGGCGGCGCTGATCGACACCGAGGTGACCGCGGGTCGGCTCGATGCAGCCGCGGTCAGCGCCGTCGTGGAGGCATCGGGCCTCCGACACCGCCGCGCCAGTTGGCCGAACGACCTGACCGACCGGGAGGTCGAGGTCCTGCGCGTGCTGGCGCGCGGTCTCACCAACCGCGAGATCGCCGACGTCCTCGTGCTCTCCCCACGCACCGTCCAGCACCATCTCGCCAGCGTGTACGACAAGATCGACATGCACTCTCGCTCCGGCGCGGCGGTGTTCGCCATCGAGAACGGCCTGGTTCCCGCGACGGCCGACAGATAGGCCATTCGGCCGATGCGCCGAAGCGCGTCGGCCGCGACGCTGAGCGCACCGTTCACACGTCGCAACGAGGAGGGGCCATGCCGACTGACAACGAGACGCTGGTGCGTCGGTTCTTTGAGGAATTCTGCAATCAGCGGCGCAGCGAGGTCGCCGACGAGCTGATCGCCGAGGAATGGAGCGTGTGGGACGCGCTCGGCCTGCTCCAGCAGGTCGGGGCGGTGCCGGTGCCGGCATGAGCGCGGTCGCGGAGGCGCCCGCGCAGGTGTCGGGTGAGGTGCTCGAGATCGCCGCGCTCGGTGCGCGGGTGGTCCTGCGTCCGCCCGGATCGGACTCGCGGGAGGGATGCCTGAGCTACGACGTCATCGGCCGGACGCATGGCTTCGTGACCCAGCCGCACGTCCACCCCGATCAGGAGGAGGAGTTCGAGGTGATCGCCGGCGAGATGAAGCTGGTCACCGGCCGGCGGTCGCAGGTGCTGCGGCCCGGCGACCGCGCGAGCGTGCCGGCCGGAGTCAGCCATCGCCAGGTCCCCGCGGGACCGGGTGACGGCCACGTCCGGGTCACGATCAGTCCCGCCGGCCGGACCGAGGAGTTCATGCGGTTCCTGGCCGCGGTGTCGAGCTCCGGGGGATTCACCCGGGCGGGATTCCCCAAGCCGGTCGCCGCCGCGCGCCTGATCATCGATTTCGCCGACGCGGGTCACGCCACCGCGCTGCCGCTGGCCGTGCAGCGTTCGCTCGCGCGGGGGATCCTGGCCGTGGCTCGGCTGTGGAGGGAGTACTCGTTCGTCGACGAGTGGGATGTCAACGCACCCCCGGAGGCGGTCTACGACGCGCTGGCCGACGCGCGCACGTATCCCGATTGGTGGCGGCCCGTGTACCTGGACGTCGCGGCCGACGGTCCGGCCGCCGTCGGCGCCGTCGCCTATCAGCACTTCAAGGGGTATCTGCCCTACCACCTGCACACGCGGGCTCGGATCACCCGGTTGGAGCCACCGCGCCTGATCGAGGCCGACATCGACGGCGACCTGCGCGGTCGTGGAATGTGGACGCTGACACCGGCCGGCGCCGGAACCCACGTGCGCTTCGACTGGGTCGTGTTCGCCGACCGGCGCCTGCTGCGGTGGCTGACCCCGATCCTGAGACCCGTGCTGCGCGCCAATCACGCGTGGGCGATCGCCCGCGCGATCGACGGACTGGAGCCCTATGTCGCTAGCGGCCCGTCCCCGCCTGCTTGATGATCTGCTCGATGCCGAGTTCCTCGTCGAAGTCGACGGCGTCGGCGTGGCGGTACTCGACGCCCTCCCCGGTGAGCAGGCTGGCCAGCACCTCGACGTAGCGCCCGTCGAGCTGGCTGCCCGACACGCGCCGCAACTCGGTGAGCGCCTCGAACGAGCTCTGCCGGGTCCGGTAGGTGTCGCTGGCGGTGAGCGTGTCGTAGACCTCTGCGACGGCGATGATCTTGGCGATCTCCGGAATCTCCTCGGCGCGCAGGCGGCGTGGATAGCCAAGGCCGTCGATCCGCTCGTGATGGCAGAGGACGATCTCGGCGACGGGACCGTACATCCCGAGATCACGCAGCATGTCGGCGCCGAGCTCTGGGTGGCGCTGGATCGCCTCCCAGTCCTCGTCGGCCAGCGGCCGTCCCCGCTCGAACACGCGATCGGACAGGGCGAAGCGACCGATGTCGTGCAGCAGCCCGGCGGCGTGCGCGAGCTCGCAGGCCGCCGCATCCATCCCCACCGCGGC
Source organism: Solirubrobacteraceae bacterium (assembly GCA_035503035.1). Taxonomy (GTDB): domain Bacteria; phylum Actinomycetota; class Thermoleophilia; order Solirubrobacterales; family Solirubrobacteraceae; genus Palsa-465. The sequence continues at coordinate 31,241 of DATJTS010000172.1, forward strand.
AGCGATGTCACGCGAGAAGCGGGCCACCGCCGCCGAATGTCGCGCGGTGCGCTCGTCGCGGATGTCGAGCGAGCGCAGCAGGCCAGCGAGCACTCCCCAGGACAGGGAGGCGTACTGTTCGGCGCGATGGCGGGACTCCCGCAGCAGGTGCGTCATGTACGAGAACGCGATCACCGCCGCGAGCGCGAAGGCGATTCCACCGGTGCCGATCTCCAGCTCGATGCCGACTCCCGCCACGCCGAGCGCCAGGCTGATCGCGGTGCTCGGCAGCGGGTCGATGAAGCTCTGGAGGGTTGCTCCTCGCCCCTTGGTGCCGTGCAGAGAGGCCGTCCCAAGCAGCACCAGGAAGCTGAGCACGTACCCGATCGCGCCAGAGATGGCGACCGCCGTGTAGAACCAGGCGCTGCTCGCCGGTGGCCAGGCGAACGAGTGGATGAAGATCCCCTCCGTGACCGCCGGCGCGACGCACGCGGGCAGGTTGACGGCGAGCTCGATGGTCAGCGCGGTCCTGAAACGGATCGCCACGCAGAGCTCGGTCAGGATCGCCGCCACTCCCGCGGTGAGGGGCCCGAGCAGGGCCGCCGCGATGGCGATCATCACGACCGAGGGAACGATCTCCGTGACCACCGCGTCGCCGTCGTAGAACAGCCCGCCGAGCACCGAGGCGAGCAGGATGATCGGGGTCAGCGCGCCTGTTCGGTCTCGGGAGGCCAGCGCCGCGCCTCCCAGGAGTCCGCACACGATGGCGGCACCCACGGCCGCAGCCGCGCCCCGGCTCAGACCGCCACTCTCACCGCGCCGGCCGTGCATTCAACGGACGGTAGCGCCGGCGCGGGATGCCGCCAACAGATGTTCGGGTTATTACGACAGGGAATCAGGTTCCGATGCGAAAGACCATGCTGCATCCTCCCTCTGTATCGGGGTGAAGAAGTGCCCGGCGATCCACAAGCGCCGGAAATTGGAGCTTCGAGAAGGCATCGGGGGAGCGCCTTCGAGTTGAACCTGCGCAGCAAGAGCTGGAGCTCGCGGTGAAGAGCGCCCTCCACCTTGAGCGCATACTCTTTGCACAGTTT
>DATJTS010000173.1:0-4239 GCA_035503035.1 Solirubrobacteraceae bacterium
CCACGACGGCTGGCTGTACACCGGCGACGTCGGCTACGTCGACTCCGACGGATATTTCTTCATCGTCGATCGCGCGAAGGACATGATCATCCGTGGCGGCGAGAACATCTACCCGCGCGAGATCGAAGAGGTGCTCTACACCCACGCCGGCGTGCTCGAGTGCGCCGTGATCGGCGTGCCCGACGAGATCCGCGGCGAAGAGGTGCTCGCCTTCGTGGCGCCCAAACCAGGCGCCGAGCTCGACGAAGAGCAGCTCAAAACCTGGGCGGCCGAACGCCTCGCCGCCTTCAAGGTCCCGCGCCGATTCGAGATCAGGTCCGAGCTGCCGAAAACCACGACCGGCAAGATCAGCAAACCCCCGCTACGCCAAGAATTCGGCCACTGGGCACCCGCCACCACACAACGATCATGAGGAAGGCGACTCGCCGGAGATCGATCTCAGCACGCGCTCAAGCCGCAGCGCCACGACCAGCTCGGTGCGGCGTCGAATCAGCGACACACCGAGTAGCTCCTGGGCGGCCCGGAGCCGGTTGCGCACGGTGTTCTCGTGCACCCCTAGGCACGCGGCGGCGCCGTTATATGAGCCTGTCGTCAGCCAAGCAAGCAGCGTCTCTCGCAAGCGCCGCGTGAAAGGATCAGATGCACTGAGCGGAGCGAGCTCGTCGGCGACGAACTCGCGTGCGCGCTCCTTGTCCGCCAAGAGCAGCATCTCCAATCGAACCTCCCGCGCCCACAGGCAACGGCGCTCGTCCACGCCCAGAGCACGTTGCACGCGCGCGGCATCGAGCGCATGCTGACGCGTACGGCGCAGCCCGGGCAAGCCTTCGCCGGGCTCGCCGACCGCGACCGTGAGCCCGGTCGCCGCGAGCAAGGCCAGCAGCCGCTCCAGGTGCACCGACTCGAAGCCTCCGGGGCGTCCGAGCCACACCACCCACGTTCGCGCCGTGTGCTCGACCACGAGCGATCCACGCGCGTCGACCACGTCTCTCAACGCGGCGATGTCGACGGCCGACGGCGAGCCATGATCGTCGTCGATCAGCAATGCCAGGTGCGTGTCGGCCAGCGAGTAACCGAGCTCGCGGTCCAGTTCCTCGGTCGTCTCATCGATCGAACCGTCGAGGATCTGGGTGAGCAGCCGACGCCGGTGCTCGCGACGGGTTCGATGGAGCTCCGCGTAGACCTGCCCGTGGCGAGCGACGACCGCCTCCACCACGTCGTCGACGTAGGAATGGATGACCCGGGTCGGGTCATCGATCAGCTCATCGAACATCGCCGCGTCGCCGCCGAGAGCCCGAGCAGCCGCGCACCAGCGGGACCACAGCGACACGAAAAAGATGCGGTATGCCCGATGGATCTCAGTGTCCGGGATGCCGAGGTGAGCCGCCGCGTCGGCGAACTCGAGCGCGGTCTCCGGAACGACCGCGAGGTCGGCCCGACCAGCAAACAGGTCGAAGATCGCCCGCAGCTCATCGTGCAAGCTGCGGCCAAGGGCCGCAAGAAAGGCCGGATCCTCGATGCCTGGCCAGACCTCCGCGAGGATGTCGTCCGTCACTGCGGCGGCGGCGCGTCCCACGTCGATATCGGCCGCGAGCGCGCGCGCGGCGGCCGTTACGCGGAAATCGTGATAGGCGTGCGGCGACATGTTGGCCCTCAGATCGATCGCCATGCGTCGCTCCCTTCAGCTCTCCCAGGGGTCTCGTCCCGCCATCGCCAGGCGCCCCGGGTGCGGTGTTGATCGCGCTCATCGAATCGATCGATGACTCGATTGATACGCGGCAAACGCTCGGATGTCGCTGTCGTGAGGCGACAAAACTGGTGGCTGGTTCCTGTATCGAGCGCTCATAGGCGCAGCACCCCGGCGCGAATACCTTGCGGCCATGGTCACCCCAAAAGTCATAGAAACCCAGAATTTGTCGGCCCACCGGCGAGACGTCCCAGTTATTCGGCCGACAGTGCAGACGTCAAAGGAGCAGTGATTCGATGGCTGTCACCGTTACGGAGCGAGAGGCGAGGGAGGTCGTTGAGGCGGCACGGGAGGCCGAGTGGAGGCTGCCGAGCTTTGGCAAGGAGCTGTTCCTGGGCAACTTCCGCCTGGATCTGATCCATCCCCAGCCAGCGCTCGATCCGACCGCCGTCGAGAAGGGCGAGCGCTTCCTCCAAAGCCTGAGGGCGTTCCTCGAGGAGCACGTCGACCCGCTCCAGATCGAACGTGACGCGAAGATTCCGGACTCCGTCATCGACGGCCTCAAGCAGCTCGGCGCGCTCGGGATGAAGGTCCCCGAGCGGTACGGCGGCCTCGGTCTGTCGCAGGTGTACTACAACCGCGCGCTCGCGCTCGCGGCGAGCTCGCATGCCGCGATCTCGACGATGCTCTCCGCGCACCAGTCGATCGGGGTCGCCGAGCCACTGATGCTGTTCGGCACCGAGGAACAGAAGCGCAAATGGCTGCCGCTGGTCGCCAAGGATCACATCTCGGCATTCCTGTTGACCGAGCCCGACGTCGGCTCGGACCCGGCGCGGCTCGGCACGATCGCGACCCCGACCGCTGACGGCACGGGCTACGTACTTAATGGTCTCAAGCTGTGGGCCACCAACGGGGCGATCGCCGACATCGTCGTGGTGATGGCCCAGGTCCCCAAGCACGACGGCGGTCGCGGCGGCATCACCGCGTTCGTGGTGCGATATGACACCGACGGGATAACCGTCGAGCACCGCAACGCGTTCATGGGGCTGCGCGGGATCGAGAACTCTGTGACCCGGCTGGAGAACGTGTTCGTCCCGAAGGAGAACGTGATCGCCAAAGAAGGCCAGGGACTCAAGATCGCCCTCACCACGCTGAACACCGGCCGGCTCGCGCTACCGGCGATCTGCGTCGGATCCGCCAAGTGGGCGACCCGGGTCGCCCGCGAGTGGTCGGGCGAGCGAGTCCAATGGGGACAGCCCATCGGCAAACACGACGCCGTCGCCCAGAAGCTCGCGTTCATCGCCGCCAGCACGTTCGGACTCGAGGCGGTCGTCGACGTTTCCAGCCGGCTTGCTGACGACAAGAAGAACGACATCCGGATCGAGGCGGCAATCGCCAAGCTGTATGCCTCCGAGCTCGGCTGGCGGGTCATCGACGAGCTCGTGCAGGTCCGCGGCGGCCGCGGCTACGAGACGGCTGACTCGCTGCTCGCCCGAGGCGAAAAGCCGATTCCGGCGGAGCAAGTGCTGCGCGACATGCGGATCAACCGCATCTTCGAGGGATCGACCGAGATCATGCAACTGCTGATCGCGCGCGAAGCCGTCGACCAGCATCTCCAGGTCGCCGGCGAGCTCCTCGAGGGCGACGGGAACCTCAAGGCCAAAGCGAACGCGGCGGTTCAGGCGAGCAGGTTCTACGCGAAATGGCTCCCGCAGCTGACAGTCGGCGAGGGCCAGAACCCGCGTTCATTCCACGAATTCGGATCGTTGGGCCCTCACCTGCGCTTCGTCGAACGCTCCTCGCGCAAGCTCGCCCGCTCCACGTTCTATGCCATGACCCGTTGGCAGGCCGAGCTCGAACACAGGCAGGCGGTCCTCGGCCGGATCGTCGACATCGGCGCCGAGCTGTTCGCAATCGCGTCGGCGGCGGTCTACGCCGACACGATCGCGCGCGAGCACCCCGACCGGCGCCGCGCGGCCTACGACCTCGCCGACCTGTTCGCCCGCCAGGCACGCCGCCGCGTCGACAAGCTGTTCACGGCGCTGTGGCACAACGACGACACCGCAGGCTACGGGACCGCGCAGAATCTGCTCGACGGCCGCTACACCTGGCTCGAGGAGGGAGTTCTTTGACCGGCAGTGAATCGTGACCGCCGATCCCGTTGAGGCGTCGTCTGACCGGCTCGTCGACGTCGACGGCGTGCGCCTGCGCGTCCGGACCATGGGCGAGGGGCAACCGCTACTTCTGATTATGGGCGTGGGGGGCAACATCGAGATGTGGCATCCACTCGATCGCGAACTCCTGAGTCGCGGCATCTCCACGATCAGCTTCGACGCACCCGGCACAGGCGAATCGGGTGAGCTCGATCGCGTGCGCCGGATGCCGTGGCTGGCCCGGATGGTCGAGCACCTGCTCGACCGACTCGGCTACGAGCGGGTAGACGTGCTTGGCATCTCGTGGGGTGGCGCGCTCGCGCAGCAACTGGCCCACCAGGCTCCCCAGCGGGTGCGTCGCCTGGTGCTCGCGGCCACGTCCGCCGGGATGCCCGGGCTCGG
>DATJTS010000174.1:0-7826 GCA_035503035.1 Solirubrobacteraceae bacterium
GCACCAGCGCGCCGAAGGCGACCGCGACGGCCATCGCTTGCCGACGGCTCACCAGGTGTGATCGAGCCGGCACCCGACGTGTTGTACTCGCCCCGGCGTAACACCCCGGTTACGGGACGTCGAGGAAGAAGTCCTGCCGGATCGTCTCGCCGGGGGGGATCACGACTTGCTGGATCTTCTTCGGGTGCACGCCGTTGAAGCTCGCTTCGTTGAATGTTCCGGAGACCTTGTACGTACCGGGAGCCAGTGGAACCTTCACGAAGTCGCCCTGGTTAGAGCTCTGCCTTGCGACGACAACGCCGCTTGCGTCGGTCACGACGACAGTTCCCCCTTCCGGCACCGGTGGGGGACGCGAGCAGCGCCGTGTCGAGAAGCGGACGAGCGGACCGCCGACGAGGAAGAAGCCGGACACGAGTTCTGTCCGGCCCGCGGTCGCGCGCGGCTCCTTGAATGCCGGAGGGTATGCCGCGATTCCGAAGCAAAGCGGATTGGTCCATACGGTCACGCTTGCTGCGCGATGCCCGGGCGCGGGTGTCTGCCGTCCGACCGTCTGCACTGACGCCAGCTTGAGCACCGCGCCGGTCCTGTGGAGCCGACAGCCCGCTCGCGTGGCGGCCCCGCGGGCCGTCTCGAGCGTTAGGCCGGTGAGGCGTGGCACCCGGCAGGTTTCACGCGCGGGTGCATTGGTCGCGCCGTCGATTGCCGCAACAATCAACCCGGCGATGACTACCGCAAGCAGTGCGAGCCCGTGATGTCCCGCCACCCGGCCCGTTCTACCCGCGCGCTTCACGCGCCGAAGCTACCACCGTCCCAAGACTAGCGCAACCGGTGGGTTGCGTTTCCGCAGAAACGCGAGAATCGCCGAAGCGGCGCGCTGATCCTGACAGGCGCCCCAGGATCGGGGAAAAGCTCCGTGGTCGACGCCCTGAGCACGCTGCTCGAGATCGACGGCACACCCTTCGGCGCGATCGAGACCGAGCAACTCGCCCGCGGCTGGCCGTGGCTCACGCCCGACAACTGGATCCCGCAGCTTGCGGCGGTGATCTGCCTTCAGCGGAAGGCCGGGCGCACCACCTTCATCGTTGTGGCAACCACCGAAACTGAACGGGAGATCCAAGGCGTCAGCGATGCGCTCGCAGACGATCATGTTCTCGGCGTCGTGTGAGCGGTAGCTCGATGCGGGCGATCGGGCGTGAAGCTCGGAGCGCGCATGGCCTCGGGAGCCGGCTCCGTGGATTTCAGGGTTGGATCCGGGTAGATGCCTGATCGTGACCGATCGAAACGTGCCGGGCAAGCGTCGGCTCCATCGCTCGGACTGCTCGGGGCCGGGGCTGCGCCGACGCGGGCGCGGTCGCGGATTCGAGTACCTCGATCAGAACGGCGAGCGAATCACCGACGGGCGTACCCTCGAGCGTATTCGCGACCTCGCGATCCCGCCGGCCTGGGAGGAGGTTTGGATTTGCCCGGATCCGCTCGGACACCTGCAGGCAACGGGGAGCGACGATGCCGGCCGCAAGCAGTACCTCTATCACCAGCGGTGGCGCGAGCATCGCGACCGCGCCAAGTTCGGGCGAATGGTCTCGTTTGCCCGGGGCTTGCCGCGCTTGCGCCGCCACGTGGCGGAGGACCTCGATGGCACCGAGCCAAGTCGGGAGCGGGTGCTTGCGTGCTCGGTGCGGTTGCTCGACATCGGCCTGTTCCGGATCGGCGGCGAGGATTACGCTGACCATGGAGGCGGCCTGGGCCTGACGACGATCCGCAAGCAGCACGTCTCGCTCGACCGCCGTTGCGCGCGGTTTGACTATCCGGCAAAAGGTGGCGTCCGCCGGGTGCAGTCCGTTGCCGAGCCGGCATGCGTCGATCTGATTCGCACTCTGCGCCGGCGCCGGAGCGGCGACGACCAGCTTCTGGCTTACAAGGATGGACGTGCCTGGCTTCCGGTCCACGCGGAAGACGTCAATGAGTACCTCAAGGAGGAGCTTGGCGAAGAGTTCAGCGCCAAAGATTTCCGAACCTGGAATGCAACCGTTCTCGGCGCCGCGGTGCTAGCCGCGAACGGAACCGAAGCGAGCACGAAGACGGCACGGCAGCGAGCCATCAAGCAAGCGGTCCAAGCCGTCGCGGAAGTGCTCGGCAACACTCCGGCCGTCGCCCGGCGGGCGTATATCGATCCACGGGTTTTCGACCGGTACATGTCGGGGTGGACAATCGGCCCGGCGCTCGCGGACGCTGCCGAGTTCGATGCCTTGAGCGATCGAGGGCGACGCCGTCTGGAGCTCGCGGTCGTCGATCTGCTCGCGGGAGATCACGACTCATCCGCGGTGGCTCGACTCGCGGCGTAACCGGCCGCGTTCCCGTGCGCGCGTTTCGGGTCCCAGGCCGAGGGTACCGGCGAGGGGAGCCGCGAGGACGCCTCGGTGACCCCGTGACGCTACGGTCTTCCGACCGCCACCGCCCGATGCAGCGTCTCCGGATCGGGCGCCTTACCCGGGACCGGGCCTCCAGAGTGAAGGCACTTCGCCAGCGGCGGACGCTCCTCAACGGTGACGTGGACGACTGTCCCATCCTCCCACGGGCGTAGGTAGTGGCCGCCGAGGAGCGCGCGGCCGTCACCGACCCGGCGCTCGACGGCAGCGAGCACGGCGTAGGCCATCTCGCCGAGAGCGCGAAGCGGCTGGTGGCGGTTATGGCGCACGCCGAGGTGGGACTCGGCCAGCGCAATGAGCCCGTGGCGGCGCAAGGCATCGATAAGCACGGCGATCTCGACGCCATAGCCGGCTGGGAAGGAAATCTCCTGAAGCAACTCGCGCCGACCGGCAAACTCACCCGCCAGCGGCTGCAAGAAGCCGGCGAGCCGGGGCACGTAGAGGTTCAGCAACGGCCGTGCCATGAGCTCGGTCACGCGACCCCCTTCGTGCGGGACTTCGAGGTCGCCGCGAACCAGAGGGCGGTCGAAGGCACCCTTGACGAGGACGACATCAGGATGGAGGAGAAGCGGGCCAATCAGTCCTTGCAGATGGCACGGATCGGGGTCCGCCGTGTCGCCGTCGAGGAAGCACACGACGTCGGCCTCGGTCATGGCGAGCGAACGCCACATCGCGTCGCCCTTGCCAAGCGCCGGCCCGAACTCGGGGAGCGTCGCGTCCTGCTGGATCACGCGCGCGCCGGACGCTTCCGCCACCTCGGCGGTGCCGTCCCTCGACGCCGCGTCAACGACGACGGTCTCGTCGATCAGCCCGGCCCGCGCCGCCGGTCTGACCGTCCGTGCGAGCACGCCGCCGATCGTCGCGGCGCATTCCTTGGTCGGGACGACGACGGCGATCGATGTGTCGCCTTTGAGCGCCTTGAGGCGGTCCAGGGGAAAGTCAGCCGCCTCGTAGCGGCACCGCTCGGACCACACCGAGACCTCGAGGTCGATCGACAGCCCGCGCCGCGCCCGCCCCGAACGCCGCGCCGACGTGTGAACCTCGACGTCCGCGGCACGCCGGATCGGAACGCCATGCATGGCCAGCCGGGTAGCGAAGGCAGCATCCTCGAGCGCACTGACCGGCTCCAGGCCACCAACTGACCTGTACGCGGCCGCCGTGATGCCGAGCGACGCGCCGGCGAAGTGGTGGTGCTCGGCGTCGGCGTCGACTCGGCGCACGCGCTCGAGACGCTGGACGGCGTCGCGCTCTCGGCGGCGCAGCGTTCCGCTGGGAAGCTGCCATCGCTCCGCTGGCTCGAGCTCGACGCGGCCGGCAATGACGCGTTCGCCGGCGCGGACGTGGGCCAGCTGGCGCTCGAGCCAGCTCGGCGTCGGGCGGGTGTCGGCATCCGTGGAGGCGATCAGCCCGTCGGGCGCACCGGCGGCAAGCAGGCGTTCGGCAGCGAGGTCCATGCCGAGCTTGCGCGCGGGCCCGCTGCCGGCGCCTGGCCCGGGGATCAGCTGGATGGTGAGGCCGAGGCGCTCGGCCGTACGCGCGGTCAGCGACTCGGTGGCGTCGGCGCACGCGTCGAGGACGACGATCGTCTCGAAGCTCGAGACGGTCTGGGCAGCAAGCGCATGCAGGCAAGCGGCTATGCGGTCCTCCTCGTCGCGCGCGGGAATGACGACAACGGCGTCTAGCGCCATGGCGCTTCCCGGGCGATTAGATCCGAGCCACGCTTGTAGTCCTCGTCGCGCCCGTGCGTGAGCACGCCGACGATCGCTCCCTTCAGCCCGTACCAGACCGTGAAGGCGCTGTCTCCGTAGTCCTCGAAACGTGAATCGTCAAAGCCGTCGCCCCACGCGGCGTACTTGAGGACCTCGTCGCCAATCGTCGACCAGAATCCGGGCACCGCATCCCAGACCGTGTCGGCGCCCGCCGCGTTGCGGCCGGCCACCTCGCCCTGGCCGAGCGCGTCGCCCCAATGCTCGACGCGCAGATGACGCCCGGCGGTTGCGTTCTGCGCGAAGGCGACGTCGCCGGCGGCGTACAGGCCCGGCTTGGCCGTGCGCTGATGCGCGTCGACGGGCACGGCACCGCTCTCGAGCTCGAGGCCGGCGGAGACGGCGAGCTCGACCCGGGGCGCGACACCCCCGGCCATGACGACAACCGGGGCGCGGACGTGGGCGTGGCCGGCGGTGACCGTGAATCCAGGCTCGATGCTCTCGACTTCAGCCCCCAGGTACAGGACGACGCCGTCCGCGGCGAGCCAGTTGTGGATCTGCCGTGCCGGCTCCTCGCCGAGCCGTGCCGCATTGGGCTCGGATTCGTCGGAGATCAACGTAACGGGGTGACCCCGCCGGCGCAGCGAGGCGGCGATCTCGCAGCCGATGAAGCCCGACCCGATGACCACGACCGGCTCGCCGTCCCCCACGCGGACGAGTAGCTCACGCACGTGGTCGAGGGCGCGGATCACACGTACGCCAGGGTGATCGGCGCCGGGCACGGGAATGCGCATCGGCTCGGCCCCAGTGGCGAGCAGCGCGTCGCCGTACTCCAGCGTGCGTCCGCCGGAGATCGTTACCTCGTGCGCTTCGGCGTCGAGGCTGACCGCGCGGCCGCTGACGAGCGAGACCTGCTGTTCGCGCAGCCAGTCCTCTGATTCCAGCGGCAGCTCGTCCTCGCCCATCTCGCCGCGCAGTAGGTCCTTGGTCAGCGGCGGGCGGTTATAGGGCATGCGGTGCTCGTCGGTGATGATGGCGACGCTTCCCTCCCCTCCCGCGCCCCGGTAACCGGTCGCGGCGGCCATGCCCGCCGGGCCGCCGCCGACGATCAGCCAGTCGTAGCGCTCGCTCACTGCCGCTCCAGCACGTCGAGTCGGTAGCCATCCGTGTCGGCCCGATCGAGCGGTCGGAGCCACGCCGCGCGACGAAGCGCTTCGTGAACGTCGTCTGCGGTGAGTGGTCGGTCGGGCCCGTCGGGTCGCCAATGGACGGCGACGAGGCGTCCCCCGGGTGTCGTCTGGACGCCGATCCGGTCAAGTGTCGCGTCGAGCTCGCCGGCGGTCATGTAGTAGAGAATCTCCGAGGCGACCACGAGGTCGTACGGACCGTCCGGGATCGCGCCGGGAATCACGCCGTCGAGGACCGCCACCGCGCGCGTGTTCGCCAGCCGCCGGCGCGCGATGTCAACTGCGGTCGGAGCGGCATCGATCGTGGTCAGCCGCAGGCAGCGCGGGGCAAGCATCGCGCTGAACACGCCGATCGAGGCCCCGAGCTCGAGCGCGTGGTCGAACGGGCCGGCGCCGCACGCGGCGAGCGTCGCGGCGTACTTGTCGCGCTCGTAGGCGCTCGTCATGTAGCCCCACGGATCGGGGTCGGCCCGGTAGCGCGCCTCGAAGTCGCTCAGCGTCATCCGGCTCATCGGTCGGCCAGGGCCTCGTGGCCGGCCCGGGCAAGCTCCAGGGCCTCGTGGCCGGCCCGGGCAAGCAGCGGGTCGAGTCGGTGCTGGAGAAGGAACACCTCGAGGTCGCGCCGCGCCCGATCGAGCGCCTCGGCGCGGGCGAACGGGCCTGAGCCGCAGGCTCGGGCGGCCTCGTCGAGCAGCGTCCGGCAGGCATCGGAGATGGCGGCCCGGGCGTGAAGCGCTACGGCGGGCAGCTCGTCGCTGACCGCGTCCATGGCCGCCGCAGCGTGCTCGAGCCATACGTCGATCGTTCGGTGCGCCGTCTGCATGCGTCCCGCGGCGAGGGCCTCGAGCTCTGTCCGCGACGGACGTGCCGCCAGAGTGCCGAGGGCCGCGCCGACCGCGCTATCGGCCATTCCGGCCCAGCTCGCCGCCGTCCGGAGCGCATCCCGCGAGAACCACGGATGGGCGGCCAGCGCCCCGGGAGCGCCGAAGCGGGCGAGCACCGGCGCGTCGTGAAAGACGACGCGATGCGAGACCGACGCGCGCAGGCCGTGGGAGCGATACCACCCCGGGTCGATCTCGACACGCGCCTCGTCGGTGAGATCGATCCACACGGCGCTCGGCGGCCCACCACCATCGCGGGCCAGCACGAGCGCACGATGCAGGCCACCAGCGCCCGAACAGAAAGTCTTGACGCCCCGCAGTACCTCCCCGGCGACTGTCTGGCGGATCTCGGCCGGAGGTCCTTCCCCGGGAATCGGATCGCCGCCCCACACCCCCGCCCGCAGGCGCCCAGCCCGCACCGCAGCGAGCTCACGGTCGCGCAGCTCGGCCGGCGCCTGGACGGCAAGGCGCTCGACCGCGTTGATGTGACCGTCGAAAATGCGACCGACCGAACCATCGGCGGCGGCGACACGGCGGACGAGCCCGAGCTCCTCGCCCGCCGGCGGACGGGTCGTGCCCAGGCAAGCGTTGGAGGCGAATGCGCCGGCTCGTTCGAGCGCCAGCACCGCCGCCTCGGGAAAGACGGGCACGCCGGCAGCGTCGCGCTCGGCTGCGCCGGCGGCCACATCGCCCAGCACGTCGCCGAGCCGGGGTGCGTCGTCGCGGTTTAAGGCGGTCATGACACGACCTCCAGCGCCCAGCCGGCCTCGCGTGCGAAGTCGATAACCCGCGCGGTGTACGCGACCGTCTCGCGCGCGTCCCCGCGGCGAGCGCCGGGGCCGATCCCGTCGTGAGCGAGAACGATCGCCTCCTCGCTGAGCTCATCGCGCGTGGCGGCGAACATCGTGGCCGCGTTGTCACCGCGCCAGTCGTGCGTGTCGACCGTCCAGCTCGCGAGGGTTAGACCGTGGACGTCCCCGACGTCGCGCGTGAACGACGCGGTATCGCCCCACGGGGTCCGCCAGTGAGTGGGCGTGACTCCAACGCTGGCGAGACGCTCGAGCGCGGCTTCGGTGTCGGCGACGAGCCAGGCCTCGGTCCGCGTCGAGTGACGCACGTGCTCATCGCAGTGCAGACCGATCGCGTGCCCTTCGGAAAGGATGCGCGCCACGATGTCGGGATGCGCGGCGGCTCGTGCCGCGATCGGGAAGAACGTAGCCCGCGCGTCGCCCGCCGCGAGCGCGTCGAGCAGGCAGGGGGTCCACACCGGGTCCAGACCGTCGTCGAAGGTCAGCATCACGCACTAGCCGTTACCCGCCCAGGCGGGTCAATAAAGACACGGATGGCCGCGTTCGAGCCTCGGTTACCTCGTCCGGTGGGTACGGCCGGTTCTTGCCGCCCTCGATTTGCTGGTCGAGCTACCACCCGCGCAGGGCTGATGTGTCCAGGATGTAATCGACGCGTTTTTGGGGTGTTCGCCCGCGACATCTCGGGAAGGCCACCGATTGGGACCGGACGGCGAGCCCAGGGGGATGTGATGGCATCTGAATCGAGTTTGGCTGCGAAAAGCGGGTCGATCGGGCCGGAAGACCTGGCCCGTCTGGATGAGACCGAGGGACTCCAGGA
>DATJTS010000175.1:0-23976 GCA_035503035.1 Solirubrobacteraceae bacterium
CGGTGACGAGGTGCCCTCGACGGTCCTCAGCCAGTCGCAGTACGCGGACTTCCTGAACAAGGAGGCGCCGATCGTCCGCGCCGCCGGCAAGACCGTGATGGGATGGGCGGACATCGCCGGTGCCGGTACCTCGCTCGGCACGCCGACGATCGCCGAGTATTGGAACCCTGCATCCGGCTCCCAATCGGGAACGGAGACCGGCACCGAGGCCGTGGCCAAGGGAATGCAGATCGTGATGGCGCCCGCCAACCACACCTACCTGGATCAGAAGTACCTGGCGGGCAGCGCCGGCAACGTGCCCGCCACGCTCGGGCTGCACTGGGCGTGCAGCACCGGTTGTGACGTCGACCAGTTCTACAACTGGGACCCCGGCAGCTACGTCAATGGGGTCACCGACCGCAACGTGATCGGCGTCGAGGGCGCCATGTGGGGAGAGACCGTGCCCACGCTGAGCGATGCCGAGTACATGGTGTTCCCACGCCTGCTCGCGCTCTCGGAGATCGGTTGGTCGCCCGCGGCGCAGCGGACCTCCGAGCAGAGTCCGGCCTACCAGGACTTCATCGGCCGGCTCGCGGCGCAGGGTGCGCGGCTGCAGACGGCGGGCGTCAACTTCTATCCGACGCCCGAGGTGCCGTGGGACCTGGACCTGTCGGTCGCCCAGCCGACGGTCGGGCCGGGCCCGAGCATCGGCGGCACGCTGGCCACCCTGTCATCGCCCGGTCGTGCGAAGAGCGCGATCACCGCGACGGTCCAGTGGGGCGACGGCAGCTCGAGCACGGGCACGGTCACCGGCACCCCGGCGACGGGAACGACGGTCAACGGCCTGTACTCGATCGGCGGCGACCACCGGTACGCCCAGGCGGGCGTCTATCTGGTGACGGTCACCACGACCGCGTCCGGAACCGCGCCGGCGTCGGTGTCGTTCTTCGTGCGCGCGGGATAGCGCGGCCGGATCAGGCGGGGCAGCCCGGGCGCGGCCATGGGGTCGCGCCCGAGGCGCGCCGGTGCAGCCAGCGGACGTGCAGCCAGGCGAACGTCGAGTTGCCCAGACGGCCGAGTCCGTAGCGCCGGACTCGCCGGCCTGCGCCCGCGGCGCGGGTCACGGTGAGGCAGGCGAACCGTCCCCGCAGCGGATGGTAGGCGCGCACGCTGACGCGATAGCGGCCATGGTCAGGATGCGCGATGCCCGTGGCCTGTGCCTCGCGCTCGGTCCAGTGCGTCCAGCGGAGGGCGAGCTTGACCGGCCCGACGACGATCTCCCGCGGCCGCGTCCGGAACACCGGGTGGTAACGGTGCCTCACCCGGACGATCCGGCTGAACAGCAACGGCTCCGACGCCGGACGCGCCGCCCGATCGACGACCGCCCTGCCGATCGCCTTGCCCCGCCCGTAGTCCGGGGAGCCGGCCCAGTACGCGGCCACGTTGATCCGATCATGCGCCAGACACAGTCGCGGCAGCGGCAGATGTCCGGTGAACCGGCCGTGCGCGGCGCCGGTCGCACCGCGGGACCTGCTCCCGGCGCAGGAGGCGATGAGGGTGAGCCGGCCGGAGAGGCCGTCGGCTGCGCTTCCGCGAACGCTGACCCGTGAACCGACCCTCGCCTCGACCCCGGTGATCCTGAGGTGCGAGGGGAGCGCATGGTGCGGGATCGGCTTCGCGCCGACGGTGAGCGGCGTGGCGAGCGCGGCGTCTGTCTCGCGAGGCTCCGGGCCGGTGATCCACGTGCACACCAGGTACGCGCCGGCCGGATACCTCACCGAGACGCTGGTGGTTGCCGGGCCGCCGTCGACCAGGGCACCGCCGCTGAAGATCACGTGCGTGTCCGGGTTGGCGGCCGTGTCGGCCGCCTGGCTCGCGCCGCAGGTCGGGGAGGTGCCGGCCGGGCGGATCGTCGAGAGCAGTCGCAGCGGCTGGTCGGTCTGGACCGTGTAGTCGATGTCGAACAGCGTGCCCGCCGTCGGCCTCGACGAGAACCCGACGGCGAGCGCCGGAACCTGCGGCCCGCGAACCGTGACCGGCGCGCTCACCGGCCCGCCGCCGCCACCACCGCTCAACCAGGCGCACACGACGTAGGGACCGGTCGCATCCGGGGTCCAGCTCACGCTCGTCGAGTAGGCGCCCGTCGCCTCCGGGACTCCGTCGGCGAGCACGGCGCTCTCCGTCGGGTGCTGGTCGCGGTCGATCCGAAAGCTCTTCGCGCACCCCGACGTCCCGGCCGGCCGTACGAGCGCTTGCAGCGTCGAGTCCACGGTGGCGGTGCCTGCCAGCGTGACCATGGCCGGCAGCGACTGCTCGGGCGCAGGAGTGCTCACCGAGATGGCGAGCGTCGGCGACGGGCGGTGCGCCCGCGGGCCCGCGGTCCGCGCCGTCGCACGCGCGGTCCCCACCGTGGCCGCGAGGAACGCGGCGCACGCCAGCGTTCCCACCATCCAAGCTCGAACCCCCACAGTTCCTCCTCATACCTCCCGCCGAGTGAGCGGCAATCTACCGGACCGCCCGTGGCGGTCAAGCGGTCCGCTCAGCGCCCGTAGCGCTCACGCCCGAGCAGCAGTTGCTCGGGCAGCGCGCGGCGCTCCGGCGGCGAGGGGTCGGCGGCGACCGTCACGGTCTCGGCGACGCTGAACGTGATCGAGCTCGTCGTCTCCCCGAAGCGGATCTCGACATCCTCGCCGTCGTTGGCGCTCACCTCGCCGGTCAGCCCCGGCTCGACACCCGAGTCCTTGAGGTAATGCAGCAGGTCCTCGGCCTCGTTCTCCAGGCGCATGATCGTCACCTGCGCGCCGACGGCGCAGTCGGCGAGCGGCACCCCCGCCAGCCGGTCGTGAACCTTGATCGGATGGCCGTGGGGGCAGGTCTTCGCGTCCCCGACCGACGCGCGCACGTACGCCTCGAACCGCGGCGTCATCGCGTACTCGAGCTTCTCGGCCTCCTCGTGCACGTCGTCCCACGGCACGCCGACGACGTCGGTGAGGAACCGTTCGATCATCCGGTGGCGGCCGACCAGGTTCTCGGCGTGTGCCCGGCCCGCGTCGGTGAACTCGATCGAGCGACTGCTCGGCCGTGAGATCCACCCGTTGCGCTCCAGCCGCCGCAGCATCTCGTGGACGGTCGGCGGTGTCAGCTGCATCGCCCGCGCGAGGTTGGCCCCGGTCATCGGGAACCCCGCCTCGTACAGCCAGAACAGCGACTCCAGATACTCCTGCTCCGCCGCGCTCAGCGGCAGCTCGGCGCCCGGCTCAGGGTTGTGGGTGCTCCCCTCGGCGGGCATCCCAGCTGATGCTACCCATGGCGAGCGGGGCCCTCATGCGATTCAGCGGTGGCGGTCCACGGCGACCCGGAGCCGTCGCACTCCCTCGCAGGTCCGCTCCCCAGAGGTGGTCGCGAAGGTGAGGCGTAGCGAGTCCGTGAACCGCCCGCTCGCCGAGAACGCGCGCCCGGGGATGTATGCGACACCTTCCTGCAGGGCGATGTCGAACAGCGCCTCGGTGTCGATCGGCTCGTGGAATGTGACCCACAGAAAGAAGCCACCGTCGGGGTCGGTGACGTCGATGGCCGCGCCGGGGAAGCTGTCGGCGAGCGCCGCGCGCAGCGTCCGCTTGCCGGCGCGGTAGCGCGTGCGCAGCGCGTCGAGGTGGGCCGGAAGCAGCCCGCGTTCCAGGAAGCCGGCGACGATCCGCTGCATCGGCACGCTGGCGCATGTGTCGAGCCCCTGCTTGGCGGCGGTCATCGCCTCGATCACCGCAGCGTCTGCGTCGACCCATCCCACGCGCAGGCCCGGGGCGAGCACCTTGGAGAACGTATGGACCGAGATCACCGTCGCGTCGCTGCCCGCGGCGAGCGTGCGCAGCCCCGGCAGCGGTTCCCCGTCAAAGCGCAGGTCCCGGTACGGGTCGTCCTCCAGGATCACGGCGCCCCAGCGCTCGGCCAGCTCGATCAGCTCAAGGCGGCGTGCCTGCGAGAGCGTCACGCCGCTCGGGTTCTGAAAGGTCGGGATGACGTAGATGAGCTTCGGCGGTTGGGTGCCGCACAGCTCGCGCAGCGCTGCGACGTCGAGTCCGTCCTCGTCGACATCGACCTCGAGCAGCTCGCCTCCGTAGCCGGTGATCACCGCCGTCCCGTTCGTGTAGGTGGGGGCCTCGACGGCGACGCGGTCGCCGGGGTCGACGAACAGCTTGCAGGCCAGGTCGAGCCCCTGCATGCCGCCGCTGGTGATGAGCAGCTCCTCTGGGCCGAGCGCGTGAGTCCGAGGGCTCGTCTGCAGCAGCTGCGCCCGGAGTGCCTGCTCGCCCTCGGTCGGCCCGTAGTCATACGCGTCCGGGTGGGCGAGCACCTCGTCCGCGATCTCCGCGAGGGCCTGCGTCGGGATCGCCTCCGGGGCGGGACTGCCCATCGCGAAGCGCACGATCTCGTGCTCCTGGGCGGCGAGCAGGCTGGTGCTGCTGTCGATCACCGACCCGGTGATGCCGCTCGCGCGCGCGGCAAACGGGGGGAGCTCGCGGATCGGGCTCACGGCCGCGCCCACGGAATCTCGGCGAACACCGCTCGGAAGGACAGCGCTCGGAACTCCTCGTAGCGCGTGCCCTCCAGCCGGCGGAAGTACGCGGCCATCGCCGCGCGGACCGCCTCCGGATCTCGGGCGCGCAGGCCGTCGATGATCGGCGGATGGGTCTCCACCTCCCAGTCCTCGCGGGACCCCAGCCGCGGCGGCGCCGAGCTGATCACGATGATCTCGGTCATCGGCTTGAGGAACAACTGGAGCGCCGGCCGGTGCAGAGCGTCGAGCAGCCCCAGGTGGAGCTGCAGATGCGATTCGCGCGCTCGTGCCCAGTCGCCGTCGATGACCGCGGCGGCGAACGCGTCCTGGGCGAGCTCGAGCGCCGCCAGGTCCTCGGCGGTCACGGTCTCGGCCGCCATCGGCACCAGGCTGCATTCGATCGCGGCGCGCGCGTCGACGACGTCGCCCATCGTCAACTCCGAGCGTGCGAGCAGCGCGATCAGCGCGTGGGCGAACGTCGCGTCGCTCGGCGCGGCGACGGTCGTCCCCTGGCCCTGGCGGACGGTCACCAGGCCGCGCGCCACCAGGCTGCGGATCGCATCCCGGACGACGCTCCGGCTCACCCCGAGCATCTGGCCGAGCTCGGGCTCGGTCGGCAACCGGTCCCCGGGGGCGAGCTCCCCGCACAGGATCCGGCGCTCGAGCTCGGCGGCGACGCGGTCGCTCTTGAGCTCGTCGCGGACGCTCCCGAGCACCAGGGTCGGCGGTCGGGTCATCGCTTCACCGCCAGCTCGCGGGGGAAGCGGGCCAGGCACTCGGCGCCGCTGTCGGTCACCTGGACGACCTCCGAGAGCTCGAGGCCGATCTCGTCGAGCCACATGCCGAGCATCAGGTGAAACGTCATGCCGGGCGCGAGCTCGGTGCGGTCGCCCGGCCTCAGGCTGAGCGTGTGCTCGCCCCAATCGGGTGGATAGCCGATCCCGACCGAGTACCCGATCCGTGAGGGCTTCTCCAGCCCGTGGCGTGCGATCGTCCTGCGCCAGGCGGCCTCGACCTCCTCACAGCGCACCCCCGGTTTCACCGTGTCCAGCGCGGCCTCGAGGCCCTCCATCACCGCCTCGCTGGTGCGACGAAGCTTCGCCGGCGGTGTGCCGAGGAAGACCGTGCGCGCCATCGGGCAGTGGTAGTGGCGGTGGGCCGCGGCCAGCTCGATCACGGTCGCCTCGCCCTGTCGGAACGGCGCGTCGGACCAGGTGAGGTGGGCGGTTCGCGTGCCTGGACCGGAGGGCATCATCGGCACGATCGCGGGATAGTCGCCGCCCCACTCCTCGGTGCCGCGGGCCTGCGCGCGCATGATCTCGGCGGCTGCGTCGCACTGCCGGATGCCCGCGTCGACGGCGTCGATCGCAGTCGCCATCACGCGCTCGACGATCCGGGCCGCGCGCCGCATCGCCTCCAGCTCAGCCGCCGACTTGACCACTCGCACCCAGTTGACGAGCTCGCCGGAGTCCACGAACGTGACGCCGCTCAGCCCGAAGCGCAGTGCCTGGTCGGCTCGAGAGCTGAAGTAGTACGCGTCGCTCTCCAGCCCGATCCGGGCGCCGGGCCTGACCCGTTCGCTCAGTTCCG
The DNA here is from genome assembly GCA_035503035.1 of Solirubrobacteraceae bacterium. Lineage (GTDB taxonomy): Bacteria > Actinomycetota > Thermoleophilia > Solirubrobacterales > Solirubrobacteraceae > Palsa-465. The sequence continues at coordinate 6,125 of DATJTS010000175.1, forward strand.
CCGCGAGCACGTCGAACGGATGGCGGCCGGGCTGCTGGACGTAGTCGTCGGGGAACCCGATGACCTGCTCGGCCGCCAGCGAGGTGGTCATCAGTGCGCCGGGCGCGTCGATCGCGCGCGTGAACAGCAGCAGCTCGCCCTCCAGCGGGACGACGAGCGCCTGAGGGGTGTAGAACGACCACGCGTCGTAGCCGGTGAGGTAGTACAGGTTCGCCGGCTCGACGACGACGAGCGCGTCAAGGCCCTGCGCCGACATCCGCTCGCGCGTGCGGCGCAGCCGCGCGTCGTACTCCGCCCGGCCGAACAGCTCGCTCATCGGCGATCCAGCTCCGGAGGTGCGGCGAGCAGCGCACAGGCGGTGTCGTAGAGCAGCGCCGCGCCGATCGGCAGGGCGGCTTCGTCGATCGTGAACCGCGGGTGATGCAGTGGCGCCGCGTCCTCGCCGCCCACCCCGAGCCACGCCATGCCGGCGGGCACCCGCTCGGTGTAGAAGGCGAAGTCCTCGGAGTTCATCGTCGGCTGCGGGAGGCGGCGCACGGACCCCGTGGCCGCGGCCGCGGCGAACGCGTCGATCACGGACGGGTGGTTGTCGAGCGGAGGCTCTCCGCTGACGACCTCGGCCTCGGCGCGCGCGCCGTGGGCAGCGGCGACTGCGCTCGCAACCTCGCCGACCAGCTCATGGGCGCGTGCTCGCGCGCCGGCGGAGAGCGCGCGAATCGTGCCGGTCATGACGACGGTGTCGGCGACGACGTTGCCTGCGCTGCCGCCCTCGATCCGGCCGACGTGGACGGTGATCGGCGTGCGCGGGTCGGTGCGGCGGCTGACGATCGTCTGCAGCTCGACGACGATCGCGGTGGCGGCCGCGATCGCGTCGACCGCCTCGTGGGGCCACCCGACGTGTCCCGCGCGGCCGGTCACGGTGATCGTGAACTCGTCGGAGGAGGCCATGCTGGGACCGGCGCGCAGGCCGACCGTTCCCGTCGGCAGGCTCGGATGGACGTGGAGTGCGATCGCGGCGATCGCCCCGTCGAGAGCTCCCTCGGCCACCACTCGCCGGCCGCCGAGCGGCTCGGCCTCCTCGGCCGGCTGGAAGACGAAGCGCAAGGTGCCCGCCGGTGGCCGGTCGAGCGCGAGGCTCGCGGCGCCGACCGCCATCGCGCTGTGGGCGTCGTGGCCGCACGCGTGCATCACGCCCGGTGTCTCGGACGCGAACGGCAGCCGGGTGTCCTCGGTGATCGGCAGCGCGTCCATGTCGGCGCGCACGACGACCAGCGGCCCGCGGGAATCGCCGCAGACGTCGACCGCCAGGCCCGTGCCCGCGATCTGGCGGATCTCGGTGAGACCGAGCGCTCCGAGCTCCGTGGCGATGCGTGCAGCGGTCGCCAGCTCGTGATTGGACAGCTCGGGACGGCGATGGAGGTCACGCCGCAGCGTGATCAGCCGCTCTGACATCGAGCCATTGATCCGCGTGACCGAGGTCTCCTCCGCGACCATGTTGGAATCGTACCAACATCAGATGATATGATGAATTCACGGGGTCTTGGAATCCAGGCCGAGGCCCGTGACCCGAGGGAAGGGAGAGCGCGTGACGTCCACGTCCGCCAACGCGGTCGGCGCTGAGCCGGCGGCGCCATCTCCATCGCTCCTGCGCCGCGCCACCGCGGCCGCCGCGATGGGCAACGCGACCGAGTGGTTCGACTACGGGGTGTACTCGTACCTCGCTACCCAGATCGGGCGCAATTTCTTCCCCGGACCCCACGCGACGCTTGGATCGCTGCTTGTGTTCGCGGTCTCATTCGTGCTGCGGCCGCTTGGCGGCATCGTCTGGGGGCCGCTCGGCGACCGTGTCGGCCGCCAGAGCGTGCTCGTGGCCACGATCCTGTTGATGTCGCTGTCGACGGTGCTGATCGGCGTCATCCCGACCTACGGGTCCGTCGGTGTCTGGGCGCCGGTGCTGCTCATCCTGCTCCGCGTCGTCCAGGGGTTCTCCACCGGCGGGGAGTACGGCGGCGCGGCGACGTTCCTCGCCGAGTACGCCCCTGACCGGCGGCGCGGTTTCTGGGGATCATTCCTGGAGTTCGGCACGCTCACCGGCTTCACCGGCGCGCTGGCGCTCACGGCGCTGATCAACCTTGTGTTCGGCAGTGCTGCGCTCGACCACTGGGCGTGGCGGATCCCGTTCCTCGCCGCCGGGCCGCTCGGCGCGGTCGGCCTCTACCTGCGGATGCGCCTGGAGGACACCCCGTGCTTCCGTGACCTGACCTCCCGCGGGGAGCAGGAGACCGAGGCCAAGGGCGCCCTGCGCGACCTGTTGCGTGACTACCGCCGGCCGATGCTGCAGCTGTTCGGCCTGGTCGTCGTCCTCAACGTCGCCGACTACACGCTGCTCACCTATCTCCCGACGTACCTGCAGGACACGATCGGGCTGAGCACCGGCGACTCGAACCTGGTGCTCGCAAGCGGGCAGTTGGGGATGATGGCGGTGATCCCGTTCGCCGGAATGCTGTCTGACCGCGTCGGGCGCAAGCCGTGCTGGTGGTTCTCGATCGGCGCCCTGTTCGTCCTCGCCGTGCCGATGTTCTGGCTGATGTCGCAGGGGCTGGCGCTCGCCATCGTCGGCTTCGTCGTGCTCGGGCTGGTGTTCGTGCTGCAGCTGGGCACGATCTCCGCCACCTTCCCCGCGATGTTCCCGGCCCACGTCCGCTACGCCGGGATGGCGATCTCGTACAACATCGCGACCGCCGCCTTCGGTGGCACCGCGCCCGCGATCAACAACGCGCTCGTCGGCGCCACCCACAACAAGCTGATGCCCGGCTACTACCTGATGGCGGCATGCGTGATCGGCGCCTGTGGCCTGTGGGGAGTGGTGGAGACGCGCGGCTGCTCGCTGCGCGGCCGGCGTCTGCCTCGGGCCGAGCCAGAGGTGACGGCCCCGCGGCCGCCCGCCCCGCCGGTCACGGCGCGGGGTGCCGCGGCGCGGTAGGCCGACCCGGCGCGCCTCTGCGTCCCCGTCACGGAGGGTGTCGCGTCCCTCCGTCGCGGTTGGTGCGCGGGTAGGATCGCCGTGCCGTGTCGCTTCCGCTGAGCCCGCCCGTCGAACCGCAACTCGCCCGCTCCGCGCGAGAGCTGCCGACGGGGGAGGGGTGGGTGTTCGAACCCAAGTACGACGGCTTCCGGGCGATCGTGTTCGTCGACGGCGACGAGGTCGAGATCCAGTCGCGCAGCGGCCGCCCGCTGCTGCGCTACTTCCCCGAGTTGAAATTCTCGCCGGGTCGTTACGTGATCGACGGCGAGATCGTGATCGATATGGCCGCCAAGGAGGGCGCCGAGGACGTCGCCCAGCAGGACTTCGGCTCGCTGCAGCAGCGGCTGCACCCGGCGGCCTCGCGCGTGGCGTTGCTCGCCGAGCAGATCCCGGCGCGCTTCGTCGCCTTCGACCTGCTCGCCCGTGAGGACGAGCTGCTGCTCGAGCTCCCACTCTCAGCGCGCCGAGCGGCGCTTGAGGAGTTGGGTGAGCGGGAGCGCATCGACCTCACGCCCTGGACCTCCGACCCCGCCCAGACCGAGCCGTGGCTCCAGCACGGGGAAGGTGTCGTCGCCAAGGAGCTCGGCGCCCCCTACCGGCCGGGTGCCCGTCGGGGGATGGTGAAGATCAAGCGGCTGCGCACCCTCGACGCCGTCGTCCTCGGCTACCGGCCCGGCAAGGAGAAGGACACCGTGGGCTCGCTCATCCTCGCTTTGTATGCGCCCGATGGCAAGCTCCGCGTCGTCGGCCACTCCTCGGGCATCCGCCCCAGCGAGAAGCGCGCCCTGCGTGACCGCCTGGAGCCCTACGAGAGCGGCGATCGCGGCCACGGCGACCCCAGCCGCTGGAAGAGCGAGGAGGACATGGAGTGGGTCGGCCTGCGCCCCGAGCTCGTCGTCGAGGTCAGCTACGACCACGTCTCCGACGGCCGCATCCGCCACGGCACCAAGATCGTCCGCTGGCGGGAGGACAAGGCGCCCCGCGAGTGCCTGCTCGAACAGATGGACCAGTGAACCTGCGACCCGGGTAACAGACACCTATGAAACGCATCATCGAGCTCCTCCTCTGCATCCTTCACCCGCTCGCGGTCCTGCTCATCTGGATCACGCTGCCCTTCAAGCGCGACATGGGCCTGATCGCCAAGGTCACCTGGGGGATCGCCTGCATCGTCCCCTTTGTGCCCTTTGTCTACGTGTTGACGGGGAACGACTTCATCTAGCCGTTGTTTGTGGGGTTCGCGAGGTAGCGCGCCCGGTGTCGGCCGTCAAGCAGCGCCCGCAGTTGCTTGGCGTCCGTGTTTCGGTGGTGGCGCTGCTGTGACTGCCGTCGCCGTGCGCGCTGCTGGGCGATGAGGTCGGGGCGGGCGGGACCGTATCTGTGCACGACCTCGTGCCAGAGGGGGACTCTGGGTCGGCGCGGGTCGGCCAGGCGCCGCGGGGAGGGCCGGGGTGGGCCAGCGGGTGCGCGGGGAGGCCACAATCGCCCACGCGTCCCCCGGCCGAACCGCCCCACGGGCGCTTTCGGCATCCCAGACGCCACTTCTGCCCAGAGGTTCAGTAGCCGACGGACGCGCGGGACGTTTCGGCACCCCACACGCCCTTTCCGCCCACCATGGCCCCGCCCGACCGGCGCGTGGGCGAAAACGGCGCCCTCGGCAGTGGTCCCCCGTCGGGGGGCACACGGAGTGGGACCCCTTGCGCTACCTCGCGAACCTCACAACGATCCCAAACGCCACCGAAGCCAGCAGTCGAGGCTCACTCCCGCCGCGCCCGGCTCGGCTGCACCCGCCGCGGCTCCCCCTCCTGCTTGCGGAAGTGGGGCGGCCACGGCGCATCCCCCAACCCGCGCTCCTCCTCGTCCACGCGCGAGAGCTCCAGCAGCCGGTCAAGCGACCCCGCCTCCGCGTCGATCGAGGCGGCCGGGTCGCCGCGTCGTGCGACCAGGTCCGGGACGGTGTCGATCCGCAGCTCGGCCGGCTCGACATCCGGAACCTCGTCCCAGGTCAGCGGCGTGGAGACCCGGGCGTCGGGGGTCGGACGGACGCTGTAGGCGCTCGCCAAAGTCCGATCGCGGATGTTCTGGTTGAAGTCGACGAACACGCCGTTGCCCCGTTCCTCCTTCCACCAGCTCGCGGTGGCCAGGCCCGGCGCGCGGCGCTCGACCTCGCGGGCGAGGGCCAGCGCCGCCCGGCGCACGGCGACGAAATCGTGCTCGGGTTGCACTCGCGCGTAGACATGGATCCCGCGGGAACCACTCGTCTTGGGGAAGCCGACCAGGCCGTGGTCGCGCAGCACCTCGCCGCAGACGAGCGCGACGCGGCGGACGTCATCCCAGCTGGCCTCGGGGGTCGGGTCGAGGTCGACGCGCAGCTCGTCGGGATGGTCGAGGTCGGGCAGCCGCACCTGCCACGGGTTCCAGTCGACGACGCCGAGGTTCACTCCCCACACCAGCGTCGCCGTGTCGTTGGGCAACAGCTCCCGTGCCGTGCGCCCGCTCGGGAACGTCACCGTCGTCGTCTGCAGCCACTCGGGCGCCGAGTCAGGAATCCGCTTCTGGAAGAACGGCTCGGCCGCGACGCCGCGCGGAAACCGCTTGAGGTGCGTCGGCCGATCGCGCAGCCCGCGCAGCAGCGGCTCGGCAACCGCCAGGTGGTACTCGATCAGTCCGCGCTTGGTGACGCCGGCCTCCGGGAACACGACCCGGTCAGCGCTGGAGATCCTGACCTCGCGGTCGCCGGCCTCGATCAGCTCGTAGTCGGGCACCGCGCACAGCATGACGGATCCGCCGCGCGCCACCGCCTCGCGCCCGGCCGTCCGGGCGCGCGCGATACGCGCCCGCGATACTGAGCCGCCCATGCGCGGTGTCCCCGAGACGATCCTGGTCGCCCCCGACTCGTTCAAGGGCACCTTCACCGCTGCCGAGGTCGCGGACGCGATCGCCGGTGGCCTGGAGGAGGGGGGCCGACCGGTCGACCGCTGCCCACTCGCCGACGGCGGCGAGGGGACGATGGACGCGCTGGCCGCCGCCCATGGCGGGCAGCCGGTCACCGTCACCGCGCACGACCCGCTCGGGCGCGAGCGAGAGGCGACGCTCATGCTGGCCGGCCGCGACGCGTTCGTCGACACCGCCGCGGCGAGCGGACTGCACCTGGTGGCGCCGGGCGAGCGCGACGCGTGGGCGGCCTCGACCTACGGCACGGGCGAGCTGATCGCGGCCGCCGTCGGGGCGGGCGCGCGGACCGTGCACCTCGGGGTCGGCGGGAGCGCCACCACCGACGGCGGCACCGGCGCGATCGACGCGCTGCGCGACGCGGGCGGCCTGGACGGCGCGCGGCTGGTCGTGCTCTGCGACGTGCGCACCCCGTACGAGGATGCGGCGCGGGTGTTCGGGCCCCAGAAGGGCGCCGGGCCCGACGACGTGCGCCGGCTCACCCGGCGTCTCGCCGACCGCGCCCGCTCGCTGCACGCCAGGACCGGGCGCGATCCCCGCGGCCGCGAGATGACCGGCGCCGCCGGCGGCCTGTCCGGCGGACTGTGGGCGGCATTCAACGCCGAGCTCGTCCCGGGCGCCGCGTTCGTGCTCGACGCGGTCGGCTTCGACCCACGGATGCGCGTCGCCCGCTGCGTGATCACCGGCGAAGGACGGCTCGACGAGCAATCACTGGTCGGCAAGCTCGTCTCCGAGGTCGCCACTCGCGCGCGTCAGGGCGGCGTTCCCTGCCACGTCGTCTGCGGCACGCGCGAGCTCGATGCGATGGGCGCCCGCGTGCTCGATCTCGAGCGCGTCCTGGAGGCGACGAACGCCGAGCAGCTGGAGGCGGCCGGCCGGCGGCTCGCGGAGCTCATCTGATCGTGGGTCCGGACTTCTCCTCCCCGACCGAGGAACGCAACCCGCACACCGCCGACATCGACCGGCTGCCGGCGCTCGAGGTGCTGCGTCGCATCAACGACGAGGACGCGCGCGTTCCGGCGGCGGTGCGAGCGGTCCTGCCCGACCTCGCCACGCTGGTGGACAAGGCGCTCGGCGCGGTGCGCGCCGGCGGCAGCGTCCACTACTTCGGGGCCGGCAGCTCCGGCCGGGTCGGTCTGATCGACGCGGTCGAGCTGATCCCGACCTACGGCATCCCGGACGACCTGGTGGTCGGGCACCTCGCGGGTGGGGACGCGGCGCTCCGGGTCGCCGTGGAGGGGCTGGAGGACGACCCGGCGGAGGGGGCGAGGGACGCAGCCCAGATCGGTGCGCGAGACGTCGCCGTCGGACTCACCGCGTCCGGCCGCACGCCATACGTCGGTGGGGCGCTCGAGCGGGCCGGGCAGGCCGGCGCGTTCACCGCACTGCTCACCTCCAACCCCTCCGCTCCGCTGGCGTCCGCCGCCCAGCTGGTCCTCTGCCTTGACACGGGGCCCGAGGCCGTCGCCGGGTCGACCCGCATGAAGGCCGCGACCGCGCAGAAGCTCGCGCTGAACGCGTTCTCGACCGCGCTCATGGTGGGGCTCGGGCGGACGCGCTCCAATCTGATGGTCGGGCTGAGGCCGACCAACCAGAAGCTCCGTGAGCGCTCGGTCGGGCTCCTCGTCGAGCTCACCGGCGAGTCCGAGGAACGGTGCCGCGAGGCGCTCGGCTCCGTGGGGGGCGAGGTGAGCGAGGCGCTCTCGCTACTGCAGCCTTGAATCGCCGGCCGTCTGGAGGGCCAGCGCGACCGCGCCGGCCACCGGCGGCTCTCGGAGCAGCTCGATCGGCCACTCGGGCAGCGCCGCCGCCAGTGCCGACTCCAGTGCGGCACGCACCGTGCTCTGCGGGGTGAGCCCGCCGGCGAGCACCACCGGTGCCCGCTCCAATCCCACCCGCCGGGCCAGTGGGGCAGCCGCCGCCACGACGGTCCGCGCCCCGGCGCCGACCAGCTCGGCGACCGCCCCGTCCCCGCAGGCGAGAACGGCCGGAGCGTGGGCGGCCCACCGCTCGGGCCGCGGGTCGGCATAGAAGTCGGCCAGCAGCCGGTCGAGCGTCTCTTCGCCGATCAGCGCGTCGCCCAGCGGTCCGGCCGGCTCGCCCGCGTCCCGGCGCGCGAGCAGCGTGCGCAGCGCGCCGCGCACGAGCGCGTAGCCGCCGCCCTCGTCCCCGAGCAGCCAGCCCCAGCCGCCCGCTCGCGCGCTGCCTCCAGGACCCCTGCCGTGGACGATCGAACCCGTTCCACAGACGATCGCGATCCCCATCGCATAACCGGCGGCGGGGAGCACGAGCTCGCCGTCATCGACGACCGAGACGCGGGTCGCCCCGGTGAGATCGGCAAGCCGGCGGGTGAGCCACGCGCGGGTGGGGGCGGCGCCACTGCCCGCCGCGCCCGCGCAGACCGCGTCGATCGCGCCCGGGTGCGCGCGTCGCAGCGAGCCGAGCAGAGACCGCAGGTTGGCCTCGGCGCCGTCCAGGCCGGCGGCCGCAGGGCTCGCGCTTCCGGCGCTCGCCTCTGCCGCGACCGAGCCGTCGACGACGAGCCGACCGCGCGCTCCCGAGCCGCCGATGTCGAGCCCGACGACGGTCGGCATCGCTGTCGGTCAGTGGGCGAAGGCCTGGGTGCTCGAGGCGATCGCGTGCGGCAGCGGACCGTCCAGCGACTGCAGCTGCTCGGTCTTCTCGCGCAGCGAGGCGACCAGCTCGGCGGCCATCTCCAGGTGCATCCCCGCGCGGACGACGATCCGCAGCACGCTCAGGTCCTGGCGGTTCTCCGGGAAGCTGTAGGCCGGCACCAGCCAGCCCCGCTCGCGCAGCCGGTCGGAGACGTCGAACACGGTGTAGTTCTTGATCTCGTCCTTGAGCGCGAACGCGAACACGGGCAGCTGCGAGCCGTCGGTGATCAGCCGGTAGGGGCCGAGATCCGCGATCGCACCGGAGATCCGCTGCGCGATCTCGCGCAGCGACCCGAGCATGTTGACGTAGCCCGCGCGGCCGAGGCTCATGAACATGAAGTACTGCGCGACGACCTCGCTGCCGGGGCGGCTGAAGTTGAGCGCGAACGTCGGCATGTGGCCGCCGAGATAGTTGACGTCGAAGATCAGCTCCTTGGGCAGCGCGGACTTGTCGCGCCACACCGCCCACCCGACGCCCGGGTAGACGAGGCCGTACTTGTGGCCTGAGGCATTGATCGACTGCACCCGTGGCAGGCGGAAGTCCCACACCAGATCGGGGTCCAGGAACGGCGCGACGAACCCACCCGAGGCGCCGTCGACGTGGACCGGGATGTCGATCCCCTTCGTCTGCTCGAGCTCGTCGAGCGCCGCCGCGATCTCGGCGACCGGCTCGTAGCTCCCGTCGAACGTCGAACCGAGGATCGCCACCACGCCGATCGTGTTCTCATCGCACTGGGCGACCGCCCGCTCCGCGGTCAGGTGGAAGGTGTCGCCCTCCATCGGGACCAGCCGCGGCTCGACCTCCCAGTAGCGGCAGAACTTCTCCCAGCACACCTGCACGTTGGCGCCCATCACGAGGTTCGGCCGGGACGCATCCTTGCCCGCCGCCTCACGCCGCGCGCGCCAGCGCCACTTGAGCGCCATTCCGGCGAGCATCGCCGCCTCGCTGGAGCCGGTGGTCGAGCAACCGGTCGCCGAATCCGCCTCCGGCGAGTTCCACAGGTCGGCGAGGATGTTGACGCAGCGGGTCTCGATCTCGGCCGTCTCCGGGTATTCGTCCTTGTCGATCATGTTCTTGTCGGCGGTCTCGGCCATCAGCCTGGCTCCGAGCGCCGGCATCCACGTGGTCACGAACGTCGCCAGGTTGAGTCGCGACTGACCGTCCAGCAGCAACGCGGCGCGGATCAGCTCGTAGGCGTCCTCGGTCCCCATCCCCTCGGTCGCGAGGGTGTCGACCGGCAGCTCGACCGTCCTTCCGCCCGACGAGCCGATCCGGAAATCGCGGTTGTGCGGTCGCTTCTGGTGGCGGGCGTGGAGCGCCATCAGTCGACCGCCAGGATGACGTCGGAGGCCTTGACCACCGCGGTCACCTGGGTGCCGGGCGCGAGCCCGAGCTGCTCCACCGCCTCGACGGTGATCGAGGAGACGAGCCGTTGCCCGGCGACGTCGAGCACGACGTTGGCGATCGCCTCTCCCCGGCGGATCTCCGTGACGGTCCCGGCCAGCTGGTTACGGGCACTGAGCTTCATCGGGTGCTCCTCTCGAGCGCTGCAGATTGGCGCTCGGAGTCTGACTGAATCCGCATGGCGTTGTCGTCAACGGACCGTTGTGCGATGTTTGGGCTATGGAGACGCATCTCACCCTCGGCGAAGCTGCCGCCGCGATCGGGGTCAGCGCCGACACCCTGCGGCGCTGGGACCGTGCCGGCAAGCTCGCGACCGTCCGTGACGACCGCAACCGCCGAATGGTCTCGGCCGACGAGGTCCGCCGTCTGAGCCGGCGGCGCCAGCCCCGGCACGCGACCGGTGGCTCGTTCTCGGCGCGCAACCGTATGCCGGGCGTCGTGCGCTCGGTCGAGGTCGACGGGGTGATGGCGCTCGTCGAGATCGAGGCGGGCCCGTTCCTGATCACCGCGGCGGTCACCCGCGATTCGGTCGAGGAACTCGGGCTCGCGCCCGGTGTTGAGGCGACCGCCACGGTGAAGGCGACCTCGGTGATGGTCGCGCGCGGCTCCGAGTAACGCTTCGTGGCCGCAACGATCCTCCAGCTCACCGATCCACACATCGGAGCGAATTGGGCGCCGGGCGACCCGGTTGACACCTTGCGGGCAGTGCTCGAGGTCGTGCGCGGGCTGCCTCAGCGCCCGGACGTGGCCCTCCTGACCGGCGATCTGACGGCCGGCGGGGACGAGGAGGACTACGCGCGGCTGGCGGCCGTCATCAGGGAGGAGCTCGTCGTTCCGCTGCATGTGCTCCCCGGCAATCACGACGATCGTGCGGCGCTGCGCCGCCACTTCGACGTGGGTGGCCAGGGCGGCGAGTCGATCCAGTATCCGATCGAGCTGGAGGGCCTCCGGATACTGATGCTCGATACGACGATCCCCGGTGGCGAGGCCGCCGGCGATCTGGACGGCGAGCGACTCGACTGGATCGGAGGCGAGCTTGCCGCGCGCCCGGAGGTCCCCACGGTGCTCGCGATGCATCACCCGCCGTTCCTCACCGGCGTGCCCGGCATGGACTGCTATGCGCTCGCCGACGACGCCCGTGACGCGATCGCCCGCCTCATCGCCGACCACCCCCAGGTCTGCGGCACGATCGCCGGCCACGTCCACAAGACGATGAACACGATCCTCGGCGGCCGCCCGTCGATGACCGCCCCCTCGACCTACTGCCAGCTCCAGCTCGACTTCGAGAAGCCCACGCTGGCCATGGTCCCTGAACCGATCGGCTTCGCCCTGCACCGGCTGGTGGAGACGCGCCTCGTCTCCTACGCACGGACGCTGCCGGTCACCGCGGCCTGACTCAGCCGGCCGCCTCCCACCGCGCGTGGAGCGCGACCGGCTTGCGGAACACCAGGCCGCGCACCTCGGCCGGCTGGTCCGGATCGAGCCGCAGGCCGGGCAGCTCGAGCAGTTCGGTCAGTGCCGCGCGCGCCTCGAGTCGCGCGAGGTGGATACCCACGCAGACGTGGGGTCCGGCCGCGAACGCCAGATGGCGGCGGAGGTTCGGCCGCGCTGGGTCATAGCGGTCGGGGTCGGGGAACACCGCCGCGTCGCGGCCCGCTCCGGCCAGCGACAGCCGGACGAGGTCCCCGCCCGCGATCTGCGCCTCGCCCAGGACCACGTCGCGGGTGGCGTAGCGGTCGATCACCGCAGCAGCGGGTTCCAGCCGCAGCGACTCATCGATGACCGCGTCGAGCGCCGATGGATCGGCCCGCACGCGCTCGAGCTCGCCCGGGCGCGAGAGGATCTCCAACGCCGCGTTGGCGATCATCCCCTCGGTCGTCTCGATCCCACCGAACAGCAGGACCGCTGCGTTGGAGGCGATCTCGTCGTCGCTCAGCGAGCGGGCGCCCCCGGGGGAGGCGTGCGCCGCGGCCGCGAGCAGTGAGTCGCCGGTGACGCCGGAGATCGCCGGCTGCAGCCGTCCCCGGAGCGCCCCGAACGCCGCCGCGCCCTCGGCGGTGGCCAGCCCACCGGAGCTCAGGGCGGTCACCGAGGCCACGATCGCGTCGTACCAGCGCAGCACGTCGGCGGTCTCCTCACCGCCCATGCCGAGCGACACCGAGACGATCGCCGCGGCCATCGGTCCTGCGAAGCCGCGCCGGAGCTCGCCCGCGCCCAGCGGGGCGAGCCCAGCGACCAGCTCACGCGCCTGCACGGCCGCGGGCTCGCCGAAGCGAGCCGAGACCGAGGCCGCGCGGAACGGGCCGGTGAACGGCGCGCGATGGCGGTCGTGGTCGGCGCCGTCCAGGCTCAGCATGCTCGGCCCGATCACGCGGGCGGTGGTGAACCGCGGGTCGTCGACCGTGAACGCCTCCGCATCGCGCATCGCCGCCGCGGCCAGCGCGTGCGAGGTGACCAGCCAGCCGTCGAGGGCGGGCAGCCACGACGCCGGCTCGCTCTCCCGCAGCCGGTGGTGCACCGGGTGCGGATCGGCGTCGAGCTGCTCGAGCGTCACCGCCGCGCCGAGTGGGAACAACCCGCCGCGGCCGTCTCCGGCGCTTGCTTCATCGATGGCCATCCGCCGAGGATATGCGGCCCGGTGGCGCCGGAAAAGCCCATGCCTACAGTTGTTTGACAGGCATCGAACTAAGAGCTAACATCTGCTACGCCAAGACTAAGATGTTATGTCTTTGCAGATTGGAGATTGATACTCGTGGATTTTGAAACCCAGCACAACACTTCCGCACCGCTTTGTGACGTGTGCGGTGAGCGTCCGGGCGTCGTCCAGGTGATGTTCGCCGGTGGCGGCGGGCGCCGGGCGGGGCTCGTATGCGAGCGCTGCGCCCGTGAGGCGATCGCCGCCCAGCAGGGTGCCGACTCGCCGTTTGGGCGGCTTGCGTCGAGTGGTCCGCGTGGCGCCGGCGTCGGCCCTTCGGTGCGTCAGCGGCAGGTGACCGAGAAGCAGTCGCAGACCCCGGCGCTCGATGAGTTCGGCCGTGACCTCACCGATGAGGCGCGCCGCGGTCGCATCGACCCCGTGATCGGACGTGAGCTCGAGATCGCCCAGGTGATCGAGGTGCTCGCGCGCCGACGCAAGAACAACGCCGCGCTGATCGGCGAGGCGGGCGTGGGCAAGACGGCGATCGCCGAGGGCCTCGCGCTGCGCGTCGCCTCAAGCGATGTACCGGAGACCCTGCGAGACGTGCGCGTGGTCGCGCTCGACCTCGCCGGCATGATCGCCGGCTCGCAATACCGTGGCGCCTTCGAGCAGCGGCTGAAGACCCTGCTCGACGAGGTCGTCGCCGCCGACGGCAGGGTGATCCTGTTCGTCGATGAGTTGCACACCGTGCTCGGCGCGGGTGCTGCCGAAGGCGCGATGGACGCCGCCAACATCCTCAAGCCGCTGTTGGCCCGCGGGGCGCTGCGGATGGTCGGCGCCACCACGCTGGCCGAGTACCGCTCGATCGAGCGCGACGCCGCCCTGGCCCGGCGCTTCTCACCGGTGATGGTGGAGGAGCCGTCGGTGCAGGACACCGTCGCGATCCTCACCGGCCTGCGTGCGCAGTACCAGGATCATCACCACGTCGAGATCGCCGATGAGGCGCTCGAGGCCGCCGCTCGGCTCTCGGACCGCTACATCAGCGAGTACCGCCTGCCCGACAAGGCGATCGACCTGATCGACCAGGCGTCGGCACGACTACGGCTGTCGAGCCCCGCGGGGCGCTCGGAGGCGGACCGGATCCGGACCGAGATCGAGCATCTGTCGGCCGAGAAGCAGGCGGCTGTCGACGCCGAGGCCTATGAGGAGGCCGGCGAGATCAAGCAGCGCATCGAGCGGTTGCAGGCCGAGCTGGACAACCGGCCGGCCGAGGTCGCCGAGCGCGAGGACGCGGCGCTGATCGTCTCAGAGCAGCAGATCGCCGAGGTCGTGGCCGCCCGCACCGGCATCCCCGTCGGCGAGCTGGTGGCCGCCGAGCTCGAGCGGCTCGGCTCGCTGGAGGACGATCTGCACCGTCGCGTGATCGGCCAGGACACGGCCGTCTCGGCCGTCGCCGAGACGATCCGCCATGCCCGTGCGGGACTCGCGGAGCCCGATCGGCCGCTCGGGTCGTTCCTGTTCCTCGGCCCGACCGGCGTCGGCAAGACCGAGCTGGTCAAGGCCCTCTCGGAGCGGTTGTTCGCGACCGAGAAGTCGCTGGTTCGCGTCGACATGTCCGAGTACCGCGAGCCTCACACGGTCGCGCGTCTGATCGGCTCACCGCCCGGGTACGTCGGGTACGGCGATGGTGGCCAGCTCACCGAGCCGGTCCGCCGCCGCCCCTACTCGGTGGTGCTGCTCGACGAGATCGAGAAGGCCCATCCCGAGGTCTGGAACGTGCTGTTGCAGGTGCTCGACGACGGGCGTCTCACCGACGGCGAGGGCCGGACGGTCGATTTCACGAACACCGTGATCGTCATGACCTCCAACCTGGGCGCCGGCGAGGCCAAGCGGCCGATCGGGTTCGCCCCGGTCGCCGGTGAGAGCGCATCCCCCGCGGATCCTGCCGGTGAGCGGATGCTCGCCGCGGCCAAGCGGGCGTTCCTGCCGGAGTTCCTGAACCGGATCGACGAGCTCGTCGTCTTCTCGGCGCTCACCGAGAATCAGATCGAGGAGATCGGCGGACTGATCGTGGCCGGGATCGCCCAGCGCCTGCTGGACGAGCGCGGTGTCACGCTCGAGGTCGCGCCGGAGCTCATCGCCCGCCTCGCCGCCGAGGGCTTCGACGCCGAGTTCGGTGCCCGTCCGCTGCGGCGCCACGTTCGCCGCACGCTCGAGCGCGAGCTCACCAAGGCGATCCTCGACGGCCGGCTCGGCGAGGGCGACCACGCGCGGGCCGCCGACGTCGAGACCGACGGCGAGGCTCCCCGGATCGAGCTCACCGTCGCGCAGCCCGCGACCGTCTGATCGGCGGTTCTCGATTCACCCCCGGTGGGGGTGAAAAACGAGATACCCCACGCACAGATGACGCCGGGCCCGCCGACCGCGGGCCCGGCGAACCGTCTCAACCGACGCCGGCCTCCCTGTGGGGGCCGGCGTCTCCGTGCGGGCCGTCCCACTCGATCCGGTCATACAGCCGGCGCAGCTTCACACCCCGCCCCGGGTTGAGCGACTCCGCCCACGCCACGCGGCCGCGGATCTGAGCGCGGAGGTCGACCCCCTCGTCGGCGGGGGGACCATCGAGCGTCAGCCGGTGCAGCGTCGCCCGCAGCCGGTCGTACTCATCGCGCGCGAGGTTGGGGTGGGCGTTGACCACGACGCCGGTGACGAGCTGTCGCCGGGCCGAGGTGCGCAGCCGCGACTTGCGCGGCTGCAGCGCGAACCCCTCCTCGCGGGCGATGCGGGCGGCGTACTGCGCGACTGCGGCGCTCCGCTTTCCACCCAGCGCGGGGCCGGAAAAGGTGAGGTCGTCGGCGTAGCGCGAGTAGCGCAGACCGAACCTGGTCCCGAGTCCGGTGAGCCGGCGGTCGAGCCCGAACGCGGCCAGGTTGGCGAGCGCCGGTGAGGTCGGGGCGCCCTGGGGGAGATGGGGGGTGGCGAGCGCGCGGCCCAGGCGGAAGCGGGCGCCGTCGTCGGTGCCACCCGGCGCCAGCGCGTTCCACGCGGTGATCGCCGCGACGTTCGTGCACAGCCCGGTGAGCACGTGCGCGACCCGCCGCGGATAGCCCAGCGTGCAGAAGATCCCGAATACGCGACCGGCTGGGATCGACGGGAAGAAGTCGCGCAGGTCGAGCGACAGTACCGCCGGCTGGCCGCAGTGCAGCGTCGCGTGGGTGATCGCCGAGCGCCCGCGCGTGAAGCCGTGCGCGGCGTCGTGTGCGGGCACGCCGGAGAGGATCTCGCGCAGGATCCAGCGCTGGACCTCCTTCAGCCGCAGTTTGGGCGCCTCGATCAGCCGCGGCAGTCCGCTGCGGCGCGGCACCCAGCGGTAGCGGTAGTTGCGCAGCCGCTCGTCCGGTGCGTAGCGCTCCATGCCGCGCACGTCCGCCAGCCAGGCCAGCTGTCCGCCGTCGAGCTCCAGTCGCTCCGCCAGGTCGGCGACTGTCTCGATCTCCGCGATCGGGAACCCCCGCGCGATGACGCGGCGCCGTACGGGACCGGAACGCTGCACGCCAGGTTCGAGCAGCGCGATGACCTGCGGCGCCCGCTCGCCGGTGTCGGGGCGATCGGCCAGCCAGCCCTCGATGAACGCCTGGACGCGGGCGCGCTCGTGCACCGTCGGCGTTGAGCGCGTGAGCGCGACCGTGGCGAACGACAGCAGCTCGATCCATGTCGGCCGCGGATCGAGCACACCGGCGCCACGTTCGGCGAGATCGTCGGCGCGCCAGCGCCCGTCGAGAAACGCGCGCGTGAGGGCATCGGCGATCTGGCGGCGCTCGCTCTCGTTGTACACGTCGCAGATGATCGACGATTCGTGACCGGTCGTGGCGGCGCCGAGCCCGACTGCTCTGGTCGTGCGTGCCTGGAAGTGCCTCCCTTGGGATGCACCGCTTTGGCTCGCGATGCACTGGACGAGGTCTCGTCTGACCCCCGGGGATCCCCCGGAGAGGGAGCCGCGCCCGGAGACGCGGCGGTCCCGCCTCGGTGCTCGGCGCCGCGCGCAGACCGTATCGCGCCTTCCGTTCAGCTGACATCGAGCCGCTTCCCCGGCGGCGGCTGACAGCCGATGTCGACGAGATGGCGCACGAACGCCATCCGGTCGCGGTCGGGGTGGAACGGATCGATCCCGTCGCGCAGCGCGGCCGCCACCCGCTCCAGGTCGAACAGCAGCGAGAGCTTCCCCGGTGGATCGTCCCACTCGCCCGTGTCGTAGCGCTCGACCCATGCGGCCAGCGCGGCGAGCACCTCGACCTGCACCTCGTCGGCCCACCACTCCGAGCGCACCGCCAGCCGGTAGCGCTCGCGCAAGGTGCAGACATCGCTCCACAACCGCTCGAACCACAGCCAGCGCTCGCGCGGCAGCAGCCCGCGCCAGGTGAGCGGCCATCGCTGGGGAACGTCCTCGTCCCAGCCCCCGTCGTCCCGCCCGCCCTCGCCGTAGGGGTCGGAGGGCCATTCGTCACCGTCGGACCAGCTCATCTGCTCCTCCTCTCGTCTCTCTCACTTGGACATCGGGCGGCGGCACCCCCTGCGCAAGCCGACGCAGTCGGCGATCGGCGAACCACATCCGCAAGCGCAGGCGCACCGGCGGGATCCGGCCGTAGAGCAGCAGTGCCTCGCCCGGCTCGAGCTGGCGCAGTGCCTCGGGTGCGATCAGCGGCCGGCGCCGATGTCCGGTCGTGCGGCCCTCGCCGCCTCCGCCACGCGTCCGCGTCACCTCTCGCGCCTCCTCCTCGCCCGCCAGCGACGAGAAGTACCGCAGCGTCTCCAGGTCGGCGACGCCGGGAAGCAGCATCCGTGCCCGATGGGAGTTCACGACGGTTTCGGCCTGACCGCCGTAGCGACTGCGCGCCTGGGCGAGATCGTGGAAGATCGAGACCAGCTGGATGTTGTGGCTCGGCGCGGTCGAGGCGACCTCGGCGAGGTTGGGCAGCGGCGCGACGTTGCCGGCCTCATCCAGGCACAGCAGCAGCGGCAGCGCGAGCCGCCCGCCCGCCAGGGTCGCGCGCTCGTAGGCGCGGTCGACCACCTCGGAGAGCAGCGCGAGGAAGATCGGGCGCAGCAGCTTGGAGGCCTTCGCGTCACCGATCAGGTAGAGCGTCGCGCGCTCATCGAGCAGGC
>DATJTS010000176.1:0-38243 GCA_035503035.1 Solirubrobacteraceae bacterium
GAGAGGGTGCAGTCCGTGCTCTCCACCCGCGACTTCACCGAGGGCAAGTACCTCGTGTTCGCCACGCGCAACGGCATCGTGAAGAAGACCGACTTCATGGCCTACAACACGCCGATCAAGGCCGACGGCATCATCGCCATCAACATCCGTGACGACGACGAGCTGATCGCGGTGCGCCGGACGAGCGGCCACGACGACATCCTCATGGTCTCCCGCTCCGGCCAGGCCTCGCGCTTCCACGAGACCGTCGTTCGCGCGATGGGCCGAGACACGAGCGGCGTGCGCGGCATGAACGTCTCCCAGAAGGGCAACGCGGTGCTCGCGATGGACGTCGCGCGTGACGACCAGGAGTTGCTCGTCGTTACCGAGAACGGCTACGGCAAGCGCACCCCGATCCCGGATTACCCGGTCAAGGGCCGCGGCACGATGGGCGTCAAGACGATCGCGCTCACCGAGAACAAGGGAGCGCTCGCCAGCGCGCTCGTCGTCCGAGAGCACCAGGAGCTCGTGTTCATCTCCCAGAACGGCATGGTCCAGCGGATCTCCGTGAAGGACATCAACAGCTACGGGCGTGCCTCGCAGGGCGTGAAGCTGATGAACATCCGCGACGATGACCAGGTGAGCGCGGTCGCGCTCGTCGTCGAGTCGGACGCGCAGGATGCGGAGGAGACTGCGGCCGAGTTGGAGTCGGGGACGGCCCCTGAGTCGCTTGAGTCGCCTGAGTCGCCTGAGTCTGACTCTGCCTCGGAGTCTGAGGAGTAGGCCCGGGCGGGGCGATCCAGCCTGATCCCCGTGCTTCTCTGAGCGCGGGACGTGTCGGGGCGAGGGTGCGTCCGCGAGGTGATCATGCTCGCTCACCCCGCCCGGCTCCGCTCACCTCGCAGTCGCCTCGGCTAGCGTCGGGGGGGTTGCCCACGGTCAGAAGGGACGCACATGAACATCGGAATCATCGGCGCCGGAAACATCGGCTCGGCGCTCGCGTATCGGCTTGTCGATCTCGGCCACCAGGTCGTGATCTCGAACTCGCGGGGGCCGGAGACGCTGGGCGATGTGGTCGCCGATACGGGCGCCTCGGCGGTGAGTGCCCGGGACGCCGCGCTCGGGCGTGACCTGGTCATCGTCACGATTCCCCAGTGCCGCGTGCCGGAGCTCCCGGACGACCTGTTCGAGGGCGTTCCCGACGATGTCGTCGTGGTCGATACGAACAACTACTACCCGCGTAACCGCGATGGGCGGATCGACGGGATCGAGGATGGGATGACCGAGAGTCGCTGGGTCGCCGAACAGGTCGGGCGTCCCGGCATCGTCAAGGCGTTCAACAACATCCACGCCGCGAGGCTGCGGGACCGCGGCCGACCGAAGGGCGACCCGGAGCGGCTCGCGCTTCCCTACGCCGGCGACGATGCCCACGCCAAGCAGGCGGTCGCGGCCTTGATCGACGCTCTCGGTTTCGATCCGGTCGACGCGGGATCCCTCGACGATTCGTGGCGCCAGCAGCCTGATACCCCGTGCTACGGCGCCGAGTTGACCGAGAACGACCTCCGCGCCGCGATCGCCGCCGCTCCGCGCGTGCGCCCCGCGAACTTCCGCGCCGAATAACCGAAGCCGGGCGGGCGCGGCGTCGTGCTGGTGAGCTCGCGCAGCTTCGAGGAGTACTGCGCGGCGTTCGACCTGGACCCCGGCCGGCTGCCGGCGAGGATCCTCGACTGCGGCGCCGGCGCTTCGGACTTCGCCGCGCAGGCCGCCCGGCGAGGGGCCGCCGCGACCGCGGTCGACCCGAGATACGGGCCAGGTGCCGACGTCGGGGAGCTCGCCCGCGCCGGCCAACGATCCGGCACCGACATGATCGCCTCACACGCCGACCGCTTCACCTACGCCTGGTACGGATCGCCCGAGGCGCGAGCCGAGATGCGCGACGGCGCCATCGAGCGCTTCGCCACCGACTACCGCACCCACCCGGACCGCTACCTCGCCGCCGAGCTCCCCAGCCTCCCGTTTCCCGACCGCGCGTTCGACCTCGCCGTCTGCTCCCACCTCCTCTTCACCTGGGCCACCGACCTCGGCGAGCCATGGCACCACGACGCCATCCTCGAGCTCACCCGAGTCGCCACCGAAGTCCGCCTCTTCCCCCTCGTCCTCCAACAGACCGGCGCCCCCGTCCCGTTCCTTCCGACCTTGGTCGACCGACTGCGAGCGGCGGGCATCGCCGCGGAGCGAAGGACCGTGGCCTACGAGTTCCAACGCGGCGCCAACCAGATGCTGCGGCTCGGCCGTTCGCTCTGAGGTGAAGGCCGGCATCAGCCGGTGGAGAGTGTGGGCGGATGTTCCCGCAAGAGCCCCTCGCGGACTTCTCGCCGACCGCCGCCGCACCGTCGTTCGAAGGAGCACGGGGCTCACGGCGGGAACATCCGCCCACACCCCACCACCAACTGTGATCCGCCGCCCCGATCCGATACCCTCTCAAGTACCAGAGAAAGGAGGTGGTCCTAACCTTGTCTGACAGTTCTTGCGGGACCCTGGAGGTGTCCGGCCGCTAGGTCGGAGGCTGACCCCGCTTAGCGGAGTCCAACCCGCGACACCGCCGTCCGTTGAGTGCCGGGAGTAGTCCCTCCGGTCATCGAGCTCACGGCGGTTACGCCAGCAGAAGGTCATGCGAGGGGCGCTGTTGTCGGCAGCGCCCCTCGCGCATTCCCGGGTGCATTAGGCTCCGGTGCATGTGCCGAAACATCCGCACCCTCTACAACTTCGAGCCTCCCGCGAGCGAGGACGAGGTCCGCGCCGCCGCGCTCCAGTACGTGCGCAAGATCAGCGGCTACACCAAGCCCTCCCAGGCCAACCATGAGGCGTTCGACGAGGCCGTCGAGGCGGTCACCCGCATCTCGGAGGAGCTGCTCAGCAAGCTGACGACGAATGCGCCGCCCCGCGACCGCGAGGTCGAGGCGGAGAAGGCGCGGGCACGCGCCGCCGCGCGCTACGCGGCCTGACTCTCGGTCCCGAGCACCGGCAGCGACAGGTAGGTCCGCCAGGCGGCGGGGATCGTCGGGCTCGCGACCTGGATGAACACGTGCGGGCTCGGTGTACGCGGGGTCCGCGCCAGTTGCATGCCCGAGTGGCGCAGCATCGTGTTGCCCTTACGACGGTTGCAGGGAGCGCACGACGCGACGATGTTCTCCCAGTTGGAGGAGCCGCCCTTGGAGCGGGGCACGACGTGGTCCACGGTCAGATTCGAGCGTGAGCCGCAGTACTGGCAGGTCCAGTCGTCGCGGGCGAACACGGCCCGCCGGGTGATCTTGCGCCGGTGCGTGTCGCGCGGGATTTTCACGTAGGTGACGAGCCGGATCACCACCGGCCGGGACATGTTGGCGCTCGCCGAGTGCAGATCCCACTCGCTGCGCTCGATCATCTCCGCCTTCTCCTTGAGCAGGAGCACGACGGCGCGCCGCACGGTGCAGACGTTGATCGGTTCGAACGTCGCGTTGAGGACGAGCACCCGGCCACTCTCTCGCCCGCGCCGCTGATGCTCAGAAGGCGGCGCGGACCCCACTGGATCAGCTGGGATGGCGGAAGTGGCCATAACGCTTCGCCGCGAAGTGTAGCTGTGGGGCAGGCGAGCCGCCCGCCTGCCGGCGGCTTACGCGGACGGGAACGAGCCGAGCAGACGCAGCTGCGCGACATGCGTCTCGACGCCGGCCAGTGCCGCTGCCACCGCCGCATCGGTCGCCGCGCCCTCGACGTCGACGAAGAACACATACTCGCCGAGCCCGACCTTGCGCGGCCGTGACTCGATGCGTGTCATGTTGACCCCGCGGCGCGAGAACTCCGCCAGGCAGTCGACGAGCCAGCCGGCGTGGTCGGACTCCCGCGGCCAGAACGCGACCGCGGTCTTGAACGCGCGGTGCTGGGCATCGACCGACGGCTCTGCCTGCGTTTGATGCCCAGCTTCTGGCCGCGAGCGGCCACCGCGGCCATCCTCGCGGGCCAGCCACGCGAACCGGGTCTCGTTGCCCGCAACGTCCTCCACGTTCTCGACCAGGACCGTCCCGCCGTAGCGCGCCGCGGCCGTCCGCGGCCCCAGCGCCGCCCACGCACGGTCGGCCGACGCGACTGCGCGGACCGCCTCGGCGGTCGACGTCTCCGACCGCACGGTCGCGCCGGGCATCCGCGTGCGCACGAACCCCGCACACTGGCCGAGTGCCTGGGGGTGGGAGAGGACGACCTCCACGGCATCGAGCGCCAGGCCCGCGCGGCCGATCAGGCAGTGATGGATCGACAGGACCGTCTCACCGACGATCTGCACCGCGGGGGCGTCGAACGCGAGCGCGTCCAGCGTCGCGTTGACCGAGCCCTCGAGCGAGTTCTCGATCGGCACCACCCCGCGGTCGCTCTCTCCGTGCTGGACCGCCATCACGACCTCGTGGATCGTCGCCTCCGGGATTGCCTCGACGTTCGGTCCGGCGAGCGCGTCCGCCGAGCTCAGCAGCGCCTCGTGGGAGTACGTCCCGGCGGGGCCGAGATATGCGACGCGCATCGCTTGCGGCCGGTCCTATGAGGAGCGAGCGCCGGTCCGAAGTGGCGCGCCGCTGCGCTCGCCGCTCAAGGCGACGGTGACGGCCTCGGCCTCCTCCGGGGAGAGCTCCAGCTCACCCTCGCCGTCTCGCACCTGCTTGGCGTACAGCCGCGCCTGGTCGCGATGGTGGATCGATGAGAGCACGATGCCCGAACGGGTTGCGTCGAGCAGGGCGATCGAGACCGACTGCCGGCCGGACATCTCGCCGTAGGCGTCGTACCGCACCAGTGAGGTGTAGGCGACCGCGCCGTCGAGCCGGCCCTCCGCGGCGCCCATGCGCTGGTCCAGTCGCAGCGCGACGTCCTCGACGTATCCGGAGAGCGCCGCGAACTGCTCCTGCAGCGCAACCGCATGGCTGACGAGGTCCTCGCGGCGGTCGCCGAGCACCGCGCGCTGCTCGCTGCGTACTCGCCGCAGGCGGCCGGCCAGTATGGCCGTCACCAGAAGGGACACGATCGCGAGCGCCGCAGCGGCGAGCGCGACGATCCCGACGGTGCTCTGCAGGTCATGCATGCCGGCCAAGGATAGGCGCCGCGCAGGTCGCCTCGCGACGATCTGCGCGGCCGCGCCCGGCTACTTGAACGTGACGGCGACGCCCTGTGAGTTGTTCGTCAGGTCCTTCTCGCCCGGCACTTTCTCCACCATCGCCTTGATCGTGTAGTTGCCCTGCGGGGGAGAGCTGCGCAACGTCACGTCGCAGGTCGTCGTCTGGCCCTTGGCGATCGACGGGATCACCTTCGTCCCGGAAACGCTCGTGCCGACCACCTCGACCTTGCAGATGACGTCGGTCTCGGTGTAGTTGCCCTGGTCGGTGACGCTCAGCGTGAAGGTGGGCGGCGGGCTCGCCGTCACCGCGGTGCCGTCGGTCAGCGTCGTTCCGTTGTAGCTGACGGAGTTCAACCCATCTCCGTGCAGGCCGGTCACAGGCCCGCTGCTGGTCGAGCCCGAGCCGCTCGAGACCGAGACGCCGAGCTGCGCGCCGACGTAGCTGGGCTCCAGCCAGCTGAGGCTCGGCAGGAACTGGCTCGCGTTGATCGGCGTGCCGTTCTCGCCGCCGACCACGATGTTCGCCCCGTGGAGCGCGGAGACGAGCTGCTTGACCGCGTATTGCTTGTATTCCACGTCGGAGGCGAGGAACAGCGCCATGTCGCCGGTGATCTGCTGGACCCCCTCCTGATGCTCGGAGCCGAGCGCGGGCTGGATCTCGGCCGCGAGGTTGGTGAGACCGTCGACGCGTTCCTGGAGCGCGTGGACCAGGTGCGACTGCGCGCCGTGCGCCGCGCCCGGCACGCTCAGCCGCTCGGCCCGCTTGAGCTCGGTGTTGGCATCCGAGCTGGCCTGGGCGACCGCCTGCCCGGTCGTGCTGGCGTCGGTGCTGCCGGCCTTCGCCAGCGCCGCGAACAGCGCCTTGCTCGTCCCCTTCGACTGCCCGACGATCGAGTAGACGCTGTCGCCGTAGTTCTGCAGCGCGCTCTTGTTCGCCGAGCCCTCGCAGCTGTTCACCGCGACCGCGATGACTACGATTGCGATGACCAGCGCCAGCAGAGCGATCCCACGCCGCGTGCGGATCGACTGCTGGGGCGGGCGTGACGGTGGCCGTCGCCGCGAGCCACGGCCCGATCCCGACCCGCCGGAGCCCGAGGGACGCCGGCGCGCGCTCGACCGGCTGGGGCTCCTGCTCTCAGTGCGAGGCGGCTCGTCAGCCTCGTCGAAGAACGACACGCGGCGCACTCCTTGCCGACGACGGTGAAGATGTTGAGTATGAACGGACGGACGGCCGGATTGGCAAAAGTGACACGAACCATGCAATTCCACCGCCGCGCCGTAACCCCTGCTCAGGTCCCGCAGGGACCATCGGCGCTGCGCCGAACTGGACGCCTATGAGCCCCGACCGCCGGCGCGCGCGGGCCGACTCGACGACCCGTGTGGGTCTCAGAACCGCGGCCACTCGCGCCTCCTCGGTCGAGGCGCCGCTGATCCTCGACCGCTACGCGCTGCATAAGCGGCTCGGATCCGGTGCGTTCGGCACCGTCTGGATGGCCCGTGACGAGCGACTGGAGCGGGATGTCGCCGTCAAGATCCTTGCACGCGACCTGATCGCCGACGGCCGGTTCGAGCGCGAGGCGCGGGCCGCCGCCCGCCTTTCACATCCCGCGATCGTGACCCTGTACGAGGCGGCGGTCGACGACGACGGCGCCTACCTGGTCTCCGAGCTGGTGCGCGGCGAGACGCTCGGGAGGCTGCTCGAGGACGGCGAGCTCTCCGACCGCGACATCCTCGAGGTCGGTGTCGCGCTCTGCGACGCGCTCGCGCACGCCCACGAGCAGGGGGTCGTCCATCGCGACGTCAAGCCCTCCAACGTGTTGATCCCGCGGTCGGGCCGCTCGACACGAACCCCCTGCAAACTGACGGATTTCGGCGTCGCGCGGATCATCGACTCCGACTCGCTGACGCTCACCGGTGACGTGATCGGGACGCTCAACTACATGGCGCCCGAGCAGTCGGCCGGTCTCGAGGCGGGGGAGGCGGCCGACCTCTACTCGGTCGCGCTCGTTCTCTACGAGGCGCTGTCGGGCGTCAATCCGCTGCGTGGTGCTGCCGCCCGCGGCTCCAGGCGACTGCTGCAGCTCCCGCCCCTGCGACGCCAGCGACGCGACCTGCCGGCGCCGATGGCCGACGCGATCGACCGCGCGCTCAGGCCCCGCATCGAGGAGCGCGGCTGGCTGGCCGATCTGCGCGACGGCCTGGCCGGCGGCGTGGAGCACGTCGGCGAGGAGGCGGGCATCGTCACCGGCGCCTTCGAGCGAGCGCCGCACGATGGGGACGAGGACGACGGGGTCACCCGGCGGTTCGGGATCGGCACGCTGATCGCTCCCCGCGACGGCGGGCTGACCGCGCCTCGGGGCGCCGAACGCGGCGGTGAGCGGCGGTGGGCCCAGGACGAGCTCGATGAACCCGATCCCAGCCGCCTGATCTGGCAGGCACGCGCCGTCGCCGGGGTCTGCGCCGCTGGAAGCGCGGCATGGCTCGACCACACGTTGCTGCAGGCGCACGGCACGCTCACAATCCCGGTGGCGCTGGCCGCGCTCGTCGCAGGCGGTCTGTCGCTGCTGTTGCCTCGGATCGGCTGGATCGCGCTCGCCGCCTACATCTGCGTCGCGGCCACCGCCCAGGGCGCCGCCGGTGTCGCCGCGCTCGTCGGGGTTGGTGCGCTGATTCCGGTCGTCCTGCTGCCCGCGTCTGGGACGCTCTGGGCCGCCTCGGCGGTTGCCCCCGCGCTGGGATTTCTCGGTCTGGCGGGTGCGTGGCCTGCGGTGGCGGGCTGGGCGCATCGCCCGTGGCGGCGGATGATGCTCGGCGCGAGCGGCTGGCTCTGGTTGTCGCTCGCCGGGCCGCTCGCCGGCCGCGCGCTGTACGAACCACGACCGCGCGGCACGGCCCCGCAGCCGCAGTGGCGCGGCTCGATCACGGGGCTCGCCGATCACGTGCTCTCACCGCTCGCGCACTCCGGTCAGCTCGCCGGTGTGGTCGTGTGGGCCGCCGCCGCGATTCTCGTGCCTTGGGTGGTCCGCCGCCGCAACCCCCTGCTCGACGTGGCGCGCGCCGTCATCTGGGCGGCTGCGCTCGCCGCGGGCACACCGGTGGCGATCACCGCGCTGGCCCGCGCGACCCATGGCTCCCATCCGGGATCGCCGTCCAGCGCGCTCGCGGGTACGGTCGCGGCAGCCGCGCTTGCCCTGGCGCCGCTGGCGGTGGTGCAGACACACCGAGCACTCCGTCGCGAGAGCTGAGTTCCGTAGCATGAATCACAGTCCTTCGGACGGATGTCTCCAGACTTGGAGCAGGGCCGTCAGGCCCCGACGACACCACGTGCCATGAGCTTCCTGAGACGCCTTGAGAGCAACATCGCCGACCTTGTGGAGGGCACGTTCAGCCGCGTGTTCAAGTCCGAGGTGCGGCCGGTCGAGATCGCCCGCAAGCTCGCGCGTGAGATGGAGGAGCACAAGTCCTACTCCTTGAACCGCACCTACGCCCCCAACGAGTACCGGGTGTTCCTCTCGCCGCAGGACCGGGAGCGCTTCGCCGACACCGAGCACGCGCTCGCCGGCGAGTTTTCCGGGTATCTGCTCGAGTACGCCCGGCGCGAGCGCCTGGCCCTGATGAGCCGCCCGATCATCCATTTCGAGACCGACGACCGTCTCCGCCTGGGCGAGTTCGGAATCCAGACGAGCCTCGTCGAGCATCCCGGGGAGTTCGTCGAGCGGCCGGAACCTCGGGCGGGCGGGTCGCCCGGCCCGGTGGCGCCGGAGCCGGAATGGGCGCGCTCCGAACCGGCGGGTGGCCGGACGATGATCCACTCGACCGCCGAGCGGGTGGCCGAGGGGCTGGCGGACGCGCGCGGGCCGCGCCGGCGACGCGCGGTGCTCATCCTCGGCTCAAAGCGGCTTGTCGTCGACGACTCCGGGGTGACGCTCGGGCGCAGCCGCTCCAGCGACGTGATGGTCGATGACCCCAACGTCTCCCGCGCCCACGCCGAGGTTCGCGCGCACGGCAGCACCTGGGTCCTCACCGATCTCGGATCGACCAACGGGACCCGGCTCAACGGACGCCGCGTCACCCAGGCCGAGGTGCTCGGGCCCGGGGATCAGATCGAGGTCGGGACCACCACGCTGACGTTCGACCTGGAGTAGTGCGCCGTGTCGCTGCAGCCTGTGTCGGTCAGCCTGAAGTTCGCGTTCCTCGCCGTGCTCTACCTGTTTCTGGTGTGGGTCGCGTTCTCCGCGATCCGCGATCTGCGCCGGGGACGCGGCAGCGGCCGCGCCTACGACGACGGCTACGAGGATCGCGACGGCGAGGGCCCGTACGACGCCACCGGCATGTACTCGGCCGCGCAGCTCGGGAAGCAGGACCACGACGACCGCGAGCCGCGATTGCTGGTGGAGCGCGCCGCCGGACACGAGAGCGGGGTCGCCTACGACCTGTCCGAGCCGGTGACGCTCGGGCGCGGGAACGTCGAGATCCACCTGGAGGACCCGTTCGCATCCTCGCATCACGCGCGCATCACGCCGGAGGGGAACGTTGTCGTGATCGAGGATCTCGGCTCGACGAATGGAACGTATCTCAACGATGCGCCGCTGTCCGGGCCCCAGCCGCTGCACGACGGCGACCGGATCCGCATCGGCGACAGCGAGTTCTCCTACCTTCAGTGAAGACTCTGTCCCCGCCGCCCACCCCCAACGCCATCTGATGCTTCGCGCCGCTGACAGCGTCTGGAAGACCGACACCGGCCGGCAGCGCCGGGACAACGAGGACTCCGCCTACGTGCGTGTGCCGCTGTACGTCGTCGCCGACGGCATGGGCGGTGCGCAGGCCGGCGAGGTCGCCTCGGCGCTGGCCGTGGAGGAGTTCCAGCGCGGATTGCCCGACTCCGACGCGGATCACCCGACCGCGGAGCAGCGGCTCGCCGCCCGGGTGCGCGACGCCAACCGCCGGATCTACGAGACCGCGCAGGCCGAGCGCGAGCACTCGGGCATGGGCACGACGCTCACCGCGGTGTACGTCGATGGCGCCGATCTGGCGATCGCCCACGTCGGCGACAGCCGCGCCTATGTGCTCCGCGACGGTGAGCTGACCCGGCTCACGCACGATCACTCGCTCGTCGAGGAGCTGATGCGCCGGGGCAAGCTCACTCCCGAGCAGGCGGCCGAGCACCCCCAGCGCTCCATCATCACCCGCGCCCTCGGGATCGAACCCGACGTCGAGGTCGACACCTGGACCTATCCCGGTCGCGCCGGCGACGTGGTGCTGCTGTGCTCGGACGGGCTCACCTCGATGATCGACGAGGACCAGGTGGCCCAGGTGCTCCGCTCCGAGCCGGACCTCGACCGCGCCGGAGAGCGCCTGATCGCGGCCGCCAACGAGGCGGGCGGCCGGGACAACATCACGGTCGTCCTGTTCAGGCTGGTGGAGACCGAGGACGAGCGACAGGAGGACCCGGGGGAGACGGTGGTCGGGCTGCAGCGCGACGATGAGCTGATCAGCCCGCGCGAGCCGGACGCCGCGGCCGCGTACGGGTCCGCCGACCCGCCGACCGCGCAGATGACGGTCGCCCCGCCGGTGATCACTCGCGACCAGACCGGGTCGCGCCCCGCACCGCGGCTGGCCCGCACCCAGGGACGCCCGCAGAAGAAGCGCGGCCGGCGCGGCCGGGAGCCGGGGCAGGGGCCCCTGTTCAAGCTCGGAGCCGCGTTGTTCTCGATTGCCGTCGTGCTCTTCCTGTTCGGCGGCGGCGGGTACCTCGCCACCCGCGAGCTGTTCTTCGTCGGGACCAACTCCGACGGCATCGTCACGCTCTACAGCGGCCTGCCCTACGACTTCATCGTCCCGTTCTACGAGCAGTCCTACGTTTCGGGGCTCCCCGCGTCCGAGGTGCCCAAGGCCGACCGGGCGCAGTTGTTCAACCACGACCTGCACTCCCAGACCCAGGCGATCGCGATCATCCGCCAGGCCGAGCTGGGCCACTACCCGAAGGTCAAATGAGATGAGCGCGCGCAACCGAGAGCTGCTGGGCCTACTGCCCGCTTCGGCCCTGGTGATCGCGGGCTTCGCCGCGGTGTTCGTGCAGCGCCAGAACGTCCTGTCGAACGTCTCGCTGACCTACGGGATCCTGTTCCTCGCCCTGTGCCTGGGAGCGCACGTGTTCCTGCGGATCACCCTGCCCTACGCCGATCCGTACCTGTTCCCGATCGTCGCGCTGCTCGCCTCGCTCGGAATCGTGATGATCTACCGGATCAGCGCGACCGACGCGCGCCAGCAGGCGCAGTGGTTCGTCGTCGGGCTGATCCTGTTCGTCGCCACCATCCTGATGTTCAGGGACTATCGCCGGCTGGAGCAGTACCGCTACGTGATCGTCGCGATCTCGCTCGTGCTGCTTGTGCTCCCGCGCGCCCCCGGGATCGGCGAGCAGGTCAATGGCGCCTACCTCAACATCAAGCTTCCGGGCGGGATCACCTTCCAGCCGACCGAGTTCTCGAAGATCGGGCTCGTCATCTTCCTGGCCAGCTACCTGCGCGACACCCGCCAGGTCCTCGTCCAGGGAGCGCGTCGCCTACTCGGGATCACGTTCCCGCCGCTCAAGCACTTCGGTCCCGTGCTCGTCATCTGGGGCGTGGCGATGCTCGCGCTCGTCCTGCTCTCCGACATCGGCTCCTCGGTGATGTTCTACGGCGCGCTGCTGGCGATGCTGTACGTCGCGACCGGGCGTCTCTCGTTCGTGGTGATCGGGCTGATCGCATTCATCGGCGGCGCCTGGTTCCTCGGGAGCCACATCGCTCACGTGCACGCGCGCTTCGAGACCTGGCAGCACGCGCTCAACCCGACGATCTACAACGCTCCGCTCGGCAGCTACCAGGTCGCCAACGGCAACTTCGCGATGGCCGCGGGCGGCCTGTTCGGCCAGGGCTTCGGCGAATCGATCATCACGGTGCCGGGAACTCACTCCTCGCTCATCCCCGAGGCCGACACTGACATGATCTATGCGGTCCTCACCTCTGAAATCGGACTGTTCGGGGCGGTGGGGGTGTTGATTGGGTACCTGCTGTTCGTGTGGCGGGGGTTCAAGACGGCGATGCTCTCCTCTGACTCGTTCTCGAAGCTGATGGCGGTCGGCCTCACCTCGGTGTTCGCGCTGCAGGTGTTCGTGATCGTCGGCGGGGTGACGCGGGTGATCCCGCTCACCGGCGTGACGCTGCCGTTCATCTCCTACGGCGGCGCGTCGATCGTCGCCAACTTCGTGCTGCTCGCGCTGCTGCTGCTCGTCTCCAACCGCGCCCGGCGACCGGTCCGGCAGAACACGTAGATGAACGACCAGATCGTCAAGCTCTTCGGCTTCATCCTCGTCCTGTTCGGGCTGCTCGTGTTCTTCACCAGCAAGTGGACGGTGTTCGACGCCACGGCGCTGAACAACAACTCGCTCAATCACCTCACGGCGATCCGCGACGCGAAGATCAAGCGCGGGCGGATCCTCGCCGACAACGGCGAGGTGCTGGCCAAGTCCGTCCCGGCGGGCGGGGGAGAGTGGAAGCGGACCTATCCGCAGAACTCGCTGTTCGCCCAGACGGTCGGCTACTGGCGCGGCTCCGGCAACGACGCGGGTCTCGAGAGCTACTACGCGGGCCGCCTCAACGGCAAGACCGAGTCGATCAGCTCGGTGCTCGGGCCGCTGTCGAGCAGCCTGAAGGTGGGCGACACGCTGCATACGACGCTCGATCCCAAGGCGCAGGAGGAGGCTCGCAGCGAGCTCGCCGGCCGTGTCGGGGCGGTCGTCGCGCTCCAGCCGCGCACCGGCGCGGTGCTTGCGATGTACGCCAACCCGACCTACGACCCCAACTCGAGCAAGTGCTCGGCCAGCGCCGGGTGCAGCTACTTCAATCGCGCGACCCAGGCCGCCTACCCTCCCGGTTCGACGTTCAAGATCGTCACCGCCGGGGCGGCGATCAACACCGGCAAGTACTCCCCGAACTCGCAGGTCGACGGGAATTCGCCGAGGACCATCTCCGGTGTGCCCCTGGAGAACGATCTCAACCACTCCTACGGCACCGTGTCGCTCACCTACGCGCTCACCCAGTCGATCAACACCGTCTGGGCTCAGGTCGGCGTCAACGTCGGGACCCCGGTAATGACGGACTACATGAAGCGCTTCGGGTTCTACTCCGACCCGCCGATCGATCTGCCCAAGGGCGAGCTGCGCGCCTCCAACGTGCTCTCCCCGGCGGGCGTCGCCTATCCGCCGGGCTCCCAGGACGAGGACATCGGGCGGATCGCGATCGGCCAGGGCGGCCTGTCGGTCGCGCCGCTGCAGATGGCGATGGTCGCCTCGACGATCGCCGACAACGGCAACCTGATGCGGCCACACCTCGCCTCGCGGTTCACCAACTCCCAGGGGGAGACGGTGCAGACGATCCGGCCCTCGCTCTATCACCACGTCATGAGCGCCCAGTCCGCCCAGGACATCAATCAGATGATGCGGACCGTCGTCGATGAGGGAACCGGCACGCCGGCGTCGCTCGGCGGTATCTCGTTCGCCGGTAAGACCGGGACCGCCTCGGTCGGCAAGGCGGGCCAGCAACGGACCGACCCGTGGTTCATCGGCTTTGCGCCGGCGAACGATCCGAAGGTCGCGGTTGCCGTGGTGCTGGAGAACACCCCGAACGAGTACGGCGGCCAGGTCGCGGGCCCGATCGCGGCCGCGGTCGTGCGGACCCTGCTCCAGGAGGGGAAGTGAGCGGGATCACCAAGGACACGGTGATCGACGACCGCTACAGGGTCGTCAGGCGCCTGGGGACCGGGGGCATGGCCGACGTCTTCCTGGTCGAGGACCAGCAGCTCGGCCGCAAGGTCGCGCTCAAGCTCCTGCACCGCCGGTTCGCCGAGGATCCCGCGTTCGTCGAGCGGTTCCGGCGCGAGGCGCGCTCGGCCGCGGGGCTTCAGCACCAGAACATCGTGGGCGTCTACGACCGCGGCGAGTACGACGGCACCTACTACATCGCCATGGAGTACCTGCCCGGGCGCACGCTCAAGGCGATCATCACCGAGGAGGCGCCGCTCGATCCGGTCCGGGCCATCGACATCGCCATCCAGATCCTCAAGGCGGCCCGGTTCGCCCACCGCCGTGGGATCGTGCACCGCGACCTCAAGCCCCACAACGTGATCGTCGACGACGCCGGCGACGCGAAGGTGACCGACTTCGGCATCGCGCGCGCCGGAGCCTCGGACATGACCGAGACCGGCTCGATCATGGGCACCGCCCAGTACCTCTCGCCCGAGCAGGCCCAGGGCCACTCGGTCACGCCGTCCTCGGATCTCTACTCGGTCGGGGTCGTGCTCTACGAGATGCTCACCGGCCGGGTGCCATTCGACGGCGAGCAGGCGGTGACGATCGCGCTCAAGCACGTCTCCGAGGCGCCGGTCCCGCCCTCCCAGCTGAACCCGAAGATCCCGCCGGAGCTCGAGCAGACGATCCTGTGGACGCTCAACAAGAACGCCGCCGACCGGCCCGTCGACGCCGAGCAGTTGATCACCGTGCTGGAGCACTGCCGCGAGGCGATCCTCGCCGGCGCCGCCGGGGAGCGCACCGCCTCGATGGCCGCGATCGCAGCGGGCGCCGCCGCCGGACTGCCGATCGATCCCGCCACCTCGTACGCACCCGTGCCGCCCGTTTCCCAGCCGATCACCAACGGCTCGGGCTCGATCCCGGTCGTGGTCGCGGGCGAGCAACCGCCCGAGGAGGACCACCGCGGCTGGCTGCCCTGGCTGTGGGCGCTGCTCGTGGTGCTGCTGGTCGCGGGGGCTGCGACCGCCGCTTATTTCCTCAGCCGCCCCAAGCAGGAGCTGGTTCCCCCGGTCACCAACGAGCCGTACGCGGTCGCGGCCTCCCAACTGCGCCAGGCGGGCTTCCAGGCCAACCCGTACCGCGTCGCCAGCGGCCGGGTCGCGGGCACCGTGCTCGGCCAGACGCCGGCGGGCAACACCAAGGCGGACAAGGGATCGACGGTGACCCTGCGCGTCTCCAAGGGCCGCGGCAACGTTCGGATCCCGTCGGTCCAGGGTGAGTCGAAGGCGACGGCCGAGAAGACGCTCAAGGGCTACGGCCTGAAGGTCTCACGGACCGAATCGGTGGCCTCCTCGCGCTGGGCGATAGGCAAGGCGACGGGCACGAGCCCGGGCGCCGGTCAGTCGGTGCCGACCGGCCAGAAGGTGGTGTTGCTCATCTCCAGCGGCGCGCCGCAGAAGACGGTTCCGGATGTCAAGGGCTCGAACGCGAGTGCGGCCGCGGCGACCTTGCGTGCCGCCGGCTTCAAGGTGCGCTTCGACCGTGTCGTCAACGGCTCGGTGACCGCCGGGCAGGTCATGCAGCAGACGCCGACGGGGAACGCCAAGGCAGCTCCGGGGACGACGGTGACGCTCACCGTCGCCAAGGCGCCGGCGCGGGGGACGGTCCCGTCGGTCACCGGCGACCCGACCGCCGAGGCGATCAGCGCCCTCCAGGCCGCCGGCTTCACCAACTACAAGGAGAGGTTCCGCACCGTCCATGTCGCCGACAAGGCGGGAACGGTCGTCGCCCAGCAGCCGGTGGGCGGCTCCACGCAGCTGAAGTCGACGAAGGTCGTGATCGTCATCGGTCGCTACCAGGGCACCTCGACCACCTCCACCACGAGCACGACCACCACCACGAGCTCCAGCTCCACGACGTCGAGCTCAACGACGCCCACGGTGGGGGCAGTCGGGACCACCACCCAGTGATCGGGCGCGCGCGCCGGTGATCCGCTACTGCTGGCGGTGCGCGGCGGTGCTCCCCGCCGTGCCTCCGACGACCTGCGCCGTCTGCGGCGAGGTCCATTACGTCAATCCCAAGCCATGTGGCAACGCGGTCGTGATCAACGGCGACCGCGTCCTGCTCGCCCTCCGCGCGCTCGAGCCCTCCGCCGGCGCCTGGACCGCCCCGGGCGGCTTCTGCGAGCCCGGCGAGCATCCCCGCGCCGCCTGCGAGCGCGAGCTCCGGGAGGAGACGGGCCTGCGCGGCCACGCAGTCGCGTACCTCGGTGCCTGGATGGACGTCTACGGCGAGGCCGAGGACGGCTTGGAGATCCAGACGGTCGTCAGCGGCTACCTGTGCCGCCTGGACGACCCGCGCGCGACGCCGAGGCCGGACCCAGGGGAGACCCGCGAGGTCGGCTGGTTCCGGCTGGACGCCCTGCCCACGCCGATCGCCTTCCCAGCACACGTACCGGCGATGATCGCCGCGGCGGCGGAGCTGGTTGCCGGGCGCGGGGTGGGGGAGGACGGCCTGCCGCGGATGCTCGACGTGTGAGCTCGACCTCGCGCCAACAGGCTCTGGGCTGTCGCCGGAGGCGTGGGTTGGGGGTCGCGCGCGAGAATTGCGCACTCTGGAAGCCAAAATGTCGCTCGCCCGGCCCGGGTGCGGCCCAGGAGAGGAGCCCGCCGATCGCCACCCCGCCTCGCATCGATGACCCGGCCTATGTCCGCGGCGAGTATGCCGACGACGCCCGGCTGAGCGCACGTGCCGCGCTCTGGAAGGCCCGCACAGGGCCGCATCCTCAGGACGTCGCGCTGGCGCGGATCATCGAGAGGCGCCCGGACAGGGTCCTCGAGGTCGGCTGCGGCCAGGGGGCGTTCGCGGCCGGGCTCGTCGGCCGTGGCATCGACGTGATCGCTGTCGACCAGTCCGAGCGGATGGTCGAGCTCACCGCGGCCCGCGGCGTCGACGCCCGCCGCGCCGATGTTCAGAGCCTCCCGTTCGAGGACGACGCCTTCGACGTCGTCGCCGCGAACTACATGCTGTACCACGTGCCAGATCTGCCCCGGGCCTGTGCCGAGATCGCGCGCGTGCTCCGGCCCGGCGGCGTGCTCGTCGCGGTCACCAACAGCAAGCGGCAGCTGAAGGAGTTGTGGGATCTGATCGGGCGCAGGGGTGGCGGGGGGGCGGACCGGTTCGGGAGCGAGAACGGAGCGGCGATCCTCGAGACCGCATTCGCTCACGTTGAGCGGATCGACGTCGAGGGTCGATTCGTCGTGACCGAGCAGTCGATCCGCGACTACATCCGGGCCACGCGCCTGTCCGAGCGCGCCGACGACCGCATGGACCTTCCCGGCCACCTGACGGTCACCGCCGCGGGCAGCATCTTCATCGCCAGAAACAGCCTGTGAGGTCGTTCGCCGAGATCCCCACCGAGGTCGCCCACCGGGTTGCCGCCGACGAGCGGATCGTGCTCATCCTGCTCGACGCGCTCGGGCTCGAGTTGCTCGAGCGCGAGCGCGACCACCCGCTGATGACCAGGCTCGCGATCGAGCCGATCCAGTCGCAGTTCCCCTCGACGACCGCAGCGCATGTGACCACCATGCACCTCGGGCTGCCGGTGCAGGAGCACGGCATCTACGAGTGGCGCGTGCTCGAGCCGACGCTCGGGGAGGTGATCGTCCCGCTTCGCTTCCGCCGGGATGCCTCCGACCGCGACGCCGAGCTCGAGGGCCGGCTGGACCCGCGGGCGCTCATCAACACGCCCACGCTCTATCAGTCGCTGCGAGCGCGCTCGCTCGCCGCTGAGCCGTTCGGGGTCAGCGGCACCCCGTACGACCGGGTGGCGACCGTGGGCGCCGCAACCTGCGGCTTCCGCGATCTCCACGAGGGCCTCGGCATGGTCATCCGAGCGCTCCGTGCCGACGCGGAGCTTCGCTACGCCTACCTCTACTGGCCAGAGATCGACCGCGTCGGCCACCACCACGGCCCGGGCTCTCCCGAGTTCCGTGCCACCGCCAGGCAGGCGCTCGACGCCGTGCTCGACCAGGTCGACGGCCTCCTTGACACCGGCGCGACGGTGCTGCTCACCGCCGACCACGGTCAGGTCGACGTCCGCCCCGACCGGGTCGACTACCTCGACGAGCTCTGGCCCGAGCTCAGCACCCATCTCACCCAGCGGGCGGCGGGCTCGGCCCGCGATGTGTTCCTGCACG
This sequence comes from Solirubrobacteraceae bacterium, assembly GCA_035503035.1. GTDB lineage: Bacteria > Actinomycetota > Thermoleophilia > Solirubrobacterales > Solirubrobacteraceae > Palsa-465. The sequence goes on from DATJTS010000176.1 coordinate 18,098, forward strand.
TCGCCTCCGACCGGATCGACCACGTCATCGACAACCTCCAGGACCGCCTCGGGGACCGCGCCTCGGTCTGCCGGGCCACCGCCCTCTTCGACGCGATCGGACCACGCCTCGCCAAGCGCCTCGGCGACGTCGCCGTCCTGCCCGCCGGCGGCCGCCAGGCGTGGCTCAGGGCCACCCCGAGCGTGGAGACCTGGAACCTCGGCTCACACGGCGGCCTCGCGTCGGCCGAGCGGGCGACCTATCTCGCCCAGGTTCAGGTGTAGATGGCGAACTCGCCGACGCTCACGCTGTCGTGGCTGCCGAGCGAGGTGATCCACAGCAGGTAGTAGCGGTACTTGACGCCGTGATTGGCGAGCGCGATGTGCTGGGTGGAGTGCACGTCGGCGCTGGAGCCGAGCTTCGTCCAGCCGGTCGCGCCGGTGGTGAATGTGTCGAGGTTCGGCGTCGCCTTGGAGCCGTAGATCGAGACGCTGTAGCCCGGGGTGTCGGTGTCGATGACCGCCGCGCGGGCCGCGACCGGCGAGACCTTCACGTAGAGACCGACGCCGGGCTTGCCGAGCGTGCCGTCGTAGTAGGTCTCGGTCTGCCACGAGGTGTTCCGGTTGCCGTCGATCGCCTGGCCGACCAGCTGGGGGTTCTGCGTCTTGGCGCTGCCCGCCAGGGCGTCGGGGTTGTAGTCATGGGCGCAGGAGGAGCAGAGCTTGACCTCGCGGTGGGTCGCCTTGGGCTTTGGCTGGGGCACCGGCGGGTTGCCCTGGTGGGTGTTGTGGACCAGGAAGATGACGACCGCGGCCACGATCGCCGTGGCCAGCAGCGCCGCCAGCGCCATCCAGCGCCGGGACCGGGTGCGCAGCGGGAGCGAGCGCTGGGTGCTCGGTGACAGCGTGCGCAGCACCGTCGTCGCCTGTCCGGGGTGGCCGGTGGGCGTGGCGGGCAGGCGGGCGGTCCCCGCTCGAGCGGTCTCCAGGCTGAGCGCATCCTCGAGGTCGGCGATCATCTCGCGGTCGTCGGCGTAGCGCTCGCTCTCGCGCTTGGCGGTGGCGGTGTCGACCACCTGGGCGAGCGCCGCCGAGATCCCGGGGCGGAGCAGCGCGACGTCGGGCATCTCCTCACGGACGTGCTTCATTGCCACTGCGACCTGGTTGTCGCCGTGGAACGGGACGTCGCCGGTGAGCATCTCGTAGAGCACGATCCCGAGCGAGTAGAGGTCCGAGCGGCCGGTGACCGAGTGGCCGAGCGCCTGCTCGGGGGAGACGTAGTCGGTCGTACCGAGCACGCGTCCGTCGGCGGTCAGCCCGTCCTCCTCGAGCGTCCGGGCGATCCCGAAGTCGGTCACCTTCGCGGAGCCCTCGTGGTCGATCAGGACGTTCTGGGGCTTGACGTCGCGGTGGATGATGTGGCGCTGGTGGGCGGCGCCGAGTGCCCGCGCGATCTCGATCGCATAGGCGAGCGCCTCAGGCACCGGCAGTTGCCCCTCACGACGGATCAGATCCTTCAGCGTCTCGCCTTCGACGTACTCGAACACGATGTACGGGCGCCCCTCGTCCTCGCCCGCGTCGATCACGCCGACGATGTGCGGATGGGACAGCTGCGCGACGGCGCGGGCCTCCCGGCGGAAGCGCTCGAGCTGATCGGAGTCCGAGGCGACCTCGCGGTTCATCAGCTTGACCGCAACGGTCCGCTCGAGCGTCTCGTCGACCGCCTTGTAGACCGTCGACATCCCTCCGGCAGCGATGCGAGCTTCCAGCCGGTAGCGCCCGCTGAGCCTCGTGCCCAGCGTGATGCTCACGCGAGTCTCCCCATGCAGCTCGTCACTGATCGATCGGTCCCATTGTGCGACACCGGCTCCGCTCCGTCCGGTGGTTCTTCACGCTCTCTTAAAGGAGAGCAGCTTTCTGGATGGGAACGCCCACCGGCGAAGCCCCGGACCCGAGCTGCCCCCGGACCCCTCACACCGCTCGCAGGCCGTCCCGGTCGCCGGTGATTCCGAGCCCCGGCATCTCGACCACGCCGGCCCGGTCGGTGACCGAGCCGATCACGGTCGCGCCGGAGTGATGGCTCTCCAGCAGCGCCGCGGCGTCGTAGGCGCGTTCGGCGTCGACCATCACGCAGAACCCGCAGCCCATGTTGAAGACCTCCCACATCTCCGCCGACGAGACCTGACCGAGACGAGCGATCAGCTCGAACACCGCTGGGACCGGGAGCGGGCGCTCGATGCAGTAGCCGACGCCGGTCCCGAGCCGGAGCAGGTTGCAGAGGCCGCCGCCGGTGATGTGGGCGAGCCCATGGACCGGAACGTCGGAGCGCAGCAGGTCCAGGACCGCGCGCACGTAGATCGCCGTCGGCTCGAGAAGCACGTCGGCGACCGACTGCCCGCCGAGCTCCGCCGGACGGTCATCGAGGGCCAGCCCGCCGTCCTGCAGCAGCGCGCGCCGGGCGAGCGTCAGCCCGTTGGAGTGCACGCCGGAGGCGGGCAGGCCGATCACCGCGTCGCCGGGAGCGATTCGCGAGCCGTCGACGATGCGGTCCAGCGCGACCGTCCCGAAGGCCGAGCCAACGAGGTCGAAGCCGTAGGGGGAAGGGTGACCCTGGAGCACCTCGGGGATCTGGCACACCTCGCCGCCGGGCACCTCGACGCCGGCGTCGGAGGCACCGGCCGCGATCCCGGTCGCGAGCGCGCGGAGCAGCGCCGGATCGGCGGCCTCGACGGCCATGTAGTCCAGGAGCGCGAGCGGCTCGGCGCCGACGCACACCAGGTCGTTGACGTTCATGGCCACGCAGTCGATCCCGATCGTGTCGAACCGCTGGGTCGCCTCGGCGACGATCACCTTGGAGCCGACGCTGTCGGTGGCCAGCGCGATCCCCTGGTTGGGGCCGATCCGCATCACCGACGCGTAGTGGCCCGGGAGCGGAACCGTCAACGACGGCCTGCCGGTGTCGATCGTCGAGAGCACGGAGACGATCGCCTTCACGCCCTCGTCGGCCTGGTGGGTGTCGACGCCGGCGGCGGCGTACGCGTCAGTCACAGTCCGATTGTCGCCGATCATTCGGACCCACGGGCGTCGGCGCGGATCCGCTGCGCGCGTCGCAGGACGGCGCCGGCGATCAACAGCCGGTAGGCGACGTAGGGCGAGAGCGGGGCGTCACGCTCGACCGCGCGCAGCACGCGCGTAGAGAGCAGCGTCGAGCCGAACGAGGCGATCGCGCCCACCGCGAACGGCGCCGCCATCCCCTCGGGCAGTCCGCGCCGGAGCAGCCGCAGCGACTTCAGGCCGGTCGCGCCGCCGATTACCGGCAACGCGACGTGGCGGGAGAGCCGGTTGGCGTCCACGCGGGCGAACCGGCGGCGGCGGGCCGCGGTCAGCGTCGCCCCGTTGCGCGAGACCCCGGGCATGAGCGCGCACGCCTGCGCGATCCCGAGCCACAGCGCGTCGCGCATCCCCGCCTCGGTCGACACGCGGTCCCGCGCCGAGCGATCGGCCCAACCCATCGCCAGGGCGCCCAGGATCATGCCGACCGGGATCGTCTCGGGCGTGCCCAGCCGCCGCTCGATCGGCTTCTCGAGCGTGAACCCGACGAGCGCGGCGGGGATCGAGGCGACCACCAACTGGGCCGCGAGCGATGGCGTCATCCGGCGGATCGTCGCCTCCACCTCGTCGCGCAGCCCTATCAGCAGCGCGACCGCGGTCCCGGCGTGGAGTGCGACCTCGAACGCCTTGCGTAGGTCGGGGTCGGCCTCGACGTAGTCCCAGCCCAGCAGGTAGGGGACGACGGTCACGTGCGCGGAGCTGGAGATCGGCATCAGCTCCGCCGGCCCGTGGAGCGCGCCCAGCACGAGTGCGCGGCGAACGGTGAGCGGGTCAGTCGCGCGCGACATCGGCCCGGGCCGCCGCCTCATCCTCGCGCGCGCGGCGAACCCAGCGCACGATTCCCCAGATGATGAGCACGACCAGGATGGCGATGCCCGCATAGTCGACGTAGTCGAGGTGGTGCTTCCACGCCTGCCACTGGTGGCCGACCGCCTTGCCGAGCAGCCCGAACGCGCTGATCCAGACGATCGAGCCGATCGTCGTCATCACGAAGAAGCGCCAGAACGTCATCCGCGCCACGCCGGCGGCGTACGGGAAGGCGGCGCGCACGACCGGCAGCCAGCGCGACACCAGCATCGTCCCCGAGCCGTAGCGCTCGAACCAGCGGTGCGCGCGCTCGAGATCCTCCGGCCTGGCGTGGAACTTCGCCCCGTGGCGCTCGATCAGCTCGACGCTTGCGAACCGCCCGATCGCGTACGCCACGGAGGCGCCGATCACATCGCCGAGCACCCCTGCGATGATGATCCCGGGGAGGCCGAGATGATGCTGGTACACGTTGAAGCCCGCGAACAGCATCGGCAGCTCGGTGCCCGGCACGGCCACCACCGCGCTCATTCCGACCAGCAGGCCGATCCCGGCATAGCCGAGGCTGCGGATGACGTGGGTCGCGATCGTGACGAGGATCCCGCTGATCGCTGCGACGGACAGGAACATCGCGCGCAAGCGTAGCGGCCGCTTCTGAGCCGTCAGTGAGAGTTGCGGCGGGGGTTTCCGGGCACCCGCACGCTAACTTCACGCCGCGATGCCCGTCCCGCTGTTTGACACCGCAACCCCGCTCGCACCGCTGCGCGCCCGGATCGCCGACAAGGTCGCCGAGGTGATCGACGGCGGCCGCTACGTGCTCGGACCGGAGGTGCGCGCGTTCGAGGACGAGTTCGCCGACTACCTCGGCGTCGCGCACGTGATCGGCGTCGCCAACGGCACCGACGCGCTCGCCATCGGCCTGCGCGCACTCGGCGTCACCGCCGGCGACGACGTGGTCGTGCCCTCGCTCACGTTCTACGCGACCGCCGAAGCGGTCGCGGCGATCGGCGCCCGTCCGGTGTTCTGCGACGTCGACCCCGACACCCGCAACCTGACCGTCGAGACCGTCCGTGCAGTGCTCACCCCTGCCACGACGGCGATCGTCGCCGTCGACCTGTTCGGCCTCCCGGCGCCGTGCCTGGAGCTGCGCGAGGAGTTCGGGCTGCCGGTGCTCGAGGATGCCGCGCAGGCGGCCGGATCGCGCCTGCACGAGCGGATGGCGGGCTCGTTCGGCGACGCCGCCACCTTCTCGTTCTATCCGTCGAAGAACCTCCCCTGCTTCGGCGACGGCGGCGTGGTGGCCACCGATGACGCTCAGGTCGCCGAGCTTGCCCGGGCGCTGCGGTTCCACGGCTCCCACGACAAGGAGACGTTCGAGTACGTCGGCTACAACTCGCGCCTGGACGAGATCCAGGCAGCGATCCTGCGGATCCTGCTGCCTGAGCTCGACGGCTGGTCGGAGGGCCGCCGCGCCGCCGCGAACGCGTACCTGGAGGCGGGGATCGCTGGGCACGCTCAGGTGGCCGTTCCACCGCGCGGTGCCGAGCCCGCCTGGCACCTCTACGTCGTCACCCATCCCCGTGCCGATGAGGTCCTGCACGCGCTGGGCGCGGCGGGGATCCAGGCGCGGGGGTATTACCGCACCCCACTGCACCGCCAGCCGGCGATGGCCCCGTTCGCGGATTCGAGCCCCGCTGAGCTCCCGGTCACCGACCGGTTGGGCGCCACCAACATCGCGCTTCCGATCAGTCCCGTGTTCGGGCCCGAGCAGGCGGCGGAGGTCGTGACCGCCCTCGCCGCCGCCTGAGGGCGGCCGCGGGGTCCGCTCGCGCGATGCGGGTCTGGATCGATCTCACCAACTCGCCGCACGTGCTGGTGATGCGGCCGGTGATCGAGCGGCTGCGCGAGGACGGGCACCAGGTCGAGGTCACCGCCCGCGACTTCGCCCAGACGCTCGCGCTGTGCGAGCGCTTCGGGATCGACCATGAGGCGATCGGCCACCACCGCGGCGCGGGTCTGGCCGGCAAGGCCCGCGGCCTGGCCGACCGCTCACTCGCGCTCACGCGCTTCGCCCGCGGCCGCCGCTTCGATCTGGCGCTCGGCCACGGCTCCAACGACATCACCGTCGCCGCGGCGCTGCTGCGGATCCCCTGCTCGACGACGTTCGACTACGAGTGGGCGACCGTCCAGCACACGATCAACTGCCGCCTCGCCCAGACGGTCGTGGTCCCTGACCTGATCCCCGCCGAGCGGCTCTACCGCTACGGCGCGCGCGGCAAGATCGCGGCCTACGCGGGGCTCAAGGAGGAGTACTACCTCTCGGACTTCGAGCCCGATGAGGGCGTCCTCGCCGAACTGGGCCTGGATCGTGCCCATCCGATCGCCGTCGTGCGCACGCCCCCGGCCGTCTCGCTGTACCACCGCTTCGAGAACGACCTGTTCGGCTCGGTGCTGGAGCGGCTGCGCGGCACCCAGACGGTCGTGCTTCCCCGCACCGACGAGCAGCGCGCCGAGCTGAGCGCCTCCGGCGGCTTCATCGTTCCCGAGCGCGCGATCGATGCGCAGTCCTTGATCGCGTTCGCCGATCTGATGGTGTCCGCGGGCGGCACCATGAACCGAGAGGCGGTCGCGCTGGGCACGCCGGTGTTCACGGTGTTCGAGGGACGCCTCGGCGCGGTCGACGAGCGGCTGATCGCCGACGGGCGGCTGCAGCGGCTGGCGTCGGCACAGGACGTGGTGCTCCACAAGCGTCCGCGCACGGAGGGCGCCGAGCGGATCCGGCGGGATCCGGCGGAGTTCGTCGCGCAGCTCTGCCGCCCGGCCGCGAAAAGGTTGGTTTAACGCAGCACTTAGGCGGTTCTCATGGGGGCGACACTAGACTTGCGCCCGCATGCGCCGACGGATGATCTCCGCGGCGTTCCCTGTCCATAGGCACGCGCTTCCCCAGCTGGTGCTCGACGGGGCACTCGCCGCGCTTGCCTACTTCCTCGCTTTCTGGGTCCGCTTCGGAGGAGAGCTGCACGGGAAGGCCCACCGCTACGACCGGCTGCTCGACGGCTCGTTCTGGTGGGTGATGCTCGTCGTGCTCGCCTCGCTGGCGGCGTTCGGCCAGTACCAGCGGCTGTGGAAGTTCGTCGGGCAGCGCGACTACGAGGCGGTCGTCAAGGCCCTCGTGGTGGCGACGTTCGTGATCGTCGGGCTGGTCGCGATCGTGCATCCCGTGGAGTACACGCCGACCCGCAACCAGATCCCGACGGGCAACACGGTGGCCCTGACGCTGCCGATCTCGGTGATCGCGCCGTTCTTCCTGCTGGCCGTCGGCCTGCTCGTCGCGGCCCGCTTCGCGATGCAGCTGATCAGCGACGGCCGCGTCCGCAGCCTCACCGCCGGCAAGAACGCGCGTCAGGTGCTGATCGTCGGCGGCGGCGAGGGCGGGCGCCTCGTCGTGCGCGAGCTGATGCGCAACCCCCAGCTCGGTCTGCGACCCGTCGGCTTTCTCGACGACGACCCGGTCAAGCTCGGCACCAAGAACGAGCACGGCCTGAAGGTCCTCGGCCGCACCACCAACCCCGATCTGACGCGCGTGCTCGACGAGGTCGAGCCCGACGAGGTGCTGATCGCGATCCCCTCCGCCTCCGGCGAGCTGCGCGGCCGTGTCGTGATGGCCTGCCGCAAGCGCGGGATCCCGGTCCGCACGACGCCGACCGTGTTCGAGCTCCTGCGCGACGGCTCCGGCCATGTGCAGGTCACCAGTCAGCTGCGCGAGGTGCGCGTCGAGGACATCCTCGGCCGCGAGCCCGTGCGCGAGCAGCTGGAGCAGGTCTCGGGCTACCTGCGTGGCCAGGTCGTGCTCGTCACCGGCGCGGGCGGCTCGATCGGCTCCGAGCTGTGCCGCCAGATCGCCCGCGTCGGCCCCCAGCGACTGATCATGGTCGACCACGCCGAGGACAACCTGTTCGAGATCCAGCGCGAGCTCGAGGAGGACCGTCACGTTCGCACCGCCGTCCCCGTCCTCGCCGACTGCAAGGAGGAGGAGCGGATGCGGGAGGTGCTCGACGAGTACCGCCCCGCCGCGATCTTCCACGCCGCCGCCTACAAGCACGTCGGCATGATGGAGGCCAATCCGCTGGAGGCGGTGCGCAACAACGCGCTCGCCACCCGGCTGGTCGCGCGGATCGCCGGCGAGAAGGGAGTCGGCACCTTCGTGCTCATCTCCACCGACAAGGCGGTCGCGCCCAAGACGGTGATGGGAGCTTCGAAGGCGCTCGCCGAGTGGGCGGTGGAGGGGGAAGCCGCACGCTTTCCGGGCACCCGCTACGCGACCGTCCGCTTCGGCAACGTGCTCGGCTCCTCGGGCTCGGTGGTGCCGATCTTCCGCCGGCAGATCGCCGCCGGCGGTCCGGTGACCGTCACCGACGAGCGCATGAAGCGCTTCTTCATGACGATCCCCGAAGCGGTGCAACTTGTCATCCGCGCCGGCTCGCTGGGGGAGTCGAGCGGCGAGGTCTACGTCCTGGAGATGGGCGAGCCGGTCTCGATCCTCGAGCTCGCCCGCCAGATGATCCACCTCTCGGGCCTCGAGCCCGACCGGGACATCGCGATCGAGATCACGGGCGCCCGGCCGGGGGAGAAGTTCTCCGAGGAGCTGTTCGACGTCCACGAGCGGGTGCAACCGACGCCCGCCCCGCGGATCATGCGCGCCGACCACGACCGGCTCGACCCGGCGTGGGTTCAGCAGATCTTCTCCGACGTCAACCTGCTCGTGCTCGAAGGCGACGCCTCGGCGCTCGCGGCGCACGTGTTCACCCTCTCCGGGGGACGCGTCACGCTTCCGGAGCCCGGCGAGACCGCCGCCGCCCTGACCCCGGACCCGGTGCCCGGCGCAGACCGGGCCGGGCTCTAGACTGCCCGCGTCGACCATGGCTGCCGTCGTCGCATACGCGCTGTCCGTTCACAGATTCATCGACAAGGTCGGTGCCGACGCGGGGTTCGCCGCGATCATCGGCGTCGCGCTCGTCGTGATCATGCTGTTCATCCACGCGCGCGAGACGGCATCGCTGCGCGAGCGGGCCGAGGACGCCGAGGACCGCGTGCAGTACCTGGAGCGAGCGGTCGAGCAACTCGGGCGCGTCGCCTCCCAGGCCACGCAGCTCGCCCAGGCGGCGCAATCGCAGTCCGGCCACGCCCGGCCCGGCGTTGCCGCCGCTCCCGCGGCCGCGCGGACCGCGGCTGCCGCGCGTCCGGTGCCGGCGCCGGCGGTCGCCGCGGCGTACGCGGGCGCCGCCGCGCAGCCGCGCACACTCGGGCCGCCGCCCCAGCTCCCCGCGGCGCCGTTCATGACCGGGGGCCCCGCGCTCAGCTCGGCGACCCGCCTGATCCCCGAGCCGGGCGTCGCCAGCTCCAACGGCCACGTCAACGGCAACGGCAACTCCGGCACCGTGGTGACGCCGCCGCCCGCACAGCCGCCCGCGCCGGCCCCGTCGACTGCCGCCGCAGGCGCTCCGATCCCGATGCCGATGCCGCAGATCGTGACCCCGCCCCGGCCCGCGGATCCCCGCGGTGACACCGAGCCGCCCCGGTCGCGTCAGGCGGAGACCGGCTCGCGCGCGCCGCGGCGCAACTACGGCCACGCGACTGAGCAGAAGTCCCGCGGCCGCCGGATCATCCCGGTGCTGGTCGCGGGCCTGCTGGTGGCCGTGATCGCGGTCGCCGCTGTGCTCGTGCTCGGCCGCCACCACCATTCGGGAAGCTCCGGCCGCGACGCCGCGGTGACGCACACCCATTCGAGCAGCACCATCAGCAGCCAGACCAAGTCGGGGAAGAACCACCACCACGCCGTCACGGTCGACCCTCGCAGCGTGACGGTCGCCGTGCTGAACGGAACGACCACTCCGAACCTCGCCGCCGACGTCAGCCAGAAGCTCGGCAAGTTCGGCTTCCAGGAGGGCAAGACCGCCAACTTCTCCAGCTCATCGCTGACCACGACCACGATCGGCTTCATCCCGGGGCACCGCCCCCAGGCGCTCGCGGTGGCCAAGGCGCTGAAGGTGAAGTACTCGAACGTTCTCCAGGTGAACGCGGCGACCAAGCAGTTGGTCTGTCCCGCCGGCGCAGCCTGTGCGGACGACGTGTTCGTGGTCCTCGGAACCGATCTTGCCTCCAACGCGTAGCGGCTCCGGCCCGCGCGCTCACCTGACTCGACCCAAAGGACGCTGATGAAGGATCTCCTGACCCTCCCCACGCGCGCGGTCAAGCCGCGTGAGACCGGCATCACCCACATCCTCGACCGTGGCCTCTCCGTCGCGGACATCGACTCACTCATCGAGGTCTCCGGCGAGTACATCGACTTCGTCAAGCTGGGCTGGGGCACGGCGGTGGCGACGCTCAACCTCGAGGCGAAGCTCGCCCGCTACAAGGAGCACGGCCTGCCCGTGATGTTCGGCGGGACGCTCACCGAGCTCTGCATCGCCCAGAACCGGCTCGACAAGTTCGTCGCCTGGCTGCACGAGCTCGGCCTTCAGCACATCGAGCTCTCCGACGGCACGATCAACCTCGAGCATGACCGCAAGCTCGAGCTGATCAGCTCGCTCGCCCAGGAGTTCATCGTGCTCTCCGAGGTCGGCTCCAAGGACGACACCCGGATCATGGCCCCGTTCCGCTGGGTCGAGCAGATCGAGTCCGAGCTCGAGGCCGGTGCCTGGAAGGTGATCGCCGAGGCACGCGAGAGCGGCTCGGTGGGGATCTTCCGCCACGACGGTGAGGTCCGGCAGGGGCTCGTCGACGAGATCCTGCACGCGGTCGACGGCACCAAGATCATCTTCGAGGCGCCGCGCAAGGACCAGCAGGTGTGGTTCGTGCGCCGCCTCGGGCCGGACGTCAACCTCGGCAACATCAGCCCGGAGGAGGTCCTCTCCCTGGAGACCGTCCGGCTCGGCCTGCGCGCGGACACCGCTGTCGCCGCGCCGGACCTGGCCGAGCTCTGAGGCGATGCGTGATCGCGGCAGCGACGGGAACGGCGGCCTCGGCGGTGTGCTGCTCGCGCGACACGGCGAGACCGACGACAACGTCGTCCCGCGCTTCCAGGGCTGGCGCGACACGCCGCTGAACGCCACCGGCCGCCGCCAGGCGTTCGAGCTCGGACGCAGCCTGGCCGAGCGCGCGGAGCCGATCGCGTCGTTGTGGGCCTCGGATCTCAGCCGAGCTCGGGAGACCGCCGAGATTGTCGGCGCCGCGATCGGACTCACCCCGGTGCTGGACTGGCGGCTGCGCGAGGGCTTCCGCGGGCGCTGGGAGGGATTCCTGATGGAGGACGTCGATCGGGCCGAACCTGAGCTGTACGCGGCCTGGATGCGCGATGACCCCTCGTTTCGGTTCCCCGATGGTGAGTCGCTGCGCGATCAGCAGGAGCGGGTGCTCGCCTCGTTGCACGACATCCACGCCCGGGGCCCGTTGCCCGCGCTCGCGGTCTGCCACGGCGGGTCGATCCGGGTGATGCTGGCGCTCGACGACCCGCGCGGTCTCGAGGCGTTCCACAGCTTCGACGTGCCCAACACGGCGGTGGAATCGCTGTGAAGCGGTTGCCGGTCGCGGCGTTCGTCGCACTGGCGATCGCCACCGTGGGCGCGTTCTTCCTGGTCCAGACGCTCAAGGTCTCGACGCCGTTCATCTCCGGGGTCCCCGCGCCCCATCCAGCCGATATCGACCCGGTCTCCGGCGGCACCTGCGCGATCCCCAGCGGCAAGCTGCACAAGCTGAAGGCGACCAGCTTTCGCCGGATGACGATCTCGTTCCTGCTGCTCAACAAGGCCGACGACGTGACCGTGCAGATGGTCGACGGTGCCGGCCATGTGGTCGACACCCTGGCGCGAGCGGTCCCGATGTCGATCAATCACCGCCGGGGGTTCGTCTGGAACGGCCATCTCGCAGACGGGCGCCTGGCGCCGAGCGGGCGCTACTACGTCCAGGTCACGCTCATCCACCAGAAGCGGACGATCCGGATCACCAGCCAGAACACCGGGCAATTGGAGCCGGTGACCGTCGAGGACTCGCCCGCGCCGATCAAGGTGGTCTCGGTCAGGGCGGGCGCCGGGCAACCCGCGGTCTTCCCGCAGGCCGACGGTCGGTCGGTCTCGATCCGCTTCACCGTCGTCGGGACGCGCCAGCCGACGGTCCGCGTGTATCGCACCGACGTTCCCGGCACCCCGCGCCTGGTCGACACGTTCCATGCGACGACGCTGCGAACCGCGTTCTGGAATGGGACGACCTCGGCGGGGACCCCGGCACCGCAGGGGACCTATCTGATCTCGGTGAGCGCGCGTGACCGCGCCTGCTCGGTCTCTCGCTTCCCCGTGCGCCTGCCGGCGCCGGCAGGCTCCACACCGCACGCCGGGGTGACCGTGCGCTACCTGGCCGCGCAGCCGCCGATGACCGCGGTGAAAGCGGGCTCCACGGCCACCGTCGCGGTCGACTCCCGCCGTCACCGCTACGGCTGGACGTTGCGGCGCGTCGGCGCGAGCGGAGTGCTCAGCTCGGGCCACTCGGCGAAGGTCGGGCTGAGGCTGAAGATTCCGGCCGGAGGGCTGTACACGCTGTCGCTGCGCTGGGGCTCGCACCGGACCGCGGTGCCGATCGTGGCCGGCGCCACCGGCGCCGGCTCGGGGAGCTCATCCGGGGTCGGGCACCGGCGGATCCTCGTCGTGCTGCCCGCGCTCACCTGGCAGGGCGAGAACCCGGTCGACGATGACGGCGACGGCACACCCAACCTGCTCACCACCGGCGGCCCGATCCAGATCGAGCGGCCGTTCACCGCGGGCCTGCCCGCCGGGTACGGCTCCGAAGCCGGGCTGATCGCCTACCTGCACCGGCGAAGGCTGCGCTTCACGCTCACGACGGACCTGTCGCTGATCTCATCCGGAGCGTCGATGCTCTCGCACTACTCCGGCCTGCTGCTCGCCGGCAGCGAGCGCTGGCTGCCCGCCGCGACCGGCTCGGCGATCTCGACCTGGGTCGAGCAGGGCGGCCACGTCCTCTCGTTCGGGATCGATGCGCTCCAGCGCACGGTGACCGTGTCAGGAGGCGAGGCGAGCGACCCGTCGGGTCCCCACTCGGTCGACTTCCTGCTCGCGCGCCCCGGCGCGATCCAGGCGACCGGCGGGTCGCTGCTGCTCGTCCAGCGCAACGGCCAGGGTCTGTTTCCCGGCGGCGTCCAGGAGCTCACCGGCTTCCGCCGCTTCCAGACCTTCGGGCCGGTGCAGGCACCCGCCCGGCTGCTCACCTCGGTCGGCGTCTCCGCGCAGTCACCCGCGGTGATCGGCTACCGCCTCGGCCGTGGGGCGGTCCTCGACGTCGGCTTGCCCGGATTCGGCAAGGTCGTCGCCCACGACGTCACCGCCCAGGACCTCCTCGGGCACGCCTGGAAGTTCCTGCAACGCTGACCGCGCTCAGCGGTAGTCGGCGAGGTCAGTCGGGCATCCGTGGTCGAAGCCGTAGCGGTCGATCAACCCCCAGCAGTCGGGCCGCGAGCCGTCGGTGTCGGCGAATCCGTAGGTGTCGGCGAGCAGTCGCGAGGTGAGCACCTGGCCGGCGAACCGCGAGGCCGCCGGGTCGGCCGCCAGGTGGGAGATGCCGCGCGCCACGTAGGCCGGTGACTCGGAGATGGCGAAGCCCGGGATGCGTGCGCACGCCTCACGCCAGTTGTCCTCCCGCACTCCGAACTGCTCGAGCATCGCCTCTGAGCGAAGCCAGCCCGGTGTCACCCCGACGGGCGTGAGCGAGCGTCCGGTCAGCTCGAACGTGAGGCCCTTCACGATGCGCCCGACGGCCGCCTTCACCTGGTCGTAGTAGAACCCCACGCCGGGCCGGAACTCGGCGTTGGCGCTGGTCGTCCCATCGGTCATCTCGACCAGGAGCCCGCCGCCGGTGGCCAGCATGAGCGGAATCGCGGTGGCGCTGGTGATCAGATGGGTGTCGATGCCCATGCGGAGCATCCGCAGGCCGCCGCGGAGATCGTGCTCCCACAGGGGCTTGTCCCACTCCATGTAGCGATCGCCGCCGAAGATGTCGTTGACCAGGACATCAAGTCGTCCCTGGCCGTCGGCGATGCTCTGGACCAGCCGCCGCACCTGGTCGGGGTCGGTGTGATCGACTACGAGCGCGCGGCCTTCGCCGCCCGCTTCCCTTATCTTCGCCTCGGTCTCCTCGATCGTCTCCGGGCGCCCGATCTCCGACGGTCCATGGACGGCGCTGCTCCGTCCCGTGGCGTGCACGTCGGCACCCGCCCGGGCGAGCTCGACCGCGATCGCTCGTCCGGCGCCTCGGGTGGCGCCGGCGACGAGGGCGACGCGCCCGCTCAAAGGCCGCTGATCAGCCATGGTGACCGGCGCTCGTCCAGCCGCTCAGCAGGGCGGCCAGATCGTCGGTCAGCCGCTCGATCAGAGACCCTTCGGGGCGCACCGACCAGGCGATGCACCCGCCCTCCATCGCGCCCGCGACGATGCGGGCGAGCTGCGGCGGTGGTGGACACCGCACGAGCTCCCCCGCGCCGATCGCCGCGCGCGCGTGGAGCGCCAGATGCCGTCTTACATGGCCCCATCCCACATGCAGCAGCGCGCGCAACTCCTCGCTCTGGAGGTCGACCGCGAGCGCCGCGATCTGGTTGTGCGCCGTGGCCGGGTGGTCGAGGTCGTGGTAGTTGTGCAGCGCGACCGCCCGCATCCGAGCGAGCGGGGACGCCAGTGGCGCAGCCCGCTGGATCAGCTCCTGCTCGAGCGAGCCGACCCAGCGCTCGGAGAGGCGCACGAAGAGACGGTCCTTGGAGCCGAACCGCTTGATGAACGTCGCCGCGGAGACGCCGGCGATGCCGGCTGCCTTGGCCAGCGTGAACGCGGACGGGCCTTCCGTCAGCAGCACGTGGTCCGCCGCGACGAGCAGTTCCTCGTCGCCTGTCTCGATCGGTCGCGCCACGGACTATCGCTGCCAGGCCTCCTCGGCCCCCTCCGCATAGTCGACGAACGCCTGGCGCAGGCCGCCCAGCACCTCGGCGCCCGTCTCGAGCATCGCCTTCGCCTGACGATCCTCCACGCGGCCGATCGTGCCGCGCATCTCATCTCTGAGGCCCCTGACCCGCGACTCGATGTTCTCGATCTGAACGCGGTCGTCCGTTCCCTGCTTGGAACCCATGGGTTCCTCCCTTCGGTGGGGATGACTGGATCGAGTTAGTAAATCACAGTTTACTAACTCTGTCGAGCGATCGCGAAGTCACGCCGCCGTTCTTCGGCGCCCGACCGCAGGACGACCGACCCGGCGCCATGCGCCAAGATGAGGCGGATGTCCGTTCAGACCGTCACCTTCACGCCGGTGCCCGCTGCCGCCGCCGGCGACCCGGAACTGCGTGATCAACTGCTCGACACCTGGGTGCGGGTCACCGATGCGGGGGGCGCGGTCGGATTCGTGCCGCCCGCGGACCGGGAGCGGATCGGGGACACGCTGGACTCCCATCTGGCGCGAGTGATCGAGAGACGGGACGCGCTCGGCGTCCTGCGCCGCGGAGGCGAGGATGGCCCGGCCGCGGGCATGGGGATCCTGTCCGCGTCCGCCTCGCCGCTGCGCCAGCACTGGCGCACGATCCTGCGCCTGATGGTCGACCCCGACCTGCAGGGCATCGGCGCCGGACGCGAGCTGATCGAGGGACTGCACGGGATGGGCCGCGAGCTCGGGCTGGAGTTCATGTGCCTCACCGTCCGCGGCGGGCTGGGGATCGAGGGGTTCTACGGGCGGGTCGGCTACGAGATCCACGGTCGCAACCCCCGCGCGATCCGGGTCGCCCCCGGCGACGAGCGCGACGAGATCCACATGCGCTACGAGCTGTGACCGACTCCCGCCCGTGACCCGCGCCGACGGGCGATGACCGGCTACCTGAAGCGCCTGATCTCCTCGCTGGGGGCCTACCAGGTCTCCAACGTGGTCGCCAAGCTGATCGGCGTCGGGCTGCTGCCGGTCTACACGGCCTACATCAACCGCTCGGGGTACGGCACGATCGAGCTGCTCGCCAACGGGGTGATCCTGATCTCGATCCTCACCCGGCTGGGGATGATCGAGGCGTTCCTGCGCTTCTACTACGAGGACGAGGACGTGGCACGGCGCAACCACCTCGTCCGCCGCGCGACCGTCTTCATGCTGCTCGCCACGACCGTGATCGCGGCGTTGGTGCTCGCGTTCGCCGGGCCGCTCAGCCGGGTCGCGCTCGGCCGCCACGACGTCCCGATCTTCCGGATCGCCGTGCTCGGTCTGTGGTCGTTCACCAACCTCGAACTCGCCTACGCGGTGCTGCGGGTGGATGAGCGGCTGCGCGCGTACGCGACCGCGTCGGTCTGCAACGTCCTGTTGACCGTCGCCGCCACGGTGACGCTCGTGGTCGGCGCGGGCCTCGGTGCCCGGGGCTACCTGCTCGGCAACTACGGCGCCTCGACCGTGGTGCTGCTCGCGTTGTGGTGGACCCTGCGCCACCGGCTGCGCGATCCCCACCGCGCGGAGGGGCATACGTGGGCCACGCTTTTGCGCTTCGGCCTGCCGACGGTGCCGGCCGAGGCGTCGGTCTACCTGCTCTCGATCGTCGACCGCGCGTACATCTACCACGACCGCAACCCCGGGATCGCCGGGCTGTACGCGCTCGCGCTCAAGCTGGCAGGGGCGGTCTCGTTCATCGTCACCGCGTTCATGTACGCGTGGCCGCCGCTGGCCTACTCGGTCACCGACGACCAAGAGGCGGGCCGGCTCTACGGTCTGGTCGCGACCTACTACCTGCTCGTCACCGGCTGGGTCGTCGCGGCGCTCGCGCTCGAGGGGCGCTACATCGTCCGGCTGCTGTCACACCCGTCCTACTACGGCGCCTACCGCGCGCTGCCCTGGGTCGCGCTCGGCTGGGCTCTCTACGGCCTGTGGGTGATCTATCTGACGATCGCCGGCCGCGCGAAGGCGACGACGCGCAACTTCCCCGCCGCGCTGCTCGGTCTCGTGGTCAACGTGGTGCTGCTGCTGGTCCTCGTGCCGCGGTGGGGGATCGCGGGAGCGGGGATCGCGCTCTGCGGCGCCTACGTGGCGATGCTGGGGTTGATGCACCAGCTCACCCGCAGTCGCTTCCATGTCCAGTTCGAGTGGTGGCGGCTGGTGCGGCTGGCGGCCGTGCTCGGCGGGCTGTCGGTCGCCGGCGACCTGCTGCTCCCGACCCACGGCGCGGCCGGCCTGCTGCTGCGTGCGCTCGTGGTGGTGGCGGTCGCCCCGGCGCTGTTCGCGGTTGGGTTCGTGCACCCCGAGGAGCTCCGCCAGGGGCGCGCGTTGCTCGCGCGGATCCGCCGTGGCCGGGCTCTGGCGGCGCGGGGGGAGGCGTGACACCGTGCGCGCCCTGATCGTCGATCCGTCGGCGTACTCGCCTCCCTACGACGAGGCGCTGTGCGCCGCGCTCGCCCGGCACGGGGCCGCGGTCGAGCTGGTGACCAGCCGCTTCGCGCATGGTCCGCGCCCGGAGCCTGACGGGTACGCGCGGCGCGAGCTGTTCTATCGCCGCTCGGGCGGGGTCGCGGGGTCCCGCGGGCTCCTGGGCTCACGTACGCGCCGGGTGGCGAAGCTCGCCACCCACCCTGGCGATATGCGCGCGCTCGCGCGGCTGCCCGCCGACGTCGTCCACCACCAGTGGATGCCGGTGCCGTGGCTGGACATCGCGCTGCTGCCCGCCCGCCCGCGCGTGCTCACCCTGCACAACACCGCCCCGCGCAGCGCGCGGTTCGGCCGCGCCCGGGCGCTGCGTGAGGTGGTGGCGCGCATGGATGCGCTCGTGGTGCACTCCGAGCACGGGGCCGAGTCGCTGCGCGCCCAGGGCGTCGAGGCGGGACGGGTCCACGTGGTCCCGCACGGCGCGTTCGCCCCTGGCCCTGCGGGGGCGCTGCCGCCCGAGCTCGCGGACGACGGGCGTGCGGTCGTGTTGATGTTCGGGCTGCTCCGCCCGTACAAGGGGCTCGGCACGCTGCTCGAGGCCTGGGCCGGGCTGAAGGACGCGCAGCTGTGGATCGTCGGACGGCCGATGATGCAGATCCCGCCGCTTCCGGCCGGCGCCTCGCTCGTGGGCCGCTACGTCTCCGACGGCGAGGCCAACGCGCTCATGCAGCGCGCGGACGTGCTCGTCCTGCCCTACGAGCGCGACGAGCGGATCGACGCCTCGGGTGTGCTCGCGGGTGCGCTCGGCGCCGGTCGCGCGACCATCGTCTCGACGGTCGGGGCGCTGGCCGAGGTCGCGGCAGTGGGTGCGGCGCGCGGCGTGGAGCCCGGGGACCCGGAGGCGCTCCATGCGGCCCTCGCCCGGCTGATCGCCGACGGTCAGGCCCGTGACGAGCTTGCGGCGGCCGCCAGGGCCGCCGCGGCGGGTCCGTACTCCTGGGACGCGGCCGCAGAGCGGACGCTCGCGCTCTACGCGGCGCTGACCGCCTGATCGGCGGGGTCCGCCGCGTCGTCGTGGGCGGCGGCGGGCGTGGGGTCCGTCGTGTTCGTGGCGGCCGTGGCGGCGGTGGCGGCCGTGGCAGCCGTGGCGGCGGTGGCGGCGGTGGCCTCGCGGCGTGCCACCTCCTCCCGCACGACCGGCGCGACCTTGGTCCCGAACAGCTCCATCGAGCGCAGCACGTCGGCATGGGCGACCGCCCCGACCGACATCTGCCCGACGTAGCGGGAGTTGTGGAAGAGCTCGTGCTCCATGAGGATCTTCTCGGCGACCTGCTCGGGCGAGCCGGCGGCGACCGCGCCCTGGGGCGAACGCAGCGCCTCGTACTCGGCGCGGCCCGAGGGCGGCCAGCCGCGCTCGCGCCCGATCCGGTTCATCATCGCCAGATAGGGGGCGGCGAACGCCTTGTCGGCCGCGTGCGAGGTCTCGCCGACGAACGCGTGCGTGTTGATCGCCAGCGGCAGCGCCTCAGCGTCGTGGCCGAACTGGGCGGCGGCGCGCCGGTAGAGCTCGACGAGCGGTGCGAACCTGGCGGGCTGCCCGCCGATGATCGCGATCGTGAGCGGGAGACCGAGCGCGCCGGCACGGGCGACCGACTCGGGCGAGCCGCCGACCGCGACCCACACCGGGAGCGGGTCCTGGATCGGGCGCGGGTAGACGATGGTGTCGTGCAGCGGCGCCCGCAGTCGACCCTCCCACGTGACCGGCTCGCCGGTCCGCAGCTTCAGCAGCAGGTCGAGCTTCTCGGCATAGAGGTCGTCGTAGTCGTCCAGGTCGTAGCCGAACAGCGGGAAAGACTCGGTGAACGAGCCCCGGCCGGCCATGATCTCGGCCCGGCCATTGGAGATGAGGTCGAGCTCGGCGAACTGCTGGAACACCCGCACCGGGTCATCCGACGACAGCACCGTGACCGCGCTCGACAGCCGGATCCGCTCGGTGCGAGCGGCGATCGCGGCCAGCGCCACGGCGGGCGAGGAGATCAGGAAGTCCTCGCGGTGGTGCTCGCCGATCGCGAACACGTCCAGACCGAGCTGCTCGGCGAGCTCGGCCTCCTCGAGGAGGTCGCGCATCCGCTGCTCGGGCGAGACCCCGGAGGCGAGGTCGGCGAAGGTGGCAAGTCCAAGTTCCATAGCCTTGAGGGTAGCAGAGTAGTTGCGCACTCAACTGTCTGTGTTTCTTCGAGCACCCGCGGTGTAGCGCACCGGGTCGCCGGCCCTCAAGCAGCGCCTGCACTCGCCGGCCCTCAAGCAGCGTCTGCACTTGCGGGTCTCCGATCACGGTGGTTGCGTTGCTTGACCGCCGTCGCCCCGTCGCGCTGATCGCAGTGAAGGGGTCCCACTCCGTGTGCCCCCCGACGGGGACCACCGCTGAGGGCGCCGTTTTCGCCCACGCGCCGGTGGCGCGGGGCGGTGTTGGGCGGATGTGGCGTGTGGGGTGCCGAAACGTCCCGCGCCTCGATCGGCGCCGGAGGTGCGTGGGCAGAAGCGGCGTGTGGGAGGCCGAAACGTCCCGCGCCTCCGTCGGCCCGGACGGTCGTGGGCAGAAGTGGCCTCGGGGATGCCGAAAGCGCCGGTGGGCCGGTTCGGCCGGGGCCGCGTGGGCAGTTCTGGCCACCCGGCGCACCGCTCGGGCCCGCCCGGCGGCGCCCGGCCGACCCGCGCCCATCCAGAGTCCCCCTTTGGCGCGAGGTCGGGCACAGATACGGTCCCGCCCGCCCCGACCTCATCGCTACCCCGCGAACGCTCAAGGACAACAACCGCTGCCAAGA
>DATJTS010000177.1:0-3550 GCA_035503035.1 Solirubrobacteraceae bacterium
CGAGCTCGCCGACCCGCGGGCACCGCTACACCCGATGCGGATCTACGGGGAGCTGGCCGGGATGCTCGACCGCGACGCGATCGTCGTCGGCGACGGCGGCGACTTCGTCTCCTACGCCGGTCGCATCGTCGATTCGCTCGCGCCCGGCTGCTGGGTCGACCCCGGTCCCTACGGCTGCCTCGGCTCAGGGCCGGGCTACGCGCTCGCCGCCAAGCTCGCCCACCCCGACCGCCAGGTCGTGCTGCTGCTCGGCGACGGCGCCTTCGGATTCTCCGGGATGGAGTTCGACACGCTCGCGCGCCACGGCGTCGCGGTGGTCGCGATCATCGGCAACAACGGCATCTGGGCCCTGGAGAAGCACCCGATGGAGGCGCTCTACGGCTACTCGGTCGTCGCCGACCTGCGACCGGGGACGCGCTACGACGAGGTCGCGGCCGCCCTCGGCTGCCACGGCGAGCTCGTCTCGACCCCCGACGAACTCCGCCCCGCGCTCGAGCGCGCGTTCGCGGCGGGCGGGCCGGCGGTGGTCAACGTGCTCACCGACCCGACGGTCGCCTACCCGCGACGCTCGAACCTCGCCTGAGCGCGCCCGACCGCGCCGGATCGCATAAACAGAAACCGCCCGCAACAAGTGCGGGCGGCTTCCGATCCAGGTTGGCCCAATCGGGACGGGCAGGGGTACGTGCCTGAAAGGGCCATTTGGGTTGATCCGGACGGCGGGAGGCGCCGATGTCTGCGGCTTCGCCCGGATCTATGTAATGGGGTGGTATCGCCCGTAGGTCCTACTCGCCCCACGTGAAATATGACCTATTTGTCGAATCGGTGCAAGACCCGAGTTCCCGATTCTTAGCGAACGCTTGATTGTCCCCGCAAATTCGCACCTATTTGTTCGAACCGCGAGTCAGCTTTCGGGCCGCTCCGCGCAGGATGTCGTGCTCTGAGACCTCGATCTCGGGCAATTCGAACAGTCTCAGCACCTCGCGGAAGATGAGCACGCCGGCGATGATCGTCGGCGCTCGGTCCGGATGCAGGCCCGCCACCTCGCGCCGCTGCGCGAGCCGCATCGCCGAGAGACGGTCGAGGATCCGCTCGCACTCGGCGCGGGTCACCCGGAAGCCCTCCACGCGCTCGGGGTCGTAGGGCTCCAGCGACTGCGCGATCGCCGCCAGCGAGGTCGCGGTGCCCGCGACCGCGATGCCCTGGCGGATGTGCGCGCGTGCCTCGGCCGGGACCGCGCCCGAGACGATCGCGGCGACATCGGCGATCAGCGCATCGACCTCGGCCACCGTCGGGGGGTCGTGGTGGAGGTGGCGCTCGGTCTGGCGCACGACGCCGGCCTGGGTGGAGACGTGGAAGCGGACCTCGCTGCCCTCGCCGATCACCATCTCGGTGGAGCCGCCGCCGATGTCGAGCACGAGCGTCGGGGTGCGGTCGTTCGGATTCCGCTCGCTGGTCGCGCCCAGGTACGTCAGTTGCGCCTCCTCATCGCCGGAGAGGATGTGGGGCTCGATCTCGTACCGGTCGCGGATCTCCGCGGCGAACTGCTCGCCGTTGGCGGAGTCCCGGACCGCGCTGGTGAGCACCGCGACTGCGCTCTCGCAGTGGTGGGCGTCGATCTCCTCGCGATATCCGTCAAGCACGTCGTAGACCCGTTGCATCGACTCCTCGGCGAGCCGGCCCTCGCGATCGACCCCCGCTCCGAGACGGGTCACGTTCGAGTGGCGGACGAGCTCGGTGATCGCGTCGCCCTCCATCTCGGCGATCAGCAACCGCGTCGAGTTCGAGCCGATGTCGACCACCGCGACGTTCATGACGCGTCACGCACCTGCGCCGCGGGCGGCGACACCGGGTGGGGCATCGGTTGACCGTCGAGCGCGGCGAGCGCGTTCTCGACGGCCAGCCGGGTCATCGCCTCACGCGCCGTCACCGTCGCCGAGCCGACGTGAGGCAGGACGAGCAGATGGGGCGCGCGCAGGAGCGCGTGGTCGGCGGGCAGCGGCTCGGGATCGGTGACGTCGAGCGCCGCGCCGGCGATCTGCGCGTCGTGCAGCGCCCGCGCCAGTGCGTCCTGATCGACCACCCCGCCGCGGCTCGTGTTGATGAGGATCGCGGTCGAATTCATGCGGCTCAGCGCGGAGTCGTCGATCAGGTGGCGGGTCTCCTCGGTGAGCGGGCAGTGCAGCGAGACGAAGTCGCTGCGCTCCAGCAGCTCCTCGAAGGTGAGCTCGGTGCTGCGGGAGTGAACGAGCACGGTCATCTCAAACCCTGCGGCGCGGCGCGCGACGGCCGTCCCGATCCGCCCGCCGCCGACGATCCCGAGCGTCGCCCCGAACACGGCGGCACCGAGGTTGCGGCTCGGCTCCCAGGTCACCCACCCGCCGTCCCGGACGAGCGCGATCCCCTCGGGCACTCGCCGGGCCGCGGCGAGCAGCAGCGCGAACGCGAGGTCGGCGGTCGCGTCGGTGAGCACGTCGGGCGTGTTGCCGACCGCGATCCCCCGCGCCGCGGCCGCTGCCACGTCGACGTTGTCGTACCCGACCGCGTAGTTGGCGATCGCCCGCAGATGGGGCGCGGCGTCGAGCGCCGCCGCGTCGATCCGGTCCGACACGGTGCAGATCAGCGCCTCGGGATCGACCGCCGCCAGCTGGGCACGGAGCTCCTGCGGAGTCGGCGGCAGGTCCCCGGGCCAGATCGTGGTCGAGTGGCGCTCGGCGAGGCGGTCGAGCGCCGGCCCGGGCAGCGCACGGGTGACGAAGCAGACGGACACCCGTGCATTGTGGCCGGTGGCGTCTGGTGAGGTAAATCTGCACAAACCTTCACATCTCCGGTAGGCTCGCCCCGCCGAATCGCCGGCCGGGGCGCAAACGGCGAATCTGTAATCCGGGGAAAGGACAGCAGAATGCGGGCACGCATTGCGGCCCTTGCGGTGACCTGTACCGCGGTCATCGCGAGCATGGGTGTGGCGGCCAGCGCCGCCACCGGACCACCGCCGCCGCCCAAGGGCCATGGCGGCGCGACGGCGACGTTGTATGCCACAGGGTTGAAGAACCCCACGTCGTTCGCGTGGGGCGACGGGGCGATGTTTGCCGGAGACTCCGGCAGCGAGGGCAAGGTCCCGAACGGCGGGCTCTATGTCATCGCCAATGGCACCGCGACCGAGATCCCGAACGGACCGGTGTTCGTCGGTGGCCTGGCCTGGCACACGGGGGCGCTCTACATGAGCGCCGCGTTCCTGGTCAACGGCGCGCCGAGCTTCCAGATCGTGAAGTGGAGCAACTTCACCGGAACGGACTTCTCGACGCGGACGACGATCTACAAGGCACCGAAGGGGTTCCAGGGCTTCAACGGCCTGGCCTTCTCGCCGAGCGGACGTCTGCTCGTCGGAGTCGACACCGGTCTGCTCAACGGCAATGACCACGGCAAGAGGTCGACGTCACCGTTCCTGTACGACATCCTGTCCATGAAGCCGAATGGCAGGGACCTCAGCGTCTTCGCTTCCGGCATCCGGCAGCCGTGGCAGATGGCATTCGCGCCCGGAGCGCACGCTCCG
>DATJTS010000178.1:0-9209 GCA_035503035.1 Solirubrobacteraceae bacterium
ACCTCCTCGGCCCCCCAGCCGCGCCACCAGCCTCCCGCCCGCCACCGCCCCCCATCACACCACGCCGCCGCGCGTGGCGGCACCCTGGTGCACGGCCAGCTGCTGGCCGACGTCGTCCCGCTGAGCGCGTCGCAGAGCCCGCTCACCCGGCCGCTCCTCGCCGCGCACGGCGCTGCGGCCGCCTCGCCCGCGCCGATCGGGCGCCTCACCGTTCCGGCTGCGGTCGTCGGCGGCATCATCGTGCTCGCGCTGCTCGGCCTCGGCGCCACCCGCGAGCAGCGCCGCCGTTCGCCTAGGCTGCACCGCTGAGCGCCGCCCCACGGCGCCGACTCCCACACCGACGTGCCGGTCCTCTACGCCCTCTCCAGCCACTCCGTCGACGACGCCATCTTCCGCGTCGCCAGCGTGCTCGAGGTGCCGGTGCTCGTGCTCGCGCTGCTGGCGCTTGCGCTCGTCATCTACGAGCTGGGCGGGTTCCTGGTCGAACTGAGCAACCGACGCAGCCGCCGCTTCACCGGCCTGCTGGCCGATGCCGACCGGGCGCGCGAGGCGCTCAACGAGGGCAAGACAGACGAGGCGCTCGCCGCCGTCGTCGGCTGTGCCCGCAGCGCCCCGATGCGCGCCACCCTGACGTTCATCGTGGAGCACGCTCGCTCGATCCGCTCCGAGCCGGAGCTCAACAAGGCGCTCGCCGATTTCGACCTCGACTCCCAGCGCCGGCTGGGACGCACGCGGATGCTCGTCCGCTTCGGTCCCGCGCTCGGGCTCATGGGAACCCTGATCCCGCTCTCCCCCGCGCTCACTGGGCTGGCCAGCGGAGACACCGCCCAGCTCAGCCACGACCTTCGCGTCGCCTTCAGCGTCACCGTGCTCGGACTGCTGATCGGCGCGGTCGCCTACGCGCTCTCGCTGTCACGTGACCGGATGTACAGTCAGGATCTCTCCGACCTGCAGTACCTGGCCGCCATCGTGAGCGATCCCCGCACCACATGATCTCGGTCACGCCCCACGCCCGCACCCGCGACGACCGCTCCGGCGATCCGCTCGACGGCCTGGTCAACCTGTTCGACCTGGGGATCGTGCTCGCGGTCGCCTTCCTGTTGGCCGCGCTCTCCTCGCTGCACCTCGGGGCGGCGATCACCAAGCACGGCCTACGGCAGATCCGCAGCCGCCAGATCACGCTCGCGCCGGGTCAGAAGGTGACGACACTGCCGGCGCGGGGGGCGCGCACGCTCGGGCGCGGCGAGAAGGTCGGCTCGGTGTACCGGCTGGCCGACGGCCGGCTCGTCTACGTGCAGAGCCCCTCCAGGTGAAGTGGCCCCTCGCGCGGGCCTGAGCGACCACTGATGGGCTTCCTCTGGCATCAGCTGCGCGAGGCCGTGCCGCTGATCTGGGGCGGCCAGGGGGACGTCATGCGCCTCGGCTGGGTCACCCTCCGGCTCGCGTTCGTCGCGACCGCGATCGCCTCGGTGATCGGCATCCCACTCGGGTGCGCGATCGGGCTCGGCCGCTTTCGCGGGCGGCGGGTGGTCCACGCGGTCGCCAACGCGAGCCTCGCGGTGCCGTCGGTCGTCGTCGGCGTCGTCGTGCTCATCCTGCTGCTGCCTCAGGGGCCGCTCGGTGGCCTGCGGATCGAGTTCACGCTGAAGGGCGTCTACATCGCCCAGACGTTGCTCGCGCTGCCCTACACGGTGGCGCTCACCGCAGCGGCGGTGAACGCACTGCCTCCCGGGCTGCTGGAGCAGGCGCGAGCGCTCGGCGCGCGACGTGGACAGCTGGCCCGGCTCGCGCTGCGCGAGGCGCGCATCGGGGTGATGGCGGCGGTGATCGCGGCGCTCGGGACCGCGCTGTCGGAGGTCGGCGCGGTGGTGATCGTCGGCGGCAACATCCAGAACCACGATCAGACCCTCGCCTCGGCCGTCCTGCAGCAGACGACCGATTACACCGACTACCCCGAGGCGCTCGCCATCACGATCGTGCTGCTCGTGCTGATCGGCGTGCTGATGGCCGCGCTGACCGTGCTCGGGCAACGGAACGACACGCTGCGCCTGCGGTTGCGCACCCGATGACGCTGCTGTGGAACGAGCTGCGCACCGCGGTCTCGCTGATCGCGCACGGCGATCCGTATCTCACGCAGGTGATCGGCTTCACCCTGCAGGTCGCGGCGATCTCGACCGCCGTGGCGAGCGCGATCGGCGTACCGCTGGGGCTCGTGATCGGGCTGGGGCGCTTCCGCGGGCGCGAGGCGCTGCGGATCCTCGCCAACGCGAGCATGGGCCTGCCGCCGGTGGTGGTGGGGCTCGTCCTGTTCCTGGTCTTCGTGCCCGCCGGGCCGCTCGGGTCGCTGCACCTCAACGCGACCCGCACGGGCGTGTTCGTCGTTCAGTCGGTGCTCGCGCTCCCCTACACGGTCGCGCTCACCATCGCTGCCGTGCGGGCGCTGCCCGGCGGTCTCTCCGAGCAGGCTCGGATGCTCGGCGCGGGGCGCGCGCAGCTCGCCACGCTGGCGCTGCGTGAGGCCCGCGTCGGCGTGATGGCCGGCGTGATCGCCGCACTGGCGACCGCGCTCTCCGAGGTGGCCGCGATCGTCATCGTCGGCGGCAACGTCTATGGCTACGACCAGACGCTCGCCAGCGCCTCGCTGTTCGCCACCAACGCGGCGATGTATGCCGAGGCGCTCGCCATCGGCATCGTGCTGCTCGCGCTCATCCTGCTGCTGATCGGCGGGCTGTCCCTGCTCGGGCAGTTCGGCGGCGGGATCCGGCTGCGGCTCGGACCGTCCTCGTGAGTCCGCCGCTGCTCGCCTGCCGCGGGGTGACCGTCACCCGCGGCCGCCGGGAGGTCCTGCGCGACGTCGACCTCGAGCTTCGCGCCGGCGAGGTGGTGGCGCTGCTCGGGCCCAACGGCGCCGGCAAGTCGACCCTGCTCGGCGCGCTCGCCGGCGCGCTGACCCCGGCGACCGGCGCGGTCGAGCGCCACGGCCGCGTGGCGGTCGCGCTGCAGTCGCCCGATCTGGCCCGGCGCTCGGTGCTCTCGAACGTCGTCGCGGCACTCGCCTGGTGGGGGGTGCCGCGACCCGAGCGCCGCGAGCGAGCGCTGGCCGCGCTCTCCACGCTCGGCGCGGCACATCTGGCGAGCCGGCCGGCGAGCGAGCTGTCGGGCGGCGAGCGGCGGCGGGTCCACCTCGCGCGGGCGATCGCGGTCATGCCCGACGTGCTGATGCTCGACGAGCCGTTCGCCGGGCTCGACGGGAGCGCCCGCTCGGACCTGCTCGCCGATGTCGCGGGGGTCGTGCGCGACCCGGCGCGGGCGACGCTCGTCGTCGTCCACGATCGCGCCGAGGCGTGGGCGCTCGCCGATCGGCTGGTCGTCCTGATCGGCGGCGCGGTCCTGGCCGACGGCACGCCCGGGGAGCTGCTGGCGAGCCCGCGCAGCGCGGAGGTTGCGCGCTTCCTGGGATACGACGGCGAGCTGCGCTGCGACGACGGCTCACTGCTCTTGACCCGCCCCTCCCACGTGGCGCTCGACCCGACGGGGCCGCTGCGCGCACGCGTCACCCGCGTGATCCCGACCGAGGACGGAGCGCGGGTGGAGCTGGCGCTCGATCAGGGCACGCTCAGCGCGACGGTCGACGGCCCGCCCCCGGCCGCGGGTGCGAGCGTCGGCGTCGCGCTGCGCGGGGGCGTGCGTTTCCCGGCGTGAGCGCCCTGCGAAGCGCGGTCAGCGCACGACGAGATCATCGACGCGCGTGACCGCGCCGTAGAGCTCCGGCCGGCGGTCCTCGAACGCGTCGGCGAGCTCGGTGAAGCGCTTGTCACGGGCGCGGGCGAGGTCGAGGTCCGCAAACAGCGGTCCGGGCCCTCGCTCACCACCGTCCCGCCACGGGTTCTCGGCGGCCGGCCAGCCGTCGGGGTCGTCGATCGTGCTGCCGCCGGTCCAGGGCTGCCCGCGCTCGACGCCGCCACGGTCGGCCGCAGCGATCGCGATGTGGTTGATGCGCGCCGCCACCATCGCGTTGGTGACCTCGCCCGGCCGCTCGCCGGCGGGCCGCTCGGCGAGGATCGGCCAGTTCGTCGGCACGAGCAGGAGCTCGGTCCCGGCGAGCGCCACGGCCCGCACCAGCTCCGGGAACTCGAGGTCGTAACAGACGACCACCGAGATCCGGCCGTACGGCGTCTGGAGCACCGGGGGCAGCGCGTCACCGGGCGTGAACCACAGCTTCTCGTGGTCCCAGAGGTGCAGCTTGCGGAACACCGCGCGCAGACCGCTCGGGTCGATGACCGCGGCACTGTTGTACGTGTTCCCGTCCTCGCCGCGCTCGCAGAAGCCCGCGGCGAGCACCAGCCCGTGCCGCGCGGCGGCCGCGGACCACTCGGCGATCAGCGGGTCGTCGGCGCCGATCGACAGCGCGGCTGCCTCCTCGGCGGACTCGAACATGTAGCCCGAGCTGGCCAACTCCGGGAGGACCACGACCTGAGCGCCGCCGGCCGCCGCCTCCTCGATCGCCGCCAGCGTGAGCTCGCGGTTATACGGCAGGTCTCCGATCCGTGGCTCGAGCTGCTGCACGCACACGCGTGTGTTTGCGTTGACCGCGATCCGGGGACGGTATCCGGCGCCCACCACCACGGTCAAGCGACGAGCGGATGTCAGAAGAGGCACTGACCGGTGAGACCCGCCCGACCACATTGTTAGGATTGTCACGTTCTCATGAACGTTGCCGACGGAGTGCTGATCGGGCTGGTGTTGGCGTTGGGACTACGCCTCATCTGGTCCGCCGCACGGACGGGGCGTCCGAGCCTGCCGTGGCCATTGCGAGCCGGCAACCCGGATCCGGGCGAGGCGCACGGGATGCAGTCGGCGCTGCATGCGGCGACCGCCACGCTGCCGCACCTGCGACGGGGGCTCGATGTGGTGTCGGCGACCGAGGCGTTGCCGCATCTGCGCGCGCTCACCGGGGCCGCAGCGATCGCGCTCGCCGACACCGACACGGTGCTCGCGATCGACGGCGAGGGTCGCGAGCAGGTCCGGCCCGGCGACATGCTCACGCGCCTGCTCGCCCGCACGCGCGATGACCGTGTCCGGGTCGTCCCGCGGCTCGTCTCCTCGGACCCGAGCTGCCCGCTGAACGCTGCGGCGCTCGCGCCGCTGGTCGTCGCCGGGCGGCGGGCGGGGACGCTGATTGCGTTCTACCGGGCGACCGGGCGACCGTCGGAAGACGAGCTGCGTGTCGTCGCCGAGGCGGCGAGCCTGGTCTGTGCGCAGGTCGAGCTGTCGGTGCTCGCCGAACAGGAGCGGCGGCTGGCGAATGCAGAGCTCCGGGCGCTGCGGGCACAGATCTCGCCGCACTTCCTCTACAACGCGCTCGCGGCAGTCGCCGCCAACATCCACGAGGATCCCGAGGCCGCGCGGGAGCAGCTGATCGACTTCGCCGAGTTCACCCGCTACCTGTTCCGTGACGGCCGCTCCTACGTCTCGCTCGGGGAGGAGGTCGAGCACGTCATGCGCTACCTGCGACTGGAGCAGGCGCGGTTCCCAGGCACGCTCGACGTCCACGTCGACGTCGAGCCCGAGGCCCGGGGGGCGATCGTGCCGACGATGTCCCTGCAGCCACTGGTCGAGAACGCGATCCGGCACGGCGTGCGCCGCCCGGGTGGCGGGACGATCACGATCAGCGCCGTCGCCACCGGGGATCACGTCGAGCTCTCGGTCACCGACGACGGGGTCGGATTCGCGGTCGGCAGCGGTGATCTGCCCCGCTCCGCCGCGGGTGGCGGGATCGGGCTGGCGAACGTCGACGCCCGGCTGCGGAGCACGTTCGGCGAGCTCTACCGGTTGCGGATCGAGTCCGAGCCCGGACGCGGCACCACGGTCGCGATGGTCGTTCCGGCGTCGAGCACGGCAACGCTGAGGGTGGCGGCGTGAACGGCACGGGCCTGAGGATCCTCGCGGTCGATGACGAGCCGCGGGCGCTCGCCGACATCGAGCGACTGCTGCGCGCCATGCCCGAGGTCTCCGGCGTGGAGTGCGCCGACGCGGGCGAGGAGGCCCTGCGGCGCGTCGCCGCGTCGAGCTTCGACGCGGTCTTTCTCGACGTCCGGATCCCCGGGCTCGACGGCCTGGAGCTCGCGCGCGTGCTGCGCCGCTTCGCCTCCGCCCCCGAGCTGGTGTTCGTCAGCGCCCACGACGATGCGGCGGTCGAGGCGTTCGAGCTGCACGCGCTCGACTATCTGCGCAAGCCTGTCGCGCGAGCGCGGCTCACCGAAGCGGTCCAGCGGGTGGCGCACGCCCGGGCCGGCCGATCGAGCGACGCCGCGGGACACGCGGAGGAGCTCCTCGGCGCGCCCGGCAACGATCTCGACGGCGCCCACGACGTCGTCGCGGTGTCGGCACTGCACGGCGGCGCGACGCGGCTGATCGAGCGGTCCGAGATCCAGTACGTGAGCTCCTACGGCGATTTCGTGCACGTCGTCACCGGCAGCTCGCGCTTCCTGCTGCGCTCGACGCTCTCGGAGGTCGAGCGCCGCTGGGCGCCACACGGGTTCGTACGCGTCCACCGCCAGTTCCTGGCCAACCTCCGGCAGGCCGTCGAGCTGCGACCGCAGGTCGGGGGGACCGCGGAGCTGGTGTTCGCCGACGGCGCGACGGTCCCGGTCGCACGGCGGCACACCGCTGAGCTCGCGCGGCGCCTGAGCGTCTAGCGAGCCCGACCGCCCCCTCTTCCGTTTCCCTTCGGGAACTGTTACGGATTTGCGATGGCGCGCCGTCAAGGTGATCGTCATGAACGAGGATCTCCCACCGACTGAGCGCAGCCGACGGGCCGCCGCGAGGGAGAAGCTTGCGGCCCGCCGGCAGCGGGCATGGGCAATCCGCCGCCGGGTCGCCGGCATGTCACTCGCGACGGTGCTCGCCGCCAGTGGTGCGGTGCTGGTTCAGCTGGTGACGGGCCACGATCCGGCGCTGGCCCACAGCAGGACCGCGGTCGCCGACACCAGGACGGCAGCGGCCGACACCAGGACCGCTCACACCAAGACGGTCCACACCAAGGCCGGTCACACCGAGACGGCGGTCGCGGCGACGTCCCACTCGACCACGCGTTCCTCGTCGGACACGAAGCGCAGCTCGAGCAGCAGCGCCACCGCGGCCTCACCGAGCTCCGTCACCACGAGCGCGTCATGAGCGACGAGTCGATCAGCCGCTTCGCCTGCTTCGGTGGAAGCTGCGGCGTGCTCGTCTCCGGGCGCGGCCCGGCGGGCGAGGCCGAGCAGGCGACCGCGCTCGTCCGCCGCCGGATGCTCGAGTGGCACGACCAGTTCACTCGCTTCGAGGACGACTCGGAACTGTCCGAGCTCAACCGGGATCCGCGCGAGACCGTGCCTGCCTCCGCGATGATGCTCCGACTGGTGCGCGCGGCGATCCACGCCGCGCGGCTCACCGGCGGGCTCGTGGACCCGACGCTCCTCGGTGAGCTCGAGTCCGCGGGCTACCGGCGCTCGCTCGGGGCGCTCGGCGGGCCGACCGGCGTGGAGCTGCGTCAGGCGCTCGGCGCCGCGCCCGAGCGGCGCCCCGCGATCCCCCGGTCCGACGCACGCTGGCGCGACATCGCCGTCGACGAGCGCGCCGGCACGATCACGCGGCCGCCGGGGCTGCGGATCGACCTCGGCGGCACCGCGAAGGGCGCGTTCGGCGACGTGCTGGCGACCATCCTCGGCGGTCATGACAGCTTCGCGGTCGACGCAGCCGGCGACGTGCGCTTCGGCGGCCGCAACACCCTGCCGCGCCCGGTCGCAATCGCCGCCCCGGCCGGCGGCACGATCCTGCACACGTTCGAACTGCACCAGG
Organism: Solirubrobacteraceae bacterium; assembly: GCA_035503035.1. GTDB lineage: Bacteria > Actinomycetota > Thermoleophilia > Solirubrobacterales > Solirubrobacteraceae > Palsa-465. The sequence continues at coordinate 7,840 of DATJTS010000178.1, forward strand.
GGGCCGCGGCGACGAGCGGCATCGGACGTCGCGCCTGGAGCGACGCGGAGGGCCGGGTCGGGCACCACCTGCTCGACCCGGCCACCGGTCAGCCCGCCTTCACCGGCCTCGTGCAGGTGACCGCGCTCGCCACGACGGGACTCGAGGCGGAGTTGCGCGCCAAGGCCGCGCTCCTCTCCGGCGCGGTCCGCGCCGCGGAGTGGCTGCCCGATGGCGGCGCGACGATCGACGACGACGGCGTGGTCACCGTGTTCGCACCGTCCGCAGCGCTCACCGGACCCCGGCGGGTCGGGGTCAGTGCGTGAGCCCGACCACGCACTGGTTCTGGATCCTCTCGCGGGGGGCGGGCACGGCAGCGCTGGTGCTCGCCGCCGCGTCGATCTCCTACGGCCTGGTGATGGCCGGCAGGATGAGGCGTGGCGGAGCCACCGACCGCCGGACCTATCACGAGGCGCTCGCGCTCTCGACGCTCGTCGCCATCGCCTTCCACGGGCTGGTCCTGCTCGGCGATCCCTTCCTGCACCCCAACCTGGCGGACGTGACGATCCCGTTCGTCTCTGCCTACAAGACGATCTGGACGTCGATGGGGATCGTCGCCGGCTGGATGCTCGTCGCGATCGGCCTCTCCTTCTACGCCCGAGACCGGATCGGGCGCGCCCGCTACGCGATCATCCACCGGCTGGTGATCGTCGCCTGGGTGCTCGGGTTGGTGCACGCCTTCTTCGAGGGCACCGACGCCGGAACCGTCTGGTTCATCGCCACCGTCGTGGTGTCGAGCCTTCCGGTGGCGGTGCTGCTCGGCCTGCGGCTGACCGGGCGGGGGCTCCCCGAGCGAGAGTCACGGCGGGGGCCGACGGGCACCCCACGCGTTGCGGCCGGCTGAGTGAGGCCCACCCGGCCCCCGCGCGCCCGGAGTGGTCATTTTCCGGACGACCGGTCCGGGAAACGACCAGAACATCGCGGGGCCGGTTCAGCGGCGGGTAGCCGGGCCGGCGCTGGGTAGGTCCGGTCCATGTCCAATCGGATCTGGTTCATCACGGGCGCGTCGCGCGGTCTTGGCCGCTCGTTCGCGCAAGCGGCACTGAGAGCGGGAGACCGCGTTGCCGCCACCGCCCGAAACACCTCGTCGCTGGACGATCTGGCCACCGAGCACGGCGACGCGCTCCTGTCCGTCGAGCTCGACGTCACCGACCGCGACGCCTGCTTCGCCGCCGTCCAGAGCGCCGCTGAACACTTCGGTCGCCTGGACGTCGTCGTCAACAACGCGGGCTACGGCATGTCCGGCGCGATCGAGGAGCTCACCGAGGAGCAGGCGCGCCAGCAGGTCGAGGTCAACCTGTTCGGAGCGCTGTGGGTCACCCAGGCCGCAC
>DATJTS010000179.1:0-44188 GCA_035503035.1 Solirubrobacteraceae bacterium
TGCCGCCGGTGGGGCTCGAACCCACGACCTTGGGATTAAAAGTCCCCTGCTCTACCAGCTGAGCTACAGCGGCCTGGACACCATGATCGCGCACCGGTACGGTGATTTGCGTGAACGCGGTCGCATATGCCCTTCGCAGCATCGCCGGCAGCGCCTGCGCGTTCATCGTCATTACCACCTAGATCCCAGCTCGGCAGACAACGAGCTGGCGATCGGATCGGCCCCCGCGGGTCGAGCTGGTGGTCGGATGCCGCTCGAGGACGTTGGGGGCCAGGAGAGAACGCCCATGCCCCCTGCAGCAGCCCCTCCATCACCCACAGGCACACACCAGGAGCTTCGTCTCTGGCTGGAGCTCGAGCGCGATAGCGGCTCTGCGCTGTTGCGCGTCGTCTCCACGCTGCACCGCCGGCGCTGCCGGGTGCTGCACGCGTCGTTCCGGCCCGGAGCGGATAATCGGGACGCGCTTGAACTGACCGTGCAGGCGCCCAACGCCCACGCCGCGCGGGTGGAGCACTGGCTGCGTGGCCTCGTCGAGGTGCGACGCGCCGAGACGCGGCCGACCTCGCCCATCTGATTGAGTGCAACCGATGGCCGAGCTCGCCGACCTGTCCGCCACCGAGCTTCGCCGGCGGTACCTCGCCGGGGAGACGCGGCCGAGCGAGGTCATCGAGGCCGTGCTCCAGCGCGCCGACGCGTGGGAACCGCGGATCCACGCGTTCACCCAGGTGATGCCCGACGAGGCGCGCAACGCCGCTCGACAGAGCGACGAGCGCTACGCCAGGCAGGAGCCAGACGGCCTTCTCGACGGGATCCCGGTGACGGTCAAGGAGAACATCGCGACCGCCGGCGATCCGTATCGCATGGGGTCCGCGGCGACTCCCGAGACGATCTCGGGCGCCGACGCCCCTGCCGCCGCCCGTCTCAAGGAGGACGGGGCCGTCATCTTCGCCAAGACGACGATGCCGGACTTCGGGATGATGTCCTCCGGGGTCTCGAGCCTGCACCCGACCACCCGCAGTCCGTGGAATCCCGACTGGAACCCCGGCGGGTCGAGTTCCGGCGCCGGCGCCGCGGCAGCGGCCGGGATCGGCCCGATCCACCTCGGCACCGACATCGGCGGCTCGGTGCGGATGCCGGCGGGATGGTGCGGTGTCGCCGGCCTGAAGCCCAGCTTCGGACGGATCCCCGTGTCCCCGCCGTACTACGGACGCTGCATCGGCCCGCTCGCGCGCACCACAGAGGACGTGGCGCTCGCGATGTCCGTCGTCACCCGCACCGACGACCGGGACCACATGAGCCTGCCGCCCAGCCAGCTCAACTGGACCGAGCTCGCGCCGCTCCCGCTCGAGAACCTCACAATCGGCGTCTGCACCAACGCGGGCGCCGGCCCCGCCCCCGACCAGGAGGTCGCCGACGCCGTCACCCAGGCGGCACAGGCACTCGACGCGGCCGGCGCGACGATCGAGCCCGTCGCCTCACTGATCGACGAGCAACTGCTCGCCGGACTGGACCGCTTCTGGCGGATGCGCAGCTATCTCGACCTGCAGGCGCTCGGCGCCGACAACGCCGCCCGCGCGCTGCCGCACATCCTCGACTGGACCACCCCGGCCGCGCGGTTCAGCGCCGAGCAGGTGTTCACCGGATTCAGCGCGATGGACGGGATGGCGCTGTCCGTCGCGCGGGCGTTCGGGGATCTCGACTTCCTGCTCGCGCCGGTCGCACCGATGGCGGCGTTCCCCGCCGACGCACCCGCGCCGTTCGGCGCCGACCAGGCGCTCGCGCACATCGGGTTCACCTCACCCTTCAACATGTCCGGTCACCCCGCGATCAGCGTGCCGTGGACCACGGCCACCGACGGCCGGCCGATCCCGATCCAGCTCATCGCCCGCCGCCACCGCGACCTCGACGTCCTCGGGCTCGCGCTGGCCGCCGAGCAGCTGCGCCCGCCCCAGCCTGCCTGGCCAACCTGATCCCAGGCGGAGCACGCCCACCCCGCCAAGATCAGGTCCCGACCCCATACCGGGTCATCGCCGCGCGCGGGACAGTGAGTGCATCACTACCCGACCCAAGGAGGTCGATCCCGATGCTCTACAAGAAGATTCTGTGCGCGACCGACGGCCATGAGCACTCCGAACGGGCGCTGCGACGCGCGGCCGTGATCGCCCGGGAGACGGGTGCCGAGCTGCACATCGTCAACGTCGAGGAGACGGAGCCCGCGCCGATGCGCCTCGGCCGCGAGTACATCGCGGCGGAGCGGGCCGAGACCCGCGCCCGGGTCAGGCGCCAGATCACCGCCGCAGTTGAGGACGCGCGGCTGACCGTCAACCCGCACTACCTGGTCAACTACAGCGGGTCGGTGGCCGCCCAGATCGCCGGGCTGGCCGACCGGATCGACGCTGATCTGATCGTCGTCGGCTCGCACGGCCGCGGGGTGATCACCGGCGCGCTCGCCGGCAGCGTCGCGCAGCGGCTGCCCCACGAGACCTGCCGGCCGGTGCTCGTGCTCGCCGGCGTCGGGCCCGGCGCGCGCAAACCATCCCGGCAGCGGATGCGGCAGGCGCTGCACGTCTGATCGTGCGATCGCTTGTCCAAAGCGAGGACACTTCGGACATGGCGAGCCGCGCCGCGTCCCAGGTGATCCCGACGATCCGCTGCCTGATCGTCGACGACCATCCCGCGATCCGGGTCGGCCTGCGCGAGCTGCTCTCCGTGGAGGCCGACCTGGAGGTCGCGGCCGCGTGCGCCTCGGCCGAGGAGGCGCTCGCGTTCGCCGAGCGCTGCGAGGAGCCGCTGCAGGTCGCGATCGTCGACTACCAGCTCGGCGGCCACTCGGGCCTGTGGCTCTCCCGCCGCCTGCGCGCGCTGCCCGAGCCGCCTCGGGTACTCCTGTACTCGGCGTTCACCGACCACCTGCTGGCGGCGGCCGCCGTCGTCGCGGAGGCGAGCGCGGTGGCGAGCAAGTCGGCGCTGCCCGACGAGCTCGCGGCCACGATCCGCGCGGTCGCCCTTGGCGAGCACCCACCGCTCAGCGTGCCCCCGTCGCTGGCGGACTCGATGGGCCGCCGCCTGGATCCGGTCGAGCAGGCGATCTTCGGGCTGATGGCCTCGGGCATCGAGCCGCCCGAGGTGGCCGAGACGCTTCGCCTGGAGCCACGCGAGCTCGACGCCCGGCTGGGCGCGATGCTCCGTACGCTCGAGCGCCGCTCACCCGCCCAGGCGGGCCCGTGAGCGGAATCCCGGCACGACTGCGCCCCGACCGGCCATCGCGAGCCGAGGCGCTCGCCCGCAGCCGGGCGGGCGGCGGCCGCTACGTGCCGCTCGTCTACCGGGTCGCCGGGATCAATGCCGGACTGCTGGTCGCGGTCGTGCTCGTCACCCTGCTCGTGCTGGATCCCCACAAGCTCTCGCGGGTCGCACTCGACGAGGCGATCGTGCTCGCCGCCGCGCTCACGCTCGTCGGCGTCGGCAACCTGATCGTGCTGCGACGCGTCGTCCGGCCGCTCTCGGAGCTCACCGAACTCGCCCGCACCGTCGACCTCACCGGCCCCGCGAACCGGATGCCGAACGCGACGCCCAACTCCGAGGCCGGCGAGCTCGCACTCACCTTCAACGAGATGCTGGCGCGCCTGGAGGAGGAGCGCCGCGAGGCGACCCGCCGGGTGCTCGCCGGCCAGGAGGCCGAGCGACTGCGGATCGCTCAGGAGCTGCACGACCAGATCGGACAGGAGCTGACCGCGGTCCTGCTGTGGCTGGCCCGTGCGCGCAGCGACGCGACCGACCCCGCGGTCGGCAAACGGATAGAGGACGTCCAGGACGCGGTGCGCTCGAGCCTGGAGAGCGTGCGCCGGATCGCGATCGAGCTGCGGCCGGAGGCGCTCGACGAGCTCGGGCTGGTGAGCGCCATCGCGGTGCTCGGCGAGCGCTTCGCCGAGCGGTCGGGGCTCGCGATCTCCCAGCACATCGACGATCCGCTGCCGCCGCTGGACCCGAACACCGAGCTCGTCGTGTTCCGCGTCGCGCAGGAGGCGCTCACCAACGTCGCGCGCCACTCGGGCTCCTCCCGCGCCTCGCTGACGCTCAGCCACGACGCCGGCGAGCTGATCCTCGAGGTGACCGACGACGGCGAGGGCATCGGCGCCGACCAGACCCCCGGCAGCGGCATGAAGGGCATGCGCGAGCGCGCGACGCTCGTCGGCGGGACGCTCGAGATCGGCCCCGGCCCCGGGCGGGACGGCCCGGACGGACAGGACGGGCAGGGCTGCACCGTCAGGCTCCGGCTCGCGGCCGCGCCGCCGGTGGCGCCATGACCCCGCTCACCTCACGGATCCTGCTCGCCGACGATCACGCCGTCGTGCGCCGGGGGCTGCGCCTGGTGCTCGACGCCGAGCCGGATCTGGTCGTGGTCGCCGAGGTCGGCGACGGCGCGGCCGCGGTGGCGCGCGGGCTGCAGCCGGACATCGACCTCGCGATCGTCGACATCTCGATGCCGCGCATGACCGGCCTGCAGGCGGTCGCCGAGCTCTCGCGCCGCCGTCCGCAGCTGCGCACGCTGCTGCTCTCCATGCACGACAACGAGCGCTATCTCGCCGAGGCGCTCAAGGCCGGCGCCTCCGGCTACGTGCTGAAGTCGGTCGCCGACCGCGACCTGGTGGAGGCGTGCCGGGCCGCGATGCGCGGTGAGCCGTTCATCTACCCGGCGGACGAGACGCCCCTGATCCGTGAGCTGCTGCGCGGCGCCCGCAACGGCGAGGTCCCCGACAGCCCGCTCACGCCGCGCGAGCAGGAGGTGCTCAAGCTGATCGCCGAAAGCCACTCCAACAAGCTGATCGCGCAGGAGCTCGTCATCTCCGAGAAGACGGTCGAACGGCACCGGGCGAACATCCTGGACAAGCTGGGGATGCACGACCGCGTCGAGCTTGTCCGCTATGCGATCCGCACCGGATTGATCGAGGCCTGACCCGCGCAGGATGGGGCCGGGACCCCATTCCGGCGGGGGCGCCCGGCCGGGATGCTGGCGCCATGAAGTCAGGCACTCTCGTCCTCGCCGCCGTCCTCGCGGCCGGCGCTGTCCTGCGACGCCGCCACCTCACCACTCCAGTGAAGGTCTTCGCGGTGCTCGGTGTGGCCGCGCTGGCCGTCTCCGGAACCGGACTGGTGGAGCTGCCCAGCGCCGAACAGATCGTCCGCACGTCAACCGGCGCGCTCGGCGCGCTCACCTACGCGGTCGTCGGCGCGTTCGCGCTCGCCGAGACCGGGGCGTTCGTGGGCCTGGTCGCGCCCGGCGAGATCATCGTGGTGCTTGGGGGCGTGAGCGCGGGGCACGGGACGATCGCACTGCCGGCGCTGATCGCGGTCGTGTGGGCGTGCGCGTTCACCGGCGACCTCATCTCCTACACGCTCGGCAGGCGCTTCGGCCGGTCGCTGCTGCTCGCCCACGGAGCCGGCCTCGGCGTCACCGAGGCGCGCGTCGCCCAGGTCGAGCGCGTGCTCTCCGCGCACACCGCCAAGACACTCGTGCTCGGGCGGTTCGTCGGCATCATCCGCCCGCTGCTGCCCTTCCTGGCGGGCGCCACGCACGTCCCCGCGCGGCGCTTCGTGCCGATCACCGCGGGTGCCGCGGGCATGTGGGCCGCGACGTTCTGCTGCCTCGGCTTCGCGTTCTGGAGCTCGCTCGACGAGCTGGTCACGGTCGTGGAGCGCGGCTCCCTCGCGCTGGGGGCGGTCGCGGTGGCCGCCGCGGTCGCCGTCGTCGCCTGGAGGCGGCTGCGCGGCACGCGGCAGAGGCCCGGACCCGCTCGGCAGACGTCATGATCACCGCCACGGCCTGGGCCGCGACCGTCGCGGCCATCGTGGGGCTGCTCGCGCTCGAGCTGCTCATCGACCGCCGCCGCACCGGCCCCGTCTCGATGCGGGCCGCGGCGATCTGGTCGATCGTCTACCTCGTGATCGCGCTCGGGTTCGGGGTGGTGCTCGGGTTGAGCGCCGGCTGGGACCTCGGGGTCGAGTACCTCGCGGGATACGCGGTCGAGAAGAGCCTCTCGATCGACAACCTGTTCGTCTTTCTGGTGATCATCACGACGTTCGCGATCCCCGAGAGTCAGCGGCCGCGGCTGCTCACCATCGGGATCGTGGCGGCGCTCGGGATCCGCGTGATCCTGATCGCCGCCGGCGCGGCGATGCTCGAGGCGTTCTCGTTCACGTTCGCGCTGTTCGGTGCCGTCCTGCTTCTCACTTCGGTCCACCTCCTTCGCCATCGGGGCGAGCAGCCGGACGTCACCGCCAGCCCGGTCGTGCGCCGGCTGCGCACCGTGATCCCGACGCCCGCAGGCCTCGCGCTGGCGACGATGGTGGGGGCCGACGCGGTGTTCGGACTCGACTCGGTCCCGGCGGTCTATGGGGTGAGCGACGAGCCGTTCGTCGTGTTCGGCGCCAACGCGTTCGCGCTGCTCGGTCTGCGGCCGCTGTTCTTCCTCGTGGCCGGGCTGGTGCGCCGCCTGGTCTACCTGCCGCTCGGCATGGCGGCGGTGCTCGCGTTCATCGGCGTGAAGCTGATCCTGCACACGGCCCACGCGGAGCTAGCCGCGGTGCCGACGATCTCGACGCCGCTGTCGCTCGCGGTGATCTTCGCTCTGCTCGGCACGGCGACCGTCGCCAGTCTCGCGCGCACCCGATCTCAGCAGATGGGGTCGCGACCCCATTCCGCCGGAGCCCCCGAGGCGGCAGGCTGAGACCCGCAACCCCGGACCCCGGAAAGGACAGCACGACCATGACCATCTCGACCGCCGCGCTCGGCACCCGCCTGCGCACCTGGGCGCTTGTGGCCGGCCTCACCGGCCTGCTGCTCGCCTGCGGTGCCCTGATCGGAGGCTCGCTGTTGTGGATCTTCGTGATCGCAGCGGTCGCCATGAACGGTGTCGGCTACTTCTTCTCCGACCGGATCGCGCTCAGTGCGGCGCACGCCCGTCCGCTCGAGCCCGGCGAGGCACCCGAGCTGCACGCGATGGTGCGCGAACTCGCCTCCCTCGCCGAGGTCCCGGTCCCGACCCTGCACCTGATCTCCGGCGCGCAGGCCAACGCGTTCGCCACCGGCCGCGACCCGTCTCATGCGGCGATCGCGGTCACCGAGGGGCTCCTGCAGACCGTCCCCGCCGAGCAGGTGCGCGCCGTGCTCGCGCACGAGTTCGGGCACATCCGCAACCACGACATCCTCGTCTCGTCGGTGGCGGCGATGGTCGCCGGCGCGATCTCCGCGATCGCATGGATCCTGCAGCTGTCGTTCCTGTTCGGCTCCTCCGATGAGGAGGGGGAGAACCCGCTCGCGGCGTTCGCGCTGATGCTGATCGCGCCGATCGGGGCAACCCTGCTCCAGCTCGCCGTCTCGCGCCAGCGCGAGTACCTCGCCGACGCGACGGCCGCGCGGATGCTCGGCAGCGGACGTCCGCTCGCCGAGGCGCTGCACACGATCACCGCCGACGAGCAGAGCACGCTGCAGGTCAACCCCGCGACGGCGCCGATGTACATCGTCAACCCCTTGCGCGCACAGGGCCTGGCCGGCCTGTTCGCCACCCACCCGCCGGTCCGGGAACGGATCGCGCGACTGCTCAGCTACGAGGCGGCGCGGCCGGCCGAGCCCCGGCGCCCCGCCATCGCCACCTGAGCGTCCGGGGGGCGGTGTGAGGTCGCCACGGGTCCTGGGCCCGTGGCGACCTCCACCCGGGAGCGCTCGCCGCGCCTTCAGGAGGGCGGGCCGCCGGGTCCGCCCGGTCCGGTCGACGGCGGAGGGCTCGGCTCGGTGGTGGTGACCGTCGTCGAGCTCGACGCGTAGCTCACCCCGAACGCCCCGAGCGGGTCGGTGAGTGCGGACGGGGTCGCGGTCACGCGCGTCTGGACGTCGGCGCCGTCGGTCGCCTGCTCGAACGACGATCCCAGGCTGATGCGCGTCCGCGTCCACGGCGCGCGGGTGAGCGAGCGGGTGACCCCGGTCGTGGTGGTCGCGCCCGCGCTGAGGAAGCGCGCGGTGCCGAAGTCGGCGAGCGGGAGCACACTGCAGTTCGAGCCCGAGCACTCCGACGGTGCCTCGACGATCCACTCCGCCGAGGTCACGTCGAGCGTGCGGTCGTGAATCGTGCGGGTGAACTCCGTCCCGCGGGTGCGGTCCTTGAGGGTCACGGTCACGTGAGTGCCGTCGACCGTGACCGTGGCACTCATCAGGTCCCCGGGGTCGACCGTCATGTGGATGGTGTGCGCCGCGGAGGGGACGAGCTCATACCAGGCGCTGCTCGTCTGCGCGCCGGTGGTCGAGCAGTCGAGCTCGGTGCCGATCTGCTCGAGCGCGTCCGAGGTCTTGCGGTAGCCGCCGATGCCGACCCAGAACGAGGAATACGTCGCGGTCTGCGAGAGGCAGGTGGCGGACGGCTGGCGCCAGGAGGCGGTCGCGGTGCGGAAGTCCACGCCCGAGCGGTGAACGGCGTAGCCCGACCAGTTGGTGCTGGTGGTCGTGGTGATGGCGGCATGCGCGGCGGGCGCCGCCAGCCCCGCAGCGACGAACGCGGCGCCGAGCAGCCGTAGGGATCTGTGCAGAAGGGTCATCGTCGGTCTCGCTGGCAGTGGGAGGGAGTCGTGGCCATAAGACGCCCCTCATGTCCGAAAGGTCACGCCGTTCCGACACAACTCTTAGGAACGCTCAGCCGTGAGTTCCCCGCCGGCGCCGCGTCTCCGGAGAGGTCAACCAAAGGAGGTCTCTCGATGAGACTCGGTAAGAGCGCCGCGGTCGCCGCGGCGTCGCTGGTCGCGATGGCCGGCGGAGGAGGCGTCGCGTATGCGGCGACCTGTCCGGGCATGGGCTCCACGTCCACGACCGGAACCACCACCGCCACGACGACCGGCACCACCACGACCGGCAGTACGACCGGAACCACCACGACCGGCAGTACGACCGGAACGACCACGTCCACGTCGACGAGCGACGCTCGCCGGCACGCCCGCCGGCACGTGGTTCGGCACCTCACCCGTCAGTGACGGACCAGGGGAGGCGGGCGATCGCTCGCCTCCCCACCCTCCAACCTCTCTCACCTGGAACGAACCCGTGCACCTTCACCTTTCACCTGTCGGGCGCCTGGGCCGGTTGGCCGCTCTCGCCATCGCTGTGCTCGTGCTCAGCGCGTCCGCCGCTTCGGCGCTGCGATTGACAACCGTCGCGACCGGCTTGAATCAGCCCAAGAAGATCACCGTCACCGCCGGAGGCGACCTGGTGGTCGCGCTCTCCGGCGACGGTGCCGCGCCCAGATCCTGCACCGATGGCGAGCAGCGCTCGTGCCTGGACCGCTCCGGCGCGATCGACCTGATCACCGCGTCGGGACACGTCCGGACGCTGCGCTCCGGCCTGCCGTCGATCGCCGAGAGCCACACCGACACCCAGGCGACCGGCCCGGTGCAGGCGCTGCTGAGCGGCGGCAAGCTGCGGGTGCTCTTCCAGAACACGACGATCGATGCGTCGACCGGGGATGAGATCTATGGCGACGGAGGGTCGCTGCTCGACACGCTCTCCACGTTCGGCGGCGGGGGCACCACCGTCGACGCCAACTTCGGCCATTACGAGGCTGCGCACAACCCCGACCACGGCGAGGGCACGAACGTCGCCGACGGTGACGACGCGGCCAAGGACTCCGATCCGTACGGGATCGTCGCCTACCGCGGCGGGTACGCGATCGCGGATGCCGGCGGCAATGACGTCCTGTGGGTCTCCCCCACAGGGACGATCCACCTGCTGGCGGTGCTGCCGACGATCAAGGAGGGCACGGTCGAGGCACAGCCGGTGCCCGACGCGATCGCGGTCGCGCCCGACGGCACGCTGTACGTCGGCGAGCTCGGCGGGGAGCCGTTCGATCGTGGGACCTCCTCGGTCTACCGGATCGTTCCCGGCCACGGCGCGACGCGGGTGGCGAGCGGCCTCACCGCGATCGACGACATGACGTTCGACTCCTCGGGACGTCTGCTCGTGCTGGAGCTCGACCGTCGCGGCCTGAAGGATCCCGGGATCGACAAGGGCGATCCCGCGAGCGGCGCGCTGTACCGCGTCGACGTGGCCACCGGGACGCGCCGCCTGCTCGTTGGCCGAGGGCTGCCGATGGTCACCGGGGTCGCGGTCGACGGACACACGGTCGACCTCAGCATCGACGGGTTGACGACCGGCGGCGGCCGGATCGTGAGCTTTGAGGAGGGGTCGTGAGCGACGATCGAAGCAGCGTCGCGATTCCTACATTGGGCAGACGCGAGCGGCCGATCCTCGCCGCGACGATGATCTCCTCGCTCGTCCTGCGCACCCAGCCGGATGCCCGCCTCACCGCGCTCGCCGCCGAGGGCTCGGAGGCGGCGTTCGAGGCGATCGTCCAGCGCTACCGGCGGGACCTGCTCGCGTACTGCTCGCGGCTGCTGCTCTCCGATGGCCGCGCCGAGGACGCCGTGCAGCAGGCGCTGATGTGCGCGTGGACGGCGCTGCGCGGCGGCGCCGAGGTCGAGCATCTCAAACCGTGGCTCTACCGGATCACCCACAACCAGGCGATCAGCACGCTGCGCCGGCCCGGGTGGGACTTCGCCGAGCTCTCAGAATCGCTCTCGGGGCGGGATGCGCCCGACGCCGACCTGGAACGGCGGATGCTGATGCGCGAGACGCTGGCCGCGGTGGCGGCGCTGCCGCGCGAGCAACGCCAGGCGATCCTCCGCACCGCGGTCGAAGGGGACTCCTACGCCGCGGTCGCAAGCTCGATGGGCGTCAGCGACGCCGCGGTGCGCGGCCTGGTCCAGCGCGCCCGGGTCAACCTCCGGGCCGCGGTGGCGGCGATCGCGCCGACCCCGCTCGTGCTGTGGGCGGCCGGGATCGAGCGCCGCCACTCCGGAGCGGTGGCCTGGCTGTCGACCGCGCTCTCCAACGGGGGTGGCGCCGGCGCGAGCATCGGTGCCGGCGCGGTGGTGATCAAGTCGGCCGCGGTCCTCGCCTCGTCGGCGGCGCTCGTCGGTGGATCGCTCGCCGAGCACCACCGGACGGAGGCGCACCGGGCGCAGCCGCGGGTGACGAGCCGGGACCATGCGGCCGAGCGGAGCGCACCTGCGGAGCGCTCCGCGGCCGTGCCACGAGGGAACGCGCCCGGGCGCGCGTCAGTCGGGAACTCGACCCCGCAGATCACCTCGCCGGTCACGCACGCGGCCATGCCCGTGGCGCGCAGAACAGTCCGCGCAATAGGGCGGCCGCAGCAATCGGGGTCGATGGCACCGACCGGGATGCGGGCACCCGCCCAAACCGAGAGCCGGCGCACGAGCCTCACGCGCGCGCCCGCGCGCGCGAACCCACCGGCGCCGCAACGCTCCGAGCAGACCGGCTCGGAGCCGCCGGCATCGACCGCCGGAGCGCCCGATGGGGCGGCGCCCGATGAGGCGGCGCCCGATGGGGCGGCGCCCGCGGCAACGGCTGGGGCAGGCGGGGTCGCCTCGACCTCGACCGGCATGAGCGGGTCGACGGGCGATGACGCCTCGACCACGATCAACCCCGGCTTCAGCTCGCCCAGCGCCTCGCAGTAGACCTGTCGACGTCCTGCTCGTCCAGCGTCTCACCGTCAGGCGGCTTCGCCCGCCGCCCGTCGCTCGATCCGCACGAGATCGAGCGGGGGGAGCATGCCGAGCTCGGCGAGCGCCGAGCGGGCACGGGCGAGCACGGCGAGCGCGGCGCCGCGGCGGCCCTGCTCGAGCAGCGCGCTCGCCACCCTCAGGTAACGGTGCTCGTCGTAGGGGGCGAGCTCGATGGCGAGCTCGACCACGCGGCGGACCTCATCGAGATCTCCGCGATCGGTGGCGATGTCGCTGCTGAGGTCGAGCAGCTCGAGCGCGATCCGCTTCGCGCGGTCACGGGGGCGCTCGAGCCACGGCTCGTAGGGATCCTCGGGCAGGAGATCTCCGCGGTAGCGCGCCATGGCGGACGAGGCAACCGCGACCGCGAGACTCGGCTCGGCCTCGCCGAGGGCGAGCGCCCGGCGGGCGTCGCGCTCGAACTCGTGAAGATCGACGCGCAACTCGGTGGAGACCGACAGGGTCTCGCCGTTTCGGACGACGATGTCGCCCGCCTCCGCCCGCAGCCGGCTGAGCGTCGTGCGCAGCCGGTTACGGCCGGCCGCGCGATCCGCGTCGGGCCACAGGGTGTCGATGACGACCTCCACCGGGAGATGACCGCCGGCGGTCACGAGCAGCTTCAGCAGCTGCGGACCCCGCCCGGCCGAGAGCTCCACCGGGCGCCCCGCGCGAGTGAGCGAGAAGCGCCCGAGCACGCTCAGCGCCGCCGGCAGCGCCGAGCTCTGCAGGGCAAGCGCGGCCGGCTGGCCGGTCTCGGCGGCGAGCGCGAGCAGTGCCTCGCTCACCTCGCGCTCCTTGGTGAGCGGCAGCTGCGGGACCCCGATGCGCGCCGCCTCCTCGAACGCCCGCGCGGCGAGTGCGCCGGCTCTCCGGTCTCCGCGCCGGAAGGCGGCGTAGCCCATGAAGAGGGTGACCCGCCAGCGCTCGCGCGGGTCGACGCGATGGGTGAACACGGCGGCCAGGCAGCGCTCCGCGCGTTCGGGGTCCCCGTGCCGGGCGAGCAGCGCCGCCTCGGCCATGGCGATCAGCGGCTCACCGTCCACCGGGTCGGCGAGCGCGCGTTCGAGGTACTCCCAGGCGAGCGAGGGCTCCCCGACCCGGTCCAGAGCGTCGGCGGCGTCGCCGAGGAAGTCACCGGACATGGGCCTGAACCAATCCCCGGGGCGCCGCTCGACGCGGCGAACGTGCTTGATCACCGCCGGGCCATCGCCGAGATGAGAGGCGATGAGCGCACGGTTCCAGTCGGCGAACGCGATCAGCAGGTCGTCGGACAGGCGCTCGCCGACCTCGTCGACCTGGCGTGCGGCGTCCTCCGCCTCCTCGTAGCGGCTGAGCTCGCAGAGGACCTCGGCGCGGAGGGCCTGCAGATATGCCCAGCGGCGGGGACGCTCGACGACTTCGGCGAGGCCCTGCTCGAGCAGCTCCACCGCGCCCAGGGCGTCGCCGAGCGCGTAGTCGATCCACATCGCCCGGTAGGGAACGGTCCCGGCCGAGGCCCAGGTGAGGCCGACCCGTCGATAGATGGCGGCGGCGCGGTCGAACAGCTCGCCGGAGCGCCGGATCGCCGCCTCGTCCCGCGCGCCGGACTCGTCGGTGCGCATGCACGTGGCCCGAGCGAGCGCGGACAGCGCCCGCGCCTCGGTGACGGCGTCAAGCTCGGTGCGCTCGAGGAGACGCGCGACCTCTGCCTCGACGCGCGCGAACTCGCTCACGCGTATCCGATCGGTCGTCCGCTCGACGGCGACGGCCACCGCGATCTCGGGGTGCTCGCTCCGGTGAAGCACATCCTCCAACTGGTCGAGCACAGCCGAGCGCCGGTCCCACAGACTCGCGTCGTCAAGTACCCGCGCGAAGTGCAGGAGGACGCCGGGGTGTCGTTCGAGCGTCTGTGCGTCCAGGCGCTCGATGAACGAGGAGAGCTCGAGCAGATCGAACACGTCCAGTGCGGCAGGCGCGGCGCTCGCCAGCAGCCCGGCCGCCGCGGCCGCCTCGCCGAGGCCGAGCAGCAGCTCGACCGCTCCTCCGAGCTCGCCCCGACCGCCGAGGCAGCCCGCCACCCGGGACAGGATCGGGGTGTCGGCGGGAGCGCGCGCGATGAGGAGGTCCCGGACCGGACCGGGGAGATCCCAGCGTTGCTCGCCGGCCGCGACGAAGGGGACGCCGGCGGCGCGGAGCCGATCGAGGAACCCCTCGCCGCCGACGGAGTCGACGATCTCGCGGTCGGTCGGGAGCACCCGCGCCACCTGCGCGAGGCGGTGCAGCTCCGCCGGTGTGAGCGCGGCAAGCGACTCCTCGAGGATCGTCGCCACGGCAGCCTGGCCGGGCTGGGCGTCGGCGGCGAGGGCGATCGCGGCGAGCGGCTCTCCGGTGCGACGCGCGCGCGCCGCGGCGAGCACGGCGGCGGCGGTCCATCCCCCGGTCGCGGCGTGGAGGGCGAGCACCGCGTGCTCCTCCGCCTGCGGATCGAAGGCGCGGCAGAGCTCGAGCGTCTCGCCGGGGGCGAGCGCGAGGTCGGCGGCCGTCAGAGTGCAGATTTCAGCGCGTCGCAATCGCTCGGCGCCGGGCGGCAGGCGCCGCGCCAGGACGAGCAGCCGCAGCTCGCCGCGCAGACGCCGCGCGAGCCAGTCGATGAGCTCGGCGCCCTCGCGCTCGGCGTGGTGGACGTCGTCGAGCACAAAGGCGCAGGGCTCGTCGGCGAGCGCGTCGAGGGCGGCGTCGATCGCCTCGTGGAGGTCCTCCCCCGCACCGGCGACGCTGAGCGCCGCGGCCGGGAAGCCCGCACGGGCGATTCCGGCCCGCAGGTGGGAGACGAAGCGGGCGGCGCTGCCGTCGCGCTCGTGGAGCGTCACGCCGACCTCGATCGCGCCCCAGGCATGGACGACCTCCGTCGCGAGCGTCGTCTTGCCGTAGCCCCCGCCGGCCTCCACGACGACGACCCGCTCCGCGCTCACCGCATCGACCAGCCGGGGTCTCGGGATGTGGTGGAGAGGAAGCGGCCCCATACCTCTACAAAGTTCGTGACGGGCCGCACATGGTACGTCACGCCCCACCGCTATGCGCCCGCCGGCGAGTGTGCCGTTCGTGTAGCGCCTCGGCCATACCGTCGCCGCCGCGAGCCGGAAGCCGGCTCGTGGCAACCGGGCCGACATCCGGAAGGAAGGGAAGCACCATGAAGCGCATCTCGTCTCGTCTGTTCGCGGCGGCGCTCGTCGCCGGAGTCGCGGGCTCGGGCGCCGTCGCGGCGAGCGCCTCGGCGACCGCGGCCACACCCTCGGGCGGCCCGATCCACATCTGGGCGACCCCGAGTCCGAAGGGCGCGGGTGGCCGGATCCTCCTGACCGGCGCGATCGCCGACCACGGGACCACGCAGTCCGTCAATGCACAAGGAGCCCCGGATCCGAACGGCGGCTTCGTCAAGGTGACACTCAGCCGGGGCGGCTTCGAGGTCGACAAGGCTGCCCTGGACCGTCGTCTGAACGCGCTGAAGCCGGTCATCGATCGCGCCACCTGCAGCGCTTGGGGGACGGGCACCGGCGAGGTGACGCTGCAGGGCGGGACCGGCGCCTACGCGGGGATCCGTGGGACGGCGCGGATGACCGTCACCTTCGCAGTCATCGCACCGCGCTACACGAGCGGCCGGAAGCAGGGCCAGTGCAACCTCAACAAGACGACCGCGATGTTCGAGAGCTCGATCACCGGCGTCGGCTCGGTCTCCTTCTGACCGGCAGCCTCACCGCGGCACGGCCTCCGGCGAGACGCTGGAGGCCCGTGCGCGTGGGCGCGGGCCTCCAGGCTCAGGGCGCGACCGCCGTGGCCTCGACCTCGACGGACATGCGCGGGTCGATGAGCGCCGACACCTCGACCATCGTCGCCAGCGGCCGAATGTCGCCGAGCGCCTCGGAGTAGGCGCGGAGGATCTCCTCGTGGCGTGAGATGTCGGTGACGTAGATGTGCACCGCGACGAGGTCCTCCGGCATCGCGCCGAGCCGGCTCAGCTCGTGGAACACCTTGCGCAGGCACTCGGCCATCTGCTCGTAGCACGTCTCACCGACGATGCCGCCGAGCGGACCGACCGCCGTTGTGCCGCCGACGTGGATCAGGCCGCCGACGATGACCGCGCGGCTGTAGCCGTACTGCTCCTCCCACGGCGAGGGCGGGTCACCCCCGAAACGCTGGACCTCGCCCGCCATCCGGGCCGTCACTCAGTGACGGAAGTGACGGCGCGAGGTGAAGACCATCGCGGCGCCCGCCTTGTCGACCGCCTCGACCGTGAGGTGGTCGCGGACCGAGCCACCCGGGTGGATGATCGCCACCACGCCCGCGTTCAGGCCGATCTCCGCGGCGTCGGGGAACGGGAAGTACGCATCGGAGGCCATCACCGCGCCGCTGACACGGTCGCCGGCCTTATCGACCGCCATCCGCGACGCGTCGACTCGGCTCATCTGGCCCGCGCCGATGCCGACGGTGGCGAGGCCCTTGGAGATGACGATCGCGTTGGACTTGACGTGCTTGCAGACGCGCCAGGCGAAGGCGAGCTCCTGCCACTCAGCCTCGGTCGGCCGCCGCTCGGAGACGACCTGCATGTCCGCCCGGTCCTCCAGGTCGAAGTCGCGGTCCTGGACGAGCAGTCCGCCGACGACCTGCCGCACCTGCGGTTCGATCATGTTCGGGATGCGTCGCTCGCGATCATCGAGGATGCGGGTGTTCGCCTTCTCGGCCAGGATCTCGAGCGCGTCCTCGTCGTACCCGCGGGCGAACAGGACCTCGACGAACTGCTCGTTGAGCTTGGTCGCAAGCTCGGCGTCGACGGGCCGGTTGAGGCAGATGATCCCGCCGAAGGCCGACATCGGATCGCAGGCGAACGCCTTCTCGTAGGCCTCCTGCGCGGTCGACCCGCACGCCACTCCACAGGGGGTGTTGTGCTTGATGATCACGCACGCGGGGATCTTGAACTCGGCGAGCAGCAGCCGCCCGGAGTCCAGATCGAGCAGGTTGTTGAACGAGATCTCTTTGCCGCCGAGCTGGGAGACCATCGAGAGCACGTGGGTGCGGGCGCCGACCTGCTCGTAATAGGCGGCGCGCTGGTGCGGGTTCTCGCCGTAGGGCAGCTCCAGCACCTTCTCGAAGGCGCGGACGAACAGGGACGGGAAGTCCTCGCGCTTCTCCTGGAACCAGCGGGCGATCGCGGTGTCGTAGCGCGCGGTGTAGGAGAACGCCTCGGCCGCCAGCCACTCGCGCGTGCCCGGCGAGAGGTGACGATTGGACTGGCGTAGCTCGTCGAGCACCGCGTCATAGCTCTCGGGGCCGACGACCGGCGCCGCGAACGAGTGGTTCTTGGCGGCGGCGCGGATCATCGTCGGACCGCCGATGTCGATGTTCTCGATCACCTCGGAGTCCAGCGCACCACGGCGCGCGGCGGTCCGCTCGAACGGATAGAGGTTGACCACGACGAGGTCGACGTATTCGACGTCGTGCTCTTCAGCCTGGCGCGCGTGCTCGGGGTTGTCACGGACCGCGAGTAACCCGGCGTAGAGCTTCGGATGCAGCGTCTTGACGCGGCCGTCCATGATCTCCGGAAAGCCGGTCAGCTCGTCGATCGCGCGAACCGGGATGCCGGCTTCGGTGAGCGCCGCGGCGGTCCCGCCCGTCGAGATGATCTCGATCCCCAGGTCCGCCAATCCGCGGGCGAAGTCGACGATGCCCGTCTTGTCCGAGACCGACAGCAGCGCCCGGGCGATCTGCGGACCACCCGAGGGAAGACCCGTCCCGTCCGTGTCGGCGGACGCCTGCACGTCGGCCTCGCCGCTCACCGTCCCTGTCGGGTCGCTGCTCGCCTCCATCGCGCTGGCCACTCTACCGATTGACCCGTACGCGCCGTGGGTTGGCGGGGTCAAACCTGACCGAGCCCTCCGCAATCCTCGCCACCGCCTCCACGAGCAGCTCGTGCTCGATCGGATGCAGGTGCGCCAGCACCTCGTCGGCCGTCTCCGCCTCGGGCAGCTCGACCGCCCGCTGGAAGATGATCGGCCCCGTGTCCATGCCGGTGTCGACGAAGTGCACGGTGACCCCGAACACCTTCACCCCATGGTCGAGCGCCTTCTGGACGACGTGCATGCCCGGGAACGCGGGCAGCAGCGCCGGGTGCACGTTGATCACCCGCTGCGGGAACGCCGTCAGGAACGCCGGCGTCACCAGCTGCGTGTAGCCCGCGAGCACGACCAGCTCGGCCCGGTGGCCATCCCGGAGCCAGTGGGCCATCGCGATGTCCCGGGCCTCGCGGCTGGCGTACTCGGAGGCCGGGAACGTCCTCGTGGGGATCTGTGCCTGGCTGGCCCGGTGCAGTGCCGGCGCATCCGGCTTGTCGGTGGCGAACGCGACCAGCTGGTTGCCGTTCTGGCCATGTGCCCGGTCGATCAGCGCCTGGAGGTTGGAGCCGGCTCCGGAGGCGAGGACGGCGAAGCGCACACGGGCACCGTAGCGGTTGGTGGTTGCGGCTGCTCTGGCGTTCGCGCGGCAGCGGTGGTGGGTCGTCCGAGCGGGGAATTGGGCACTGTGAGCTCGCTAAGGGGGTAGCGCCACTTGAGGCGCTCAGAGTCGGGGGTGCGGGGACGGGCGTGCGAGATAAGTGCACTACCAGGACCACGATTTCGCGTCCCGCGCTCCCGCGGCCGTGAGAGAGTCCCAGTTGGCCCGTCCTCGGGCACGCGGAGTTGGCCCGTCCTCGGGCACGCGGAGTGGGCCCGAGATCTCAGGACGTGATCACAGTCCCCCCAGAACACTTTTCTCGGAAGCTGCTGAGAAGGCGTGCGCGGCGACCGGTGCGGGCGGTAGCGTCGGTGAGCCATGCATCGTGTCCTGTCCGCCTTCGCCCGTGCTGCCGCCGGTGACATGTTCGCGCTGGAGGAGGCGCGCGAGGCATGGGCGGATCTGGCGGCCGAGCAGCAGGAGCTGCTGGCGTCGCTGGGGAAGCTGCTGGCGGCCGCCCACGAACGATCGGCGGCCCTGCCGGAGGTGCTCGATGCGCTTGCGGCGCGCGATCTCGACCGGGCGCGCCGGGAGTTCCGCGGCCTGGCCTCCGAGGAGCGAGAGCTCATCGGGGCGATCGGGCGCTACCTCGCGGACCGGGGTGAGCGGACGCTGCCGTTGCTCGGCGCGTTCGATGGCGTCGGCGAAGGCGATCCCGCCCCGGTTCCGGCTCCGGCTCCGGCGACCCGCCAGGCGGGCACCACCGCTGGCACCTCGCCGAGCAATGGCGACCACCCGGTGCACCACGCGGCGATGCGCACCGGTCAGGTCGGGATCCGCACCGAGCTCACGCCGGAGGACCTGCTCGCCAAGCTCGGGCTCAGCGAGTTCCGGCCGGCCCAGCGCGACGCGGTGCAGGCGGCGCTCGACGGTCGCGACACGCTCGTCGTGATGCCGACGGGCGGTGGCAAGAGCCTCTGCTATCAGCTGCCGGCGCTCGCGTCGGAGGCGCTGACCGTCGTGGTCAGTCCGCTGGTGGCGCTGATCGTCGACCAGCATCGGAGGCTGCTCGACGCGGGGCAGCGGTCGGTGATGCTCGCGGCCACGGTCGGCGAGCAGGCCAACCGCGAGGCGCTCTCGCAGATCCGCTCGGGCGAGGCGCAGATCGTGTTCTGCGCGCCGGAGCGGTTCGCCGCCGCCGGCTTCCGGGCCGCGCTGCAGAGCCGCGACATCGCGCTGTTCGTGGTCGACGAGGCGCACTGCGTGTCGGAGTGGGGACATGACTTCCGCCCCGACTACCTGCGACTCGGTCCGGTGATCGAGGCGCTCGGCCGCCCGCCGGTGATGGCGTGCACGGCGACCGCGACGCCGCGCGTGGCCGATGAGATCGCGGCGCGGCTCGGGCTGCGCGACCCGCTGGTCATCCGGCGCGGCTTCGATCGCCCGAACATCACCTTCGACGTCGTCTCGCTGGAGGGCGCGGGGGCGGTCGGGCGAAAGCGCGGCCACCTGCTCGCGGGCCTCGCCGACCCCGAGCAGCGTCCGGCGATCGTCTACTGCGGCACCCGCAAGGACACCGAGGCGGTCGGCGAGCTGCTGCGCGGGCACGGAATCTCGGCCGCGATCTACCACGCGGGGCTCGATTCCACCGTCCGTCACAGCGCGCAGGACGCGTTCATGCGCGGCGAGGTCGACGTCGTCGTCGCCACCAACGCGTTCGGCCAGGGGATCGACAAGCAGGACATCCGCAGCGTCTGGCACTGGGCGCTGCCGACCTCGGTCGAGGCCTACTACCAGGAGGCCGGTCGCGCCGGGCGAGATGGCGAGCCCGCGCGTGCGGTCCTGCTGGCGATGCGCGGCGACCTCGGCCGGCTGATCCAGTTCATCAAGCGCTCGCAGATCGACGGCGCCGAGGTCCGTCGCGCGGTCGCGGGGCTCGGCGCGATCGCGGAGGATTCGATCGCCGAGATCGATCCCCGCCGCCAGGACGATCGTGAGCGGATCACGCTGGCGATCGCCGAGCGGGCCGGCGTGGTCTCACTCGCCCCGGCCGCGGGCGGGCGCGTCGCCGTCCGGCTCACCGGCCACTTCGACGGTGGCGCCGTCGACGAAGCCTGCCGCCAGGCGACCGATCGCCGCTGGCGCGCGTATCAGGCGCTCAAGGCCTTCGCCGAAGACGGCGCGACCTGCCGCCGCCGCCAACTCCTCGCCCACTTCGGCGACCCCGAGGAACCGGCGCCGCAAGTGCGGTGCTGCGACGTCTGCGACCCCCAGGAGCTGCCGACGGTCGAGCCGATCGGCACCCGCCGGCGAAAGACCGCCGCCCCGGTCCCCGACGGCCCCCCGGTCGACGACACCCAGCTCGCGGAGCTCAAGCGCTGGCGCCTGGAACGAGCCGACGGCAAGCCCGCCTACACAGTCGCCACCAACGCAATGCTCGAGGAGTTCCTGCGCCACCGGCCCGCCGACCCCGACGAGCTGCTCGCGATCCGCGGCGTCGGCCCCGCCTTCGTCACCCGCCACGGCGACGACGTCCTCGCCCTGCTCGCCGACCTCGCCGCCTGAGCGGAGAAGCCGGGCGCTGGACGCCGGGGAGGCGAGGACCGCGGCGCGTCAGAAGGGCTGGGCGTCGAAGTAGGTCGCGTCCTCGAAACCCGTGCGTGCCACCCGCCGCAATCGCCGACCGTCGAACGCCCACACCCAGCTGTGCGGCGTGACGCCCGAGTTGGCCGCCTGGCTCTCGGTCACGAGAGTCTGCGCGGTCGCCGGGTCCGCGACGACATCGCCGCCATCCCACGCGCGCGGCAGCGCCACCCGCGTCCGTGCCCGACCTCGCCGGTCGACCCGCACAAGGTACGCCTTGCCGAGCGTGCTGCCGCCGCTGCCCTTTGGCAGACCGGTCGTGCACGCCTCGGCCGCGATCATGTTCCGCGGTCCGCCCGCGTCCGACCCGCCGAACGCCGCCGCCTGATAGCTGCAGTGCGCCTGGGCCCGCCAGAGCGTCCAGCCGCTCGGCTCGGAGGGACGCAAAGCGGACACGACGGCGAGGCGACTGAACCGAGGCGCCTGGCAGGTCCCGCGCGGGATGAAGTGGGTGCTTGGCGGGAGCGTCGACGGTCCGAACGGGAACACGAGCTCGGTGCCCGACGGATTCCAGGCGACGTCGGAGAGTGAGTGACACGGGGCGGCGCCGGCGCCGATCGAAACCGTGGAACCGCCGTGGACTCCGAGCACGACGATGTGCTCGTTGAAGAAGGACGAGGCGCAACCGCCTTCCAGCACGGCGACGCGCCGCCCGTCGGGACTGGGAACCGCGTTGCCGACAGTGACCCACGCCGGGAAACGCCGCACGGTGGTGGCCTGACCGTTCGACGGGTCGTAGCGTACGAGCGCGCTCGTGCACGTCCCTGGCTCCGGGTCACCGCCCGCAATCGGAGGCGCACCCAGCCGCGGCCCAGTCGTGAACGTCATCCACAGATCTCCGCCGCGGTCGCTCGCCGCGGTCGACAGGGTCCCACTCGTCCGGATCCGCGCGAGCGTACGCAGCCGCCGCCCGGTCCGCAGCGAGAACTGCGCGATCACCGTCCGGCGAGAGCACCCACACGCCGGCACCACCGACACGAACGTCGACTTCGGCGCGTCGACCGCGTCGGCCACCCTGCTCACCGAGTACGACAACGCCACGGGCCCCTTCACTGTCGACGCGCCATTTCCGGGAATCGCGCTCGCTCCCATCGCCACGCCACCGCAGCCCGCAATCGCAAGCGCGCTCATCACCAGACCCACGACCGACCGTCGCATCACCCCATCTACGCCCACCCGCCGGATCCGTCACAAAATGCGCCATCCACCTCTCGCGAATGGTGCGATGGCGCTTTCTGCGCGGTGAGCGCATGAAATGCGCCGAGCGTCTCCTCCGAGGCGATGCGTGGCGCATTTTTCGTGGCGGGGCGGGGCGGGGGGAGCGCGGCGACCGCCCCGCAGACGAACGGGCCGCCGGCGCGGTGGCCCTCGACACCCCATCGCGAACGCACCGTCGCCCCCTCACGCCGCATCCCACTGAGGAGCGTTGTGGGGTGCCCGAGGGCCACCCCGCCCGCGTCCCCGGTGAGCTGTTAGACCCGCGCCAACGGCAACGACTGCTCGAGCGCGTACTTGCCCGCGTGCTCCTCGGTCCCCTCGAGCGGGTACCGCCCGGAGAAGCAGGCGTCGCAGTGGTGCTCCCGATCGCCGCCGATCGCCTGGTAGACCCCCTCGAGCGAGAGGTAGTGCAGCGAGTCGGCGCCGATCTCGTCGGCGATCTGCTCGACCGTGCGGCCGTGGGCGATCATCTCCTCGCGCGAGGACATGTCGATGCCGTAGTGGCAGGGGTTGCGGATCGGCGGGGCGGAGATCCGCAGGTGGACCTCAGCGGCGCCGGCGTCCCGCAGCATCTGGACGATCTGGCGGTCTGTGGTGCCGCGGACGATCGAGTCGTCGACGACGATCAGCCGCTTGCCGGCGACCACCTCCGGGACCGGGTTGAACTTCAGCCGCACCCCGAGCTTGCGCAGCTCCTGGCCGGGCTGGATGAACGTGCGGGCGACGTAACGGTTCTTGATGAAGCCGTCGTCCTGGGGCAGCCCGGAGGCGCGGGCCAGACCGCGGGCTGCCGCGTTGCCGGAGTCGGGCACGGGGATGACGACGTCGGCGTCGACCTTGGCCTCCTCCCAGAGCAGCTCGCCCATGCGCGCCCGCGCGACCTGGAGGGGCAGGCCGGCCATGCGCGAGTCCGGCCGCGCGAAGTAGATGTACTCGAACACGCAGAATGCGCGCCGGGCATCCGGGACCACCATCCGGGAATCGAGACCCCGATGCGAGAGACTCACGAGCTCGCCCGGCTGCACGTCGCGCACGAACTCGGCGCCGATCAGATCAAACGCGCAGGTCTCGCTGGCCACGCAGTAGACGTCGCGGTCGTTGGAGTCGCCGGAGGCGCGGATGCAGCCGATCGACAGCGGGCGGATCCCGTTCGGATCACGGAAGGCGACGACCTTCTCGCCGGTCATCACCACGGTCGAGAACGCGCCCTGCAGCCGTGGCAGCACCTCGGCGACCGCGTCCTCGATGTCGTCGGCGGGGTGCGTGGCGAGCAGCGCGGCGATGATCTCGGAGTCGGAGGTCGAGCGGAACGGGATGTCGCGGCCGCGCAGTTCGGCCTGGAGCTCGACCGCGTTGATGAGGTTGCCGTTGTGGCCGAGGGCGAGGATGCGATGGTCGTCGCGCACGATCGGCTGGGTGTTCTCCCAGGCCGAGGCCCCGGTCGTCGAGTAGCGCACGTGGCCGATGGCCAGGTCGCCGGCCAGCGAGCGCAGGACGTGGTCATCCTTGAAGACCTGCGAGACCAGTCCCTGGTCACGGATCGCGAGGATCGGCCCGCGCAGGGGCGCGGTGGCGATGCCGGCTGACTCCTGCCCGCGATGCTGGAGCGCGAACAGCGCGAAGTAGGTCAGGCGCGCGACGTCGTGGCCGGGAGCGTAGATCCCGAACACACCGCATTCATCGCGGGGTCCGTCGCGGTGGTCGAGAGCGGAGGGCGTCACACGGTCCTCGCGCCTGACGGTAGCAACGCCCGAACTCAGACCGGCCCGGTGCGGGGAAACCCCTGCACCGGGCCGGCTGAGGGAACCGAACGGAGCGGCTCAGGTTGCGGTCGCCGTCACGTTGGCCGTGTTGTAGGTGAGCGTGAACGCTCCGGTGACCTTGGAGAACGTCCCGCTGTCACCGCTGCTCTCCAGGAACTCCACCTGCGTCCCGGACTTGAGCGCGGGCTTGCCGGTGAGCGTCGCCTTGCCGGCGAGGCTCGCGGTGCCGTTGATGTTGAGCAGACCGTGCCCTTTGGTCCCCAGCGGGTCGGTCAGCGTGCCCTTCGCGGTCTGGGTGAAGGTTCCGGTGATCGACACCTCCGGAAGCGTCACGGTGGTGCTCGCCTTGAGGGCGAGCGCCTTGCTGTTCGTCAGCGATCCGGTCACGGTCAGGCTCGCGTCCGCCGTGAGGGTGCCGGTGTTCGCCACCGAGGTGGCGACGATGCCGGTGTTGTAGCCGCTGATCGGAACGGTCAGCTTCCCGGAGTTGGTGAGCGTCCCGTTCACGGTGAGCGTTCCACCGAAGCCCGGCTCCAGCGTGCCTGCGTTCGTCAGTGACCCCGGCGTCGACACGTGGAAGTAGCTGGAGCCGCCGTCACCGATCGCGACCGTGTAGCCCTTCGGAATGTTCGAGTTGATCGATGCGGTCACGTTGTAGATGAACACGTGGCCCTTGGCCTGGTTCTTCGCACATGCCGCGCCCTTGGCGAGCTTGGTGGCGAACGCCAGAGACAGCGAGTCTGCGGTCTGCCCGTCGCCTGCGCCCAGGTTGAGGGCATTTCCGCAGAGCGAGCCGCCGTTGATCTGGATCGGGTCGGCGACGTTGAACGTCCCGAGGTTGTCGATCGTCCCATCCTGGGTGAACGTCGAGGACTCGGCGGACGGGCTGCTGAGCGCCAGGATCCTGGTGGCGGCGACCGAGATGGTCCCGTTGGTGCCCTTCGTCCCGTTCGTCCAGGTCTGGCCGGTCGAGAGCGTGGCGTACAGGTTCCCGTCGGCGGTCACCGTGCCGGTGTTGGCGAGGGTGGTGTCGAGGACCGTGTTGTAGCCGGTGCTCGGCACCAGAATCGTGCCCTGGTTCGTGAGCTCGTTGGTCGTCCCCGACCCGTTGATGGTCGCGCCGTAGCCGGGCTCGAACGTGCCCTGGTTGATGACGTTCCCCGAGAGGGTGGTGGTGTTGAACGACGAGCCGCCATCGCCTGCGGCCACTGTGTAGGCCGCGGGAATCGTGCCCGACAGCGTCGAGGCTGTGTTCGTGATGAACACCTGGTCGGTCGCACCGCTGCCGCAGGCCGGTCCGGTGCCCGGCGTTGTGGCGAACGCGAGCGTGCCGCCCGTACCGCCGTCCGCCGAGCCGATCGTCAGCGGCGTGCCGCAGATCGTGCCGCCGTGGATCGCGGTCACGTCGGCAACGGTGAAGCTGTCGCCAGAGCCGATGTTCACCGTCCCGCCGGAATCGAGCTCGAGCGTGCCCTGACCAGCCGTCGGGCTCGTGAGGGCCAGCGCCGTGCTGGTGCCCCCAACGGAGATCGTGCCGGCGGCGTTGTCAAAGGTGTCGCCGTTGGACAACGACACGTTGGCAATCGAATCGACTGTGAAGGCCCCGCTGTTCGTCACGTTTCCAAACGTGTAC
This sequence comes from Solirubrobacteraceae bacterium, assembly GCA_035503035.1. Lineage (GTDB taxonomy): Bacteria > Actinomycetota > Thermoleophilia > Solirubrobacterales > Solirubrobacteraceae > Palsa-465. Next base: position 25,342 of record DATJTS010000179.1, read on the forward strand.
GACGAGGTGAACCCTGTGCTCGGGACGAGAAACGTGCCGGCGTTATTCAGCGCGCCGGCACTGAAGGTCCCGCCCCAGCCGTCGCTGATCGTGCCGCCGGCCACGGTCGCGGCGGTGCCTGTGACGGTGATGTGAGGGAAGCTCGACCCGCCATTGCCGATCTGCAGCGTCGGCGTCGCGCCGGTGCCGCCGACCGTGAGGGCGGCGACGGTGATCGTCTCGTTGCCCACGACCACGGTGTAGGTGCCGGCCTCATTGATGCAGACGATGTCGCTGGAGGTCGGCACCGCGCCGGTGCTCCAGTTCGTCGCCGTGTCCCAGCTTCCGCCCGACGCGTTCGTCCAGCTGTCCGTGCAGCCCGGCGCGGCCTGCGCCGACCCGGCTCCGATCGCCCCCACGCTCAACACCACGGCGCCGGCCGCGAGGACACGCCCCAAACCCCTCATCCTTGACCCCCAAGTTTGTTCAAATTGGTTAAAAGCTCGGGAATCCTATGGCAGCCCGCCGGGCGAGACAATGACGAGAATTACCTACATGCGCGCGGCTACAGCAGGGCGGCGAGACCGGCGGCGCGGGCCTCGGAGAGCGCCTGGACCGGCACGTCGAGCACGCCCACGAGCTCGAGCGCTGAACCCCCGACCCGCCCGATCACGGTCACCGGCGCCGCGTCGCGCACGTCATTGCTGATCGCCGCAATCGCCTCGGCGGAGCCAGAGATGACAAACGCGCGGCCGAGGGCCTCGGCGAACGGGTCAATCCCATCCGGGATCTCGACGCGAGCCCCGATCCCCCCGGCGACGCAGCATTCGGCCAGCGCGGTCGCGATCCCACCCTCCGCAATGTCGTGCGCACTCGACAGCGCGCCGGCGCGAACCGCCTCGCGCACGGCGCGGTGGGCGGCGATCGCCGCCTGCGCGTCGAGCCGGGGCAGCGGCGCGCGCAGTGGCTCGCCGCGGAGCTTGGCCAGCTCGGAGCCGACCGCGGACGGCTCGAACGCGCCGACGATCGCGATCACGTCGTCAGCGGCACCGAACGCGAGCCGGCCGGTGCGCGCCGGGTCCGGGAGGCGGCCGACCATCCCGATCACCGGCGTCGGGTAGATCGGCCCGCCGGGCGCCTCGTTGTAGAGCGACACGTTGCCACCGACGACCGGCACCGAGAGCGCCTCACAGGCGGCCGCGATCCCCTCGATCGCCTCGGTCAACTGCCACGCGACGTGGCCCTTCTCCGGGTTGCCGAAGTTCAGGCAGTTGGTCAGGCCGAGCGGCTCGCCGCCGACGCACGCGAGGTTGGCGGCACATTCGTAGACGACCTCGGCGGCGCCGGTGCGCGGATCGCAGGCGACCCGCCGGCCGTTGCCGTCGATCGCGACCGCGATCGCCTCGCCGGTCGGGAGACTCAGCACCGCGGCGTCGGCCTCGTCGGGCCGGCGGACCGTCCGGGACTGCACCACCGGGTCGTACTGCTCGAACACGGGCAGGCGTGAGGCGAGGTTGGCGCTCGCCACGAGCGCGAGCAGCGTGTCTCCGGCCGCCGGGACCGCGTCGGCGGATCCCGTCGGCAGCGACGGCTCGGGCGCGGAGTAGATCGCGGATGGACCTCCGGTCGGCTCCTCGGGCAGCAGGTCGTAGAGCGGGCAGTCATCGACGAGGATCCCCACCGGTAGGTCGGCCGCGATCTCGCCGTCCGCATGGATCCGCATGCGCCCGGAGTCGGTGACCTCGCCGATCGGGGTCGCGCGGGTCTCCCAGCGCTCGCACACCGCGATCACGTCACCGACCAGCTCCGGTGCGACGACGCACAGCATCCGCTCCTGGGATTCGGAGACCATGATCTCGAACGGCTCCATCCCCGCCTCGCGCAGCGGCACTCGGTCGCAGTCGATGTCCAGCCCGACGGCCCCCTTGGAGGCCATCTCGGAGGCCGAGGAGGTGAGCCCGGCCGCGCCGAGGTCCTGCAACGAGACCAGCAGCTCGCGGTCGAGCAGCTCCAGCGAGCACTCGAGCAGCTTCTTCTCCGCGAACGGGTCGCCGATCTGGACCGTCGGGCGCTTGTCGGCGTCGCCCTCTCCGAACTCCGCGGAGGCGAGGACCGACGCGCCGCCGATCCCGTCGCGGCCGGTGAGCGCGCCGAGCAGCACGAGCACGTTGCCCGGGCCAGCCGCCGCGGCGCGGATCAGCCGCTCCTGTGGCGCGAGCCCGAGGCACATGGCGTTGACCAGGCAGTTCTGCTCGTAGCTGTGCTCGAAGTAGAGCTCGCCGCCGACCGTCGGGACCCCGATGGAGTTCCCGTAGTGCCCGATCCCGGCGACCGCGTGCTCGAGCAGATAGCGCGAGCGGGCCGAACGGCCGACCTCGCCGAAGCGCAGCGAATCGAGCACCGCGATCGGGCGAGCGCCGACCGCGAACACGTCGCGCAGGATCCCGCCGACGCCGGTGGCGGCGCCCTGGAACGGCTCGACGGCGCTCGGGTGGTTGTGGGACTCGACCTTGAAGGCGAGCCCGAGGCCGCCGCCCACGTCGACGACCCCCGCGTTCTCACCGGGTCCCATGAGCACTGCGGGGCCCTCGGTCGGCAGGCGGCGCAGGAGCTTCTTGGAGTGCTTGTAGGCGCAGTGCTCAGACCACATGAGCGAGAGCATCGCGAGCTCGGTGTCGCCGGGTTCGCGCTCGAGCAACTCGACGATCCGGTCGTACTCGCCGTCGGTGAGCCCGAGTGCCCGGTGGCGTTCGTCGGCGGCGGCGGCGCTCACCACAGCCCTCAGGCGGCGACGCGCGACGTGAGGCTTGCGCGCATCGACTCGAAGATCTTCAGCCCGTCGACCGAGCCGGTGAGCGGATCGACGGCGTGCTCGGGGTGTGGCATGAGGCCAAACACGTTGCCGGCCTCGTTGCGGACCCCGGCGATGTCGTCCTGGGAGCCGTTGGGGTTCTCCCCGGGGGCGTAGCGGAGCACGACGTCGACCGGCGCGGGCGAGAAGTAACGGCCGGAGGCGTGCTTGGTGGGGATGGAGAGCGTGTCGCCCGGCGCGCACGCGCGCGTGAACGGCGTGCCGGAATCGACGACCTGCAGGTTCACCTGCCGGAAGACGAAGCGCAACGTCTCGTTGGGGAGCAGCGCACCGGGGAGCAGGCCGGCCTCGCACAGCACCTGGAAGCCGTTGCAGATCCCGAGCACGAGCCCGCCCTCCCGGGCGAACTCGGCGACGGACTCCATCACCGGCGCGAAACGGGCGATCGCCCCGGCCCGGAGATAGTCGCCGTAGGAGAAGCCGCCCGGGACGACCACGCCGTCGACGCCCTGCAGGTCCCGGTCGGCGTGCCAGAGCAGCACCGCATCGCCGACCCGCTCGCAGGCCAGCTGGGCGTCGACCTCATCGCAGGAGCCCGGGAACCGGACGACCCCGAACTTCACGACAGGTGTTGGGGGTGGGCGGCGGGTTGAGGGTGGGGCGCGGGGGCCGTTTCCACGATCTCGTAGTCCTCGACGAGCGGATTGGTGAGCAGTGCGTCGCACATCGCGGGAACCTGCGACGGGTCCTCGACGTCGAGCTCGATCAGCCGCCCGACGTGCACATTGGCGACGCCCTCGAAGCCGAGGGCGGGCAGCGCCCGCTCGACCGCCTGACCCTGGGGGTCGAGGATCCCCTGCTTCGGGGAGACGAGCACCCGGACGCGCATCAGCGCTCCCCGGGGGCGCCGGTCCGGGCGCGCCACGCCGACAGCGGCTCGCCGGTGAGCCGTTCGTAGATCTCGCCGTAGCGCGCCTGGGTCGCCTCGACGATCTCGTCGGGAATCGCGGGCGCGGGCGGGGTGCGGTCCCAGCCGGTCGAGGATGCCCAGTCCCGGACGAACTGCTTGTCGAAGCTCGGCTGACCGTGCCCCGGCTCGTAGCCGTCCGCGGGCCAGAAGCGCGAGGAGTCGGGCGTGCAGACCTCATCGCCGAGCACGAGCCGGTCCTCGTCGTCGAGGCCGAACTCGAACTTGGTGTCGGCGAGGATGATCCCGCGCGCCGCGGCGTGCTCGGCGGCGGACTGGTAGACGGCGATCGCGGTCGCGCGCACGCGCTCGGCGAGGCCGCCGTCGCCGATGAGGGCGCGTGCTCGCTCGAAGTCGATCGCCTCGTCGTGCCCGGCGGAGGCCTTCGTGGAGGGGGTGAACAGCGGCTCGGGGAGTCGCTCGGACTCACGCAGGCCCGCCGCAAGCTCGATCCCGGAGACGCGGCCGGTCGCGACGTAGTCCTTCCAGCCCGAGCCGCTGAGGTAACCGCGGACGACGCATTCGACCGGCAGCATCCGAAGCCTGCGGACGACCATCGCCCGGCCGCGTGCCTCCGGAGGAACGCCATCGGCGACCGAGATCACATGGTTGGGGACGATCGACGAGGTCCGGCCGAACCAGAAGGCGGAGAGACCGGTGAGCACCTCCCCCTTACCGGGGATCGGCGTTGGATGGATCGCGTCGTAGGTGGAGACGCGATCGGACGCGACGAGCAGCAACCGTGAGGGGTGGGCGGGCGCCAGGTCATAGATCTCACGAACCTTGCCCGATTCGAGCAGGGTCAGATCATCGAGGGCGGCAGCCACGCGAGCGATCCTAGCGATCCACCCCGATGGCCCCGAGCGGCCGTGATCGCCGCCCGCGACCGTCGACGAGGAGACTGAAGCTGATCAATCTAAGTATTTTTGACCTATCAGACACGAGGGGGTCAGAGATGTCGCAGCGCCCTCCACCGAGCGGCGCTACGGCGGGCGCACCGCCGACGAGCGGCGCGCGGAACGGCGGCTGCGGCTGCTTGACGCCGGGCACGAGCTGTTCGGCACGATCGGCTACGCCGCATCGACGATCGAGGGAGTGTGCGCGGAGGCCTCGCTGAACGCGCGGTACTTCTACGAGCAGTTCCGCCACCGCGAGGAGCTGTTGCGGGCGGTCTACGTGCGGCAGGCCTGGCACGTGCTCGATCAGGTGCGCGCGGCACTGGAGGCCGAGGACGATGCACGTCACAGACTCGAGACCGGTCTGCGGACCTTCGTCGAGACGATGCTGGTGGACGAGCGCGGGACGCGGATCGTCTACCTGGAGGCGATCGGCGTGAGCCCGGCGCTTGAGGCGGAGCGCCGCCGCCTCACCGAGGAGTACATCGCCGTCCTCTCCCGGGAGGGGGACCGGCTCGACCAGCTCGCCTCGAAACCCGAGCAGGAGCGGCGCGCGATCATGATCGCGCTGATCGGCGCGACCGAGGGCCTCGTCACCGACTGGCTGGCCGGCGAGCGGCGGTGCCCTCCGGCGGACATCGTCGAGACGCTCTTGACGGTGTTCGGTCCGACTCTCGGCTGAGCGCAGCGCGGAGGAGTCGCCGTTCGATCTCGGCGACCGCAGCGGTCGGGTGACCGGGGCCCACGGACCGATTGCTGACATCAATGGTTGATTTTCCCTTAATAGTGTGGCAGGTTCCCGCGCCGGATTCGCCTGTGCGCGTCCGGATGGGACCAATTGGGGTATTTGTCACTCTCTGAAGGGAGCACAGTTGAAGGGCTTGAAACGTGCGGCTGCGGCCGCGCCCGGGACGGCGTGCCGTCAGCGCCGGCCATCACGCTTGCTCGTCGCGGTGCCGGTGATCGCCGCCGCGGCAATCGCGGCCGCACCCGCGGCGGCGCTCGCGGACACCATCACCGGAACGGTCACCGACAGCAACGGCGCATCGCTGAGCGGCGCAACCGTGACGGCCACCGATCAGACGACGCCGGGCGCACCGGTCGTTGCCACGACGGCGAGCGACGGAACGTACACGCTGTCCGGTCTCACCACCGGCGATAACTATGACGTCGAGTTCAGCGATTCCGGCTACGTCACCCAGTGGTACAACGACGAGCCGGCCGCCTATCTCGCCGACGAGGTTGCCGCGCCTCACACAGGCGTCAATGCGGCGCTGGTCACGGCACCGACCGGCGGCATCTCGGGGACGGTCTCCGGTCCGTCGGGAGGCGCAAACGTCGAGATCGACATCGTCGACGCGAGCGGAAGCTGTCCCACCAATGCGGTGACCTGCTCGACCGATACGGACTCGAACGGTAATTTCACGCTCTCCGGCCTGCCGAACGGGACATACTTCCTCGAGGCGTCGACGGTCCAGGGAACCGGGCAGAACTACGTCGCTCGGTGGTACGGGGGCGGGTCGTCCGCCTCGACCGCGACCGCCGTGACCGTCTCGAACGGACAGGTGACCGGCGGCGTCGGCTTCTCGATGACGCCCGGCGGGGTGGTCACAGGGCAGGTGACAGATCCGCAGGCCGGCGGCGCTGCGGTCGGTTCCGGCGACGTCGAGGTCACCGCTGTCACTCCCGACGGCAACTACTACGCGGAGAGCGCCACCGACGCCAACGGGAACTACATCCTCGCGGGGCTGCCGACCGGAACCTACAAGATCGATTTCGGCGGCTCGGGCTTTCTCTCCGAATTCTACGGAGGCACAGCCTCGGCGCAGTCGGCAACCCCTGTCGCTGTCACCGCCGGCGCCATCTCCCCGGTCAACATGTCGCTGCCCGAGGACTCACAGGGCGGGACGATCACCGGCTCGGTGACCAACGCGGCGACCGGCGCGAGCGTCGGAGGCGTCGAGGTCGAGCTGTTCGATTCGGCGAACAACCCCGTCGCCTCCGACTACTACGGCGGCCAGTACGCAACCCAGACCTCCTCGGACGGCAGCTTCTCACTCACGGGCCTGCTGCCGGGTACGTACAAGGTGGAGTTCGTTCCGCAGAGCGGCAACCTCGCCTACCAGTTCTACTCGGGACAGACCTCGCTGGCCACGGCCAACACCGTCACGGTCGGCGCCGGTCAGACCGTGCCCGGCGTCAACGCGGGCCTTTCGGCCGGCGGGTCGATCTCAGGCACCGTCACGGCGAAGGCCAGCGGCGCCGGGGTCGCAGATGCGTCGGTCTACCTCGAGGACGGGGCAGGCGACACGCTGGATTCCACGACCACCGGACCGGACGGCACCTACACGCTGGGTGGCATCCCGAGCGGGGCCGGCTACCACGTCGAGTTCGACACGCCGTCCTCCCAGCTTCCGGGAGGCGGCTTCTACGAGACGCAATGGTGGAACGACTCGCTGACGTTCGGCAGCTCGCAGACTGTGCCGGTCACGGCGGGTGCGAACACGGCGGGGATCAACGCGGCGCTCTCGACCTACGCGTCGACAACGACGCCGGTCCAGGTCGTCACCACACCGCCCCCGGCGCCCAAGCCCGGCAAGCCGACGCTGTCGCACAGCTCGCTCAAGGGCCTGTCGAAGCACAAGGCGACGCTGAAGTTCACGGTGACGTCTGGCAAGAACGGCGCGCCTGAGGTCAAGAGCATGGCTGTGTCCCTCCCCAAGGGCCTGTCCTTCGTCGCCAAGAAGCTGAAGCGAGGCATCAAGGTGTCGGGCGGTGGCAAGTACACCGCCAAGCTGCGCCACGGCATCCTGACGATCACGCTCAAGAAGCCGGCCCACAAGGTGACGCTGACCGCCAGCTCCGGCAGCCTCCAGGTGAGCCGCACGCTCGCCAAGGACGCCTCGGCGCACAAGGACAAGACGGTCAGGGTCCAGGTGAGGGTCACCAACGCCAGCCACAAGACAAGCAAGCTGGCCCTCACGTTCCACCGGCCGAAGTGACGGCTGACCGGCGCGGCTAGCCGCGCCGCGGGCCTCAGCGGAGCCGGTCACGCCCCCGGGCGTGGCCGGCTCCTAATGTCCGGGTGTTCGCTACTTGATCGTGACCGGGACCGGCGAGGACGCGACCCCGTTGGCGATGACCTGCAGCGTGCTCGGGCCCGAGGGCGTCCCCTTGCGAACGGTGAAGTTCGTCGAGGAGCCTGCGCCGGACGCCACCGAGACCGAGCTCCACTGGCTGGTGCGCGCGTAGGTGACCGTGCCGCTGGCGGAGTTGGTAATTCGCACGACCGGGAAGTTGGTCGCGTCCTGGACGTCATCGCCGTACGCCGCCCCCTGGTCAAGGCCGGAGAGCTGAGACCCGGACAGGCTGGCGGTCTCGCCCGGCGCCAGGGTGGTCGAGCTGATCGAGAAGACGGACGGCACCCACGAGGGATCGGCGTTGCCACCCGCGGTGTAGACCTCCATCTGGTGGCTGCCGTCGTCGAACAGCACCTGTCCGTTCGGGAGGTCGAGCAGCCGCGTGTAGTACGTCGAGTCGTCGGCCGCGTTCGGGACGTTGGGGACCTCGCTGATCGTGTTAGTGGCCGCGTCGTAGAGATCGAACGCGATCGGCGCGTTGTAGACGCACGGACTGACGTCGAACAGCACGTTGCCGTCGGGAAGCGTCGCCCCCGGTCCATCGGCGCTGTCGTACTGCTGGCCGTTGATCGTCGGAATCGCCGGACTGCTGACCCACTGACCCTCGGCGTCGTTATAGAGCGCCGTCGCGGCCGGAGTCGAGGTCGTGCACGCGGCCGGCGCCTCCGGCCCGGTCCCCGCGCCGACGACAAACACATTGCCACCCGGCATCCCCAGCTGCGGTCCGATCTCGGCCGAGGGTGAGTTGACGGGTGAGCGCACCGTGTTCCCGGCCGAGGACCAGGCGAGGACGCTCGGGGTGAACAGCTCGGTGGTCGGGGTCAGCCAGGTGTCGACGGTGAGCAACTGGCCACTCGGCATCAGGGTCCAGCCCTCCTCGTCGTTTGGATCGTTCTTGCCGACCACCACGATGGGCTCGAGCCAGTTGTTCCCGGTGGTGTTGAAGAGCGCGAACGCGGTGCTCGACAGCGGGGTGGAACTCGTGCACTCCGAGCACGCCTGGGCCTGCATGTACGTGCCGTTGGAGAGCACGTCCGCCTGGGCGTCCCCGATGTTCGTCCACCCGGGCGGAGGTGCCACCTTCTTCCAGGTGTTCTTGAGCGGGTTGTAGATCGCTCCCCTGTTCGACCACACCGGGTTGCCGCCGAGGTACTCGCCGCCCTCGACGATCATCTTCCCGTCAGGGAGAATCGCGGAGGAGAAGTACAGCGGGTCATACCCGCCGGGCATCGGCGCGAGCTCGCTCCAGGTGCCGTTCACATAGCTGCCCTTGGCGTTCGGCGTCAGCCTCCACCAGTCCGCGGTACCACCGGACGGAGGCTCGGAGTGAACGTACACCGTGCCATCGCTGGCCAGCAGCATCGTGCCGGGATGGAACGGCGGATTGTGCGTGAGCGCCACCCACGGGGACTGGCCGGCGGGCACCATGCCGGGCGCGCTCGCCGCGGGGACGGCGCGCCCGAGCGGCGTGAGCTCCGGACGCCAGCCCGCCTGGGTGCCACCGTCACCCAGCGCCACGCTGACACCTCCGAAGAGGGTCACAGCCCCCACAGCGACACCGACCAGAGAACGACGGCTGCATCCGCGCACCACGGCCTCCTTCTCGCCCACTCCAGGATCCGGCGCGGACACGCTACCACCGCCTGTGCACCCCGCGGAGGAACTCTCCGCGGCTCTCATCTTCTCCTCATCTTCGGCGCAAGCGGGCCCGGACCGTCACCTGATGTTCAGCGTCACCGTTGCGGTCCGGCCGTGGTAGATCGAGTCGCCGGAGTAGGTCGCGGTGACGGTGTAGCTGCCTGTCGTGCTGGTCTTCAGCTTGGTCGTGCAGCTGTTGTGAACGCCCACGGTTGCCGGCAGCGTGCACGGTGCGGGTGGTGCGATCCCTGTGGGTGAGACCGAGAAGTCCACGGTGCCCGAGGGCTTGGGCGCGCCCGTGGCCGGGTCGTGGCGCTGGACGAGGGCGCTGCAGCGCAGCGTGATCGACCGGCCCGACGCGACCTCGGCCCTCTGGGCGGCGGAGGGATGGGTGCAGGTGAGTGACATGCGCGCCCTCGCGCTGCCTCCGACGAGCCACCGGAACGATGCGGTCCCGGTCGCGTGGTCGGTGTCGGTCACCGTCACGGTGACGACGGTGTCGGCCGCCGCCGCCGTCGTCCCCGAGATCACACCGGTCCCGGGATCGATCGAGAGACCGGGGGGCAGACCGGTCGCGGCGTAGGAGAGTCGCGCTCCGGTCTCGTCGCCGGCGGCGATCGCGAGCGAGACCGCCGCGCCGATCGGATCGGTCTGATCGCCGGGGCTGGTGAGCGTGACCGCCGACCCGCGGGCCGCGCAGAGATCCTGGGCGAGCACACCCCCGTTGGGGCTGCCCAACCCGGTGGCCATGTCGTATCCGGGGCCGGCTGGGAACAAGCCGCCCTGGCCGCCACTGAGGTCGTTGGTGCCGGTGGTGATGTCGTTGAACGCGTTCGCGTAGTCGCTCGCGGCGATCTCGTACAGCAGCGGGTTCGCGAACCCGACGGAGGTGCCACCGCAGGCGTGGGAGGCGTCGACCAGCGCGGTGTACGCGGCCCAGGTGGGCGCCGCAGCGCTCGTGCCCCAGAACCCGTACCAGTTGCCCGCGTAGTAGATCGCGTACGGGCTCAGGTCCGAGGAGTCGGCGGAGACGTCCGGGACCTCGCGGCAGTCGCCGGTGGTGGCCGAGCAGGGGACGCCCGAGGAGTTCGCGTTGATCACGTCCAGCGCGGCCGGGGCGCCGCTCTGGTAGGACGGCATCGGCCAGACCTTCGAGATCCCGCCGCCGCCGGCGCCACCGGCGGCGTCGTTGTAGGTCGTCTCGACCGGCCGCGGGCCGAGCGCCGTGATCGCCGTTCCGCCGACGCTGGTGACGAACGGCTGGGACCCGGGGTCCTGGACGTTCAGCGTCCCGTCGGTGCCTCCGTTCTGCAGGCACGCCTGGGAGCCGGAGTCGCCCTGCGCGGTGTACACCGACTCGCCCTGCGTCGCCGCCTCGGCGAACAGCGTGTTCTCGGCCTGCCGCAGACCGGCCGAGACGGCGCCGTCGTTGCAGTTGTCATACCAGGACGTCGAGATGACGTTCGCCCGATCCTGGCTGATGATCGTGTTGTACTCGTCGAACCAGTTGGTCGACTGGTAGACCAGGATCATCGCCGCCGGCGCCAGCCCGAGCACGTCCTCGATGTCGAGCGTCGCCTCACCCTCACCCGGGCCGCTGACCACGCCACCATCGACCGGGACATCGCTGATCCCCGCCGTCGACAGGCCATAGCAGGCCGCGTAGCCCGCGATGTCGGCCGGGTCATCGGGCTCGAACTCGGCGAGCGCGATCGTTTCCCCCGCGCCCTCGTCGCCCGCTCCGTACAAGGTGGAGAACTGGTAGCTCGAGGCCAGCTGATCCGCGGTCAGGGCTCCGGAGGCGGACGCCGCCGCGCATGGCTGCGGGCCGCCGGTGACCACCTGCGGGCGCACCCGCGACCGGGTGGCCGCGCGCGAGCGGTGCAGCGCATCGCTGTGGATCTGCTGCAGGGAGTCGAGACCGAACACATCCTGAACCAGCGGTGCGATCGCGGAGGGCAGCGTCGGCGCGGCGGTGTTCGTGTAGGCCACGCGGCCGCCCGCGAGCCGGAGTTGGTCGAAGGAGACTGAGAAGGCCTCCGAGAACTGCTGGGCGCTGCCGGTGACGGTGATCTCCAGGCCGTTGGCCGAGGCCGCGGATGCCGAGAGGCCCTCGGCGCTGAGCGCGGTGCGCACCGCTGCGATCTCCGCGCCGGTCGGCGCGAAGCGACTGCGAAAGGCGGCGACCGACAGGTAGCGGTGGTAGTCGCCCGAGCCCGGGGTCGAGACCGCGGCCGCGTATCGCTGAAGCGCGGCCGCATCGCGGGGAGCCAGCGCGACCGAGACGTTCAGGTGCGCGCTGGGGGCGAGCGCGCCGAGGGCCTGGCTGTTGCCAGGCACGCGCGGTACCGCGCCGATCCGCACGCCGCTGCTCCCGACCTGCGCGTGTGGCACGACGGCGGCACCCGCACGCGTCGCGGTCCCGCCCAGCATCGCCGGGGCGCCCACCAGGGCAGCCAGCAGCCACCGACTCACTCGCGCTCGACCCATCGGTCACTCCCCCGGTTCTCGCGTTTTCTCGGGTCACACCGCCGCGAGCGGGTCGCGGCGGCGCGAAGATGGCACAGCGCCGGTCCGCGGGCAATCCGTAGCCGGTACGGAGAGCGGGCGCGCGCTCAGCCGCCGCCGACCAACTCGACGATCGTCCGGGTCAGTTCGCTGTCGGCCTCGGCGAGCTGGAGCACGGCATCGAAGTGGTCGTCACGGCCGAGCTCGAGCGGTCGCGCGACGATGCCGTGCGCGCCGCAATGCTCAATGTACGCGCGGGATTGGCGCCTGAACTCCTCGGTCTCCCCTCCACCCCAGGCGACGATCCGGGGCGGCGCCGCGGTGCCCGCCTCCGCCTCGGAGAGCAGTGGGCTCTGGGTCTCGATCGTACGCCGGCTGAGCTGCAGCGCGGGCGCCAGGTAGGAGTACGCGAGTGGACGCATGTCGTAGATGCCGCTGAGCGGGACGCCGCCCTTGACGAGGTCGGCGGGCAGCCCGTAGTCGCCTACCCAGTCGGTCGCCAGCACCATCGCGGTCTGCTGGCCCCCGGCGGAGTGGCCGCTGACGTAGAGCCGGTCGGGGTCCCCGCCCCAGCCGGAGGCGTTGGCGTGGACCCAGGCGAGCGCGGCGCGACTCTGGCGGGTGATCTCGTCGACCGCGACCGCCGGCGCGAGGGCGTAGTTGGTGATGGCGACGTCGATCCCGTGCGCGAGCGGCCCGGCGGCGAGGAGCGACCACTCCTCCGCGGTCCCGGACCGCCAGTAGCCGCCGTGGATGAACACCAGGACCGGTCGCGGCGCGGGCGCCGTCGCGCAGAAGAGATCGAGACGCTCGGCGCACGTCGGGCCGAAGCGGAGGCCCAGCCGGTCCGGTGCGTGGCGACGCCGTAGCTCTGCCGAGCGCTCGGCGATCTGCAACTCGAGCTCGGCCCAGTCCGGGCGCAGCGCTCCGACGTTGTACTCCGCATCGATCTCCGCCTGGGTGGCGAACCCGCGATAGAGCACGCGTCCGCCTGCGCTCAAGCGTCGTCCGGCGGAGCGATCTCGTCGAGGCGCGCGACGATCTCGTGCGCGTGCTGGACGAACGGGGCGTAGTCGAAGATCGCGCCGAGGTCGAGCCCGGCGCCCGCCTCGTCGGTGACGAGCAGTCCTCGCAGCGGCGTGCGATCGTCGAGCGCCCGCTGGGCGAGCCGCTGAACCGTTCGGTAGGCGTCATCGCGCGTGGAGCCGGCGGCGACGAGCGCCAGCAGCAGCCGCTGCGAGAACAACGCGCCGAAGGTGAGATCGAGGTTCTCGCGCATCCGCTTGGGGTCGACGACCATCCCGGTGACGAGCGCGAGCATCCGCCGCTGCATGTGGTCGAGCAGGGTCGTCGCATCCGGCAGCGCGATCCGCTCGACCGAGGAGTGCGAGATGTCGCGCTCGTGCCAGAGCGCGACGTCCTCCAACCCGGCGCTCGCGTAGCCGCGCAGCAGCCGGGCGAGGCCGGTGATCTGCTCGGACTTGATCGGGTTGCGTTTGTGGGGCATCGCGCTCGAGCCCTTCTGCCCGGCGCGGAACGGCTCGCGGACCTCGGCGACCTCGGTGCGGGCCAGGTGACGCAGCTCGGTGGCGAGCCGCTCCAGTCCCGCGCCGGCGAGCGCAATCGCCTCCAGCAGCTCCGCGTGACGATCTCGGGCGACGACCTGGGTGGAGACCGGCTCACGCTCCAGCCCCAGGCGCGCGAGCACCCGCGCCTCGAAGTCCGGGGAGGTCGCCGAGTACGTGCCGACCGCGCCGCTCACCGCGCCGACCTGCGCCTGGGCGAACGCCCGCTCCAGGCGCACCCGGTTGCGCTCGGCCTCGAACGCGAAGCCCGCCAGCTTGATGCCGAACGTCGTCGGCTCGGCGTGGATCCCGTGGGTGCGCCCGACGCACAGGGTGTCGACGTGGGCGCGCGCCTGGGCGGCGAGCTCTGCGACGAGCCGGGCGGAGTCGGGCAGGATGAGCTCGGCGACCGCCCGCAACTGCAGCGCGAGCCCCGTGTCCAGCACGTCAGAGGATGTCAGGCCGTAATGGATCCAGCGGCCCGCGGGACCCGCCGATTTGGACAGGACGTCGACGAACGCCGCCGTGTCGTGGTCGGTGACGCGTTCGCGCTCGTCGATCGCCTCGACGGTGAACCTCGCTGCGCGGATCGCCGTCAGGTCCGCGGCGGTCGGGCCCTTCATCTCCTCGCACGCGGCGACCTCGACCCGCCGCATCGCCTCGAACCGACCGTGGTCCGACCACGCGTCGGCGAGCTCGCGACGGGTGTAGCGGGCGATCACCGGTCAGTGCTAGGCGGCGCGGACACTCGAGGTGCCCATGGTCCCAGCAACCGCGGTCAGCGACGCGGCAGCCTCGACGTGCCCGCCGGCGCTGGTGCGCGCAGCGTGCAGGATCGTGTCCAGCAGCCCCGGGAACCGGGCGTCCAGGTCGGCGCGGCGCAGCGTGTTCAGCCGGGTGGTGCCCTGCTGGCGCTGCTTGATCACACCCGCGTCGCGCAGGACCTTGAAATGGTGCGTGCAGGTGGACTTGGTGACCGGAAGCGCGAAGCTCCCACAGGTGCACTCGACCTCGCCCCGCGCGAGCTCGGCGACGATCTGGAGCCGGACGGGGTCCGACAGTGCGTGGAGAACCGCGCCGAGCTCCAGCTGCTCGCGGTCCGGGTGGACGATCTGCTCATTGGTCGATGCCATTGCGCCCCTCACTATAGGAACATCTCCTTACTTGTACGACAACAGTCGAACTAACTGATATCGTACGAGGGGCATCGTACAACGGCTCCCTGGAGTTCACAATGAGTAAGTCTGTACCCAACCCCAGTAGCCCATCCTCGAACGTCGTTCGCATCCGCCACGGAGTGGCCGCGGTCGTCGCGAAGTACATCCAGGACCTCACGAGGGAGCCCGCGACCGCCTGAGGCGGTCAGGTTCCGAGGATCCTCGCCGCCAGGACGGCGGCGCCGGTCGCGTCATCGAGCGCGACCCACGCGACCGGCTCGGCGCCGGTCGCGCCGCCGCCGGAGAGCAGCGCATCCAGGCCTCCGGCCCGGGCGCCCTGGCTGGTCAGCGGCACCCCGATCACCGGCAGCTCGGTATGCGCGGTGATCATCGCGGGCAACCTCGCCTGCGGTCCCGCGCCGGCGATGATCACGCGGATGCCTCGCAACTGCGCGTTCTCGGTGTAGTCCGCGACGGCCCGCGGCTCCTCCGCGGCGGACATCACCCGCACCTCGGAGGTGATCCCGCGGTTCTCCAGTTCGGTCTCGGCGCGCTCCAGGATGAGCAGGTTCTCGCGCTCGGCGACCACGATCGCCACCCGCGGGGCGTCAACATCGATCTGCTCGATCTCGGCGGCCGTCTCGGCGAGCGTCTCGGTGGCCGGCTCGACGACCGGCTCGTCACCTGGCGTCGCGTCCGGGACGGCGGCGAGGGGGCTGGCGCCAGGCGCCGGTTCGCGGCTCATCACGTGGCCCGCAGCGCGATGTCCGATCGCATCTGGCGGCCGTCGAACTCGATTCGCTCGGCGCCCGCGTAGGCGGCCGCGCGGGCGGCGGCGGCGTCCGTGCCGAGCGCGGTGACGCTCAGCACGCGCCCGCCGGCGGTCACGATCGAGCCGCTGTCGTCGTCCGCGGTCCCGGCGTGGGTCACCTCGACCTGTCCGTCGAGCCCGTCCAGGCCCGAGATCCGATCGCCGCTGCGCGAGGACTCGGGGTAGCCCGCCGAGGCGAGCACGACGGTGACGGCGCTCCGGGGATCCCACTCGAGGCCATGCGCGGCGGCGTCGGCGAGACCCCCGGGCTGGGTGGCGGACTGCAAGAGCGCGAGCAGATCGCTGCGCAGCCGCGGCAGGATCGCCTGGGTCTCGGGATCCCCGAACCGGACGTTGAACTCAAGGACGCCGAACCCCCCGTCCGGGGCCATCATCAGCCCCGCGTAGAGCACGCCGTGGAACGGGATGCCGCGCCGCGCCAGCTCCTCCAGCACGGGCTGGTGTACGGCCGCGCAGATCGCGCGAGCGCGCTCGTCCCCGACTCCGGGAACTGGCGAGTAGGACCCCATTCCGCCGGTGTTCGGCCCCTCGTCGCCATCGAAGATCCGCTTGTAGTCCTGCGCAGAGGCGAGCGGCAGCGCGGTCTCGCCGTCGCACAGCGCGAGCAGCGAGAGCTCCTCGCCCTGCAGGTGTTCCTCGACGACGACCTGCTCGGTGCCGAAGCGGTGCGCGACGAGCAGGTCCTCGAGCGCGGCGCGCGCCTGCGTCTCGTCGGCCGCGATGATCACGCCCTTGCCTGCGGCCAGTCCGTCGGCCTTGATGACGACGGGATAGCGCTCGATCGCGGCCAGGCCGGCCTCCGGCTCGGTGACCACCGAGTAGGCGGCGGTCGGCACGCCGGCGGCGAGCATCACCTCCTTGCAGAACGCCTTGGATCCCTCCAGGCGAGCCCCCTCGCGGCCCGGGCCGAAGCAGGGGATGCCGGCGGCGCTCAGCGCGTCGGCGACTCCGGCGACCAGCGGGGCCTCGGGCCCGACGACGACGAGCTCAGCACGGTGCTCGCGAGCGAACGCGCAGACCGCCTCGGGGTCGCACGGATCGAGGCTCGTGACCACCCCGACCTCCCGGGCGATGCCTGCGTTGCCGGGGGCGCACACGATCCGCGGCCGCTGTGGCGAGCGCTCGAGCGCGCGCACGATCGCGTGCTCGCGGGCGCCGCCCCCGAGCACGAGCACGATCGGACCCGAGGCCAACTACATCGCCCCGATGAAGTCGTCGATCGGGATCGCGGTGAGCGTCTCGTAGCGACTCGTCCCGCGGGAGCCGAGTTCGAGCGAGACCCGGGCGATCGCCTCCGCGGAGTCGGCCTCGATCACGTTCACGAAGTCGTATTCGCCGAGCGTCGCCCACTGGGCGGTGACGGTCGCGCCCAGCGACTCGATCTCCTGGTTGACCTCGCGGATCCGTCCGGGGTTGTTCTTGATCGTCTGGACTCCCTCGGGAGTCAGCTTGGTGAGCATGATGTACGTCGGCATCTGTGCGGACTCCTCCTCGCTGTCTGGTTCGTTGTACCCGATCGTGAGCTCGGCCGCAGATTGGCCTGCCGGCGGCGCGCAATTGCTCAGCAGCCGTTAAACCTCGGCAGCTTCTCGCCGATAGACCGGACCGTGTCCTTTTCAACTTTTTCCCGGCGTATCGCCGGAAGCGAGTTCACGTGGATCGGCGGAGCGTTCGTCGCGCTCGTGTTCGTCGCCTACCTCGTCCTGCACTCGACGCTGACCGGAACCTTCGACCATCTGGAGGCCCAGCAAGCGCGCGGGCAGGCCGCCCGGATCGCCACGACGCTCAACTACGAGCGGACCCTGTCGGCGAACATCATCTCCACCGAGGCCGAGTGGACCGCGATGGACACTGCCGTCGCGAAGGATCAGACCGGCTCGATGAACTCCCTGCTGCCAGCGGACGAGATGCGCGGCTACGGGCTGAGCTCGGTGATCGCGCTCAGCGACCAGGGCAAGGTCATCTCGGGCGGTCCGATCTCATCGAACGGAAAGGCCTACCTGCCGGTCCCCGCGAGCCTCGCCGTGGCGCTCGCACGCCATCCCGTCTTGATCAACTCGTCGGCGAACCCCGGGACGATCACCTGCGGGGTGCTGAGCGCCGGTCCGACTCACGACATCTTCTGCTCGGCCGCGATCGTCCACACCAGCGGCGCGGGGCCGATCGTCGGCACCCTGGTCGGACTGAAGTCTCTTGACGCGGCAGGCGCGCAGGCACTCGGGCGCCGCTCCGGGCTCTCGGTGAAGCTCGGAAGCGCGACGAGCGGTCGCACGACCCGGCTGAACAGCGAGCTGGGCGCTCTGCACGTCCAGACCCGTCAGGCCGGGCCGCACCGCATCGACGTGATCGTCACCGCCGCGTCGGTCCAGGGCGGGACCCCGCTGCACCTGGTCGTCAGCTTCCCCCGCCCGATTCACCAGGCCGCACTGTCCTCGACGACCAAGATCGCACTCATCATCGGCGTGCTCGGGCTGCTGCTGCTGCTCGTCTCGGTGCTCGCCCAGCAGACCGCGCTCCGCCGCCGCAACCGCGCGTTCCGGCGTGCGGTCGCCGAGGCCGCCACCGCCGGGCGCGAGGTGCAGGCGCCGTCACGCGACCTTGCTCCTCTGGCGGCGTCCGTGAACGAGCTGCTCGCCGAGATGGCCACCCGCCAGGAGGCCAACGAGCGCGACCGCGCAGAGGCGGCCGCGGCCGACGCCCAGGCCGAGGCTCGTCGTGCCGCCGAACGCGAGGCCGATGCGAAGGCCGCGCAGGACGCCGAGGCGCGCCGCGAGGCCGAGCGCGCGGCGCTCGAAGAGGAGTCCGAGCGCGAGCGCCTGCTGGCCGCGCAGGAGGCCGAGCAGGCCGGCGTCGCCGCCGCCCGCGAGGCGCGCCGCCGCAGCGCGGCCGCCGCGCACGAAGCGCTTCAGGAGATCGAGCAGTCGTTCGCCGCGCTGACCCGCTCGAGCGACACGATCGACGCGATCGCCGCCGAGACCGTCGAGGCGGCCGGCGTCGCCCGCAGTCGCGTGGCGGAGGCGGTCGAGTCGAGCCTCGCGCTGCAGCGCACCACGGAGGCCGCGGCCGACGTGACCCGTGAGATCTCCGCGGTCGCCCGCCGCACGCGTCTGCTCGCTTTGAACGCCTCGATCGAGGCCGCCCGGGCCGGTGAGCAGGGCCGTGGGTTCGCGGTCGTCGCCGCCGACGTCGGCCAGCTTGCCGACGAGGCCGGGCTCGCCGCCGAGCGAGTGCTCGGCCACATGGCGCAGGTCGACGAGCATGGCGCCTCGGTCGTCGCCGCGGTCCAGCAGACGAGCGAGACGCTCGCCACGGTCGACGACGCGACTCACCGCATCGAGCAGACGGTCGTCGAG
>DATJTS010000180.1:0-15432 GCA_035503035.1 Solirubrobacteraceae bacterium
CGGCCCCCCCCCGCAGAGTCAAGGCAGCCCCGTCCTCACCTACCTTCGCTAGCTACGCGAGTAGGAGCGCTCGGAGCTGCGTGACGGCTTCGTCGCTGATGTGGTGGATGCGGTCCTCGAGCTCCGCGACCGTCACCGTGGCGCCGGCCTGGCGGAAGCGGTCGGCGGTGTCGAGTGCGTCGTCGATCGGGATCCAGTCGTCGTGGCGGCTGGAGGCGAAGGCCATCGGGAGGCCGGGGGCGATCCGGGGCTCGGCGCGTTCGGTCGGGGTTCCCAGGAGGCTGCCGGTGAGGATCGCGGCGCCGTGGAACTGCCGCGGGCCCTGACGGGCGAGGTACTCGGCGATCAGGCAGGCGCCCTGGGAGAAGCCCGCGAGGACGAGCCGCTCATCGGGGAGGCCGGCAGCTGCGATCGCGCGGTCGATCGCAGCCAGCGCTCCGCCGAGGTGCGGCTCGAGGGAGGCGAGGGGATCGAAGTAGCGCCCGGGATACCAACTGCGCGCGGAGGCCACCGGCAGCACATGGGCGACGTCCGCGACGTCCAGGCGGCCCGCGAGGTCTCCCGTCACCGTGTCGTCCTGGTCGCGGCCGTGCATCAGGATGGTCGCCAGGCGTGCCTCGGCCGGCGGCGGACCGAGTCGGACGAGGCGCGTCTCCGCGTGCGGATCGCCGGGGTGGATGCTCACGTGAGCTCCGCGACCATGCGCAGCAGGTCCCGTACCTCGGTCCACCACGCCTCGTCGAGCATCAGGAACGGATGGAGCACGAGCACTTGCGGTCCGGCGCCGGAGCCGATCCGCTCGCGCAGCCGCGCTCCGGCGCTCGCCGCGTCCAGCGGCGCCGCCTGCTCACCGCGCCGCTCGCGCAGCGCGGCAAAGCTCTCCATCAGGAGATAGGCATCCACCAGGTCCCAGTCGAACGGGACCGTCTTGATCGGGCCCTCGGGCAGCCGCGGGTCGGCGGCGGGCGACCACCAGCTGATCCCGTACTCGGCGAGCAGCGCCGGATCGGCGGCGGCCGGGGCTCCGCCGGGCGGCCGGAACCTCACCGGTGCGAGTCCGAGACCGGCGAACGCCTCACGGCTGCGCCGCAGCAGTTCGCGCTCGCGGTCGGGCTCGACCTCCGACCACTGCTCATGACGCCAGCCGTGGATCGCCAGCTCGTGACCGCGGCCGGCGATCTCCCGCACCGCCGCCGGGTACAGGCCACAGTTGATCGCCTCCACGCAGAACGTCGCCCTGAGGCCGTGGCGGTCGAGCTCGTCGAGCAGCCGCGGCAGCGCGATCGTCACCGACGGATCCGCGCCGAGCGGCGTCGAGCCGCTCCAGGTCCCGCGCTCCAGCGCGGTCGCCTCGCCGAGGTTGTCGAACGTGAGCGTGATCTCGCTCAATGCGGCCTGCACGCTACTCACGCGTCCATCCCTTCGCGGTCCATCGCCCGCGGTCCTCGCCGCCCGCCCCGGAGGTGAGATCGTCAGGGACCGCCGGCAGGATCTCGGCGACGTAGGCGGCGGTCGCGTCGGGCGTGCTCACCCCACGGTGCGCGGCGCGCGAGAGGTACCAGCGGTGCTCCAGCACCTCGTGAAAGACCTCGGCGGGCGCGAGCTTGTCGCGCAGGTCGGGCGGAATCGCCGCGACGACCGGATCGTAGATCTCCGACAGCCAGCGGTTGGTGGCAACCACCTCGGGGATTTCCCGGCCCTCCTGCTGTTCGAGCCATGCCCGGTAGGACGCGATGTCGTTGAGCAGCCGGCGCGCCTGGTTCTCCTCGGTGAGGAGGCCGGCGCGCTGGTAGAGCAACCGCCGGTGGTAGCCGGGCTCGGAGATCTTCGTCGTCACCCGGAGGCGCATCTGCCCCTCCCCTGCGTCGAGCAGCTCGAGCTCGTCGACGTCGAACCCGAGGTCGTTGAGCCGCTGCAGCCGTTCCCGCAAGCGCTCCTGGGCGTCCGCAGCCGGGAACTGCCAATCGGACGTGAGCTCCTCCCACAGCACGCGGTAGCCCTCCTCGAGCGCGGCGACGACCGCCCACGGGTCCACATCGTCGCCCAGCATCCCGCCGGCCTGGAGATCGAGCAGCTCGCCGAGGACGTTCCCGGTGGCGAAGTCGAGGTCGGTCTCGCGCTGGCCGTCCGACAGCGAGTTGTGCAGCTCAGCGGTTTCGGCATCGAGGAAGTAGGCGGCGATCTGACCCGCGTCCAGGCGGAACAGCGTGTTCGAGAGCGAGCAGTCGCCCCAGTAGGCGCCGGCGACATGTAGCCGCGCCAGCAACTGAGCCAGAGCGTCGACCAGACGGTCACGCGAGTGCGGGCCGCGGGGCCCGGTGAACACCGCGCGGTAGGTCGAGGAGTAGTCGAGGAACCCGGTGATCAGCGCCGCCTCGAGCCCGGGCGCACGCTCGGCGACAACCCCGTAGACCGGGACGCATGAGATCCCGAGCTCGCCGAGCCGGCCCAGCACCCGGTACTCGCGGTCGGCCAGCGGCTCCGGCAGCTCCTTGATCGCCCACAGCCGCCCGCCGCCCTCCACGAAGCGAACCACGTGACGGTGCAGCCCCTCGTCGCGCGGCGCGACGAGGCGGGCGTCGGTCCACTGCTCAAGCGGCTCGTGCCACGGCAGGCCGAGCAGACCGAACGCCTCGCTCGCCTGCGGATGCAGCGTGACCCTCATGACTCATTCTGGCGGTGCCCAGCGCGGGCGAACCGACCAGCCGCCGTCGGAGGCGATCACCTGGCCCGAGATCCACGATGCCTCCTCGCTCACCAGCCAGGCGACCAGTCGCGCCGCGTCCTCCGGCTCGCCCCACCGACCTGCGGGCGCGGCCTCCGCGACCTCGCGGTGGCGTTCGGGGTCCGCGTACCCCGTGTCGGTGGGCCCCGGATCGATGCAGTTGACCGTGATCCCGCGGCCGACGAGCTGCGCGCCCAGGGTCGGCGTCACCTGCTGGAGCGCGCCCTTGGAGGCGATGTAGGGCAGTTCGCCCGGCATCGCTCCGTGGTACTGGCCAGAGGTGAACAGCACGACGCGCCCTCCCGGGCCCTCGGGCCGGCCGGCGACGAGCTCGCGCACGAGCAGCAGGGTCGCGCGCGTGTTGACCGCGTAGGTGAGGTCGAGCTCGGCAGCGGTCACGTCGGCCAGGTCCATCTCGGTGCTCCGGGCATGGTTGGCCACGAGCACGTCCAGGGCACCGAACTGCTCGCAGGCGGCCGCGACCAGGGCGGCGGGCGCGTCAGGCTCGGCCAGATCAGCGCTCAGATGCGCGGCCGTCGCGCCCGCGGCGTTCAGGTCGTCGACCAGGGCCTGCGCTCCACCCTCGTCGGCGCGGCCGTACATCTCGACGTCGGCGGGCTCATGGGAGTGCACGAGGACGCGCAGCCCGTCGGCAGCGAGCCGCCGCGCGATCGCCGCTCCGATCGCTCCTCGGCGGCTCGCGCCGGTGACCAGCGCGACCCGAGCGGGTGACTCGGGGCTCACTTCCAGATCGCGTCTCCAGTCTCCGGGTCGAAGAAGTGCATCGAGTCCTCGTCGACCGAGAAGCGCATCCGCTCACCGGCCTTGGCCGGCACGTGGGGCCCGACACGGGCGACGCCGGCGCCGGTGTGCCGCAGGTCGCTCTCCTCGGGCGCCAGATCGGTCGCCGACTCTGCGGGGACGACGCGCTGTGCATCGATCGTGAAGTGCACCTGCAACTCGGAGCCGAGCGCCTCGACGAGGGTCACATCCGCCTCCATCGTCACCCCTGCGCCGTCTCCGTTCGCCGCCGGGAGGCTTTCCGGCCGGATCCCGACGATGACCTTCTTGCCGGTGAATCCGGCGATCGCGGGATTTGACTGCCGCACCTTGTCGGTCAGCGCGATCGTTTGCGAGCCCAGCTTCACTGTCTGAGCGCCCTCACCGAGTGTCGCCTCGAACAGGTTCATCGCCGGGGAGCCGATGAACGCCGCGACGAACAGGTTGTCCGGATGGTCGTAGAGCACCTGCGGCGTGTCGCACTGCAGCAGATCACCGGTCCGGAGCACGGCCACCCGGTCGCCCATCGTCATCGCTTCGATCTGATCGTGGGTGACATAGACCGTCGCCACGCCGACCGTCCGCTGGATCGTCGAGACCTCGGCACGCATCTGCACCCTCAGCTTGGCGTCGAGGTTCGACAGCGGCTCGTCCATCAGGAAGACGGACGGGTTGCGGACGATCGCGCGACCCATCGCCACACGCTGTCGCTGACCACCCGACAGCTGCGCGGGCTTGCGGTCGAGCCAATCGGTGAGTCCGAGGATCCGCGCGGCCTCCTCCACCTTCTTGGCGATCTCGTCCTTGGGCACCTTGCGCTGGGTGAGTGCGAACCCAATGTTCTCCCCGACGGTCATATGCGGATAGAGCGCGTAATTCTGGAAGACCATCGCGATGTCCCGTTCCTTGGGCCCCAGGTCGTTGACGATCTTGTCGCCGAACTTCAGCTCCCCGGCGCTGATGTCCTCCAGCCCGGCGATCATCCGCAGGATCGTGGTCTTGCCGCACCCCGACGGTCCGACGAGCACCATCAACTCGCCCTCACTGATCGAGAGGTCGACCCCGTGCACCGCCTCGAACCCGTTCGGGTACACCTTCTTGACCTGCTCCAACTGGATCGCCGTCATCGGATTGCACCCGCTCCCTGAACGTCGTGATGTGTAGTCATCGTCATCCCTTCACCGCTCCGGCGGTCAGACCCGACACCACCGACTTGCGGAACACCAGGACCAGGACCGCGATCGGCACCGCCGCGGCCGCACTGGCGGCGAAGATCGTCCCGTAGGGGATCGTGAACTGCGACCCGAAGAGAGCGATGCCGACCGGGATCGTGCGGTAGGCGTTGACACTGTTGAACGAGATGGCCATGAGGAACTCCGTCCAGCACGCGGTGAAGGTGAAGATCCCCGCGGTGAACAGCCCCGGCCGCGCCTGGGGAATGATGATCTTCCACAGGGTCGTAATTGGGCCCGCGCCGTCGATCCGCGCGGTCTCCTCCATCTCCTTGGGGATCCCGAGCATGTAGTTGCGCAGGATCCAGATCGCGAATGGAAGGTTGAACGCCGTGTAGGGAACGATCAGTGCCTGGTAGCTGTTCAGCCACCCGAGGTCCTTCATGATCAGGAACAGCGGCACGATGACGGCGATCGCCGGGAAGACTGAGATCATCAGCAAAGTGACCATCACGGGCAGCTTCGCCCGCATCGGCAGGCGCCCGAGCGCGTATCCGGCCATGGTCCCGAGCGTCAGGACCAGGATGGTGGAGACGACGGCGACGATCACCGAGTTGAGTATGTAGTGACCAAAGCCGTTGTGCTGGAACGCCGAGGTGTAGTTGATGGTCGACACATTGTGGGGCAACACGCTGTCCGAGCCGATCCCGGCCGGCCCCTTGAAGCTCGACGAGATCATCCACAGCAGCGGGAGCGTGACGAAGAGCACGGTGAGGGTCGTGCCGACTGTCACGCCATTGATGTAACGGTGCCAACCCTGACGCTTGCGCGTTCTCATCCGGCATCCTCCTCTCCGACCTGTGACCTGAAGACCTTGAGGAATGCGAAGCATCCCAGCACCACGAGTAGCGCGGTGGTCGTTGCCACCGCAGCACCCGGTCCATACTTGTAGTCGTTGAACGTCGCCTGGTACCCGAGCACCGCCAGGGACGTGGTGGCAGTTCCCGGCCCGCCCTGGGTGAGCACGAACGGGAGGTCGAACAGGCCGAACGCCTGCAGGACACGGAAGAGCACCGCAAGCGCGATCGTCGGCCGCAGCAGGGGGAAGGTGATCTTCCAGAACGTCGTCCACCCGGTGGCGCCGTCGACCTCCGCGGCCTCGTAGATCTCTCCGGGTAGCATCACGAGCCCCGCCAGGACGATGATCGAGACGAACGGAGTCGTCTTCCACACATCGGCGACCATCAGCGCGATGATCGCTGAGACGTTGCTCCCCAAGATGACCGGGCTGCCGAGACCGAGGGTGTGGAGCAGTCCGTCGGCGAATCCGTATGTCGGATCGTAGATGTACTTCCACAGCTCCGCCGAGATCACGGTCACCAGTGACCAGGGGATCAGAAGCAACGCCATCATCCAGCCACGTCCCCTGACCATTCGCTCGAGCACGAGCGCTATCAGGGTGCCGATGACCACCTCAGCCAGCACGGTGATGATCGTGTAGCCCACTGTGAAGCCGAGCGCGTAGTGCCACGTGGAGTTGCCGAGCACCAGCGAGTAGTTCGCCGTGGTCAACCCATTCAGCGAGAACCCGTTGGCCGTGACGTTGACGTTCTCGAAGCTGAGGAGCACCGAGAAGCCGATCGGGAACAGCGTGACCAACCCGATGAACAGCAGGGCCGGAGAGGTGAACATCCAGCCCAGCCGTGCCATTCGCTTGCGGTGTGCATCGGGGCGTCCCACAACCTCGGACGCGCCCGCCGGTCCGCCCCGCGTGGGCGGCGCGGCTGAGACGGAGGTCGCCATTGCGTCAGTTGCTCCTTGGAAGAAGTTCGGAGGGTCCGGCCACCCGCGGAAGTGGAGAGGAGAAAGTCACTCCCGCGGGCGGCACGGTGGTTGGTTACAGGCCGCCTCCGCCGAGCGCGGTGTTGATCGATGAGGTCATCTTGCTCACCGCGGACGACGGCGACGTCTGTCCGGCGAGTGCCGAGCTCACGCCCTGGTAGATCGCCTGACTCACCTGCGAGTAGTCCGGCGTCTGGGCCGGCCGCGGGACCAGGCGCGTCTTCGGAACCACCAGCAGGTTCGCGTTGCCCTTGATCACGGCCTTGTCGGTCCGGACCGAGTTGATCGTCGGGATCTGCGAGAACTTCGTGGCCTGGATCGTCTGCGCCTCCTTGCCCGTCATCCACTTGATGAAGGTGAGATCGGCCGCGATGTTCTTGCTGTGCGGGTTGATGTACAGGTTCCAACCGCCGATGTTGGAGTACCCCGGCGTCGACTGGCCGCTGAACGTCGGCATCGGCGCGACACCGACCTTGCCGATGATCTTGGATCCCTTCGCGTTGGACGACGCGTACGCGTAGTCCCAGTTGCGCAGGAACGCAGCCTGACCGTTGGTGAAGACGGCAAGTGACTGCGGCTCCTGGAACGTCGACTCACCGGATGGACTGATGCCCTCCTTGACCAGCGAACGCTCGAAGGTGAGCGCCTTGACCGCCGGCGCTCCGAGGACGGCCTTCGTGTCTCCGGAGTTGAGCACGGTGCCGCCGGCGTCGGCGAGGAACTCCGCGAAGTCGCAGGTCGCGCCCTCGTAGTCGGCACCCTGGAACACGTAGCCGTACTTGACCTGATGCTTGCTCTGCATCTCCTTGGACTCGGAGACGAGCTGCTCCCAGGTCTTCGGCACGGCGAGGTGGTCCTTGGCCAGCAGGTCCTTGCGGTAGTACAGGAACCCCTGGTCCTCGAACAGCGGTGCGCCGTACACCTGGCCCTTATAGGTCGCCCCGGCGACCAGCCCGTTGGCGAAGCGCGACCAGTAGCTCTTGGGCAGGTACTTGCTGAGCGGGACGGCGAGACCGTGCGCGCCGAACTGTGCGGGCCAGATGACGTCGCCCATGAACACGTCGGGGCCACTGCCGCCGGAAATCTGGGTGGTCAGCGTCGCGCGGTTGGTGTCGGTGTCCGTCGGGGCGCTGATCAGGTGGACATGGATGTTGGGATAGGCCTTCTCGAACGCCGCGATCCAGACCTTGCGGACATCAGGTCCGCTGGTCGTGATCGGGCTCGCCCACCAGTTGATCGTGCCTGAGGTGGGGTTGCCAGGCGCTTTGGCGCCCGTGGATGACAACTTCGCTTTGGTGCTCGACCCGCCGGAGGACCCGGAGGAGCCCCCGGAGCTGGATCCGCAGGCGGCGACGCCCACAGCCAGTCCGGTTGTGGCCAGCAGCGCCGCGGCGCGGCGCACGGATCGACGGCGAACAGGGTTCCGCGGGGGTGCGGTGTCTGCGGACACGTGTGTCTCGACTTTCACGTTGGGCCCGGGCAGCGGAAGTGCCCGCGCTGACGTCGCGATGGACGCGGCATGCGCCGCGCGCTTTGGGTCCTGCATAGCTCTCCTCTCTCTCCTCCGGCCCGCTCCTACTGGAACGTTTCAGACTGAAACGTTCTAGATCACCGTCGCTCGTTTGTCAAGGACGGTTGGGCAAGTACCCATTCCGGTCGTGAATCACTCTCGCGCGGGCAACTTTGTTGCCAGCCAGGCGGCGGCGTCCGACTCGAGCTCGCCGTCGGCCGTCAGCGGGGCGCTCGCCACCAGCAACTCCTCCCCCACCGGCAGCGCGACCGGGGCCGCCGAGAGGTTGACCACGCACCGGAAGCCCGGCTCGCGCGTGAAGGACAGGACGTCCGCGGGCGCGTCGTCCCAGACGAGCGTCCCGTCGCCGAGAGCCGGATTGCCGTGCCGGATCCGCAGCGCCATCCGGTAGAGCTCGAGGGTCGACGTCGGGTCACCCTGCTGCCGCGCCGCGGTGATGTCACGCCACGCGGCGGGCTGGGGAAGCCACGGCTCGGCGGTCGCGTCCGCTGGGCTGAACCCGAACGGCGGCGCGTCGCCCGACCACGGCAGCGGCACCCGCGAGCCATCGCGGGTCCGGCCGGTGTTGGCGAAGGTCGGATCCTGCATGCGGTCAGCCGGAATGTCCTCGACCTCCCACAGGCCGAGCTCGTCGCCCTGGTAGATGTAGACGCCGCCCGGCAGCGCCAGCGTGAGCAGCGCCGCGGCCCGGGCGCGGCGCAGGCCGAGCGCGAGGTCCTCGGGCCCGGTGAGCGGCTCGCCGCGCCATCGACCGCCGCCGCCGTCCGCAGCGGCGTAGCGGGTCAGATGCCGCGGCACGTCGTGGTTGGAGAGCACCCAGGTCGCCGGTGCGCCGACCGCGCCGAGTGTGCGCATCGTGTCGTCGATCACGCCGCGGAGCTCCGGAGCCCTCCAGGGCGCCATCAGGAACTCGAAGTTGAACGCGGTCTGCAGTTCGTTCGACCGGACGTAGAGCGCCAGCCGGTCCAGGCCGGTGACCCATGCCTCGGCGACAAACATCCGGTCCCCGGGGTATTCGTCGGCCACGCGCCGCCAGTGCTGGAAGATGTCGTGCACCGCGTCCCGGTCCCAATGGGGATGACCGAGCGTGTCGGGCCGGCCGAACTTCTCGGAGTCGTCGGCGCGCGCGCCCAGATCGGGGAGCGCCGGGTCCTTGGCGAGGCCGTGGGCGACGTCGATCCGGAACCCGTCGATCCCGCGGTCCAGCCAAAAGCGCAGGATCGCGTCGAACTCCGCCACGACCTCCGGGTTCTCCCAGTTGAGGTCGGGCTGCTCGGGGGTGAACAGGTGCAGGTACCACTCGCCCGGCGAGCCGTCGGCCTCCTTCACCCGGGTCCACGCCTGGCCGCCGAACCGTGAGCGCCAGTCGTTGGGCGGCAGCTCGCCGTGCGCGCCGCGACCCGGGCGGAACCAGAACCGGGCGCGCTCCCGCGACCCCGGCGGCGAGGCGAGCGCCGCCTTGAACCACTCGTGCTGGTCGGAGGTGTGGTTGGGGACGATGTCGGCGATCACCCGCAGGCCGTGCTCGTGGCAGGCGGCGATCAGATCCTCCGCGTCGGCGAGCGTCCCGAACAACGGATCGATGTCCCGGTAGTCCGCCACGTCGTAGCCACCGTCCGCCATCGGCGAGCGGTACCAGGGGTTGATCCACAGCGCGTCGACGCCCAGCGCCGCCAGATACTCCAGGTGCGACCGCAACCCGGCGATGTCGCCGACCCCGTCGCCGTTGCCGTCGGCGAAGCTCCGCAGATAGACCTGGTAGATCGACGCTCCGCGCCACCATGGCGCGCCGCCATGCGCCCGCTCGTGACCGGTCCCGGGAGCCGGTTCGACCTCGACTGCCGAGCTTTCTTCCACAACCTCACTCCTTGCGTCGCGCAGTTCTGCAACGTTTCAGACTGTCCGGTTCTAGTAGAATCGCCGGAGGGTGTCAAGTGAAGGAGTCAGACGACCGGGGTCGCGTTCTCGACGGTCCGGGATCGTCGCGATCGCCAAGGTGCTTGGCGTCTCTCCCAGCACCGTCTCGAACGCGTACAACCGTCCCGATCAGCTGTCGCCTGCGCTGCGCGAGCAGATCCTGAAAACCGCGGAGGCGGTCGGCTACGCCGGCCCCGATCCGATCGCCCGTAACCTCCGCCGGGGCCGCACCGGCGCGCTGGGGGTGGTGTTCTCCGAGCCGTTGCCGTACCCGTTCGACGACCCGACCGCCGTCACCATGCTCCAGGGCCTTGCCGAGCGAGCGGCCGATGAGCAGTTCGCGCTGATGTTCGTCCCGGGCTCGGCCGACCTGCCCGCGCACAGCAACTCGATCCGCGGCGCAGCCGTCGACGGCTTCATCCTTCACTCCCTGCACGACGACGACACCCGCCTGAAGCTGGCGATCGCCCGGCCGCTGCCGGCGGTCGTGATCGACTCTCCGCGTCTCACCGAGGTCGACTTCGTCGGGATCGACGATCGCGGAGCCGCCGCGGTCGCCATGGGGCACCTGCTCGAGCTCGGGCACCGCTCGCCCGCGGTGCTCAGTTTCCGGCTCACCGGCCACGGGCACGTCGGTCTCGTCGACGAGACCGAGCGGCGTGGTGCGACAGCCGCGGTCGCCCGCGAGCGTCTCGCCGGCTGTGCCGACGCGATGGCGGAGGTCGGGCTCCACTGGGACGAGGTGCTTGTCGAGGAGTGCGCCTCAAGCTCTGTGGCCGCCGGGCGCGTGGGCGCGCACGAGCTGCTCGAGCGCGCCCCGGCGACGACCGCGATCTTCGCGTTCAGCGACCTGCTCGCGCTCGGGGCGCGCCAGGCCGCCCTCGAACGCGGCCTCGAGCTCCCTCGTGACCTCTCGATCGTGGGGTTCGACGGCTGCGCGGGCGAGCCCGAGGGGTTGACCACGATCTACCAGCCTGAGCACGAAAAGGGGCGAATCGCTGCCGAGCGGCTGCTCGACGGCCTCGGCGGCCGACCGCGCCGCCCGGTTCAGCACATCCTGCCGACCCACCTTGTGGTGCGCGGCTCGACCACCGCTCCCGAGAACGGTTGAGCGAGCGGGCTCAGGCGACCCGGTAGCGCTCGGTGAGCGCTGCGAGCTTGGCGGCGAGTTCGTTGAGCGAGCTCGCCGCGACCTGTGAGGCGTGCGCGCCGTCGAGGAACTGTGTGGTGCCCGTCTCGATGTTGGTCATCGCGGAGGCGATCTCATCCATGCCGATGCTCTGCTGTTGGGCGGAGGAGGCGATCTCCTCGGCGGCTTCGGAGGCTGAGCGGATGATCGCGGTGAGGCTCCGGATCCCTTCGTCGGCGTCGGTCGTGAGCTGCAGCCCGTGCTCGACCACCTTCGCGCCCTCCTTACTTGCGGCGACCGCGGCGGCGGTCGCGTCCTTGACCTCATTGAGGATCGTCTCGACCTTGGCCGTCGCGTGCTTGGACTGATCGGCCAGGTCGCGCACCTGGTCGGCGACCACGCCGAACCCCTTGCCGGCCTCGCCGGCGCGGGCGGCCTCGATCGTCGCGTTGAGGGCGAGCAGGTTGGAGCGATCCGCCAGCTCGTTGACGGTGTCGGTGATCACGCCGATCTGCTGGGCGCGTCCCGCGAGGGTGAGGATCTCCTGGGCGATTGCCTCGACCCGCGCGCGGATGTCCGCCATCGCTTCCGCGAGCGCCGCTACCGCCGCGGTCCCCTGGTCAGAGACCCGAACCGACTCTCCCGCGCGTTCGGCGACCTCACGCGCGCGCCGCGCGGTCACGTCAGCGGCGGTGCGCAACTCGCTCACGGTCGCGGAGGTCTGCTCGATCGCCGCCGATTGCTGCCCCGCGCTGTCGGTGTGGCGATTGACGACGCCGAGGATCTCCTCGGTCGAGGCGCCGATCTCCTGCACCCCGATCTGGATCTCGCTCGAGATCTCGGCCAGGCCGCTGACCATCGTGTTCAGGCTCTCAGACAATTCCCGCAGATCCTGCTGCTCGCCGTCGACGGTCACGGTGAGGTCGCCTTCAGCCACGCGAGCCGCGAACTCCGCGTAGTGCCGGACCGCCATCTGCAGCGCCTGCTTGGAGCGACGCTCGACATCCGCAGAGGCCTGCAACTCCTGATGGCGCTGCTCGGTGAGTTGGTTCAGCCGTCGCAGCGCGAGACCGAAGCGAGCGCCTGCGGCCAGCAGTGTGGCCGAGGCGAACCCGACGGCTACTGCGCTCTCGTGGGTCAGGGAACCCGCGAACAGGATGCAGATGGCCAGCGCAGAGGCGATCGCCGGGATCCGGAAACCGGATGCGGTGTTCTCTCGCACGGGCACACCGGGATCGGGCGCGAGCCACACCGCGATCGAGATCACCAGCAGGGAGGCCGGCCACGCGATCACGTTGAGGAACCAGCCGATATCCGTCGCCACCAACCCGTTGAACAGAGCCGCGATGTCGCCCGCTGCGTTGATCGCCCCGGCGAAGGTGATCAGCCACCAACGGCCTCGGCGGCCGGCCGGGAGCATCGTCACGCCGAACACGGTCAGCCCGCCCAGCAGCAGATCCCCTACGGGGTAGATCAGGTTGACCGCCGCGCCCTCCGTGCCCTGTCCGGAGGCGACGGCGATGCTGTGGAAGCCGAACGCGACCAGCGCGGCCGAGGTGACCAGCACGGCCACGACCCCGTCCAGGTAGTTGGCGGCGGTCAGCTTCCTCACATCGCGCTGCATGAGCACCATGACCGACACGTACGCGAGCGGGTAGAAGCCGGCCCACAGGTAGTTGGCGAGGCTGACCGTGGCCGGCGTGGCACCGTTCAGGGTCTCGGCCGTCATCGCGAAGTCGCCGAGTGCCCAGGCGCACGCAGCGCCGCCGAGCAGTAGCGCGTATCGGCGGTCCCGGGGGTACACGAGCCCGCGCACGACGATCAGCAGGCCGGCGACCAGTTCGAATGCGTCGACGCCCCAACCGGCCAGCCAGTTCGGATACGACCCGTTCGGACCACCCATGACCTGGTCGACGCAGAACGCGAACAGGATCGCGACCAGCACCCCATGCACCAGCTTGATCGAGGCGCTCGGCCCGTCGAACGCCGAATCGCGTCGGTTGCGCTCGTCTTCGGACTGGTGAATTGCCGACGCCGCTGTCACGGCCATCCGCTGCACTCCTTCATCGCGACCTCACCGGCAACGCCGGCGGGTCGTACAAGGTTTGGATGTGGTCGAGGTCAGCCCCTGACCCTGGTGACCAGGGCTCTCGGCCCGAATCAGAAAAACTTGAGCGGTCCCACGCATGTCGAGCCTGGAGGTCCCGGGCTCAAGCAGTCCCCCTTCGGCCCAAAAAGCCGCCGGCGGCACGGAAAGGCAAAGCTGCCGTGAGCAACGTGCACTCCTCCCAGTGTCGCCCCCGTGCTGCCGCCCCTGACAGCGTCGAAGTGGGCGATCCAGGACTCGAACCTGGGACCTCTTCCTTATCAGAGAAGCGCTCTAACCGACTGAGCTAATCGCCCGGGGCCGCGGAGTCTATCGCGGGAGCGCAGCGCTCCGAGACCGCGCTCAGCGCGACGCGCGCGTGCCGAGCTGCTCGGCCAGCTCGAGCGCGTCTTCGAGCGAATCGAACGTGAGGTGCGCCCGGTAACCACCCGCGGTCGCGGTCACCTCGACATCCCGTCCGAGCGCGGTCCCGAGCGAATCGTTGATCCGCACGATCGCGTCCTCCTGGTCGGGATGCAGTGCCGTCGTCGTGCGATGGCGGACACTGCGAGCCGCCGGGCGGTCGCCCCGGGCACGGGCCTCGAGCTCACGGACCGACCAGCCGCCGGCGACGGCATCCCGCGCCAGTCGGCGACGCTCGTCGTTGCCCGAGGCGGTGAGCAGCGCCCGGCCGTGGCCCTCCGACAGCTCGCGTCCGGCAATCAGATCGAGTGCCTCGTCGGGCAGATCGAGCAGCCGGACGAGGTTGGAGACCGCGACGCGGCTCTTGCCGATGCGCTGGCCGACCTGTTCGCGCGTGAGGCCGAGATCCTCGGTGAGCGCCGCGCACGCCCGGGCCTCCTCGACGGGGTTGAGGTCCTCGCGCACCATGTTCTCGACCAGCGCCAGCTCGAGCGATGCGGCGTCATCGTGCTGGCGGACGAGCGCCGGGACCATCTCCATCTCCGCGAGCTTCGCGGCCCGCCAGCGGCGCTCTCCGGCGACCAGCTCATACGTGCCGCCCGGGATCGGTCGCACCAGGATCGGCTGCAGGATGCCCTGGACCTTGATCGACTCCGACAGCGCGACGATCGACTCCTCGTCGAAATCCCGGCGCGGCTGGTGCGGATTGGGGGAGATCAACTCGGTCGGGATCTCGCGCAGCTCGGTGGCTGCCCCCTCCGCCTCGTCGCTGACGGCCAGGATCGCGGCCAGTCCGCGCCCCATCCCGCGCGTGCGCTCAGCCACGGGCGGCGACCTCCTTGGCGAGCTCGAAATATGCCTCAGCGCCGGCGCAGTGGGGATCGAAGTGGATCACCGGCTGGCCGAAGCTCGGCGCCTCACCGACGCGCACGTTGCGCGGGATCACGGTGTCGAAGACCAGCTTCGGGAAATGGGTGCGGACCTCGGTCTCGACCTCCTGGGCCAACCGGGTACGCCCGTCGTGCATGGTGAGCAGCATCCCCGCGATCGTCAGCCGCGGGTTCAGCTCGCGCTGGACGAGCGACAGCGTGTCGAGCAGGCCGGCCAGCCCCTCGAGCGCGAAGTACTCGGCCTGAACCGGCACGATCACCCGATCGGCCGCTACCAGCGCATTGACGGTCAACGGCCCGAGCGAGGGCGGGCAATCGAGAAGCGTGAACGCGTAGCGGTCGCGGATCGGCTCAAGCGCCTCCCGCAGCCGGTTCTCCGAGCCCGCGATCCGCGGCAGCTCCACGTTCGCGCCGGCCAGATCGGGGCCCGCCGGAACGATCGACAGGTGCTCGATGGCGGTCGGGTGGATCGCCTCCGCGAGCGGCGTGTCCCCGACCAGCGAGTCGTACACGTTCGGCGAGGTGCGCTTGTCGATCCCGAGCCCGAGGGTCGCGTTCGCCTGGGCATCGATGTCGACGAGCAGCGACTCGTAGCCAGCCTCGGCGACGCACGCCGCGAGGTTGACGGCGGTCGTCGTCTTGCCGACGCCACCCTTCTGGTTGGCGATTGCGTACACCGTGCCCATGACCAGGATGATGCTAGGCGGCGCGGCGGCTGAGCTGTATGCGCGGTTGCAGCCGGTCGCCGGGCGAGCGTTTCACGTTTTACATCTGTGGGCGCGTCGCGGCGCAAGCGCAGGCCGGCCGGGGTCGGTCGGTGTCGTCGGTCGTTGGTCGTCGGTCGTTGGTCGGTCGTCGGTCGGCGGCCGGCCGGCCACGGCAACATTCGGGCACTCTGGGCACTTCGAGCCGCCATGCGCCGCTCGACCTTCCCAGA
>DATJTS010000181.1:0-16604 GCA_035503035.1 Solirubrobacteraceae bacterium
GCTGCGCGAGCGTGCACAGCCGCGCCGCGACGGCAAGCGCGTGATCTTCGACGAGGCGCAGTCGATCGCCGCTGTCTCCAGCCTGGGCGGCGCCGGATGGCCGCTCGTCGGCGCCCCCGCCACCACGACCTGAGCGCACAAGGGAGCACCAGCATGAGCACCTTCTGGCATCCGTTCGCCGACATGGCGGAGGTCTCCGGCCACGAGTTCACGATCACGCGTGGGGAGGGGGTCTACGTCTATGGCTCGGACGACCGCCGGTACCTCGACGCTGCCGGCGGGCTGTGGTACTGCCACGTCGGCCACGGCAGGCGCGAGATCACCGACGCGATCTCCGCCCAGCTGTCGCGGTTGGAGTGCTACTCCACGTTCGGGGATCTCACCAACGAGCCGACGGGTCGGCTGTGCGATCGGTTGAGCGGGCTGTGCGAGATGGAGGGTTCGAAGGTCTTCCTCACCCTGGGCGGTGGTGACGGGATCGAGACCGCGGCCAAGCTCGCGCGGATGTACTGGGGGCTGCAGGGTCGCCCGGACAAGGTCGGGCTGATCAGCCGCAGTTACTCGTATCACGGCACGCACGGGTTCGGCACGAGCCTCGCCGGCCTGCCGACGATCCGCCAGGGGTTCGGTCCGCTGAACGAGCGCACCTCACAGGTCGACTACGCCTCGCTCGACGCGCTGGAGGCCGAGATCGCGCGGCTCGGGGCCGACAACGTCGCCGCCTTCTTCTGCGAGCCGGTGATCGGCGCCGGCGGAGTCCGGCCTGCGCCCGCCGGCTACCTGGAGGGCGTGAGCGAGATCTGCCACGCCAACGACGTGCTGCTCGTGATCGACGCGGTGATCTGCGGCTTCGGCCGACTCGGGACCTGGTTCGGCTACGAGCGCTTCGGGATGCAGCCGGACATCGTGGTCACCGCCAAGGGATTGACCAGCGGCTATCTCCCGCTCGGCGCGGTGCTCGTCTCCGGCCGGGTGTCCGATCCGTTCTGGTCGCAGGCCGGTCGGGTGATGGTCCGTCACGGCGCCACCTACGCGGGTCACCCGACGTGCTGCGCGGCGGCGCTGGCCAACCTCGACCTGCTCGAGTCCGAGGGACTGATCCCGCGCGGACGCGAGCTCGAGGCCTCGCTCTGGGAGGCGATCTCACCGCTCGCCGAACACCCCGCGTGTGGTGAGGTGAGGGGCGGTGTCGGTCTGGCGGCGGCGGTCGATCTGTCCGACGAGTTGCAGCGCGACCCGCACGCCGCCCACGCGTTCTACGACGCGATCCGCGATGCGGGCGTGATCACCCGCGGCCAGGCGACCGGGGTGGCAATCGGCCCGCCCCTCACCGTCGGGGTGGACGAGTTGCACACGATCGCGGACGCGGTGGCCACCGGTCTGGACGCCGTCGCCGAGCATCACGGTGCCGCGCACGCGGCCTGAGTGACGCCTGACGCATCGTGTAGGTGAATCGGTTCAAGTGTCGCTTTCGATGAATGCCGGAACTCCGTTGACAGGTGACGGGACCGGCCTCAAAGTGTGCGACCGAGAGAGGAGCGTGGGGCGGCGCATTCCCTGTTTCCGGGGGGCGTCCCGTGCGCTGTGAGGAAGGATTCAGAGAGGTGAGTAGATGGCCAATGTGGGCATGAGTGGACCGGTGGCACCCGGGCCTGAGACCAAACCGGCGGCGACCGCCGCGCAGCACACCCGCCTCGCGCGAGGGGTGTTGTCAAACGTCGACATTGCGACGTCGACAATGGCGAACATCGCCCCCGCGATGTCGTTCTACTTCGGCTTCGGCCTGGTCGCGTCGACGGCCGGAGTGCCGGCGCCGCTGACGATCATCGCGGCGATGGTGGCGATCGGGTTGCTCGGCAACACGCTCACTCAGTTCAGCCGGGTCCATCCCTCAACGGGCTCGTTCGTCACCTTCATCGGCAAGGCGTTCGGCCCATATCTGGCCGTGCTGATGGCGCTCGTGCTCTCCGCGGGCTACATCACCGCCGTCGCCTCGGTCGTCGGGATCTCCGGTGGGTGGACCTCGGACATTCTGCGGGTCTACCTGCACATCCACATTCCGTGGCAGATCCTCACCTTCATCCTCGTCGCGATCGCGCTGGCGATGATCGTGCGCGGGGCGAAGGTCTCGACCAAGGCCGCCGCCATCTTCTTCAGCTTCGAAATCGGCCTGATGCTGATCATCGCGATCGCGCTGCTGATCAAGCACGGCGGATCGCTCAATCTGCATCCGTTTGATCCCGGCCGCCTGTCCGGCGGCTTCTCCGGCCTCTCGCTCGGCTTCCCGCTCGCGATCTACATGTTCATCGGCTGGGAGAACTCCGCGGCGCTCGCCGAGGAGTGCGAGGACCCGCGCGTCGGCATTGGCAAGGCGATCCTGTGGTCGATCCTGCTGCTGGGCGGCGCCTACATCCTGTTCGCCTACACGACCGTCATTTCATTCGGTGAGCACGTCGGCCTGCTGAACGCAGCACAGCCGGTGCCGTTCGTCGCAGCGGCGAAGACGGTCTCTGGGCTGCTCGCGTTCCTCGCCTACATCGCCGGCTTCACGTCGATCTTCGGAACGCTGATCTCAGCGGCGAACTCGCAGGCCCGGATCATCTTCAACTCGGGCCGCGAGGGTCTGCTGCCGTCGTGGGTGGCGCGGGTCACCACGGAGACGCGGACCCCCTATGCCGCGTTCATCGTCTACCTCGGCATCGCGCTCGGGCTCACCTACATCTTCGGGTGGTCCCAGCCTCCTGTCCTGTACTTCGGCGAGATCGGCACGATGGGCACGATCCTCGTGATCGTCACGTACCTGATGACGAACCTGGCCCTACCGGTGTACTTCAGACGACACCATCCGGATCTGTTCAATCCGATCAAGCACCTGCTGTTGCCACTGCTCGGTGCCTTCGCGGTCGGGTACCCGCTCTACGAGCTGATCAAGCCCGGCCAGCCCAAGCCGTTCTCCGAGTACCCACTGATCGCGGTCGGGGTGATCGTCGCCGCCGGCATCTGGGCAGCGATCGTCAACGCACGTGACCGGACGCTCGGCGAGCGGGTCGGGTCGATCGTTGCCGACGCGGACTAGTCGATCTCGACCGGTCCGGCCGGGCGCGCGATCTGTGCGTCCGGCCTGGCCAGGTCCGGCAGCGGCGCTCCCGCCCACGCCTCCTGCTCGCGCACCCGCAGGAACGCGGCGACGACCTGCGGGTCGAACTGCGAGCCCGCACCCGCGCGCAGTTCGGCGAGCGCCACCTCCTCGCTCATCGCGCGTCGATAGCTGCGGTCGCTGGTCATCGCGTCGTAGGAGTCGCACACCGCGATCACGCGGGCCCCGAGCGGGATCGCGGCGGCGAAGAGACCGTCGGGGTAGCCCTTGCCGTCCCAGCGCTCGTGTGAGCCGCGCACGAGCCGGCCGACCGTGGTCAGCGCCGGAGAGGAGTCGAGGATCCGCTGACCGGCGATCGTGTGCCCGCGCATCAGCGCCCACTCCTCGTCGCTGAGCGAACCGGGCTTGTTGAGGATCGCCTCGGGGATGCCGACCTTGCCGACGTCGTGCAGTTCAGCGCCGAGGCCGATGAGCTCGATCTGGTCGTCGGGCAGGCCGAGCGCCTTCGCGGTCTTGGTCGCCAGGCGCTCCACGTCGGAGAGGTGGTCGGTGAGGTGCGGGTCGCGCTGCTCGAGGGCGCAGAGCAGGGTGCGGGCGACCTCCTTGGCCGCGCCCGAGCGGCGCGAGGAGTGCTTGTCCTCATACATGCGCTGGTCGGCGAGCCGGAGCGCCTCGGAGGGGTCGGCCGCCTCCTGCGGCAGCCTCACGCTGCCGGCCGACGCCGACACCGCGAACCCCTCGCCGCGTTCGGCCAGGACGGAATGCGCGGCGCGCAGCATCGCCTCGCCGACCTCGCCGGCGGGGACGAGCACGCAGAACTCATCTCCGCCGATGCGGTACGCCGCGGCCGGAGCCGGCAGCACGCTCTCCACCGCGCGAGCGAGCCGCTGCAGGAGTGCGTCCCCGGCGGCGTGGCCGAAGCAGTCGTTGTAGCTCTTGAAGCCGTCGAGGTCGAACAGCCCGAGCACGAACTCGTCCGGCTCGTCGTGGTCCAGGCGCGCCCCCAGCGCCGCGGCGAGCGCCCGGCGGTTGCCCAGTCCGGTGAGCGGGTCGGTCGACGCCTCGGTGCGGGAGCTGTCGAGCATCCCCTGATGGGCGCGGAAGGTGAGCACCAGGCGGAGCAGCACGGCTGCCAGAGCGGTGCTGGCCAGCACCACCGCGGGCACGGTGATCGTGGTGAAGGAGCCGGCGACGAGCACGGCGATTGCCACCAGCGCGAACGCGACGGGAACGCGGATACTCGGCCGAGCGCGGATGAGCAGGGTCCCGGCGTGGGCCTTCTCCGGGTCCATCCAGGCCGCGATCGCCGCGCATTCGGCGATCGTCCACCAGCCGGGATCGAACGGGCCGCCCGACACCCACGTGCCGGCGGCGTCCTTGATCAGGTAGATCGTGTCCGAGGCCCAGAAGCAGAGCACGCCGAGCGCCAGCACGCCCAGGCGGCGGTCGAGGCGGCGTCCGCCGATTGCCAGCAGCCCGATCAGCACCCCGAGCATGATCAGGTCGAGGACCGGATAGGCGAAGTTGGTGATGACCGAGATCGAGAGGCCGTGCAGCGAATCGAGCACCGGCTGGAACACGATTGCGGCGCTCATCGCGCCGACTGCGAGCCCGGCGATCAGGCCGTCGACGAACACCATGCGCGGCAGCCCCCGGACGCGCGAGCGGGTGAGCAGCACCACGCCGAGGATGATCAGCGGCGGCAGCGACAGATACCCCGCGTCGGCGGGGGAGGGGACCGGCGGCGAGGCGTCGGACCACAGGACCGCGGTGAAGTAGAGCTCGCCGAGCGTCCAGGCGAGCACCGCCAGCCCGATCACGATCCAAGCGGCCCGCTCGCGGGGACGGATCAGCCCGCGCGCGATGCACAGGACCGCGCCGATCCCCATCATCACCAGGTGCAGCCATTTTTCGGGCCCTGACGGCGCCCAGCGTATGCCGAGACCGTGCAGCTCGCACGCGACGAGCCACGCCCCAAGAATCACCACGACACCACGTATCGGACGAGGCATGGCCGGTCTATCGGCTCGCTCGGGACCGGAATCGAGCCGATTGCTCGCTTTTCGGGAAGATGTCCAGCGTGGTGACGCCGGCCACCGCGGGCAGAATGAGACGATGCCCATCACTCCCCGCCAGTTCGGCGACCGCGGCCGCCGCCGCGCGGAGTCACTCGGGATCGACCCGGAGCGCCTGCCCCCGGGTCAGTCACCGACCGTCAAGTGGCCGGTGCTGTCGGTGGAGGAGGCGCCGCGGACCCCGGCCGCGGAGTGGACGCTGAGGATCGACGGCGCGGTTCGTGAGCCGTTCACGCTCGACTGGGCGGCACTCCAGGCCGAGCCCCAGGTCGCCTGGGAGGGCGATATCCATTGCGTCACCCGCTGGTCGAAGTTCGGGATGCACTGGCGCGGCCTGGCGGTCGCTCCGCTGCTGCAGCGGGCGGGGCTGTCGCCTGACGCGGGATACCTGCTTGCCGAAAGCCCCACCGGCTACACGACGAACCTTCCTCTCTCCGATGTGCTCGAGCATCCCGCGCTGGTCGCGTTCGAGGCGGATGGTGGACCGCTGGAGCCCGAGCACGGCGGACCGATGCGGCTGTTCGTCCCGCACCTCTACTTCTGGAAGTCGGCGAAGTGGCTCAGCCGCCTGCAGGTGCTCGAGCATGACGAGCTCGGCTTCTGGGAGCGCAACGGCTACCACCATCGCGGCGACCCGTGGGCGGAGGAGCGCCACAGCGTGAGCGACTACGTCGCCCGCACGATGCGGCGCGACGCGCGTCGACGTGGTTCTGTGAGCTGATCTGTGCCAAGCTGTCGACGATGTCCGAGCGCTGCGGCACACGGGATCGCCGGCGATGAGAAGCTGGTCGCTGCTCTCCCGGGAGCTCAGCCCCCACTCGCCTGAGATCCTCTCGTCCGGGACCGCGGCGCGCGCGGTGGTGCTGGAGATCCCCGCAGGCGAGAGCCTCCAGGAGCACCAGGTCCACGAGCGCGCCTGGGTGAGCGTCCTCGACGGCGAGGTCGAGATCACCTCGCGGGAGGGTGGCAGCGTGACCGGCGGGGCCGGGCTGCTCGTCGAATTCGATCCCGCCGAGCGTCACGAGGTCATCGCCCGCTCGACCGCGCGGTTGCTGCTGCTGCTCACGCCCTGGCCGGGCGACGGACACCCAGGTGCGATGCCTCTGGAGTCCAAGGCCACCGTGCGGGAGCGGGCTGCCGAGCTGCGTGGCTGAGGCCGGCTGAGAGGCGGGCTGTCCGGCCGGCTGTGGGCCGGCAGTGGGGCGGCAGTGGGCGGCTATGGCCGGAGACTCACCCTCGACCTTAGATTGAGAGTTAGGTGCGTTGGTCTCACCCGAGCGGGTGATCGAGGAACGGGAAGCTGCTGCGGGTGCGGGCGCGGTCCTCGAGGCAGTCGGCGAGGAGCAGCGCCACGCCGAGATCGCCCGTGAACAGGGTGAAGCGACCCTGACCGTGACGGGCGCGCCAGGCCGTCACATCGGCGGCGGCGTCCATGGCGAAGGCGCGGGCGCGCTCGAGCCATCGCTCATCGCCGGTTCGGTGATGGAGCGCCAGCAGCGCGTACGCGTTGCCCGCGGTGCCGTGGCAGAGCCCGACGCCCTTGCACAGCGGACCGGCACGCCAGGTGAGCTCCGCGCCCGCAGCGAGCAGTCCGTCGATTCGCCAATCGGCCGGGGCGGAGGCGAGCGCGGTGACGATCCCGGGCGCGCCGTGGCACCACTGGACCGGTCGCCGCTCGATCTCGGCGTCGGCGAGGGCCGGCCACTGTGCGAGCGGGCCGTCACGCTGCGCGAGCCCGGCGGTGGTGGTGATGATGCGCTCAGCGAGATCGTCGCCCTCCTCGCCGAGGAGATCGAGCCCGGACAGCAGAACCGATGCGTTGCTGGCGAAGCCGTGGCCCGCGCCGACATACCGGCTGCTGTCGCCGTACATGTCCTGCACCCAGACCGGGTCCTCCCACTGCTCGATGAGCCAGAGCGCGCTGTCGCGCCAGAGCTCCCGCCACCGCGGGTCGCCGGTGCGGCGCCACATCGCCTCCGCGGCGATCATCGTCCCGGGTGAGCCCCAGCACAGCTCGCGGGTCTCGTTGCGGGCGTTGGTGGCGATCGTGGCGGCGAGCTCATCCTGTCTGTCGGGGCCGTCGTTCGCGGTGATCGCCTCGCAGGCGATCAGGATTCCGGACTCACCGAAGAGCAGCGAGGGAGGCGGTGGAGGCGTGCCGGTCTCCAGTTCGGTGAGCTCGGGGTCGGCCCGGTAGTCCCCGGGGAGCACGGTGGCGAGCTCGTCGATCGCCGGCCAGCGGTCGGCGAGGCCCGCGCCGGCAAGCCGGTCCAGACCCCAGGCCATGCCGGCGGCGCCCAGGTAGATGCAGCGGAAGATCCGGTCCGCAGGATCGTCGTCGAGGTCGGCGGGGTGGTTGGGCCACAGCCGGTGCGGGCCGCGGTACGAGGCGATCGCGTCGTCGGTGATCGCGGCGATCGCGGTGCGTGCCGCGTCCTCGCTCCATGGGGGCCCCGCGAGCGGCCGGTGCTCGGCGGGGTCATAGAGCTCGGGGCTCACTCGTCCTGCTTGCGGTGCGAGTCGCCGGTCAGGCGGGAGCCGAGCTCGTCGATCCAGTCCGCGACCGACCGCGGCTTGCGTCGTCGGCCCTCAGTGGGCGGGTGCGCCTCGGCGAACCGGGTGGAGACCTGGTCCGCGAAGTCATCCAGGATCTTGGCGAAGCTGTCGTCGGTCGAGTAGTACCCCAGCTCCTCGTCGGTCGCGCGCCCCTGCTCGTCGTAGCCGGTGGCCTTCCGAGTGGCGCGGGTAGCCGCGTCGGCCGTGGCTGCCGTGGCGCGGGCGGCCTCCTCGGCCGCTTCGCGGGCGGCCTTCTCCCGCTGCTCGCGCGCGGCGCGCAATTCGTTCTCCATTGCCCGGAGGCGGGCCTCGACCTCAGGGCCGGTGCCGGTGGGACCCGGTGTCGGGCCGGTGGTGCGGGTCGTGTCGGCCTGCTTACGCAGCAGCCTCACGTGGGCGTAGGCCTCCTGGACCTCGGCGAAGCGCAACGCCGACTCCCGCGAGCCGTTGTTGTGGTCGGGATGGTGGAGCTGGACGAGCCCTCGGTAGGCGGTGCGCAGCTCGTCGTCGGTGGCGGTCGGCGTGATCCCCAGGATCTGGTACGGGTCGGAGGCCATGGTGTGACGAGGATCGCAGGTTCCTGCCGGGGCGGCGGTGTGTCACCTGAGCGTGGATAGTCCACGTCCAGGTGACACACGTCGGTTGATCCGTGGTCGCAGCGGGCGCACGGTGCGGGCTCTGAGCGCTCCCGCCCACACTCCGGCGCCATAGGAGACGTCGTCGGCGATGCTCAGAGTGGCGAAGCGCACCGGGTCGAGCGAGGGCCGCAGACGGGCGCAATCTCGGACCGGGGCGGCGAGCAGGAGTGCGAGCGCCGGTCGCCGAGTGCGAGCGTGCAGCAGTCCGGCGGCGACGAGCGGCGGTGCGAGCATCGTCGTCGCCCGCCCGAGTGCGGCTCCGCTCTCGCCGAGGCCTTGCAACCCGAGCGCGGCCCCCGTCCGAGCCGAGACGCCGTGATACGACAGGGACCGGGCGACGCGGACAGCATGCAGCGCGACCGGGAGGGCGGCGGCCGCGCTCGGCACCCGTCGCGAGCCGACCGCCGCGGCCGCGGCGCCGAGCACCGTGGCCGAGGGCGGATGGATGACCACGGGCGCGAGCCGCTTCGGGTGTCTGCGGGCGAGCGGGCCGGCGGAGCTGCCGTACCGGAAACGGCGCGCCAGCCACGGTCGCAGCCGCCCCGGTTCGCCGTGCCGGACAACCGCCTCCGGCTGGTAGCGGATCGACCAGCCCCCATCGAGCATCCGCCAGACGAGGTCGACGTCCTCCCCATACCGGAGCGCGGGGTCGAACGGTGTTGCGGCCTCGCCGAGCGCCTCGCGACGCACGAGCAGCGCCGCCGTCGGCACATAGGCGACTCGCCCGCCCGGTCGCACCAGCGAGGGCCACGGCCCCAGGTCGAGTGGCGAGCGCACCGCGGCAAACCGGGCGAGCGCTCGGTTGCCGCGGGATGCTGGGAAGGTTTGTCGTCCTGAGGGCGACAAACCTTCCCAGCGTTCCTCGAGCGGCCGCACCCGCGGCGCAACCGCGCCCAGCCCGGGATCGACGGCCAGCGTCCCGCAGAGCAGCGAGAGCCAGCCCTGCTCCGGGACGCAGTCGGAATCGAGCAGCGCGACGAGTCCGGACTCGACTCGGGCCAGCGCCGTGTTCCGTGCCGCGGCCGGGCCGCTGCAGCGATCGCGCCTGATCAGCTCAGCCCCCATCCGCACACATACCGCGTCCACCCCGGCCGCGTCGCGCGAGCCGTCGTCAACGACGATCACGCGCCCGGGGCGGTCCGCTTCGAACACGGACGCCAGGCAGCGCTCGAGCTGCTCGGTGCGGTCATGGACCGGGATGACGACGGTCACCTCGCCGCACGGGACGGGGGTCGCCCGCGGGTGTGCGAGGCCGGCGTCGATCAGCTGCCGCGCGAGCGCCCGGGCCGCCGTGTCGCCCCCGCCCGCGCCCGGGCCAGTGCCCGCGCCCGCCAGCAGCCCCCGCACCACCGCCGCGCCGCCCTCGGTGAGCCGCAGCACCCGCCACGGGTCGCCGCCGACCAGCGTGCGCCCGCCGTCCAGCACCCGAGTCCGCGGGTCGAGAACGACGGTCACACGGTGAGTCCGCCGTCGACCGGGATCAGCGTCCCGGTGACGCCGCCCGCGTGCTCACCGGCGAGCCACACGAGCATCCCCGCGATCTCGTCGGGCTC
Organism: Solirubrobacteraceae bacterium; assembly: GCA_035503035.1. GTDB lineage: Bacteria > Actinomycetota > Thermoleophilia > Solirubrobacterales > Solirubrobacteraceae > Palsa-465. The sequence goes on from DATJTS010000181.1 coordinate 9,920, forward strand.
CAGCAGCCGCTCGATCGGCTGCTGGGCGGCGAACGCGCCGGCGCTCTCCAGCCCGTACAGCCGGGCGCTCTCGGCGAGCATCGGTGTGTCGGTCGAACCGGGCGCGACCGCGTTGGCGGTGACGCCGGTCCCCCGCAGCTCAGCGGCAAGCGCGCGGACCAATCCCGCAACACCCGCCTTGGAAGCGCAGTAGGCGGCGAGCTGGGGCAGGCCACGGACCGCCGCCGCCGAGGCGACGGCCAGGAAGCGGCCCGAGCGCGGCTCGGGACGCCGCAGTAGCGCGGGGATCCCGAACCGCGCGCAGTGCAGGACGCCCCCGAGGTTGATGTCGAGCAGCGCCCGCTCCGCGTCGGGATCGAGCTTCCAGGCGGGAGCGCCGCCGGCGATCGCCCCGGCGCAGCAGATCACCGCGTCGAGGCCGCCGTGCCGCCGCTCGGCATCGGCGACCGCGCCGGCCACAGCCTCCGCGCGACTCACATCCGCGATCACCGCAAATGCATCACGCGCCGCCGCGCACACGGCGGAGAGCTCGTCTGGGCTTCCCATCGGGTACCCAAGGCGGGGGTCGTCCGCGCCCCGGTCCACGGCGACGACGGACCACCCGGCGGCGTCGAGTCCTCGCACCGTCGCGGCCCCGATCCCTCGGGCAGCGCCCGTCACGAGCGCGACCCGCCGGCTCATGAGGACCACTCCTCGACGAACGCTCGCAAGGCGTTCACCGCCCGCTCGAGCAGCTCGGTCCCCGCCGCTGCGCTCGCCCTGGTCGGGTCGCCGAGCACCCCGTTCGCGCTGACCGCGGCCACTCCGCCATCGCGCATCGGGGCGATCAATGACCCGAGCGGAGCCGTGTTGCCGGCCGCGGCGCGTTCCAGCGCGACCGTCTCCGGCCGCAGCGCGAGCATCACCGAGGTCTCGACATGGCCGGCGTGCGCGTCGCCGTGCCACACCGAGGCCGGCGACCAGGCCCGCACGTCGCGTCGCTCCGACCGCAGTCGTGCCACCGCCCGCGCCACCGGCTCGGCATTGCCACCGTGGGCGCAGACCAGCAGGACGCGGTCAAACGTCTCGGTGGCCGAGCGCACGAGCTCGACGAGCACCGTCTGAACCGCCTCCTGGCCGATCGACAGGGTGCCGGGAAACCCCTGATGCTCACCGCTCGAGCCGTAGGGGAGCGGGGGAGCGATGACCGCGCCACCGCCGAGTCGAGCCGCGAGCGCCGAGGCGATCACCGTGTCGGTGTCGAGCGGAAGGTGAGGGCCGTGCTGCTCAGTCGCGCCGACCGGCACGGCGAGCAGTGAGGGTGGCGCGGCCACGGACGCCACCTCGACCGACGCCAGCGCGCCGAGCCTGGTCACTCCGCGGCCACCGCCGAGGCGACCCCGCCTCCGAGGACTCGCTCGAATCCGTCGGGCATGAGCACATCCTCGCGCGAGAGCTCGTGGATCGATCCCCGGCCCAGGCCGAGCAGCGCGGAGTCGATGCCGGAGCGCAGCACGTCGAGCACGTTCTCCACCCCGGCCTGTCCGCCCTCGGCCAGACCCCACAGGTACGCCCGGCCGATCATCACCGCGCGCGCTCCGAGAGCGAGCGCCTTGACGACGTCACCGCCGCGGCGCACGCCGCCGTCGAGCACCACCTCGATCTGGTCGCCGACCGCATCGGCGATCCCCGACACGAGCCGGATCGTGGCCGGGGTTCCGTCCAGGTTGTTCCCCCCGTGGTTCGAGACCGAGATCGCACTGACGCCCGCCTGCACCGCCCGTCGAGCGTCGTCGATACGGGTGACGCCCTTGAGCATGAACGGCCCGTCCCACTCGCTGCGCAGCCACGCGACGTCGTCCCACGAGGGCGGCGGTGTCTGCATCCACTGCCCGTAGGCCTCGAAGAACTTCGGCGCGGGCGCCCCGAGCGGCACCATGTTCGGCGTGGTGAGCCCGGGCAGAAAGCCGGCCGAGGCGTAGCGGGCCAGCCACACCGGGTGCAGCGCGACGTCGAGCCCGAGCCTGCGGACCGCCTCCAGGTCGATCGCGGACGGGATGAACGGGCTGCCCCAGTCGCGCCCGTGCGAGAACGACCAGTCGAGCGTCGCGATCAGCCCGGTGGCGCCGGCCGCGCGCGCTCGCTGCACGCGAGCGAGGATCTCCTCGCGCGAGCCGATCCAGTACGTCTGAAAGAACGTCGGCGCGCCTGCCGCGACCACCTCCTCAACCGGCTTGGTGGCGAACCCGGAGAGCCCAATCGCGATGCCGCGGGCCGCCGCGGCGCGGGCGACCGCCACCTCGGCGTCGGGATGGACCGCCTGCACGCCGGTGGGGGAGATGAGCACGGGCATCGTCAACGTCTGGCCCATCACTGTGGTCTCCAGCGAGCGTTCAGTCGCCAGACCGGCGACGTGCGGAGCGAAGCCGAGCTCCGCGAACGCGTTCAGGTTGTCGTGCAGGGTCAGACCGCGCTCGGAGCCGGCGATCAGTGCCTTGTAGACGGAGCGGGGGAGGATGCCTCGCGCGCGGCGCTCGGCTTCGGCGACCGTCTCGAACCAGCGGTGGCTCATGGCGTCCACACCGCCAGTGGGTTCTCGTCGCAGTCGCGCGCGGGCGGGCGCACCCGCGAGTGGTCCTGAGCGGGGCGCGGCGTCGCCTGCCCGGCCTGGCGCCCGGCGAGCAGCGCCTCGCCGTGGCCGAGCGCACACTCCGGGTCGGGGCCGTCGAGCGGCAGACCGGTGAAGAACTTCGCCGCCATGCAGCCGCCACGGCAGCTGTCGTAGAAGGAGCAGCTTTCACACGCGCCGCCGGACTGTGGTCCGCGCAGCCGCGTGAACAGCTCCGACTCGCGCCACACCCCGGCGAACCCGCCGTCCGTGCGGATGTTGCCGGCGAGGAACGCGTCGTGGATGGCGAACGGGCAGGCGTAGACGTCGCCGATCGGGTCGATCAGGCAGACGACCCGGCCCGCGCCGCACATCCCGAGTCCGGGGAGCGCTTGACCGTAGGCCGACAGGTGAAAGAACGAGTCGCCGGTGAGCACGTCCTCGCCGTGAGCGACCAGCCAGTCGTACAGCTCGCGCTGTTGGTCCGCGGTCGGGTGCAGCTCATCCCACACATCGGCGCCGCGGCCGCTCGGTCGCAGCCGGGTGATCCGCAGCTGCGCGCCATGGTCGTCGGCGATCGCCTTGAACGCGTCGAGCTCGGCGACGTTCTCGCGGGTGACGACGACCGAGATCTTGAAGTTGCGCATCCCCGCGTCGCGCAGGTGGCCCATCGCTCGCAGGGCGGTGTCGTAGGAGCCCGTGCCGCGCACCCGGTCGTTGACCGCCGGGGTGGCGCCGTCGAGCGAGATCTGCACGTCGACGTAGTCATTTGCGGCGAGCCGCTCGGCGATCTGAGGCGTGATCCGGCTGCCGTTGGTGGAGAACTTGACGCCGACGTGGTGGGCGGTCGCGTAGTCCAGAAGCTCCCAGAAGTCACGGCGGACGGTCGGCTCGCCGCCGCCGATGTTGACGTAGAAGACCTGCATCGCCTCGAGCTCGTCGATCACCGCCCGGCACTCCTCGGTGGAGAGCTCTCGCGGGTCACGGCGTCCGGAGCTCGACAGGCAATGCACACACGCCAGGTTGCAGGCGTAGGTGAGCTCCCAGGTGAGGCAGATTGGGGCGTCCAGGCCGGCCTCGAAGTGGTCGACCAGCCGTACCGCCGGCGTGCCGGCGGGCGCGATGGCGCTCATGCGACCCGCTCCTCGATCATTCCGGTCGCGGCGAGCGTCCCAAGCGCTGTCCGCAGCTGCGCCAACTCGGTCCCCGCGGCTCCGGCGGCCTCGCATGCCGCCCGGCCGCTGGGATACTCGGCGAGCGTGCGCACGATCTCATAGAGCCGCCGGCTCTTCAGGAACGAGAGCCGGCGCGAGTTGAAGCTGTAGGCGAGTGCGCCAAAGCGCTCGGGCCTCAGCGCGACTCCTGCGCCGACCCGCCAGGCGCGGTCGAGATCGAACTCGGTCATCAGGTGACTCGCGGCGCTAGTAGACGCCGCACATCCCGTCGATGGAGACGTCCTCCACGAGCAGCTCCTGCTCGACGAGCACATCCGCCGAGGCGGTCTCGGGGGTCTGGGCGGGCGCTGAGGGCTGGTCCGCGGACACGTCCGCGGACGCGGTGATGGGCTCCGACACGGCTTACTCTCCTCTGTCGATGACGGCTGCCGCGCGGATTTATAACACCGAGTGCCACATTGTGTCAATCTTGGCTCGCGATGGCTGTTGAGCGAGCCCCGGGAGTGCCGCGCGGCCGGCCGCCGAGCACCTCCCGAGAATCGGTGGAGCGAACCGCGCTTGCGCTTTTCGCCGAGCGGGGCTTTGAGCGGACGACGGTCGAGGAGATCGCCGCCGAGCTCGGTGTCGGCCGCCGCACGGTGTTCCGCTACTTCCCCTCCAAGAACGACATCGTCTGGGGCGAGTTCGACCGTGTGCTGGATCGGTTGCGCGACGAGCTCGATGGCCATGGCGAGGACGTGGACGTGATGGATGCGCTCGCCGCTGCTGCGGTCGCCTCCAACAGCTATCCGACCGAGCAGCTGCCCGAGTTGCGGACGCGGATGACGCTCATCACCACCGTCCCGGCGCTCCAGGCGCACTCGGCACTGCGCTACGCGGACTGGCGCAGGGTCGTCGCGGACTACGTCGCGCGGCGGCGGGGCGAGCGACCCGGCGACCTGGTGCCCCAGACCGTTGCGTTCGCGGCTCTCGGCGCGTCGATGGCGGCGTTCTCGGTCTGGGTTGCGGAGGGTGGCGATCTCGAGCAGCGGCTGCGCGAGGCCTACGCGGCGCTCGGCTCGGGCTTCCGCGGGTGAAGCGCTTGCTCGCGCTGCTCGTCGGGCGGTCCTGATCCGATCAGCCGAAGGGCCGAGCGGCGGGGTCTACACGGGCAGCGACCCGGCGCCGGTGTTGCCGCCGCCACCTGAGCCGCCACCACCTGACCCGCCACCGCTGTGCCCCGGGACCCCCGGGTCGCCGGGCAGGCTCGGGGCTCGCAGCCAGTCCAGGATCTGGCCGTTGTGGATCAGGAACCTGGTCCGCGCCGTCTGACCGACGCCTGAGCCGCAGGCCTGCGGGCCGCCCCCGCGCCCGGCCCGCGCGGTCAGCCGGAAGAGCACGTCGATGAAGCGACCCTCGCGGAACGCGGAGATCACCACCGCGCCGCAGGGGAGGGTCGAGTTGGCCGCCTCCGCCTCGGCGGCCGAGCGGAGCTCGATCGAGTCGGTCGCGCCGTTCTCGAACAGGCTCGGGAGGTGGAAGTAGCCAGCCGCGGCGCCGAGGTTTCCCGCCCGCAGCGCGGCCGCCCAGCGGCGCACAACCGCCAGTTGGCTCGGATCAGCAGGAGGCCCGTCCTGGCCGGCGAGCCGGACGTGGCGGGCGTTTTCATGACCGGGCAGCGAGGATGTGGAGGCGCAGCCCGACAGGAGCATGAGCGCCAGGATCGCCGTCAGGACCACCGTGGAAGTCCCCACGGCGCGGCCGCGATCTCCCCGTCCCGTGATCATCCACGAATGATCGCAGACGTCGGGTCGCGCACCGCCAGGCGGGAGTCCGGGCGAGGGTGCGACAGCGACGCACTCGTTCGTGTGTCCAGCGTGGTGTTCAATTAGGCGAGGAGAGGAGATAGTCCGGCCGAGACCCCACTTGTGATGAGGACCGCGGAGACGACATGCTGATCGACGAGCCGACCGAGCCGGTCTACGTCGACGTGCCCGCTCTCGGCCTGTCCGAGCGCGAGCAGGACCTCGTCTACCGGCTTCACGTGGTGGTGGCCAGCCACGCCGAGACCGGCGATCCGCGCGACCTCGACGAGGGGTTCGTCCTCGCCCGCGAGCTGCTGTCGGGCCTGATGCGATCTGACGTTGAGGAGCCCGCCGGGATCGATGAGCTGCGCCGGCTCGTCGATGACCTGCCGACGCTCGCGGGCCTGCTTGACCGTGCCGCCGACACCGCGGGCGACGCGGTGCATCGCTCCTGCGCCGAGATGTTCGGCTCGCTCGATGTCACGGCTCTGGCGCCGCGCTGGAGCCCGGCCGAGCGTGATACGGCCCGCATGGTCTTCGCCTACGCCTGCGGCCCGGTCACCGCCAAGAGCCCCGAGTGGCTCGCGCGCAGCCTGCGGCGCATCTCCGCGCCCCAGATCGCGGCGCAGCTCTGCGCCGAGCTCGCCAAGCGTGAGAGCGTCTGGAAGGCCGCGCTCGGCGACGGCTACGCCTCCCTGCGCCACCGCTGCGCGCCACGCACCGTCATCCGCAGCCGCGGACTGGCCGACCTGCTCCGCGCCGACAGCGACTGCCGCGCCGCGGTCACCGCGCGGCTCGAGCGCTGGGTCATCTCCGGTGGAGAGCTGAAGGACCTCCCACGGGAGCTCGAGGCGGCCGTCGTTCACGTGCGCACGCCCGCCCGGCTCGCATAGCTAAAGCCAGGTCTGCGGCGAACCCGCACCGGTGCGCCATCATGGTGAGGCGACGGAGCTTCATCAAGAACCGGCGAAAGCGAGAGACGACATGGCGACCGAAAAGGCGATCCTGGCCGGCGGGTGCTTCTGGGGAGTGCAGGACCTGGTCCGCAAGCTGGACGGCGTGATCTCCACGCGCGTGGGCTACAGCGGCGGCGATGTCCCCAACGCGACCTATCGCAACCACGGCACGCACGCGGAGGC
>DATJTS010000182.1:0-25930 GCA_035503035.1 Solirubrobacteraceae bacterium
GGAGTTCGCGGTCCCCGGTGCGGTGGTGCGCCGGCGCGTCCGGGCCGCCTCCGTGGGCTGCGCCCGAGGCTTGTCACCGTCGCGGCCGACCCAGAGCATGACTATTCCCGCGAGGGCCAGTGAGATGGCCAGGGCGATCGAGGTCGTGGCGAAGCTGCCTCCGCTGTGGTCCTGCAGCCAGCCGCCGAGGTAGGGGCCCGCGAAGCCGCCGAGGTTGCCGAGGGCGTTGATCAGCCCCATCGCTCCACCGGCGAGGGCGACCGGAACCGCGCGAGAGGCGCTCGCCCAGAACGGGCCGTCGTAGGCCAGCGCGCCCATCATCGCGAGGCTGAGGAAGGCGATCGAGAGCGCGGCCAGCGATCCGACCGAGACCGACAACACCAGCGCGACAGCCGCGACGATCATCGGGATCAGCACGTGCAGGCGGTAGCGCCCGGTGCGGTCGGCGAGGCGCCCGTTGAGCCAGAGGCCGACGATCGCCACGCCATATGGGATCGCGGTGACCCAGCCGACCGTGAGGTAGCTGCCGCCGATCATGTTCGTGATCTCGTGCGGGAGCCAGAGGTTGAGCCCATAGAAGCCGAGCTGAATGAGGAAGTAGACGGCGACCAGCTTCCACACCACCGGGTTGTCGAGCACGTCTCGGTAGCTGCCCTTTTCGGGCTCACCGGCGGCATCCTCGGCCAACGCCTGCTCGATGTACTCGCGCTCCTCAGGAGTGCACCACGAGGCGCTGCGCGGCGTGTCGGCCGCGAGCCAGAACCACAGCGGTGCGGCGACCAGGAACGGGAAGGCACCCTCGATGATGAACAGCCAGCGCCAGTCACCCCAGGACAGAATCCAGCCCGACAGCGGAGCCGTGACGATCGACGCGATGGCGATGTTCATGATCCAGAAGCCGTAGGCGCGCGCCCTTTCCCGGGCGGGGAACCAGTGCGAGATCAGCACCAGGATTGCCGGCCAGATCCCGCCCTCCGCAACGCCCAGGAAGAAGCGCACGATCAGCAGCTCGGTGTAGTTCTGCACCAGTCCCGTGAGGATCGCCAGAACTCCCCAGATCAGGATCATGATCCCGACGAACTTCTTCGCCGACCAATGCTCGGCGAGATGGCCTCCGGGGAACTGCAGGACGAGGTAGCCGATGAAGAAGATCCCCCCGGCCAACCCGGTGTCCGTCAGGGTGACATGCAGCGATTTCCCCATGTCATCGAACGCGAATCCGATGTTGGTTCGGTCCATGAACGAAATGATGTAAACCACGATCGCCACCGGAATCAGCCGTGTCCAGCGCGTTCTCCCTACCGTGGCGGTGTCAGCCGCGGAGCTCATACCCGTCCTCCCCTGCCTCTCGGAGCCTTACCAAAGGCCTACCCCGGGGTGCGGCTTTATCACACTGGTGGGTCAGGACAGCGGTTGGAGCCCGGCGGCGGTGAGTCGGTAGGCGCGGGCGACGGGTGCCGTGTCGGGATGTGTCAGGCCGGCGACCGCGGCGCCGGCCGCTTCGATCGTGAGTGTGTCACCGAACCGCGCGAGGTATTCCTGCTCGGTCATCCCGGCGCGTTGCGCGTAGGCGGTGACGGCGGGGCGGCCGAGGTCGGTGGCGGACGTGATCTGTGGGAGCACCGCGGTGAACGTGATCCCCAGGCCGGCGCGGTCGGCTTCGTCCTGAGCGTAGGCGGCGATGAACCGCTGGGTTGCCTTGGCACCGGCGTAGCCACCACTCAGCGGCGACCCGGCGAGCGCGGCGCCACTCGAGATGACGATCATCCGGCTGCCCGACTGCAGGGGGCGGAGCAGCGCCTCGCGGACCCAGTTGAATGCGATTCGTACGTCGGTCTGCCAGTTGACCGAGAACGTCTCCCAGGTCTGGTGCTGGAGCGGGCGCAGGAGCGGGGTCGCGCCTGCGACGACGATGACGTCGGCTGGGTCGTGGCGGTCAAGCAGTTGTCCCGCGACGGCCGGGTCGACGGCGTCCGCCACCTCCGCGTGGATGCCTGGGACGGCCGCGGCCAGTTCGGCGAGTGCGGTCTCGGTGCGGCCGACGACCACCACCGGCCGGGCGTCGTGGGCGAGAGCGGTGGCGATTCCGCGGCCGAGGCCGCGGGAGCCTCCGACCACGAGCGCACTCCTGGTGGCGGTGTCAGTGATGTGATGCATGGTGGATCTCCTTCAGGGATTCGGGTCCGGTCGGGCTCAGGTCGATTGCGGACTGGGTTCGGCGGGGAACGCCTGTGCCTCGTTGCCGGTGGGGTCGTCCCGGCGGACGACCGCGAAGATTGCGGGGAGGCCGATCAGCGCAATCGCGGTAAGAGCCCACAAGGCGTGCTGAAAGCCGCCCGTGAGCGCAGCGGGAACACTGTGGCCGGAGTGCAGCAGCGCCTGGGTGTGGCCCGCGGCGATGCTCGCCGCGATCGCGGTGCCGAGCGCGCCGCCGAGCTGCTGGCTCGTGTTGAGCAGACCGGATGCGAGTCCGGCGCGGTGCTCCTCCACCCCGGCAAGGGCGGCGACCGAGATCGGGATGAACGAGAAGGCGGTGCCGGCGCCCGACACGGCCATCGGCGCGGCCAGGTCGGCCAGAAAGTGGCCATGGACCGGGACCTGGGCGGCCCACAGCACGCCGGCTCCGATCAGCGTCAGTCCGCCGGCCATGACCGGTCGTGGCCCGATCCGGGTGACGAGGTACTGAGAGAGCCCGGCGAACGCGATCGAGGTCAGAGAGGCGGTGAGCCACGCCAGTCCGGCCTGCAGCGCGCTGTAGTGCAGGACCTGCTGCATGTACAGCGTGCCGACGAACAGAAACGCGTAGAAGCTGCCACCAAGCAGGAACCCGGCGAGGTTGGCGCCTGCCAGAGTCCGGCGGCGGAAGATCGAGAGCGGCAGGATCGGCTCGTCGAGACGGCGCTCGACGCCGATGAACCCGACCAGAAGTGCGAGCGAGGCGGCGAGGATGATGAGCGTGCGGGCGGCTCCCCATCCGTACTGCGGGGCCTGCGCGATGGCATCGACGAGCAGAACCAGACCGGCCGTGCCGGTGACCGCGCCGGCGACATCGAACCGGCGATGCGTCGTCGCCCGGCGCGTTTCCGGAACGACCCGAGGCGCCAACGCCAGCGTGACGAGCCCGACCGGGACGTTGAGGTAGAAGATGTACTGCCAGCCGGCGTAGCGGGTGAGGAGACCGCCGGCGAGCAGCCCGACGGTCGCACCGCCGGCTCCCAGGCCTCCCCAGATCCCGAGTGCCTGGTTTCGCTCGGATCCCTCGGGGAACAGGTCCATGACGATCGAGAGCGCGGCGGGCAGCATCAGTGCGGCACCGATTCCCTGGATGGCTCGCGCGGCGACCAGGAACGCGCCGCCCGTCGCCAGAGCGCACGACAGCGAGGCGGCGGCGAACACGGCCAGGCCGGCCATCAGGACCCGGCGGCGGCCGAGCAGGTCGGCGGCACGACCGCCGAACAGCAGCAGACCTCCGAATGCCAGGGCGTACGCGGTCGCGACCCACTGGAGACTGCTCGCGCCGAAGCCCAGGTCGTGGCCGATCGTCGGCAGCGAGACATTGACGATCGTCAGATCGACAATCGTCATGAAATACGACACCGCGAGCAGCGCGAACGCGCGCCAGCGATGAACGTGGGGGATTGAGGACGTCACAAGACCTCCAGGTGCTCAGGTGGGAATGAATGAGCGGACGGTGCCCGCTTCGGAGAACGGGTCCCCTCACGGGCGGTGATCGCCGGCCGCTGCGATGCGGCGAGGTGCGCCTGCGGGGCTCCTCACCACGTCAAACGGCTCCGGTCGCCCGATCTCATCGGACATCCCGATGAATCTGCGGGCCCGGAGCCGTTTGACGAGGTGAGCCCCGCTCTGGGGTCTCAGTCATCCATCATCCAATGTTGAGAGAACCAATCCGGTGCCGCGATGCCCCACCCGATGAAAGACACCAAACGGCCACTGCTGCTCGCCGCAGCCCAGGCCGGCGACGAGCGCGCCTTTCGCCAGCTCGTCGAGCCCTACCGTCACGCTCTTGATGTCCACTGCTACCGGATGCTCGGCTCCGCTCAGGACGCTGAGGATCTCGTTCAGGAGACACTCCTCAGGGCATGGCGTGCGCTCGCCCGCTTCGAGCCGCGGTACCAGCTCCAGACGTGGCTGTACCGGATCGCGACCAACGCCTGTCTGGACGAACTCGAGCGCCGACCGCGTCGTCCAGAGCCGATCGACCCCTTCCCCGACCGGCCTGCCGAGGATCCGGCGGAACCGACGTATGACCCTGCGGCGCGCTACGCCATCCGCGAGGGCATGGAGCTGGCCCTGCTCAGCGCCATCCAGGAGCTCCCCGGGCGCCAGCGGGCGATCTTCATCTTCCGAGACGTCCTGGGGTGGACCGGGCCCGAGGTCGCCGAGATCCTCGACTCGACCGTCGCGTCGGTCAACAGCGCCCTGCAGCGCGCCCGCGCCACGATCGACACCCGACTTCCATCACCGGACCGAAACGCCGCCGACTCCCGTGAGCGCGAATTGCTCCGCCGCTACATGGCGGCGTTCGAGCACGACGACATCGACGGACTCATCGCCCTGCTGCACGAGGACGCGGTCCTCCACATGCCTCCCCAGCGATCCCTCCTCGGCGCGATCTCGATCGCGACGTTCTTCCGCGACGTGGCGGGCGCTGGGCGCCTCTCCGGCGTCGCGATGGTGCCCGCACACGCCAACGGCCGGCCCGCCGTCGTCATCTACCGTCGCACCGCCGACGGAGATCTCCATCCCCACGGGATCTCCATCCTCCACGTCCAGGGTGGTCAGATCACCGCCATCGATTCGTTCATCGACGCCGCGCTCGTCCACCGATTCCGCTCAGGTTCGGTGCCTCGAACGGCATTCACGGGTACCACCGAGTGATGAGCAACGGGCAGGACGGTCGCGGACAGGTGGCGCATGCGGCGATGCGGGGCGCGATCGCGTCCATGGCGATGACGGGGATGCGGGTGCTCACGGTCTCGCTCGGGCTGGTCGGGCAGCCACCCCCGCAGCAACTGGCAGGAGGGCAGTCCCGCGGACGCCGTCGGGCCGCGGTCGAACTTGCTCACTGGGCGGTCGGTGCAGCCGGGGGTGCTGGCTATGGGGCGCTACCGGCGGCGTGGCGCGCCCGGCCGTGGACGGGACCCCTGTACGGCTTGGCGATCTGGACGGGGTTCGAGGCCACCGCTCCGCTGATGGGTTTGCCTCACCCGGAGGGCAGAGGACTCAGTCAGAGACTCGCGATCGCCGCCGACCATGCTCTGTACGGCTTCATCCTTGACGAGACGCGCCCCGCGCCGCAGCGCTGAGGTTCGTGAGGCGTTGGAGCGCGCTCTCGGTGGCAGAGCGTGGGTCTGCAGTGGCGAGCAGCAGCGTGAGCCCGGGGTCCGCGCGCAGCGATGCGGCCTCGAACACCAGGTCGAACACCCCGACATCGGGATGGATGAAGCGGTGGGGTCCGGCGGCGGGAAGCCGGACGTCCTGCCGTGCCCAGGCGGTGCGGAAGTCCTCGCTGACGGCCAGCATCTGCTGGATGAGCTCGGCGGGACCTGGGTCGTCGGGGTCGCGGCCGGCTTCGGCGCGGAGGATCCGGGCGGTGTCGTGTGCGACGGCATCCCAGTCGTCGAAGAACCGGCGGGAACGGTCGTCCAGGAAGACGTAGCGGACCTGATTGGGGGCGCCGGTGCGGCCGTCGAAGATCTCGGCGTACACCGCCCGGCCCAGTGCATTTGCCGCCAGGTAGTCCCAGGAGGCGTTGCGGACCAGTGCCATGCCGCCGGTGAACGCGTCGAGGGTGCGCGGGACGCTGGCGCGTATCTGGCCGCGTGAGCTGGGGATGCGCAGCGCCTCGCCGGGCGAGATCGAACAGGTGCACGCGCTCGGCGTGATCGAGGTGCCGCGCACGTGCGATCGCGTTCAGGACGTTGTCCGAGGCTCCGGCGAGGTCACCGCGTTCCAGCTGGGTGTAGTAGTCGAGGCTGACGCCGGCCCCGACGGCTATCGGGCGATGGCCGACCGGGAGGCGATCAAGGTGATGGTCACCCCGTAACTCGAAATGGAGACAACTCACATGCAGATCACCCGTAGCAGCACCCAGACCACCAACCCCGGACCGGCTGACTACTTCACCGGCACCGTGTTCGTCGACGCGATTGCGGCGCCGGTCGGTCCGTCGCGCACCACGGTGGGCGCGGTTCACTTCGCACCGGGCGCCCGCACGGCGTGGCACACCCATCCGTTCGGGCAGACCATCTACATCGTCGAGGGCGCCGCTCTCTGCCAACGCGAGGGCGAGCCGGTCGTCGAGCTCGCGGTCGGGGACCGCGTGTACTTCGAGCCCGGCGAAAACCATTGGCACGGCGCGGTGCCGGGTCGCTTCATGGTCCACCTCGCGATCACCGAGAACGACGAGAACGGCAACGTGGTGTGGGGAGCGCAGGTCACCGACGAGCAGTACGGCGCAGCACGCGCAACTGACTGACAGCGACAGGAGAGACTCATGCAGACAACCAGCCGTGGAGCTGATTGACTTTGTGATCAGTTGTTGCTAGCTTCCCGCGCGTGATTGGGGGAGACACCCGGGCCATGAAGGGCTTGGAACGGGGCCGGCCCGATGCCTGACCGCTTCGACGTCGCGATCGTCGGTGGCGGGTTCGCCGGGGTGACCGCCGCCCGCGAGTGCGCGCTGCGCGGACACAAGGTCGTGCTGCTGGAGGCGCGGGATCGTCTCGGGGGGCGCACCTGGAGCTCGGAGTGGGAGGGCTTCCACATCGAGTACGGTGGCGCCTGGGTTCACTGGCATCAGCCGCACACGTTTTCCGAGCTGACTCGCGCCGGTCTCGCTGTCCACGCGTCCGATGACGCCGAACACGCCCACTGGCGGGTCGGATCTGACCGACACAGCGGCACGATCGACGAGCGCGACGAAATCGCGCAGCGGGGATGGGATGCATTCGTCGAGGACTCGCGGACTGCGCTGCCACAGCCGCATGCCCCACTTGCCGCGATCGACAAACTCGCCCCCTACGACCGGCTCACGATCTCGCAGCGGGTCGATCAGCTTGACCTCTCCGACGAGGAGCGCGCGGTGCTCATCGCGGAACTCGAATCACTCGCGAGTGCGCCGCTCGACGACGCGGGAGCGGTGTCGGTGCTGCGCTGGCACGCGCTGTCGGGCTACAGCCTCCGGCTCACGCAGGAGACCGGGGGACGGGTCACGATCGTCGGGGGCACCGGTGCCCTGCTCGACTCGATATCGAGCGCTGCGCCGTTCGAGTGCTGGCTCTCGGAGCCGGTCGCCGCGATCGTTCGCAACGGCTCCGGAGTCGAGGTCCAGACGCGCGCGGGCGGCGGTGTCCAGGCGCGGGTGGCGATCGTGGCGCTGCCGCTCAACGTGTTGCCCTCCATCTCATTCGAGCCAGGGTTGCCTGAGGCCAAGCAGCGAGCGATCGCGCTCGGGCAGTCCAGCCGGGGGGTCAAGCTCATGCTGCGGGTGCGGGGAGAGCGCGCGCTCCAGAACGCGATCGCGCCCGGCCACCCGTTCGGTTATCTCGCGAGCGAGGAGCTGGGTGGCGACGGCAGTCAGCTGATGATCGGCTTCGGGTTCGATGCCGAGAGGCTCGACGTCGACGATCTCGGGGCGCTGCAGCGCGAGCTCGACGTGCTGATGCCCGGGTACGAGTTGCTCGGCGTCGCCAACCACAACTGGTTCACCGACGAGTTCGCCCGTGGGACCTGGGCGATCCACCGGCCCGGCTGGTACGAGCATCACCACACCGCGTTGCGCACGCCCGAGCCCGGCGTCGTGTTCGCCGGGAGCGACCTGGCCAACGGGTGGGCCGGGTTCATCGACGGCGCGATCGAGTCCGGTCTGGGCGCCGGCGCGCTGGCGAGCGACCTGGCTCGCTGAGCGCGTCAGAGCGCGGAGCGGCCGTCACGGCTCAGGCCGCCCGCCGGCGCGCGTGCAGCCAGGTGCCGATGTCGCAGGCGGGAGCGGGGCGTTGGATGAGGAATCCCTGCAGCGAGTCACAGCCGAGCCGGGCGAGTGCCTCCTGCTGGCTGACCGTCTCCACACCCTCGGCGATGACTTCGGCGCCGAGGTTATGGCCGAGGTCGGTGATCATCCGGACGATTGATCTGCCACGGGCGTGATCGACCTCGCTGACGAGCGACCGGTCGATCTTGAGCGCATCGACAGGCAGGTGCTGGAGGTGGCTGATCGACGTGTAGCCCGTTCCGAAATCGTCGATTGCGACGCGAACGCCCCGCGAGCGGATCTGGTGCAGCTCGCTTGCCGCACTGGTGAGGTCGGAGAGCAGCACCGTCTCCGTGACCTCGATGAGCAGCTTGCGAGGCTCGATGCCGGTCTCTTCGAGGACGTCGCGCAGGTGTTCGTCGAGGCTCTGGCTGAGGAGGTGGCGACCGGAGATGTTGATCGCGACCGCGACCTCCGCGAGATCCGGGTCTCCCCGCCAGCTCGCCACCTGCTTGGCGACATGTCGCATCACCCACATGTCAAGATCGATGATCAGCTGGCTGGCTTCTGCAACCGGAATGAACTCACCGGGCGAGAGGAGGCCGGCTCCCGGGCGGTCCCAACGGATCAGCGCCTCCAGTGCGACGACCCGTCCGGCGGAGCAATCGATGATCGGCTGGTAGTGAATGCTGAGGCCGTCATCGTCATGCGCGAGTGCGGCGGCGAGCGCCTCTTCGATGTCCGCCCGGGTGCGCAGCTCCTCCTGGAGGCTTGCGTCGAACACCTCGATCGTTCCGGGGCCTCCGGCCTTGGCGCGATACATCGCCAGGTCGGCGCAGACAAGCAACTGTCCGGGTTCCTCGTGTGCGTCCAGTGCGAAGGCGATGCCGACGGAGGCTTGGACGGTCAGGCGCAGGTTCTCAAGCTCGATCTGGGCGGCGATCGCCTGAACCAGGCGGCGAGCGAGCTCGACCGCCTCGTTCACGTCCCGCATCCCTTCGGTGATCGCGAGGAACTCGTCGCCGCCGAGTCTCGCGAGCACGTCCCCGCGTCGGACGACGTCCCGCATTCGACCCGCAATCTCCTTGAGGATCAGGTCGCCGACGTGATGGCCGTGGTTGTCGTTGGCGCGCTTGAAGCCATCCAGGTCGATGTAGAGCAGTCCGATCGAGGCGCCGGATCGCTCGGCGCGAGCCAGGGTCTGCTCGAGCGCGCTGACCGCGGCCGGCCGGTTCAGCAAGCCCGTGAGCGCGTCGTGGGTGGCCTGATGAGCAAGTCGGTGCTGAAGCTTGTCGCGTTCCTCGATCGATCCCGACAGGACGCGGATCGATCTCTCGATCGAGCGGCCGAGGCGACCGGGGAGCGGCTCAGCGAGGATCGGATCGGAGAACTCGCAGTTCGCCAGCGCCTGGCTCTTTCGCTCAAACAGGCGCAGATTCTCGACCAGCTCGGCGATCGCACCAGCGACGACCGTGGTCTCCTTGGGGCCGCTGGTCGTACTGCACGCCACATCCAGGCGACCCGCCGAGACCGCGTGTGCAATCTCCGCCAGACGCCGGATGGGGCGCGCGATGAAGCGGGCCACCCAGAACGCCCCGACGATCGTCACCAGCGCCAGGCCGGCGAGGATCAGCAGCCACTTGTGATACTCGTGCGACGCGGCAGCGACAAGCCGAGCGGCGGCACTGTCGACGTCGTCTGAGCTCTTCGCCACCACCGCCAGGAGGCGACCGGTGCGCTTGACTCCGCCCGGCAACACCAGCGATGGCCCGACACCGCTCAGGGGACGGCCCAGTCCGGACGCCCCGGGGTCATTCTCAAACGACTGGACGTCGTTCTCGTAGATGATGACCGCCGGATCATCCTGGACCTCGTCCCATGCGTTGCTCAACTGTGTCAGTCCCGCCTCGTGAAGACGCTCGCCGGCTTCGTTGAACAGGGCGGTGGCGCTGCCCAGATCCACGAGCGTGTGCGCCTCGTCGCGACGCGGGCCGACGAGCAGTGAGGTCATGGCGTTGACCTCGTCACTGCCCGCAACCAGGCCATCGTTTGCCGCATTGAGTGCATCAAGCGCAGACCAGACGCGATAGCCACCCTCAGCGTTCGAGATCATCGTCGCCAGTGCATCGAGCAGCGCGTGGAGCGAAGCCTGCACCTGCGCGCCGAGTGCCTCATATTCGGTGTCCACTGTCCTGGCGCCAACCGACCCGCCGTCGATCGCGCGACGGAGTCGTGCCAGCGCCCCCGTGTCAACCGCCGGAGAATCCATGGCGGCGCTCTGCACCGACACCACCGTGTGCCTGAGGCGTACCAGTGCGGCGTTGGTGACGGCGCGGGTCTCTTCGATGCTGGTGTGCGGTGGCAGCCCCAGCAGGCCAAGGGCATCCGAGACACTCATGCCGAGTTGCGGAGCTCGGATGTGCGCGTCGACAGCGACCTGCTCTCGACGCAGCGCCTCCTGCAGTGCGATCAGCGCATCGACGCGCGAGATGCTCTGCTTGATGCGCGTCGCGTGCTTGACGTCCTGGCGGCGGGCGTGCAGTGTCCAGCCGCCGAGCACCGCCATCCCGCACAGTGGGATCAGCACGAGCGCCAGGATGAGCACGGTCACGCCGACGCGACCGCGCGACGTACCCTCCGCAGGGGCGCTGCGGCTGCGGCCGGGCGCGCGGAGCGCCCGGCGGGGCGATATGCGCATTCTCGGAAGCAACCGTGTTCCTGAGCGAGAGGTGACAATCGTTCGCGGACTTCGCCGTGTAGTCGGCTCAGGCTGGGAAAGCTGAAGCGTCCCCCCAGCGATCACGGTCCCTGATCGCCGGCGGCCGGACGCGCCAATCCCAGGTGGTCACGCAGCGTGGTGCCCTCATACTCGCGACGGAACAGGCCTCGCCGCTGGAGGATCGGCACCACGCGGTCGACGAACAGCTCGAGGTCCTCCGGCACCGTCGCGGGCTGCAGGGTAAAGCCGTCGCTGCCGCCGGCTTCGACCCACTCTGCGATGAGGTCGGCAAGCTGCTCGGGGCTGCCGGTGAACTCGAGGCCCCCCGGGAGACCGGTGAACGTTGCGGCGAGCTCACCGAACGGCTGCCCGGTCTCGAGCGCCCGTTCGACGATGTTCCTGGCGAAGCTCGTGGGCGCCGCGGTCGCCGCGAGCTCCGCCGACAGCGGCGCGGACGGGTCGATCCTCTCGATGTCGAGCCCGGCGGTGGTGGCCAGCATCTGCCAGCGGAAGGTCGGGTCGACGCTCTGCTCGAGATCTCGGCGCCGCTCCCCGGCCTCGGCGTCGGTGCTGCCGAGCACGTACCCCAGGCCGGGGAGGATGCGGACGTCGCCCGCCCGCCGGCCGTTGCGTGCCGCGGCGGCGTCGATCTTCCCGCGGAACTCGATGCCCGCCTCGATCGACCGTTGCGGAGTGAAGACCACATCGGCGGTCTCGCCGGCCAGCTCGATGCCCGCCGGCGAGGAGCCGGCCTGTGCGAGCACTGGATGGCCCTGCGGGGAGCGCGGGACCGAGAGGGCGCCGGCGACGTCGTAGTAGGTGCCGTGGAAGTCGGCGGGGTGGATGCGTTCGATGTCGGCCCAGACACCCGCCTCCGGATCGCGGACCAGCGCGCCGTCCTCCCATGAATCCCACAACCGCTTTGTGACAGCCACGAACTCCGAGGCCCGGGCGTACCGATCGTCATGTTCGGGCAGCGTCATCCCGAAGTTCTCGGCGGCCTTCGGGTCGTAGGTCGTGACCACGTTCCAGCCGACCCGGCCGCCGCTCAGATGGTCCAGGGTGGCAAAGCGCCGGGCCAGATCCCACGGCGTGCTGAACGTCGTCGACGCGGTGGCGATCAACCCGACGCGGCGACTGGTCATGGCCAGGGCGGCGAGCATCTCCACAGGGTCATGGTGAGTCTGCGGGAACGCCCGGGCCCGAAACGGCGTGAGGGCGAGCCGGTCGGCGAAGAAGGCCGCGTCGAGCAAGCCCCGCTCGGCGATCGATGTCGACCGGATGTAGCTCTGCACGCCGATCGGGTCGGTGCCGTCGAACTCGTGCATTCGCCAGCCCGCCTCGTGATAGCCGTCCGAGGTGAGGAACACGATGAAGTGGGCGCGGCGCTGCGAGGTCATGAGGCTCCTCCGGGTCAGCTGGCGGCGCGCGCCGGGTGGCACGGACCGGACGGGCCGGCACGGTACCACCCCCCTTCAGGAGCGACGCAGGCTGTCTTGTCGCGCCTCCGCGCCCGGACGGGGCGGGCGCTACGCCGCGCGACCGAGTGCCCGCGCCACCGTCCCCACCGCCGGCGCGGCCTCGGCCGGGGTGAGCGGGCTGTCGGTGGCCATCGACACCGACAGCGCCGCGGTGGCCACCCGGGTACGTGAGTCGAGGACGGGCGCGGCCACGCAGCGCAGACCAAGGGCGGCCTCCTCACGGTCAAACGCGAGCTGCCGGGCGCGGACGCTGTGCAACTCCGCGCGCAGGGCGGCGAGGTCGGTGATCGTGTGGGGGGTACGCGCCGGGAGGGCCGGGCGCGAGTCGAGGTACCTCCTGCCGCCGTCGCTGGAGAAGGCGAGCAGCGCCTTGCCGAGAGCGGTGCAGTGCAGCGGCATGCGCCCGCCCCGGCGCGAGGGGGACTTCACGCGGCGGTGACCGCCGATGATCTCGACGTAGAGGACCTCGTCGCCGTCGGCAACCGCCAGCTGCACCGTCTCGCCGGTCGCGGCGTAGAGGTCCTGCATGTGGGCGAGCGCGCGCTCGCGCAGCCGCTGCTCGCGCGCGACGAGCTGCCCGAGCTCGAACATCCGCGTGCCCAGCCGCCATCCACGCCGGGACCGCTCGAGTGCGCCCTCGGCGGCGAGCTGCACGGCCAGCCGGTGGGTGGTCGAGCGCGGCAGGCCCGATCGCGCCGCCAACTCCTCGAGCGTGAGTTCCGGGGCGCCTTCCGCGAACGCGTCCAGTAGCCGGAACGCTCGAGTCATCACGCCTTCGCCGTTGCCCTCGCGCATGGCCACATCATCCCATTCAGTGGGACAGGCGCTTGCGCGCGGGTTGCGCGGGTCTGAGCATGGCGCCATGTCCGAACCCGCCACCGCCGCCCCAGGCGAGCTGCACAGCCGGCTCGCACGGGCGCTGCTCACAGCCCGCGACACCCGTTCCCCGATCGCGCCCTTGACCGAGTCCGAGCCGGACCTCTCGATCCCCGATGCTTACGTGATCGCCCAGCTCGGAGTCGCCGCCGATGTCGCCGCCGGCGCGCGGCCGGTCGGCCACAAGATCGGCCTCACCGCCGCCGCCGTCCAGCGGCAGCTCGGCGTCGACCGGCCCGACTACGGTGCGCTGCTCGACACGATGGCGATCGCCGACGGCGCGACGATCGACCCGGACGAATACATCGCGCCCCGAATCGAGGTCGAGCTTGCCTTCCGGCTCGGTGCCGCTCTGCCGGGGCCGGACGTGAGCGCCGCCGACGTGCGCGCCGCCACCGAATCGGTCCATCCGTCGTTCGAGCTCGTCGACAGTCGCATCGCCGACTGGAGGATCAAGCTCGCCGACACCGTCGCCGACCGCGCCTCCTCAGCGGGCTACGTGATCGGAGACAACGGACTCGCGCCCGGTGCGCTCGAGCTCGATGCCGTCGAGGTCGCGCTCGAGCGCAATGGCGAGGTCGTGCACACCGGCAGCTCCAGCGCCGTGCTCGGCGACCCGTGCGCCGCCGTCGCGTGGTTGGCGAATGCGGTCTCTGCGCTCGGCGAACCGCTCCAGGCAGGCGAGATCGTGCTCTCGGGCGCAATCACGCCGATGCTCTCGGTTGCAGCGGGCGAGCGCTACCGCGCTCGCTTCGGCTCGGGCCTGGGCGAGCTGACCCTGGAGGTGGGCGCGTGACCGCGCCGCTCACCGCTGCGATCGTCGGGTCGGGCAACATCGGCACCGATCTGATGGTCAAGCTGCAGCGCTCGGAGTGGGTGATCCCGCGCTGGATGGTCGGGATCGATCCCGCGTCCGCCGGCCTGGCCAAGGCACGCGAGGCAGGCCTGGAGACGACGGCCGACGGCATCGACTGGCTGCTCGGCCGCTCCGATCGCCCCGACCTCGTCTTCGAGGCGACGAGCGCCGGCGTCCATGCGGCGAACGCGCCCCGCTACGCGCGGGCCGGGATCACCGCGATCGACCTCACCCCGGCCGCCGTCGGGCCGTACGTCGTGCCGCCGGTGAACCTCAGCGCCCACCTGGACGCGCCCAACCTCAACATGGTCACCTGCGGCGGACAGGCGACGGTCCCGATCGTGCACGCGGTGAGCCGGGTCACCCCGGTGCCCTATGCCGAGATCGTCGCCTCGATCGCCTCGCGCTCGGCCGGCCCCGGCACGCGAGCGAACATCGACGAGTTCACCGAGACGACGTCGCGCGCGATCGCCGAGGTGGGCGGTGCCCGCGACGGCAAGGCGATCATCATCCTCACCCCGGCCGAGCCGCCGCTGCTGATGCGCGACACGGTCATCTGTGCCATCGGATCCGACGCCGACCGCGACGCGATCACCGACTCCGTCACCGAGATGGTCGCCGCGGTCGCCGCGTACGTACCCGGGTACCGGCTGCGCGTCCCGCCCCAGTTCGGTGACGACCGCGTGTCGGTCTTCCTCGAGGTCGAGGGCCGCGGGGACTTCCTGCCCGCCTATGCCGGGAACCTCGACATCATGACCGCGGCCGCGGTCCGGGTCGGCGAGGAGCTCGCCCGGGCACGGGTCGGCGCGCCGACCACGGGAGCTCGCGCATGACCTTCTCCGAGTCGCTTGACGTCCGCCTCACCGACAGCTGCCTGCGGGACGGCTCCCACGCCGTCCGCCACCAACTCACCACCGATCAGGTCCGCGACGTCGTCACCGCACTCGATCGCGCCGGCGTGCCCGTGCTCGAGGTCACCCACGGTGACGGGCTTGGCGGCAGCTCGTTCACCTACGGGTTCTCCGGGACACCCGAGACCGAGTTGATCTCGACCGCCGTGCAGACGGCGCGGCGGGCGGCGATCGCGGCGTTGCTGCTGCCCGGGATCGGCACCGTCGAGCACCTGCGCGAGGCCGCCGATCTGGGTGTGACGCTGATCCGCGTCGCGACCCACTGCACCGAGGCCGACGTCTCCATCCAGCACCTTGCCCTCGCCCGCGATCTCGGGCTCCAGACCGTGGGCTTCCTGATGATGTCGCACTCCGAGCCCGGCGAGGTGCTGGCGGCGCAGGCGCGGATCATGGCCGATGCCGGCGCCCAGTGCGTCTATGTCGTCGACTCGGCCGGCGCGCTGATCCCGGCGCAGACCGCGGCCCGCGTCGCCGCGGTCGCAGCGGAGCTCGGCGACGACGCCCAGGTTGGCTTCCACGGACACGAGAACCTCGCCTGTGGCGTGGCCAATACGCTCGCCGCGATCGAGGCCGGCGCCGTCCAGGTCGATGCCTCGACCCGGCGCATGGGCGCGGGTGCCGGCAACACCCCGACCGAGGCGCTCGTCGCCGTGCTGGAGAAGCTCGGAATCCGCACCGGAATCGATGTTGCGGCGATCGCCGATGCCGCCGAGGACGTCGTGCGACCGGTGATGGAGGCGGAGTGCGTGCTTGATCGCATGGCGCTGACCATGGGCGACGCAGGGGTCTATTCGAGCTTCCTCAAACACGCCCAGCGCGCGGCCGCATCCTACGGAGTCTCGGGGACCGAGATCCTGCGTGAGTGCGGCCGCCGCGGCCTCGTCGGGGGTCAGGAGGACCTCATCGGGGAGATCGCGTTCACGCTCGGGCAGGGCACGCCAGTCGCCGTCGGGTCGCCGCTGACGAGCTCCTGAACCGTCCGGCATCACGGCGACCACCAACCCCACGGCGACCGTTTTCTGCAGCTCCGCCGGCACGTCCCCGTGGTCACGATCACCGTCGACACACCCGAGCGCACTGCCGAGTCGTTCCGGATCATCGACGAGCTGACCGCCGAGGAGGGACTGGTACCAGCGAGATGGTGCCCGCGATGAGCGCGATGAGCGCCGACCAGACGGTTGGCGGGCTCACGCTCGCTCGCTTCGACTTCTAGCGCCCGCGTCGCCACCGGCACGTCAGTGGCGCCGCGGTCAGGGCGCATAATGCGATGGGTGAGCGCGGCTACGCGAACGGAGTTGGTGCTGGATCGCGCGCACAACGCGGTCATCTCGATGGATGAGCGGGGGCTTGTCACCTACTGGAACCCGAGTGCCGAGGGCATGTTCGGCATCGAGAGCGAGCGCGCCGCGGGACGGCCGGTGGCTGAGCTGATCATCCCCGAGCGTTTTCGTGCCGCCCACGTCGCGGGTCTTGAGCGGTTTCTTGCCGATGGCACCGGTCCTCTGCTCGGTCGCCGGGTCGAGATGGCGGCGCTGCGCTGCGACGGTTCGGAGTTCCCCGTCGAGATGACGATCTCGGCGATCCGCGATGGCCCCGGCTGGACCTTCACCACCTTTGTGCAGGACATCTCGGCGCGTCGTGCCGCGGAACGCGAGCGCGAGCGACTGGTGGAGGAGCTGCAGCAGGCGCTGACCGGCAGCGAGCGGCGATTCGAGGCGATCGTCGGGCGCCTGAGCGATCCGGTGACGATTCGCGACCGCAGTGATCGAATCACCTATGCCAACCGGGCTGCGCTGGTCCACCTCGGCTTTGCCACCACCGAGGAGCTGCGCCGGACGCCGCCGGCGGAGATCATGCGCGACTACATCGTCTCGCGCGAGGACGGTGGCGCAGTCGCGATGGACGCGATCCCGTCGGTGAGGCTCCTGCGTGGCGAGGCGCCGGAGCCGTTGCTGATTCGGACGGTCCACCGCCGCTCCGGGCAGGAGCGCTGGAACCTCCTGAAGGCCTCGCCGCTGCTGGACGAGGCCGGCCAGGTGGAGTCGACGATCATGGTCATCGAGGACGTCACCGAGCAGAAGCGGGCGGAGCGCCGGAGCGAGTTCCTCGCCGAGGCCAGTCGTGCGCTCGCCTCCTCGCTGGACTATCAGCGGACGCTTCAGACGGTGGCAGAGCTCGCGGTGCCGCACATCGCCGATTGGTGCGCGGTGGATCTCGTCGACCGGGACGGCGATCGGGTCTCGGTGTCCGTGGCCCATGTCGATCCCGACAAGCTGCGCTTGGCCGATGAACTCCGCGCCTACGAGCCGGCGCGCCCCGACCCCGCCCAGGGGCTGGGGTTGGTGCTCCGCACCGGCGAGGCGCTGCTGTATCCGGAGATCACCGAGCAGATGATCAGCGGCGCGGCCGTCGACGGGCGTCATCTCGAGCTGCTGCGCGCGGTCGGGTTTCGCTCGGCGGCGGTCGTCCCGATCACGCTCGGCGAGCGGGTTCTGGGAGCGATGACGCTGGTCAGCGCCGAGTCCGGTCGGACGCTCGACCGGTCCGACCTTGAGCTCGCCGAGCAGGTGGGCGCGCGCGCGGCAGTGGCGATAGAGAATGCGCGGATCTACAGCGAGCGCTCACAGATCGCACACACGCTCCAGCAGAGCCTGCTGCCGGAGGAGCTTCCCGATGTTCCCGGATACGAGCTCGCCAGCGCGTACATCCCGGCGTTTGAGTACACCGAGGTCGGCGGAGACTTCTACGACGTGTGGCAGGCCCGAGGACAATGGATGCTCGCCGTCGGCGACGTCACCGGCAAGGGAGTGGAGGCGGCGACGCTGACCTCGCTGGTTCGCCACACCCTGCGCGCCACTTCCGACTTCCTCTCCAGCCCGGCGGAGCTCCTGGCGCAGCTTGACGCCACGCTCAAGAGGCAGCGGCGGCGATCGGTCTGCACCGCGATCTGCGCCCGCGTCGAGCCTGACGGCGTCACCCTTGCCGTCGGCGGGCATCCCCTTCCGCTTCGGGTCCACCCCTCGGGCGCCGAGCAGGCTGGAGAGTTCGGGCCGCTGCTGGGCGCATTCGACGAGGTCGATTGGCAGGACCGGCACGTCGAACTCCCCCCGGGAGACACCCTGGTGTTCTTCACTGACGGCGTGACCGACGCCCTGCGCGACGACGGGGAGCGGTATGGGCTCGAGCGACTCCGCGGCGCCCTGGCGCGCTGCGGTGAGGACACCGCCGCGCAGGTTGTCGCGACCGTGACCGCCGCCGTCGAAGCCTTTCAGGCCGGCGAACACGCCGACGACACCGCGGTCCTCGCGTTGCACCGCAGGCCAGATCACGAGCACGGTGATGGTGCGGCCGACGAGATTTGAAATCACCCAGAAGGTCAGCCGATCGACGGTCACGCTGTCACTGCTCGGCGAGCTGGACATGAGCACGGTCCCTCAGCTCTCCGACCGCGTGCGACACCAGCTGCGCGACGGCGCCAACGAGCTCACCCTTGATCTGCGCGAGCTCGCCTTCATGGACTCCTCCGGACTGCGGCTGCTGATCGAGCTCTTTGACGACTCGCGGCGGGACGGCTGGACGCTGCGGCTCATCGCCCCCCGGCACGAGGCGGCGACGCTCGTGCTGCGCGCCACCGGAGCCGACGTGGCACTTCCGTTCCAAACCCCTCCCACGTCATGATCCCTGCACCCAATCAAGGTGGAGGGGCGGATCACCGAGCGGACCTCGAGCTCGACCTCGAGCGCACCGCTCAGGCCCCCGCGCTGGCCCGGGCCGCGATCAACGGCTTCTGCGAGCATCGAGACGTCTCCGCGAACGCCGTCGCCACGCTGACGCTGCTCGTCTCAGAAGTGGTCACCAACGCCGTGGTTCATCCACACGTCGAGGACTCCACGAAGATCACGGTGCACGCCCGCCTTGAGCGAGACTCGGTTCACATCGAAGTCCGGGACGCAGGTGCGCGGTTCACGCCTCGGCCACGCGACCCGACCCGCGTGGAGGGCGGATACGGTCTCTACCTGGTCGAGAAGGAAGCAGCCGACTGGGGCCTGCGATCCGGCCCGACCACCACCGTGTGGTTCCGAGTCGCCCGCGCGGGTTGAGGCCGCTGCCTGCACGTCACGTTCAGTCTGGAGGAGAGGGGATGGCCGATACCACCTGCCACATGTCGATCTCGCTCGACGGGTTCGTCGCCGGACCGGACCAGAGCCGCGACGACCCGCTCGGCGAGCGGGGCCGCGAGCTTCACGGCTGGCACCTTGGCGACGCGCGCGCGAACGCGGCGGATGCCATCGCCGCACGCCGTCTGCTGCGCCCTCGCGGCGCCTACGTCATGGGTCGCAACATGTTCGGCCCGATTCGCGGCGAGTGGGACGAGGAGTGGTCAGGCTGGTGGGGCCCGGAGCCGCCGTATCACGCACCGGTCTTCGTCCTCACCCATCACGCGCACCCACCGATCGAGATGGAAGGCGGCACGACGTTTCACTTCGTCACCGATGGCTTCGACGCCGCCTACGTCCAGGCCCAGGAGACCGCGGGCGGCGACGGCATCGATATCGCGGGGGGTGCCTGGACCGTCCGTCAGGCGCTGCTGGCCGGGGTCATCGACGAGCTCTGGCTCGACATCGTCCCCGTTCTCCTCGGGTCCGGCGAGGCGATCTTCGACGGTGTCACCGACTTCCATTTCGAACCTGTCGAGATCCTCCACTCACCACTGGCGACGCACATCTGTTACCGCCGCACGAGGGGCGACGGTGCTCCCGCGGAGCCGGGCGAGAATCACGTCTCGGCCGGCAGCTGCTGACGGATCCCGTCGAGCAGCAGGCTCAGCCCGTACCGGAACCGCTCCCCCGGATCGGCCGCCACCACGGCGCCGAGCGCCTGCGCCCACACCGGATCCTCCGGCGGTGAACGCCTGACCCTGGCCTCCCAGGAGTCAGGGCCTTTCAGTTCGAGCTGGGCCTGCTCCTCGATCGTGTGGCCGAGGACGAAGTACATGCAGGCGAAGGTCAGCCAGCCTGCTCGGGCCGGCGAGAGGCCGGCCGCGACCAGGCGATTGGCCGCGACCGCCCCGGCGGCATTCGTGTTCGGTGCGCTCACGAAGGTCCCTGCGACGAGACGCGCCCCGTCGCGGCGCGTGAGCAGCGCCTGACGGAACCGTTCGGCCAGAGCGGTCAGCTGCTGCTCCCAGTCGCCGGCCGGGAGCTCGTCGGCGATGCCCTCCAGGAGCTGCTCGGCCATCGCGTCCAGCAGCGCCTCCTTGCTGGGGAAGTGGCGGTACAGCGCGCCCGCCTGCACGCCCAGCGCGCCGCCGAGCTTGCGCATCGTCAGCCCGTCGAGTCCCTCTGTATCGAGAAGCGCGAGCGCTCCCTCGACGACGTTTGCCTTGCGGAGCATTGACAGCCGGGCCATCCTAGCTTACCGTGAACAGCGTTCACAGTGAACATTGTTCACTTTTGAAAGGAGGCTCGGATGAGCCACGGGAATCGCAAGTGGAAGGTTCTGTCGCTGGTCCTGATCGCGGAGTGCATGGACCTGCTCGACGCGACGATCGTCAACGTCGCCGCGCCCACGATCCACGCCCGGCTCCACGCCGGGATCGCAGCCCTGCAGTGGATCATCGGCGGCTATGCGCTGAGCTTCGCGATGGGGCTGGTGCTCGGCGGCCGCCTCGGCGACGTCTACGGCCGCCGGCGGCTGTTCATCGTCGGGTCGCTCGGGTTCGCCGCGAGCTCGGCGCTGTGCGCTGCGGCAGTCGACCCCGGAATGCTGATCGGCGCACGGTTGCTGGAGGGCGCATCGGCGGCGCTGCTGATTCCCCAGGGCCTCGGGATCATCCACAGCGCCTTCGGCGCCGAGGAGCGCCAGGCAGCGCTGGCGTGGTTCAGTCCGGTGATCGCCGGGTCCGCGGTGCTGGGGCCGGTCCTCGGCGGGGCGCTGATCGCGGCGAACGCGTTCGGCAGCGGCTGGCGGCTGATCTTCGTCGTCAACATCCCGCTCGGCGCGGCCGCCGCGCTGGGGGCGGCGCGTCTGATGCCCGAGTCGCGATCGCACCGGCGACCGACGCTCGATGTCGTGGGAGCCGTGATCGGCGCCCTGGGCATGGGTCTTCTCGTCTATCCGCTGATCCAGGGCCGGCAGGTGCACTGGGCCGCCTGGACCTTCGTGATGATCGCCGGGAGCATCGTCGCGTGCGGGCTGCTCATCCTCTGGAGCAGGCGGATGACCCGGCGCGGCCGGGACCCGCTCGTCGAGGACAGCATCTTCCGTCACCGGCAGTACACGACCGGGCTCGGCGCGATCCTCGTGTTCTTCGCCGGCATGCTCGGGACGCTGCTGGTGGTCACTCTCTATCTCCAGCTGGGCGAGCAATTCTCGGCGATCCACGCCGGACTCACCGTCGCGTCGTTCGCGCTCGGCATCACCCTCGGGGCGATTCTCGCCGGCGCGATCCTCGTGCCCCGGCTGGGACGGGTCGTCCTGCAGGTCGGAGCGGTGGCATTCGCCGCCGGGATCTGGTGGCTGCACGACACCATCGGAGCCCACCTGCTGCAGACGACGACGCTCGAGCTGGCCTGGCCCGAGCTGCTCTCGGGCCTCGGGATGGGGATGCTGGTCGGACCCCTGTTCGACTTCATCCTCGCGGCCGTCGACGGAGCCGAGGTCGGCTCGGCGGCCGGCGTCCTCAATGCCGTGCAGCAGCTGGCCGGGGCGCTCGGGGTCGCGACGATCGGAACGTTGTTCTTCTCGACGCTCGCCTCTCACGGTTACGTCACCGCGCTCCGGCACTCGCTGGTCGCGGAATTGATCTCCACCCCGGTCCTGTTTGGTCTGCTCAGTGCGCTGCCGCGCCACGCGCGCCGAGCGAGCCCCAGCCCCGAGGGCACCGTCGCGCCCCAGCGTCGTCATCACGGTGCCTTCGACAGCGCTGCCGACCTGGGTTGACGGCCGGTCGAGCAGGTGCAGAGAGCGAGCCCCACCGATGTCGACATAGACTGCTCGGGTGAGCGAACCGGTCGTTGATCTCACCGTGCCGGCGTTGGCGGGGTTGCGTGAGCGACGCAGCGAGAAATGGGCGCTGTTTGACCCCGACGTCCTCAGCCTGACCGTCGCGGAGATGGACTTTCCGATCGCGGTCGAGATCAGCCGCGCCGTGAGCGCGACCATCGAGCGCGGCGACCTCGGCTATGCCGTGCCGGCCCCGCGCCGTCTCCGCGAAGCCTTCGCCGAGTTCGCGCAGCGTCGTCTTGACTGGCGCCTGGACGCCGAGCAGGTGTCGGTTGTCCCTGACGTGATGTTCGGGATCGTCGA
Source organism: Solirubrobacteraceae bacterium (assembly GCA_035503035.1). Taxonomy (GTDB): domain Bacteria; phylum Actinomycetota; class Thermoleophilia; order Solirubrobacterales; family Solirubrobacteraceae; genus Palsa-465. Next base: position 22,145 of record DATJTS010000182.1, read on the forward strand.
GCTCTGCCGGGCGCTCGCGGGCCCCGACGGGTCGGTGGCATTTGCCACCCCCGCCTATCCGCCGTTCTTTCACGAGCCGGTATCCGCGGGTCTGCGCACCGTGCCTGTCGCCCTGACCCCAGACGGAGCGATCGACCTCGACGCACTCGACGCCGCGTTGCGGTCGGGCATCAGGGCGCTCATCCTGTCCAACCCGCACAATCCAACCGGCAGGGTGCTGCCCCACAGCGAGCTCGCCTCGGTCGCGGAGCGCTGCGCCGATCGCGAGGTCTGGGTCCTGGCCGACGAGATCCACGCGCCACTGGTCCTCCCGGGCTCGACCCACGTGCCTTGGTTTGAGGTCTCCGAGGCGGCGCGCCGCTGGGGCATCGTGCTCACCTCCGCATCGAAGGCGTTCAACCTGGCCGCGCTGAAGACCGCCTTCATCGTCACCTCCAGCCCGCAGGCACGGTCAATCGTTCAGCGCATCGGGCCCCAGCACGAGCACGCCAGCCTGCTGGGCGAGATCGCCGCCGAGGCCGCCTTCCGAGACGGCGACGCGTGGCTTGACGCGGTCCTCGCACAGCTCACCCACAACCGCGACCACCTTGATGCCGAGCTCCGCCGGCGGCTGCCCGCCGTGACCTGGCAACCGCCTCAGGCAACGTACCTCGCGTGGCTTGACTGTCGCGGTCTCGAGCTCCAAGACGACCCCGCCGAGGTCTTCCTCCGGCGAGGCCGGGTCGCGCTCGGACCGGGACCCGGCTACGGGGAGCCAGGTGCCGGCCACGCGCGCCTGAACTTCGCCACCAGCCCAGAGCATCTCAGCGATGCGGTCGCCCGGATGGCGACCGCACTGAAGTGCTGAGCGCGCTCCGGGCGAACCGGGCCGACCGGCCCTGGGTCAGCTGTTGCCGCTCGGGGCCGAGGAGCTCGAGCCGGATCCCTGCTCGACGACGCACTTCACGGCGCCGGTGACGCCCGTGTTGTCGGCGTCGTTGGTGTTCACGCTGAGCTTGATGGGCGGATTGGGCGCGGGCGCGCCGGCGGCTGCGGTGCAGTCCTCCACCCCTCGGGAGGCGGTCGGATTGGGGTTGGGGTAGAGCTCGATCTGCTCGTTGATCCCCATCGCGGCGAGCTTCTGGTTCGCCTGGCCAAGGTCCTCCTGGCTGTTCAGCTGCACCAGCACTGAGCCGTCGTGATGCTCGGTGATGGCGAACGCCTGCGTCGGAGCGGCCGCTCCGCCGGCGCCGAGAGCGAGCAGCAGACCTGCACCGATGCCCACCAGCCCGAGCGACCCGCCCGCCAGCACCCTCGGCCGGCGCAGGAACCGGGCTCCGGTGCGGGGCGGCCAGTCGACCTGGTCAAGTGTGTCCCCATGTTCATCCATGACTTCCCTCCACAGGTTGTCTTTGTAGTCGCTCATCGATCTGTCGTTCCTTTCTTCAGCCGGGACCTCGCCCGGGACAATCGCTTGCGCAGCGCGACATGTGAGATCCCCAAAGCCTGCGCCGCCTCTTTCGGTGTGAGCTGCTCCAGGTCGACGAGCTCGATCGCCTCCCGTTCGTGGACGGGCAGCTGGGCACAGCGCCGGAGCAGCGCAGCCCCCTCGCGCTCGGCATCGATCCGCTCGGTGAGCTCGTCGATCTCGTCCGCGTCGAGCACCCGGTGGCCCTCGAGTCGCATCACCGCATCACGGCCGCTGGCCTGCTGCTGGCAGTGGCGGGCGAACACCCGCGAGGCGATGCCCAGCAGCCACGCCCGATCCGATCCCCTGAGGGGGTCGTAACCGGCGAAGCCGCTCACGGCGCGGACGATCGTCTCAGAGGTGAGATCAGCGACTGTCTGCGGTTCGCGGCAACGACGCGCGAAGTAGCGCGTCAGGACCTCAAAGTTGCGGTGATAGACACGCTCGAACTCCTCGCGCGCCGATGAGCTCGGCGGCCGCCCCTGCGGCTGGGCCGTGACCGCGACCGCTCGCGGCCGCTCTCGCATCGTCCTCCCCAGGACGTGATATTCGGTGCTCATGTCCGTAGTTGCACGATTTGCCGAAAGGAGTGACCAGGCCCGGCGGCGTGCTCAACCACGCTCGCACGCGCCGATCAGCGAGCCGGGGCGCGCGTCAGGTTGCGATCGACCAGCGCATCGACGAACCGGCGCGGGATTCTGGCTCCGGTGAGCGCGCGGTAGAGGATGGGCCCCTGGAGCGCGTCCAGCGCCGCGTCGATGTCGATCTCGGACGACAGCTCTCCGCTGGCGACGCCGTCGGCGAGCATCTCGCGCTCTGCCCGGCGTCGCGGGTCGAGATAGCGCTGACGGAACGTCCGGGCGACCTCCGGGTCGTGCTGGGCCTCGCCGATCAGCGCGAGCATGACCTTGCCCGCCGGCTCCTTGGTGAGGAACCGGGACAGGCTCAGGAAGTAGCGGCGCGCGCTCTCGGTCGCTGAGCTCGACTGCGGTATGGGGAGCTCGCGATCGGCGTCTTCGATCAGCGTGTCCAGGAGGATCGCCGTCTTCGAGGGCCACCAGCGATAGATCGTCTGCTTGGCGACGCCCGCTCGTGCGGCGATCCCCTCGATCGTGACTCCCCCAAAGCCGCGCTCCACCAGCAGGTCGTCCGCAGCGTGCAGAACCGCCAGACGCGCGGCCTCGCTGCGCCGGTGCGGCGCCCGCCCCTTGGGTCCGTGGCTCCTCTCGGGATCTGCGCCGGCCACGGGGCCAACCGTATCGCAACGGTGCGTTGCGCGTGAAACCTTGACGAGACGCACCGTTGCGTCTAGTCTGTCCAGCCATGAAGCTCTTCAACACTGATCTCACAGCGCGACGCCGCGTCATCGTCGGCGTCGCCGCTCCACGCCAGGGTGAGTGGCGATGACCGCCCTGGCGCAGTCCCGTTCCCGGCCGGTGACCGTCGCCTCGGCGATCTCCGCGATCGCGCCGGCAGCGGTGCTCGTCCTCGCCATGGTCGCCGCGGTCAACATCCTCATCCCGCAGATCCAATCCAGCCCGCTGCACCCGTCGGTGTCGGGAACAGCGTGGATCGTCGACAGCTACACGCTCGTGTTCGCCTGCGTCCTCATCCCAGCCGGTGCGCTGGGAGATCGCTTCGGCCGAAAGCGCGGCATGCTGCTCGGACTCGCGCTGTTCGCCGGTGGGTCCGTGATGGCGGCGCTCGCCCCCGACGTCGCCGTGCTGATGTGCGCCCGGGCGCTCAGCGGCATCGGTGCGGCGCTCGTGCTGCCGGCCACGCTCGCCGTCACCCTGGCGCAGTTGGGGCCGGGCGATCGGCCGCGTGCGGTCGCCGCCTGGTCGGCACTGACCGGCATCGGTGGTGTGCTCGGCAATCTCGGCGGCGGGCTGGCAGCCCAGCTCGGGGGCTGGCGGGCCCTGTTCTGGGCGGGCGTGCCGATCGCGCTCGGCGCAGGTGCGCTGATCGCCGCTCGGGTTCCGGCTCAGCGGCCGCATCGAGATCCCGTTGACTCAGGCGGTGCGCTCCTGCTGACGGCGGCGAGCGTCGCGCTGCTCTACGGAATCATCGACGGGCCGCAGCTCGGCTGGTCTTCCTGGCAGGTTCTCGGCGCACTGGCCGGGGCCGGCGCGCTGTTCATCGGCTTCACGCTGTACGAGCTGCGCCGCGAGCATCCGATGCTCGACCCGCGCCTGTTCCGCGTGACCGGCGTGCGGACCGGGTCGCTGGGCATCGTGGCGCTGTTCTTCGCGCTCTTCGGCCTGTTCTACGTCAACGCCCAGTACCTGCAGGACGTCAAGGGCTACTCCGCATTGGAGACCGGCGTTGCCATCCTGCCA
>DATJTS010000183.1:0-5006 GCA_035503035.1 Solirubrobacteraceae bacterium
CGCTCGTGCATCTCGACGATGTGCTCGATCATCGCCCGGGTGGCTTGCTTGGAGGCCTCCATCAGGTCGGGCGCGACGCCGGTGGTCACGTGGTACGGCGACTGCTCGGTGCTCGCCAGATTGTTGCCCGGCACGGTGAACTGCGGAGCGGGCAGGTTGGCGTGCTTGACCGCGGTGAGACGCACGGTGATGTCCATCGCGCACTCGACGGCGGTGCCGCACACCTCCGCGTCGCCCATCGCGGCGTGGGTGTCACCGACGCTGAACAGGGCTCCCTCGACACCGACCGGGAGCAGCAGGGTGGTGCCGCGGCGCAGGTGCTTGATGTCGAGGTTGCCGCCGAAGGTGGACGGGGGGAGGATGGGGTGCGGGCCGGCTGCTTTCGGCGCAACGCCGATGGTGCCGGGGAACGGCTCGAACGGGAGCAGGACGCCTGGGAGAAACTCGACGCGGCTGGTCGGCGGGTCGACGCGGCTGATGTTCAGCCATGGCTCGGGGAACTCGTCGGCGAGTAGACCGAAGCCGGGAATGATCGCCGTCCAGCCCCACGCCTGCGGGTTGAGCTCGATGATCTCGACCGCGAGCGCGTCGCCGGGCTCGGCGCCCTTGACGAACACGGGGCCGGTGACCGGGTTGACCTTGCCCATATCCATCGTCTCGACGTCCTGCGCGCTCGAGTCCTGGTCCAACTGTCCGCCGGACGCGTCGACCGTCTGCAGCTCGACGACCTCTCCGGACTCGACCTCGAGCACCGGCGTGGCCGCGTTGTTCCACTCGGTCTGGGTGTGGGCCGAGGAGATCTCATGGATGGTGTGTGATGTTCTACTGAGCTCTGACAAGGTGCGGGAACACTATCGCCAGGCTCAAGCGGAAAGTGATTTGAGTGGGGAGGGGGGTGAATGTGGTCGTCTCGGACGCTCTTAAGGACATGACCGATTCCACTGACGTACCCCCGCCCGATGCCCTCGACGAACTCGTCAAGCAGCTGCTCGAGTGCGGCGGCGTGTTGAGCCAGATCATCGCCTCGATGGTCGAGTTCCAAGCTGCTGGCCGTTCGGCTCCTGACTCCGCGCCGATCCCCGAGGTCGCCCATACCGTGATCCGCTCGGTGCTTGAGGGGTTCGGGACGCGCTTCTCCAAACGGGACCTCAAGGTCTCGGCCCGGATCGTGCGCGAGGCGACCCAGCTGATGTGCACCGACCTCTACGTGCTGGGGCCGGAGCTCAATTAGGCTGACGGCCTATGCCGCTGCCATCTGAACTGATTGAACTGCTCCGCGCCCCGAGCCCCTGCTTCGTCACGACCCTGATGTCCGACGGCTCGCCCCAGATCACCGAGGTCTGGGTCGACACCGACGGCGACCATGTGGTGATCAACAGCTGGGAGGGCTCGCTGAAGCTTCGCAACGTTCGGCGCGACCCGCGGATCGCGGTCGCCGTCGCCGACAAGGACAACATCATCCGCTACGTGTCCGTGCGTGGCGAGGTCATCTCGATCACGACCGAGGGCGCCGAGGACCACATCAACGAGCTCTCCCGCAAGTACCTCGGCACCGACTACCCGGGCTTCGGGCCGCCCGCCCAGCGCGTCAAGCTCGTCATCCGCGCCGACAAGATCGGCGGCGTCGGGAGCGACTGAACCTGGTGCGGGCGGCGGTTTCGGCTGCCCGCGGTGAGGTAACCATGGGTCCATCGGCGAGTCGGGAGGCTTGTGATGCGGTGGATCCGGTCGGTCGGTGGTGTCGTGGTGTCGTGCCTGCTCTGTGGTGCGGCTTGCTCGGTGACGGCGGGGAACGCATCGGCGCGTGCGTCCGGCCCGCTCGCCTCCACGGTGAGCGGGCAGGTCCGAGGTCTCGTGTCAGGTCAGACCGATGAGTTCCTGGGCATCCCGTACGCCGCACCCCCGGTCGGACAGCTGCGCTGGCAGCCGCCGCAGCCGGCCGCCCCCTGGACCGGGGTGCGCGCCACGACCAAGCTGCCGCCCCGCTGCCCGCAGTTGAAGAACGGCAACGGGCCGAAGTCCGTTGACGAGAACTGCCTGTATCTGTCGGTGTACCGGCCGCATGGGACGACCGCCCGGGATCGTCTGCCGGTGCTCTTCTGGATCCACGGCGGCGGGCTGACCACCGGATCAGGCGACCAGCACAACGGCTCGCTGTTCGCCGACACCGACCACATAGAGGTCGTCTCGATCAACTACCGGCTCGGGGTGCTCGGCTTCTTCGACCTGCCGGGCCTGCCGGGCGGCTCCGCGGCATCGGGCAACTACGGTCTGCTTGACCAGGAGGCGGCGCTTGATTGGACGCACTCCAACATCGCCCACTTCGGTGGCAACCCGAAGCGGATCACGATCGCGGGCGAGTCCGCGGGTGGCTATTCGGTCTGTGCGCTGCTCGCGTCCCCGCGCGTGCGCGGCATGTTCAGCCGGGCGATCATGGAGAGCGGCAGCTGCGAGACCACGCCGCCGGCCGCGGCGCGGCGCGCCGCGGTGGCGTTCGCGCGGGCGGCGGGCTGCCGCCGTCCGGCGACGATGGTGCGATGCATGCAGAGCACGTCTGTCCGCGCGCTGTTGCGCAACCGCCGATATCCGGGCGGCGATCTGCCGATCGCCGGTGGGGAGGCGCTGCCGGTGGCCCCCGCCACGCAGATCGCGCGCGGTGACTTCGCGCACGTGCCGGTCCTGATCGGCACCAATCACAACGAGGGCCGGACATTCACCGAGGGAGACGCGAAGGACCCGGAGTCGACGTACGTGAAGATGATCCGCGCGGAGTACGGGCACGAGGCGTCGAAGGTGCTGGGTCAGTATCCGTGGAGCAGCTTCCCCGCGCCGTATCAGACGGCATATGCGCTCGGCGCCGTGTGGACCGACAGCGGCTACGTGGACGGCATCGGTGGTTGCGCCGAGCAGCAGCTCGCCGGCGAGCTCGCCCGCCGGACCCCGACGTACTTCTATGAGTTCAACGACCTGACGGCGCCCGGCCTGAACCGCAAGGTCCCGGGCTATCAGTGGGGGGCCGGTCACGCGATGGAGCTCGCCTACATGTGGCCGAGCTTCGACAACGGCTACTCGCTGTACGACCTGCTCACGCCCGCGCAGCTGCAGCTCTCGGGGTGGATGGTCCGCTACTGGGGCGCGTTCGTGCGCGCGGGCTCCCCGGCGGTGGCGGGCCAGGCGGCGTGGCCGTCACTGGGGTCCTCGCGGAAGTTCATGTCACTCCAGGAGGGGACGGCGTCGGCGGCTGAGCCGATTGCTCAGTTCGGGGCCGAGCACAACTGCTCGTTCTGGGATGCGCTGCCGGGCGAGCCCCGCTGAGTCAGTCGACGGCGACAACCGAATAGACAGGCGGCAGCCGGCTCGCGGCGGTCGACCAGGTCGCGCCGGCATCGCCCGAGCAGAACACCTCGCCCGTGGTCGTGCCGAAGTAGAGCTCGAGCTCCTCGCCCTGATTGGCGCGACAGAACGCCTGGCGCAGCACGGTGACGTACGCGTGCTCGGCCGGCAGGCCGTCGCCGCGGGCGGTCCAGGTCTCACCGGCGTCACGGGTCTCATACACGCGCACGCGGCCGTCGGGGGTGACGCGGTCCATGTCGGCGACCAGCGGGATGAGATAGGCGCTGTCGGGGTCGGCGGGATCGACCATCAGGGGGAAGCCGAAGTCCGAGGGCAGGCCGTCGCCCGCGATGTCGGTCCAGCTTGCGCCGGCGTCGTCGGAGCGGTAGACGCCGCCGTGGAACTGCATGAACATCCGCTCGGGCCGGGTGGGGGCGCGTTCGACGTGGTGGACGCATCGTCCGGCGTTGGGGTTGGTCAGCGCCTCCTCGGGCAGGTAGCGCGGATTGAGGCCGATGTTGCCGCGCGTCCAGGTTTTGCCCTGGTCCTCGGTGAGCCACATGCCGGCGGCCGAGATCGCGAGCGCGAGCTTCTGCGGGTCGCCGGGCCACGGGCAGATCGAGTGCAGGCACAGGCCACCGCCGCCAGGCTGCCACTCCTTGCGGGTCGGCTGTCCCCAGAGGCCGGCATTGATCTCCCAGCTCTCGCCGCCGTCATGGCTCTCGAACAGGACGCCCGGATCGCCGCCCGCGTACACCGTGCCCGGGGTCTCGCCGGGGGTGATCACCCAGATCCGCTCGAGTGCCTGATCGCCTCCCTCGGGCAGCGCGACCCCCTCGGCCTGCTCCCATTCGCTGCCGGGGTCGTCGGCGTCGGTGTGGAAGATCTTGGGGCCGTAGAAGGGGGAGGTCATGGTGGCGAGCAGGCGGTTGGTGCTCGGCTCCCGGGTGGCGAAATCGACCGGCTCGCCGGCGAACGCCCGGTGGGTGATCTCGAACTCCCCGTCGGCTGCCTCGCCGTCGAGGATGAACAGCCCCTTCTTCGTCCCGACCAGCAGCCTCGACACCCTCAGCCTCCTGTGATCGCGGGAACGATCTCGACTCGATCTTTGGTCCCGACGGTGGTCTCTTCTTCGCTGCGCTCGCCGTTGACGAACACGTTGATGTGGCGGCGGAGGAGTCCTCGCTCGTCGAGGATCCATCCGCTCAGGGCGGGATGGCCGTCCTCCAGGCCGCGCAGAAGCTCGAGCACGGTCGCGCCCTCCAGTTCATGCTCACCACGCCCGCCGGCAAGACTCTTCAGCGGGCCGCGCAGCCTCACCACGCCCATGGCCGGGATCCTATGCCCGGGGTGGATGGGGCGCCAGGCTTCTGGTGTGTGGGCGCTGGCGGCCGGAGTCAGTCGTTGATGTCGAGCACCGGGGTGATGGCGGGGAGCTGCTGGTCGGCGTCCGCGTGCTCGTTGTGGACGACCGCCGTGCCGACCGCGAAGAACTCGATCACGTGGCTTCCCCACCCGTGGCTGTTCTCGTTCAGCTTGACCTCGACGATCCCGAGCACGCCGTCGCCGATCGCCTCGGCCTCCTTCTGCATGCGCTCCATCGCGAGCTCGCGGGCGTCGTAGAGCGCCTGGGTGTACTGCTCGAGCTCGACGTTGCGCCCGGTCTGGCGCAT
>DATJTS010000184.1:0-21101 GCA_035503035.1 Solirubrobacteraceae bacterium
GGTCGTGGAGGAGACGAACTCGGCGGATCCGGCGAGCGGCGCGCTCGAGCTGTCCTGGGCCGCCCCTGCCGAGCCTCCGCCTGAACCGGTCGACCCGACCGTCGTATCGAGCGAGGAGACCAGTTGCGGGCCCGGCAGGAACACGACCTGACCGAGCGCGAGGCTGCCGGTCGGGTCCTCGCCGAGCGATTCCTGCAGCTCCTCGACGCCGAGCGAGGTCGCCGACTGCCAGACATCGTCGACGGTGATCTCCGTGGCGTCGAAGCCGAGCCGCTTCAGGTTGCGGTTGAGCTCGAGCACGTCGTGACCGTCGACGTCGGCGGCGCTGAGCGTCCGGTATGCGGGAACCGAGCCGCTCATCAAGACGACCGGCTGTCCGTCCACTCGGTACAGGACTCCGCCCGGGTTGATTGTGCGACCCACCGGGGGCAGCCAGGTCACAGTGCCGCCGAGGCGGTTGTAGACGGTCTGAGCCCCCGCGTAGCTGAGCGTGCCGGACTCGGTGTCGGTCGCGACCAGGTTGCGCCGGCGCACGGTCGCCGAGCCCCCGGTCGTGCCCGCGGATCCCGTCGAGCCCGATGCCGCGCCCGGACTCGAACGCACGACGAGGACGACGACCACGGCGGCCGCGATCAGCAGAGCGAGGGCGGCGATCACCCCCGTCCGACCAGGGCGCTGCATCAGCCGCCGCCCGGGATCCCCATGCCCACGCCGCGGCAGGCTTTGGCGGCCGTCTGGAACGCCGGCGAGTTGACATTGATCTGGCTGCTGTCGATCTTGACGCCACCGCTGGGGCCGAACGCCGGATCGGGGAAGTTGGGCACGCCATGCCGGCGCATGCACTCCGCGCTCTTCAGCATCGCCTGCTTCTGGGCTTCGGTCAGCTTCGGCTTGGAGCCGTCGGGTCCGAAGTGGCAGGCCTTCTCGGCCGTCACGAACACGGGGCCACTGAACGTGATCCCAGCGACCGTGACCGCCGAGCTCCCGGGGGTCATCGTCACGGACATCCCGACCCCGCCTCCTGCTGAGTTGGTCGGGTCGGGGAAGTTCGACACGCCGTGTGCCCGCATGCAGTGCGACATCGCGATCAGCGTGCTCGCGCCACCGGTGGTGGTCGTGCCGCCACTCCCGTCGCCGCCCCCGCCCGCGACTCCGCATCCGGTCAGCGACAATCCCACGGCCACGATGACCGCGGCCCGGCGAGGAGTGGAGGTGGTCAGACGGTGGTTTTGCATGTCGACGCCGCGGCCGGTGGCGCCGGGCACGGCAGTTGTACGGACGTGCCGCTAACACCGCCGTAACGCTGTTACATCGCTGTGACATGGGCTGCGCGATCATTGATCCAGGTGCCGCCGGGCCGCTGCTCGGCGGCACGTCCATCGATCACCGAGGAGTGACGAGATGAGGGTGCTGGTGGTCGAGGATCACGCCCGGCTGGCCGAGACGATCGCCACCGTGCTGCGCCGGGACGGAGTTGCGGTCGATCTCGCCTTCGACGGGCGCGAGGCGTTGCAGCGGACCTCGGTGACGACCTACGACGTCGTCCTGCTCGACCGAGACCTCCCGCTCGTTCACGGCGACGAGGTGTGCCGCAGCCTCGCCTCCGGCGAGTACCCGGGCGCGATCCTGATGCTGACCGCGGCGGCGGCGATCGAGGAGCGGGTCGAGGGGCTCGGCCTCGGAGCCGACGATTACCTGTCCAAGCCGTTTGCGCTCGCCGAGCTGGTCGCCCGCGTTCATGCGCTCGCCCGCCGCTCACGGCGCCCGCGGCCGCCCCTGCTCGCACAGGGGGATCTCGTGCTCGATCCCGCCCGCCGCCGGGTCTCCCGCGGTGGGCAGCGTCTCCACCTCAGCCCCAAGGAGTTCGCGGTGCTCGAGGTGCTGTTGCTCGCCGAGGGCGCGGTTGTCTCGACAGAGGAGATCCTCGAGCGCGCGTGGGACGATGCCACGGACCCGTTCACGAACACCGTGCGGATGACCGTGTCCCGATTGCGCTCCAAGCTGGGGCAACCGGACCCGATCGAGACGGTCACCCCAGTCGGCTACCGGATTGACAGCGAGCCGTGAGCATCGCCACGCTTCCCAGCCGCATACTGGCGCGGCTGCGCCACCCGCGGACGACGGTGCGCTGGCGGTTGACGGTGTTGTACGGGCTGCTCTTCCTGGTGTGCGGTGCGGGTCTGCTGGCGATCACCTACGGGCTGGTGCAGCACGCGAGCACGGTCGTCTCTCCGGACCGATTGGTGGCGCTGCCGTCTCGCCGGGGTGTGCTCGCCGGGCCTCATTTCGAGGCAGCGAAGAAGTCGTCCGGCGTCCTGCCGCCGGCGATTCGCCGTCTCATCCACTCCCGGGTCGGCAAGACGGTGGTGCAGATCGCGGGCTACCAGCAGCGGATCGGCGACCTGCACCAGCTGGAGGTCGAGTCGTTGATCGCGCTGGCGTTGATGGCGCTGCTCTCGGCGCTGCTCGGTTGGTTGGTCGCCGGACGGGTGCTCGCACCGCTACGGACGATGACCGCACGCACCCGCGAGATCTCCGAGGAGAACCTGCACGAGCGCCTGGCGCTCGCCGGCCCGCCCGACGAGTTGCACCAGCTTGCCGACACCATCGACGCTCTGCTCGCGCGACTGGAGGGTGCATTCGATGCTCAACGGCGGTTCGTCGCGAACGCCTCGCATGAACTGCGCACGCCGCTGACTGCGGTGCGCGCGTTGCTGGAGATGGTGCTGTCGGACCCGGATGCGGATCTGGAGAGCTTCCGCACCGTGTGCGGACAGGCGCTTGAGGAGACCGCGACCCAGCAGCAGCTGATCGACGCGCTGCTCGCCCTCGCCCGCGGACAGCGCGGCCTCGACCGTCGTGAGCGGCTGGACCTCGCGGCGATCACCGCGGACGTCGTCGCGCCTCGCGAGCTCGAGGCGGTCGCTCTGGGTCTGCGGGTGGAGCACTCGCTCTCGGAGGCAGTGCTCGATGGAGATCGGTGGCTCATCACCCGCCTGGTGGCGAACCTGGTCGACAACGCGATCCGTCACAACATCGCCGGCGGCAAGGTGGCGGTTGTCGTGGCGACGGTCGCGGGGAGGGCGACGGTGACGGTCCGCAACACGGGCCCGGTCGTTCGTGCGGCCGAGTTGCGCCGGTTGCTCGCGCCGTTCCAGCGGCTCGGCGCCGAGCGCGTCGGCGACGACGCGTCGAGCGGGCTGGGCCTCGGGCTGTCGATCGTCGAGGCGATCGTCCATGCTCATGACGCCGAGCTCGATCTCGGCTCCCAACCCGCGGGCGGCCTGTCCGTCACAGTGCGCTTCCCCGCTCCGGCAGGCCCGGCCCCGGCCGCCGAGGCCCCGGCGCTCGATGCCCCGATCGCGGTGAGCAGCGAGTCGCCGCGCTGAGCTCAGCCGGTGTCTGGTTCAGCGCAGGAAGCGGGTGATCGCGCTCGCGATCGCCGCGGCCGCTCGTCGCTGCCAGCGCGACGAGGTGAGCAGCGCGGCGTCGGTCGCGTTGCGCATGTTCCCGCACTCGATGAGGGCATAGGGCTCGCGCACGAGGTTCTCGCCCGCGAGGTCGTCACGAGGCTGGAGGCCGTCGATCCCGTCGTAGGTGGAGACGGGCATCGAGGTCCCGGCCTCAAAGCGCGAGCGCAGGATGCGGGCGAACCGGCGTGACGGGCGCGGGTCGTTGATCCCGTCCGCGACCGGCTCGAGGATCGCGAAGCCGCGCCCGTTCGCGGGACCGCCGTCGGCGTGGATTGAGATCTCGACCGCCACATGGGCGCGGTTCATGATCTGCGCGCGCCGGGTGACGCACGGCCCGACGCCGTCGTTGCTGTGCCGGGTGAGGACGACGTGCGCGCCCTCCCGGTGCAGATCGGCGACCAGATAGCCGGCGACGTTCCAGTTGAAGCGCGCCTCGGTGTAGCCGCTGTCGGTCTCGGTGCCGGTCGTGTCGCAGTCCTCGTACTCGCGCCCGTTCCAGATCTGGTGGTCGATGTATCCCGGGTCGGTGTAGTTGCGACCGTTGTGCCCGGGGTCGACGCCGACGACGCGGCCGGCGAGGGGGAGAGTCGCGCTCGCGGTCGCAGCGACGGCGTCGCTGACCCGCACCGTCCGGGTGAGCGCGGCCGCGGCCGGATGGACCACGCGCGTCGCGGTGCCGCACCCGGACAGCCCCGCGCACACCGCCGCGCACGTGAACGCGGCGGTCAGGCCTCGGCCGCGTGAGATGTGTCTGCCCAGCACTGCGCGACGCATTGTCACAGGTCATAGGATTTCCGCACCCGAGGAGGAGGAGACCAGGAATGGCGTCACGAGCGGGATCCGCGTTGGCTCGGATCAGGATCGCCCAGGAGGCGCTGCTTCGATCGGAGGGATCGGGCGCGGGGGCCGATGGGGGCCTCACGCGGCGGACACTGCTGCAGGGCGCCGGCGGCACGGCCCTCGCCCTGGGCGTCGGGGGTGCGTGGCCGACGGTGGCGGCGGGCGAAGGCGATCCGGAGGCGCGGATCGTGATCGTCGGTGCGGGCATCGCGGGGCTCGGCTGCGCCTATCGGCTGTGGGAGCGTCACCGGATCCGCGCGGACGTCTACGAATGGTCAGACCGGACTGGAGGCCGCATCCAGACGCTTCGTGGCTATTTCGACGACGGTCAGCTCGTCGAGGAGCACGCGGAGTTCATCAATCCCGAGCACACGGCGACGCTGCACCTGGCGCGCCGGCTGGGGCTGACGCTCGACAACACCGAGCGCTATCCGGCTGGGATCAACCCGGACCAGGAGTCGTTCTGGTTCGACGGTCGTCTGGTCGCCCAGCACTCCGTCAACCGCGACTGGCGAAAGTACGGGTACGCGCTGTTCAAGCAGGCGGCGGCCAAGGCCGGGTGGCCGACGACGTATCGGCACGGCACCCCCTGGGCCCGGAAGTGGGATCAGATGTCGGTCACCGAGTGGCTGGACGCGTATCTTCCGGGCGGTTCGCAGGGCGACTTCGGCCGGCTCTGCATCTCCGCGATCCTGGACGAGTACGGTGGGCCCGCCGAGAACACCTCGTCGCTGAACCTGATCGACCTGCTGGGGGCGGACTCCTCGACGCGGTCCGGTCTTCAGCCCCGCTCCACCCCGGAGCTCGATGGGGGCAACGAGAAGTGGCATCTGCACAGTGGAAACGACCTGCTGATCTCGGGGATCATCGACCGGCTGCCGCAGGACTCCGTGCACCTCGGTCAGCAGTTGGTCGGGCTGAGCTCTCGCTCTGACGGAAGGGTCGTCTGCAGCTTCGCCGCCGGATCGAGCACCGCGCAGGTGGTCGCCGACCAGGTCGTCCTCGCGATCCCGTTCACGACCCTTCGCCAGGTCGACCTGAGCGGAGTGTCGATCCGCCCGGTGCATCGACGGGCGATCCAGGAACAGCCGATGGGCAGCAACGCCAAGTTCTTTCTGCAGTACTCATCGCGCGTGTGGGACCAGAGCCGCCAGACGGGCAACGCCTACACCGACACGATCGTGCAGGGCACATGGGACGCCACCGACTACCAACCCGGCCCCGCGGGGGTTCTCGCCGCGTTGCCAGGCGGGTCGGTCGGTCAGGGCTGGGGGTCGCGCTATGGCTTGACGACGTATCGCGGCGCGCCGCCCGCACAGATGGTGACGGACTACCTGGCCAGCTTCGAGCAGCTGTTCCCGGGCAGCAGCGCCCAGTACAACGGCAAGGCGTTCTTCGTGTGGTCCTCAGGCGATCCGTACATCCTCGGGGCCTACTCCTACCTGGCCGTCGGCCAGTTCACGGCCTTCAACGGCATCCAGGGCCGCCGCGAAGGACGGCTGCATTTCGCCGGCGAGCAGACGTCGATGAACTTCCAGGGCTATATCGAGGGCGGGTTGCGCAGCGGCTACCGCTGCGCGGAGGAGATCGCCGCCGCACGCCACCGGTGAGCGCGATGGTGAGCGCGGCTCAGTTCTCGCGCGGCGGGCGGACCGCGAGCAGCTTGCGGGCGAGCTCGCGTGACAGCGACGGTGCCAGGCGGGCCGCCTCCGGGTTGGTGGCCGCGTCGGTGTAGCCGAGGACGTCACCGGTGAGCAGGTGGGCGGCGTGGCGGCGCGAGGCGAGCAACAGCGCCGCCGACGTGCCCTTCGGCGTCAGCTCGAGCCGGTCGGCCTCGACCAGGCCCATCCGCCGCAGACGACGGACCATCTCAAGTGCGGTCGGGGCCGAGACCCCCATCGACTGGGCCAGACCCTTCTGCGTCGGCGGCTGGGTCGCCGATGCGAGCTGGTGCAGAGCGAGCAGGTAGCCCGCTTCACGACCGCTCACGTCGGCGCAGGGAGGATCCAGATCGACGGCGGGGCGCCGTCGGTGCCCCTCGGGATACTGCGGTGCGCTGTGAGACGGCTCGGCCAAGTGGCTCCTCCTCGACGACTGGCGCGTCGGCACACATGCTCCGTCGTGCCCCGGACACCCCAGCTATCGCAAGAGCAGTAAGATAGCATTTCGCTCAAGAGAACGGCTCTGCTGTGGTACCGTCAACCCCGCCCATGGACACCATCGAAACCGCACTGTCCGAGGCACTTCGCGCGCGCGGAGGCCGGGTCACCCCTCAGCGACTTGCGATCGCCAGGGTCGTTCGTGAGACCGGCGGGCACGTGACCGCCGAGGCCGTCTTCGGCGAGGTCAGCCAGCGCATGCCCGGCGTCTCGCTCCCCACCGTGTACGCGACACTCGAGCTGCTGGAAGAGCTCGGACAGGTTCGTCGCGTCCCGGGCGCGACCGGCGCGGTGATGTTCGACGCCCGCACCGATGCGCACGATCACTTCGTCTGTCGCCGTTGTGGCGCGGTCGCCGACCTCGACTGCGGTACCGACCGCGCCGCGGCCCTGCAGGCCGCCACGGCGCTCGGCTTCCGCCCTGACAACGCCCAGGTCGTCGTCTGCGGGCTGTGCGCGGACTGCGCCTCCCGCAACTGACCGCTTCGTGACCGCCGCGGAGACACAGCCCCTTCCCGACGGCGTCCTGCTCGGGGAGGACGGGGTCGCGCGCTGCGCGTGGGCGGGCTCGGCGCCCGACTACGTCGCCTACCACGACACCGAATGGGGCTTCCCAAGCGACGACGACGTGCGGCTGTTCGAGAAGCTCTCGCTGGAGGGTTTCCAGTCCGGCCTCTCCTGGCTGACGATCCTGCGCAAGCGGGAGGCGTTTCGCGCCGCGTTCGCCGGTTTCGACTTCCGCGTGGTCGCCGGCTACGGCCCCGACGACGTCGCGCGTCTGCTGCAGGATGCCGGGATCGTCCGCCATCGCGGCAAGATCGAAGCCGTCATCAACAACGCCGCTCGCGCGGTGGAGCTGATTGATGCCGAGGGCTCGCTGGCTCGGCACATCTGGAGCTTCGCGCCCCAGCGGCGGTCGGCTGCGACCGACCGGGCGACGCGCCAGGTGCAGACGTTCAGCGAGGAGTCGACGCGGCTCTCAAAGGACCTCAAGCGACGAGGCTGGCGCTTCACCGGGCCGACGACGGCCTACGCGTTCATGCAGTCGATGGGGCTCGTCAACGACCACCTCGGCGGGTGCGCAACCCACGCCCGAGTCGAGGCTGCGCTCGACGCGTTCACCATTCCTAGGTGAACGCCGAGATCCCGGTCAGCGCCCGGCCGAGGATCAGTGACTGAATCGAGTCGGTCCCCTCATAGGTGTCGACGATCTCCATGTCGGTCAGGTGCCGCGCGACGTGGTTCTCCAGCAACAGCCCGTTGCCGGCCAGGATGTCGCGCGCCTCGGAGCAGATCAGCTTGGCCCTGCGCACGTTGTGAAGCTTGGCCAGCGACGACATCTCGGCGGTCGCCCGGCCGGACTGCTGCAGCTCCGCCAGCCGGAAGCAGACGAGCTGCATCGCGGTCAGCTCGGCGGCCATCGTGGCGAGCTTGGACTGGACGAGCTGGAAGGACGCGATCGGCCGGCCGAACTGCTCGCGGTCGTCGGCATAGCGAACCGCCGCCTCCACGCAGGCCATCCCGTGTCCGACGCACTCCCACGCGGCGCCGCCGCGGGTGCCGTCGAGCACGCGCGAGGTATCGCGAAAGCCGCGGGCGTGCTCGAGCCGGTGTGCGATCGGGACGCGGACCCCGTCGAGTGTGATCTCGGCTTGCCAGACGGCGCGCTTGCCGATCTTGCCCTCGATCACGCTCGAGGGGTCGAAGCCGTCGGTGCCACGCTCCACCAGGAACCCGCCGACGTCTCCCTCCTCGTCGCGGGCCCACACGACGACAACGTCGGCGATTGATGCGTTGCCGATCCAGCGCTTGTGGCCATCGAGCACCCAGTGCCCACCGTCGCGTCGCGCACGGGTCTGCAGGGACACCGAATCGGATCCGTGCTCGGGCTCGGTGAGCGCGAACGCTCCGATCGTCTCCAGGCGGGCCATCGGGGGAAGCCAGCGCTGCTTCTGCGCCTCGGAGCCGAGCAGCGCGATCGAACCCATCGCCAGGCCGGAATGGACACCGAAGAAGGTGTTCAGGGAGCCGTCGGCGCGGGCGAGCTCACGGGCGACGATCCCCGCGGCTCGGTGCGCGAGCCCGGGGCAGCCGTAGCCGTCGATGGTCCCGCCGACCACTCCCAGCTCGGCGAGCGGTGCGACCAGCTCGAACGGGAACTCGGCTCGCTCCCAGTAGTCGTTGATCACCGGCAAGACGTGCTCGTCCCCGTAGGCACGGACGCGGTCACGCAGTTCGCGCTCGGCGTCGGTCAGGGTGTCGTCGAGCAGAAACACGTCCTCTGCCCGAGCGGTGCGCCGGGAGGACCTCGCCGCTTGAGAAGGGTTCATCGACGGCTACGCTACCCGGCGGCCGAGGCGAGCAGTCGGAGAGTCGCGCCGTCCTCGGAGCCGTCGTAGAAGCGGCTGAGCACCGCGACGGCGGTGTCGTCGCCGGAGTGCGCAAACAGCGTTGCGCAGGAGCGGAGCTTCATGGCGTCGACCGACCCGAGGACGTCCTCTGCGGTCGCGGAGGCGGGCAGATCGAGCAGGGCCTGGAAGCAGTCGCGCAGACGTGGGCCGAGTACGGGGTCCGCTGCGTACCGGCGAGCGTGCTGCAGCGATTGGATCGCGTAGTGGCGCGCGGTCGGGCTGTGGCCGAGACCGTCGAGCTGGGGGAAGACGAACCATATCCAGTGGCCGGTCTTGCTCCCCGCCCGCAGTTCAGCGAGGGCACGCTCGTAGGTGCCGCCCGATTGGGCGTCTCGGAACCGCTGCAGGTCCGGGAGATCGCTCAGGCGGCCGCCGCCACCGGCTCGGTGGGTCCGCAGGCGCGAAGGTCGCGGTCCAGGCGCTCGGCGGTCACGGTCTCCCAGCGACCGCTGTCGACCAGCGCGGCGCACAGCTCCTCGATGTCGCTCAGCGCGTCGAGCGCCGGCTCGTCGGAGGCGAGGTTGGAGCTGAAGATGAGGTTGTCAGCGGCGAGACGGATGCGGTCCTGCTCGGAGCTCAGCAGCTTGCTCGGGCCGAGTTCGTCAATCGTGCGCATCACACGCCGGTATGCCTGGGTTCGTTCGGGACTCATCGGATTTCCCTCCTTGCGGGGGTGGTGATGACGGGCATGATGTCCATCGGGTCGGCGGAGGTTGTTGGCCGGATGTCCAAGGTTTGCCCGCCTTCAGTTGTACAAACCCTGGAGATCGCCCTGCACGAGTCCGTCCACGATGCGCATCTCGGATTCGTGGAAGCGCCCGGAGGCGTCGCGGTGCCGGACGACCGGTGAGTCGGGGCTGTGGGGGCTCACGCTGGCCACGACTCCGCTGGAGCCGTCGGGAAGCGTGACCTCAGAGCCGATCGGATAGGGCATTGCGATGTGGAGGAAGTGGTCGACGACGCTCGGGTCGAACTGCGTTCCGGCGCCTTCCTGGATCGCGCGAACGCCGACGTGGGGCGGGTTGGCGGCCTTGTAGGGCCGATCCGCGGTGATCGCGTCGTAGACGTCGGCGACCGAGGCGATCCGCGCGAACGGATGGATCTCGTCGGCGGCCCGGCCGGCCTCGTAGCCATCGCCGTCCCAGCGCTCGTGGTGATCACGCACGATCGCGATGCTGAGGGCGGAGACGCGATCGGCGGGCAGCAGCGAGGCGCCCGCGCTCGGGTGGGTGCGAATCAGATCCCACTCATCGGCGGTGAGCTCACCGGGCTTGTTGAGCACCGCCTCGGGGACCGCGATCTTGCCGATGTCGTGGATCAGAAGACCCATCGCCATCTCGGACATCCGCGTCTCGACGGAGTCATAGCGGCGCTGGCCACGCCAGTCGAGCCACCCGTCGAGCCGGGTGATCCGGTGGCCAAGGACGAGTCCGAGCGTGGTGACGCGAATCGAGTGGCTGTAGGTGTAGCTGTCCGCGCTGGCGAGATCATCGAGTGCCAGTGCGGCCTCGGGACAATCCTCCATCGCGTCCATGACGCCGCGAGCGGCCGTCTCCAGATGCGTGAGCGCTTCGGGGCTGACGCCGGTTCCGGTCTCACGGGCGCCGTCCAAACAGGTGACGACGGCCCGCTCGGCAGAGCGCCGGACCTCGTCGGACAGCGGCTGTACCGGGACGATGCCGTCGCCGAGATCGTCCTCGATCCAGACCGCGCGCACCCCGCGTCGCTCCAGAGAGGAGCCGACCGCGGCGGTCAGCGTCACGCCACGTCGCAAGAGCGGCGCGGAGCCGAGCGTTGCCGCAGGGACGTCCCGGGCGAGCTCCATCCCGTCGGTGACGCGGTCGACGCGGACGAGCCTCATGACAGCTCTCGGGGTGTCTGGATAGGGGCCGGCCGTGCCATACGGCCTCGTTTATCGGCAGCGGTGTCCGGTTCCTGACCCCGAAATGGTGAACAACCTGCGCGACCGTTTCCCGCGCGGAGCGCCCGCCACGCCGTAATAACCTCGCCGCGGATGCCGGTGTCACGGACATGAGCCCCGCCGAGCGCGCCGCCGCCGGCCCGCGGCACCTGGCTCGCGTCGCCGAAGAGGGCCTCCAGCGCCGCGGCGACCATCCGGCGCTCCTGTTCGAAGGCCGCCTGCACAGTTCGGCGATGCTCGCCGAGCGCGCGGCGCGGCTGGGCGGCGGACTGGCGAAGCTCGGCCTGATGCCGGGCGACCGGGTCGCGGTCTGCATGGCCAACTGTCCTGAGGTGTCAATCACCTATCACGCTCTGTGGCGTGCCGGACTGGTCGTCACGCCGGTGACGTTCCTGCTCGGTGAGGCCGAGCTCCGCCACGTGCTCGCTGACTCGGGCGCGCGGGCGGTGGTCACCACACCGGAGTTCCTGGACAAGATCCGTACCGCGTCCGCCGGTCTCGCCGAGCTGCGGCATGTCCTCTGCACCGAGGCGGTCGAGAACGCCGAGGTCGGACCGGTGATGACCGTGGGCGAGCTCGAGCAGTCGCCGGCGGCGGGGATCGCCGACCGCGACGAGGACGACCTGGCCGCGCTGCTCTACACCGGCGGCACCACCGGACGCGCCAAGGGCGTCATGCTCTCGCACGCGAGCCTGCACTACACCGGGCAGGCGGCGTACCGCTCCGCCCACCAGCCCGGCGTCACTCGCGCGCTGGTCACCCTGCCGCTCTCGCACGCCTACGGGCTGCTCGTCACCGTTTCGGCCCTCCACGCCGAGGAGCCGGCGTTCACGGTGCTGCTCCGCTGGTTTCAGCCGACCGAGTTCCTGGAGATGGTGCAGGACCACGAGTTGCAGCAGAGCTCGGTGGTGCCGACGATGATCCAACTGCTGCTCGGCCAGCCGCTCGAGGACTACGACCTCTCATCGTTGCGCTACCTCACCTCGGGCGGCGCACCGCTGCCGGAGGAGACCGAACGGGCATTCCTGGCGCGCATGCCGGGGACGCTGATCCGCCAGGGCTACGGGATGACGGAGACCGCGGCGCTCATCTCCTCGACACCGGTGGGCCGCGAGCGATCCGGTTCGGTCGGCATTCCCGTGCCGGGAACGGAGCTCGAGATTCGCGACGGCTCGGCCCGGCCGCTGCCGCCCGGTGAGATCGGTGAGATCTGCGTGCGGTCGCCCGGGGTGATGCGGGGCTACTGGCGCGCGCCGCAGGCGACCGCCTCCGCGATCCACGACGGCTGGCTCCACACCGGGGACGTCGGCTATCTGGACGCCCGCGGCTACCTGTTCGTGGTCGACCGCAAGAAGGACCTCATCATCCGAGGCGGCTTCAACGTCTATCCCCGGGACGTCGAGGACCTGCTCACCGAGCACCCGGAAGTGGCGATGGCCGGCGTCGTCGGCGCGCCGAGCGAGCGCCATGGGGAGGAGGTCGTCGCGTTCGTGGCGCTCACCCCGGGCTCGACTCTGACCCCTGAGGCACTGGTCGTCTGGGCCAAGGAGCGGATCGGCGGCTACAAGTACCCCCGCGAGGTTCACGTCGTCGAGGCGGTGCCGCTCACCGCGGTCGGCAAGATCGACCGCAAGGCGCTGCGGGCGCGGCTGCGCTGAGCCGGGCTCAGAGCGTCCACACGTATTGCATCGCGTAGGAGCGAAGCGGGCGCCAGCGCTCGGCGAGAGCGGCGGCGGAGCGCGGGTCGGCGGCCACGCCGGCACGCTCGAGCGCTCGGCGGACTCCGAGATCGCTCGCCAGGAACACATCGTGGTCGCCGAGCACCCGCATCACGATGTAGTCGGCGCTCCAGGGGCCGATGCCGGGGAGCGCGAGCAGCTGCTCGCGCGCGGCGGCCGGGTCGCCTCCGCGGCGCAGGACGAGCTCTGAGCCGGCCAGCGCCGCGGCGAGGCCGACCAGTGAGCGCGCTCGGGCGCGGGGCATGGCCAGCGTCTCGGGGTCCGCGTGCGCCAGGGCGGCCGGGGTGGGGAACAGATGGGTCACCTCGCCGTCGGCCAACGGTCCAAGCTCTGCGCCGAAGCGGTCGACCAGGCGACCCGCGGCGGTCGCCGCCCCCGCGAGCGAGATCTGCTGACCGAGGACGGTGCGGACGCACAGCTCCGTCGCGTCCACCGCGCCGGGGACACGGCGGCCGGGGGAGGCTCCGACCGCCGGCCCGAGCAGCGGGTCGTCGCCGAGACGATCCTGCACCGGGGCGGGGTCGTGGTCGAGGTCGAGCAGCTGCCGGCAGATCGTCTCCGCGGCGCCGCGGTCTGTCCGGTCGCCGAGGGCGAGCGCGCCGGTGAGCGGTGGACCGGCCTCCCCGAGTCTCAAGGTGACGAGGGCGGGGCCATGCGGGAGAGCGAGGCTGCGGACGTAGGTGCCGTCCGGCTCGACTCGCTCGATCCCCGGGACCGCCCGGTTGGCGAAATAGTCGACGAGCGCGCCGCGGTCGAGCGGTCCGGTGTAGGGGAGTTCGAGGTCGACGCGGGTGAGAGGCACCGAGCACAGCCTGCCAGGCGATGCCCGCGGCGGGTCTGTGCCACGTGTGCGATCTCGATCTTCCCCCGCACCGGGGGAAAATCGAGACCGTCCGCGCGGCCGACGACCGGGTGGGTCTACGGGAGAGCCGAATAGAGTGCGGGCCCGTGCAGGTGACGAGCGACATCGCGGTGCTGGAGCGTCTCGTCAACGTGGCGGGGACGGGCAGCGTCGACGTCGGCTGCGGGAACGGCTGGCTGGCCCGCGCGCTGGCAGCCGACGGCTCGCGGGTGACGGCACTGGAGATCTCCGGCGACCTGCTCGCCGCCGCGCGGGCAGCGGCCGAGGAGCAGGCGGGCGTCGAGTACGCGATCGGCCGCGCGGAGGCGCTTCCGCTCGGCGACGCGAGCCAGGATCTCGTCGTGTTCATGCGCTCTCTCCACCACGTGTCAATCGATCAGATGGACGCGGCGCTCCGCGAGGCGCGGCGGGTGCTCCGCGACGGGGGCGCCGTCTACGTATCCGAGCCGCTCCCGGAGGGCGACTGGTTCGAGCTGCAGTCGGTGATCGAGGTCGAGACCGAGGCCAGGGCGGCGGCGCTCGCGGCGATCGAGCGCAGCGAGGCCGCCGGGCTGCGGCGCGTTCACACCGAGCGCTACCGCACCGAGACCCAGCTGCAGAGCGCCGATGCGTTCCGTGGGCGGATGCTCGCGGTCGACCCGGCGCGAGAGGCGCTGCTCGACGAGCACCGTGGCGCGCTCGAGCAGGCGTTCGCCACGCTCGGCACCCCGGCGCCCGACGGCGCCGGCCGGGTCTTCACCCACTTTCACCGCGCCGACGTGCTGCGACCGGCTGGCTAGCGTCGTGATCCATCCCGCCCGCGACCCCAGGAGCTGACGCATGGACCACGTGAACCTCGGAGCGACCGGCCTGCGTGTCTCGCGCGTGTGCCTGGGGATGATGAGCTACGGCAAACACGAGAGCCGCGAATGGGCGCTGGACGAGGCGCAGGCCGAGCCGCTGATCCGGGAGGCGGTCGAGGGTGGGATCACGTTCTTCGACACCGCTGACGTCTACAACGGCGGACAGAGCGAGGTCATCACCGGCCGCACGCTGCCCAAGCTGTTCGGGATGCGCGAGGAGTACGTCGTGGCGACCAAGGTGCATGGCCGCACGATGCCCGGGGAGAACGGCCGTGGCCTCTCGCGCAAGCACATCATGGCCTCGATCGACGGGTCGCTCGGGCGCCTGCAGATGGACTACGTCGACCTGTACCAGATCCACCGATTCGATCCCTCGACGCCGGTCGAGGAGACGATGGAGGCTCTGCACGACGTGGTGAAGGCCGGCAAGGCGCGCTACATCGGCGCCAGTTCGATGTACGCCTGGCAGTTCGCCAAGCTCCAAGCGGTCGCCAGGACGCCGTTCGTCTCGATGCAGAACCACTACAACCTCCTCTATCGCGAGGAGGAGCGCGAGATGATCCCGCAGTGCATCGATCGAGGGGTGGGGGTGATCCCGTGGAGCCCACTGGCGCGCGGGATGCTGACCGGCAACCGAGGGCGCGGCGGCGAGCGAAGCACGACGCGGGCGCGGACGGACGGCTTTGCGGACACGCTCTACACCGACGCGGATTTCGACGTGGTCGACCGGCTCCAGGAAGTCGCCGATGCACGCGGCGCCGCGCCCGCGCAGGTGGCGCTCGCGTGGCTGCTCGCGCGTGAGGGCGTCACCGCGCCGATCGTGGGCGCGACCAAGCCCGGGCATGTCGCCGACGCGCTCGCCGCCGAGCAGCTCGAGCTCTCCGCGGCGGAGATCGAGGCGCTCGAGGAGCCCTATGTCCCGCACGCGATCTCGGGGCACTCGTGATCTGCCCGCGAGTCGGGTAGGAATTCGCCATGCCATCACGTGACACCGACACCGTGCAGCGCCGCCCGTCCAACCGCGTCCTGGTCCTCTTCGGAGCGACCGGCGACCTGGCCAAGCGCAAGCTGTTCCCCGGCTTCTACCACCTGTTCAAGGCGGGCCTGATGCCGGAGGATTTCCGGATCATCGGCTCCGGCCGGCACGCGCTGGGCTCAGACGAGGACTTTCGCGACCACGTCCACGAGGCGCTCGGCGAGTTCGGGCGCATGGAGCTCGACGACAGCTGGCGCGACTTCGCCGAGCGGCTGAGCTTCGTCGTCTCCGACGCGGATGACGGCTCCGGGCTCGCCGCCGCGATCAAGGCCGCCGAGCACGAGATCGACGCTCAGGGTGAGCGGCTCGTCTACCTGTCGGTCCCGCCCGGCGCGATGGAGCCGATGGTGCGGATGCTCGGAGGCAGCGGGATCGCCGAGAACGCCTCGCTCGTGGTCGAGAAACCGTTCGGTCACGACGTGGACAGCGCCCGGTCACTGAACGCGGCGCTCCACGAGGTGCTCTCCGAGGAATCGATCTACCGGATCGACCACTTCCTCGGCAAGGAGGCGGCGCAGAACATTCTCGCCCTGCGTTTCGCCAACGGCATCTTCGAGCCGGTGTGGAACCGCGATCACGTCGCCTACGTGCAGATCGACGTCCCGGAGAAGATCGACATCCAGGGGCGCGCCGGCTTCTACGAGGAGACCGGGGCGTTCCGGGACATGATCGTCACCCACCTCATGCAGATCCTCGGGATCGTGGCGCTCGAGCCGCCGTCACGGATCGACGCGGACTCGGTGCACACCGAGCGCAGCAAGGTCTTCCAGGCGGTGCGTCCACTCGACCCGAAGCGGGTCGTGTTCGGGCAGTACGACGGGTATCGGGAGACGGATGGGGTGGCCGACGACTCCACGGTCGAGACGTTCGCCGCGCTCGAGGTGTGGGTCGATACCTGGCGCTGGTCGGGGATCCCGTTCTATCTGCGCACCGGTAAGGCGATGACCGAGGGCCGGCGGACGGTGACGATCGGCTTCACCGAGGCGCCGCTGCGCATCTTCCCTGATACGAACCCCGCCCACCCGAGCGGCACGCGTCCCTCGGAGCTCGTGTTCGAGCTCTCGGACGACCCACAGGTGCGGATCGAGGTGCAGGCGAAGATCCCGGGCCCGACGATCTCGCTCGGTCAGGCCGCCTTCCAGCTCGACGTCGATGAGGCGTTCGACGGTCACGACGGCCTGGAGGCCTACGAGCGGTTGCTGCACGACGTGATGCTCGGCGAGCGGCTGCTGTTCACGCGCGCGGACCAGATCGAGCGGCTGTGGGAGGTCGTCGATCCCGTCCTCAAGCACCCTCCGAGCACGGAGCCGTACGCCCAGGGGTCGTGGGGACCCAAGGACGCGCTCGCGCTCCCGGGCGAGAACGGATGGCGGCTGCAGGCGGCGGCCGCCAACGGCCACTAACTGAGCGCGGTCGCGCGCCGCGCCGCGGCGGGGTCGGGCGTCGGCCACCCCGGACCGGGGCGGCCGAGATAGAAGCCCTGGATGAGGGTGACCCCGAGCTCGCGGAGCGCCTCGAGCTCGCCCGCTGTCTCGACCCCCTCGGCGACGAGCCGGCCGCCGGTGTGCTCGGCGTAGCTCAGCATCGCCGCGACGAGCGCGGCCCGACCGGGGTCGGTGTCGATCCCGCTGATCAGCCCGCGGTCGAGCTTCAGGTAGTCAGGACGGACGGTCATCATCTGGGTGAGCCCCGAATAGCCGGCGCCCATGTCGTCGAGCGCGAACTGGGCGCCTCGCGCGCTCAGGCCGCGGATGTGCCCGGTCAGACCGGAGGTGTCGTCGACGACGCTGTTCTCGGTGAGTTCGATGATCAGCCCATGCAGATCCTCGTGCTCGGCGAGCAGGGCATGGGTACGAGGATCGGCCAGCAGCGAGCCGGAGATGTTCACGCTCAGCGACGTCCCGGGCGGCCGCTCGCAGAAGCGTTGCAGTGCGGCGCGCAGGCAGGCGAGCTCAAGCTGGTCGCGCGCATCGAGCTCGTCGGCGAGGGCGAACCAGTGCAGCGGGCTCGAGGTGCTGCCGGCCTCAAAGCGCGCGAGCGCCTCGTAGGCGTGCGCCTCGCCGCGGGAGATGTCGACGATCGGCTGGGCCACGATTGCCAGCCCGTCCCCGTCGATCAGACGCTCCAGGCTGCGCCGTGCCCCGCCCGGACCGTCGTCGGAGAGCGACTCGCCCGAGTAGGACTCGACGCGACCGCCGCCGCCACCGCGCTTGGCGACACGGAGTGCGATGTCGCTCGCTCGCAGCAGCGATTCGGCATCGTGTCCGTCCCGGCCGACGCGGGCGACGCCGATCGACAGCGGGACGGTTGGCTGGAGCTCATCGAGGAGCGCCCGAGCCGCCGACTCGGGCTCCGCGGAGCGGGTCACCACCGCGAATTCGTCGCCCCCGAGGCGGCCGACCAGGCCATGGTCGCCTGCGACCGCGCGCAATCGGTCGGCGACGATTCCCAGCACCGCGTCGCCGGCGGCGTGACCGCGCGCCTTGTTGATCGAGCGGAAGTGGTCCAGATCGATCATGAACAGAGCCGCGCCGGAGCCCGTGTGCTCGGTGGTGGCGATCGCGTCCAGCGCCGCCCGAAACGCGGGCCGTGAGAACGCGCCCGTCAGGCCGTCGTGATCGGCCTCCCAGCGGGCATGCTCGGCGACCGCGCGCAGCTCGCGGGTGACGCGCCCGCAGGTGAGCAGCAGGGCGATCGCCGCCAGGCACAGGTCGGCGAACGGCTGATGCAGGCCCGGATGCGTGAGCAGCGGAAGTGCGAGCGAGAGCAGCAGCAGCGTGCGCCCGAACCAGTGCTGCCGGCCGCCCCGAGCCAGGACCCCGCACGCCACGGCGGCGAGCCACAGCAGCGAGACGATCGTGACCCGCGCGGGGCCGGTACCGATGATGAGCAACGCCGAGACCGGAGCGAGCGATTCCTCCACGGCGAGCAGGCCCCGGCCGGGGATCAGGAGCTGGACCGCGGCGGTGGCGAGCATCACCACGAACCCGGCGAGCGCCCAGTGCCCGGACCCCCCCGCGCCGGCCGCCGCGGGCTCGGTCACGATCGCGACGATCGCCGCGGTCGCCATGACCGCACGGGCGCACGCCGCGGTGCGACGGGCGCGGCGGATGCCGGCGGACAGCTGGATGCCATCGGAGCGCTGCGCGGTGAGAGGCACAATGACTCTGATCGGCGGCTCCGCGAGCGTCCATGACGGTCGCACGCGCCGGTGTGGACGCACGGCTGGGCTCCGCCGGCCCCAGTTGCGGCTGAACCGTCCCGCGGCTGGAGGCCGTTCGGGGGTGGAGGCCGTTCGGAGGTGGAGGCCGTTCGGGGGGTGCGAGGCCGTCCGGGCCCGGTCAGCCGGCCGGTGCGGCGACGCCGGGCGGGTCGTCCGGGAGCCAGTGGCGCTCGAACTCCACCGGCATGTCCGGGTCCGCGGAGGCGTAAGCGACCCCGGGGTCGTCGGTCTCTCTGACCACCCCGGCGCCGTGGCGCTGCGCCAAGGCGGATACGGGGTAGTGCACCGTGAGATCGTCGTGGCGGCGATTTCCGACCCCGAGCAGCACGCACGGCCGCTCGCCCGCCCCCACGAAGATGTGGCGGGTGTCCGGCGGGCAGTGCACGAAGTCCCAGCGCCTCAGGCGCCGCTCCTCGTCCTCGACGATGAGCAGGCACTCGCCCTCCAGCACCAGGAAGTTCTCCTGGACGTTCTCGGCGTGGTAGTACGCGTTCGGCTGCCCGGGCCGAAGCACAGCGACGTTGATCCCGAGCTCGGTGAACCGTTCCTCGGTGTTCTCGAACGGCGTGTAGGCGCCGAACGGACCGTCCTGCCACTCGGCATCGCTGGCGTTGATGACGAACCAGCCCGGACCGGACGGACTGATGCCGTGGAGTCCCCGCTCGAGCCTCGCCTCGGAAACCATTGAACCTCCAAGCTGTCCGGTTCCTGACCGTCGCAAACCTTGATGAGTGACGGTGAGCATTGGACACGGCGGCGTCTTTATCTAGGCTCACCCGTCATGACGCTCGCCAGCGAGCTGTTCGCCCGCCGCATGCACCTGGTGCATCCGTTGACGACCGAGATCGTCCACGAGCGCGATCTGCCGGTCGAGATGGACGATGGCGCAGTGCTGCTGGCGGATCGGTGGGTGGCCGCGGGTGAGGCGTCGCGGGCCCAGCCGACGGTGCTCGTGCGCTCGCCCTACGGTCGCCGCCAGGTCGTCGGGCTCCTGTTTGGTCGCCTGCTCGCGGAGCGCGGCTTTCAGGTCGTGCTGCAGAGTGTGCGCGGCACGTTCGGCTCGGGCGGGCGGTTCGCTCCGTTCGACGAGCGCGCCGATGGCGCTGCGACGCTGCGCTGGTTGCGCGCTCAGCCGTGGCATACCGGACGGGTGGCGACGTTCGGCCCGAGCTACCTCGGTCTCGTGCAGTGGGCGCTGGCCGCTGAGCAGCCGGACGACCTGGCGGCGATGGCGATCCAGGTCAGCGCCTCCGAGTTCCACAGCCAGACCTACGCCGGCGGATCGATCTCGCTGGAGACGATCGCGTCGTGGATGGCGATCATCGCGGTCCAGGAGCGCCGTCTGGCGCCGCTGTGGATCAACCGCGCGCTGCGCTCGCTCGGCACGTTGTTCGGGGACCATGCGCTGATCGGGCTCGACGAGGCCGCCACCGGGGCGCCGGTCGCCTGGCTGCGCGAGAGCTTCGAGCAGCCCGGCCGCGACGGCGACTACTGGATGCGCCGGGACTTCTCCGCCACGGTGCCGCAGGTCACCGTGCCCGTCTCGTTCGTCGGCGGCTGGCACGACATCCTGCTGCCGTGGATGCTCGACGACGTCCGCGCGCTGCAGGACTCGGTCCCCGCCCGCCCGCCGCCCCGCGTGACGATCGGTCCATGGACGCACACCTCACCCGAGCTGGCCGCCGTCGGCCACCGTGAGGCGATCGCGTTCCTGCGGGCCGAGCTGCTGGATGACGATCGGCTGTTGCGTGATCGTGGTGGCGCGCTCCCGGTGCAACTGCGGCTGAGCGGGGAGGGGGCCGTGCGGCGCGAGTTCGAGGTCTGGCCGCCGCCGGGTGCGGAGCCGGTGCGCTGGTTCGCGCGCTCGGGCGGCGTGCTCTCGCCGTCGCCCGAGCTTCCCGGTTCCGGGGCAGAGGGTGCCGAGCGCTACCGCTACGACCCCGCGGACCCGACCCCATCGTTGGGCGGGCCGGTGCTGATGTCACGCGAGGCGGTGGTCGACAACGGCCCGCTCGAGGCACGCGCGGACGTGCTCACCTTCACGACCGAGCCCCTGGAGACGACGCTCGAGGCGATCGGCCGGCCGGTGGTCGAGATCTGGGCGCGGTGCTCAGCGCCGTCGTTCGACATCTTCGCCCGGATCTGCGATGTCGACGCGGCCGGTGTCTCACGCAATGTCTGCGACGCGCTGGCCTCGGTGCGTTCCGGGCGCGACCGGCGCCTGCAGGACGGCAGTGTGCGCCTGGAGTTCGAGCTGTGGCCGCTGGGGCACCGCTTCGCGGCGGGACACCGGATCCGTCTGCAGATCTCCTCGGGCGCCTACCCGCGCTACGCGCGCAATCCCGGCACCGGCGAGGATCCCGCCTCGGCCGCGCCGTCCAGCATGCGCGCGGTCGAGATCGAGATCCTGCGCGACGGTGCGCACCCCTCGGGACTTACGCTGCCCGTGATGGCCCGCCCGGCCGGTTGGACCGGCGGCGACGGCGGCGCTGGGCCGAACTAGCGCCGGCGGGCCGGCTTGCCTGCGCGCCGGGTCGCGGCTCGTGGCGTCGGCCCCCGCCGGAGTGAGGCGGCTTCGGGCTGCCGTGCCGGTTG
>DATJTS010000185.1:0-33276 GCA_035503035.1 Solirubrobacteraceae bacterium
GGCGATGAACTGCGAGACGGGGGTGACGATGATCGGGTAGCCCATCTCGGCGCGGACCCGCGTGACCTCCTCCAGCACGGCCCCGAACAGTTCAGGGCGGCGGACCTCCGCGAGCATCCGCTGCGTGGTCGTCACCATCCCCCCCGGCAGCTGGTGGCGGTAGTACTCACCATCGAACTCCTGCGGCGCACCGGCCGGCAGCCCCTTCGCGCGGGCCAGCTCCCCGAAGTGCGCGGCCACCGCCGCCGCTGCCTCCAGGTCCAGCGAGCTCTCAAAGCCGGCCGCCGCCAGGTTGTGGACCGTGTTCTCGACCTCCGGCTGGGCGGTCCCCCGCGACAGTGGCCCGCAGCCGGTGTGGACCACCTGGAAGCCGGCGCGCACCCCCTCGACGTAGACCAGCGGCGCCAGGCCGATCGTGCAGTGGCTGTGCAGCTCGGCGACCCGCCCCTCCCGCACGGCGGCTGCGGCCGCAAAGTGCGGCGCCAGCTCCCGAACCGCGTCGGGTGTCAGCAGCCCTCCCGGGTCCTTCAGATAGAAGCGGTCGATGTCGTCGCATGAAGCCAGTTCCTCACAGCGCGCCGCGTAGTAGGCGTGGGTGTGGACCGGGCTGATCGAATAGGTCAGCCCGACCACGACCTCCTCGATCCCCTCGCGCCTCGCCAGCGCCGCCAACCGCCGGATCCGCTCGGGATCGTTCGAGGGATCGGCGATCTGAAAGCGCCGCAGGCCGTTGCGGACCTCACAGCGGAAGGACATCGCGACCACATCCTCGGCGCACGGAACCCATGAGATGAACCGCATTCCGGTCCCGATCATCGACAGCTTCGCGTTCGGCATCGCCTCCGCCGTCAGTCGCAGCCGCTCCCACGGGTCCTCCTCGTGGAAGCGGACCGACACCGCCATGTGGGTGCTGGAGGTGAAGTCGAGCGCCTCATAGCCGACCCGGTCCATCACGGGCGCGATCGCCAGCACGTCCTGCGTGGTCAGCCCGGTCGCGCTCCACAGGCTCTGGTTGCCATCACGACAGGTCGTGTCGACGATCCCCACCGAGCTCATGACCCGCCGGCCCACCGCGTCATACGAGCGCGCTCCGCAGCCAGTCGGTCGCCACCATCCCGGCCCTCAGGTCCGGATGGGTCACGACGTCGAGCAGCAGCTCCCGGTTGGTCGACACCCCGGAGACCTCGAGCTTCTCAAGACCTTCGCAGACCACGTCCAGCGCCTGCGTCCGGTCCTCCCCGTGCCCGATCAGCTTCGCCATCAGCGAGTCGTAGTAGGGCGGGATCGTCGCCCCCGGCTCACAGTGCGTGTCGACCCGCAGACCGGGCACGGTTCCCACTGAGAATGTCGACAACCGTCCGGGCGATGGTCTGAAGTCCTGTGCAGGATCCTCGGCGCACAGGCGACACTCGACCGCGTGCCCGGAGAGGAGCACGTCGCCCTGGGTGAAGCCGAGCGGGTCACCGTCGGCGATCCGCAACTGCAGCGTCACCAGATCCCGGCCGGTCACCGCCTCGGTGACCGGGTGCTCGACCTGGATCCGGCAGTTCACCTCCAGGAAGAAGAACTCCTCGGTGTCCATGTCCATGACGAACTCGACGGTCCCCAGGTTGCGATACCCGAGCGCGCCCGCCAGCCTCACCGCCGCCTCCCGGATCGCCGAGCGCGCCGCGTCGGACAGCCCGGGTGCGGGTGCCTCCTCGACGATCTTCTGGTACCGGCGCTGCACGGAGCAGTCACGCTCGCCGAGATGCACGACGGCGCCCGACGTGTCACCCGCGACCTGCACCTCGATGTGGCGCGCGGCGGGAATGAACCGCTCCACGTAGACCCGGTCATCGCCGAACGCCGCGCCGGCCTCGGCCCGCGCCAGCGCAAACAGCTCCGGCAGCGCCCCCGGCTCGCCGACCCGCTTGATCCCGCGCCCACCGCCACCGCCGGCCGCCTTCAGCAGCACCGGGTATCCGATCCCGCCGGCCACCGCCGCCGCCTCCTCGGCCGATCCGACCGCCCGCCCCGGCAGCACCGGGAGTCCCGCGGCCTCGGCCTGCGCGCGCGCGGCGAGCTTGTCGCCGGTCAGCGCGATCACTGACGGCGGCGGGCCGACGAACACCAGGTCGTGCTCGGCGCACCGCGACGCCAGCGCCACGCTCTCGGCGAGAAAGCCGTACCCCGGATGGACCGCGTCGCAGCCGGTCCCCAGGGCCGCCTGCACGACCAGGTCGTCGCGCAGGTAGCTCGCCGATGCCGCGGCCGGCCCGATGCAGACGCTGCGGTCGGCCAGGCGCGCCGCCATCCCATCGCGGTCCACGTCTGAGACACCGACGACGCACTCCAGTCCGGCCGCTCGGCACGCGCGCACGATCCTCACCGCGATCTCTCCGCGGTTGGCGATGAACACGCGGTTCACGCAGGCTCCACCCGCAACAGCGGCTCGCCGAACTCGACCAGCTGCCCGTTCTCGGGCACGACCTCGGCGACGCGCCCGGCGACCCCGGCGGTCACGGAGTTCATCATCTTCATCACCTCGATGATGCAGACGACCGTGTCCGGCTCCACCACGCTGCCGACATCGACGAACGGGTCGGCTCCGGGCGACTCGGCACGGTAGAAGGTGCCGAGCATCGGCGACTCGATCGTCTCCAACCGATCGGTTGGCGGGGTGGGTCCCGCGTCGGCGACCGTCGGGACCGGGACCTCCGGCGCGGCTGTCGACCGCACCCCGTCCCCGATCACCACGTGCAGCGAGAATCCCTCAGTCCTCACCTGGATCTCGCCCGGTGCCGAGGAGTCGATGATGTCGAGGATCTCCCGGACCTCGTCGTGGGTCAGCGCCATCCCCGAGGTCAGTCCTTCCCGGGCGGGGCAGCGCCGAACTGGGCCATCACCATCGAGATCGCCGATCGCGATGGTGTGAGGTCCGCCGAGGGCGGCGTGCGGATCGTGGTGACCGGTCGCGACTGAAC
Source organism: Solirubrobacteraceae bacterium (assembly GCA_035503035.1). Taxonomy (GTDB): domain Bacteria; phylum Actinomycetota; class Thermoleophilia; order Solirubrobacterales; family Solirubrobacteraceae; genus Palsa-465. The sequence goes on from DATJTS010000185.1 coordinate 2,967, forward strand.
GATGAACACGTTGTCCGGCACCGAGCCGGTCCGGGCGATCGCCCACTCGACGTCCTGGTGGGAGCCGAAGCAGGCCTGCGCCGCCTTGGCCACCTCGACCAGCGCCGCGAGCTCGGGTGGACCGAGACACCGGGCGGCGGCCCGATCGGCGGGAGTCTGGAGCGCCAGCACGGCCGGCCGGTCGGGGTCAGGGACGTATTCGACGCGCTTGTCGCCGAGGGTCTCGCGCACGAGCTCCCCGGTGACCTTGCTGACCAGGTAGTCATCGGGCGTGACCTCGCCGCCGACGACCGACAGACCCAGGCCCCAGCTGGCATTGATCGCGATCATGCTCGGATCCCCGGTGAGCGGGTTGCAGGTGAACAGCACGCCCGAGATCAGCGCGTCGACCATCAGCTGGATCGTCACTCCCATCGCCGGCTCGCGTCCGTCGCCGAAGCGCTCGCGGTAGCTGGAGGCGGTGTCGCTGTGGAGGCTGACCCAACAGGCCGACACCGCCTCGCAGACCGCGTCCAGTCCCCGGACCCACAGGATGGTGTCCTGCTGGCCGGCGAAGGTCGCGGTCGCCGAGTCCTCGCCGACGGCACTGGAACGAACCGCCACCGGCGGCTGCGGTTCGCCGGTCGACCGCCCGAGCTGCTCGTACCGCGCCGCGATCTCCGCGCGCACGTCGGCCGGCACCGTCAGCCGGTCGCCGCTGGCGGCACGGCCCGCCGCGTAGGCCTCCCGCGAGAGGCCGAAGCCGGGCGGCACCCGGATCCCGGCCTCCAGCAGCTCGCCGAGTGCGGCGCTCTTGCCGCCGTAGCGGGGCTCATCCCCGCTGCGCAGCTCCACCAGCGGCCGCGTGTACTCGACGGCACGCATCCCGCCCTCCGCCATCACGCGGCCGACCCGGCCTCGACGACGGTCACCGACCCGGCCGTGCCGTCGACCCGCACCAGGTCACCGGTCTTGATCGCGGCAGTCGCCCGTCCGGTCCCGACGACCGCCGGGAGCCCGTACTCACGACACACGATCGCGGTGTGGGACATCACCCCGCCGATATCGGTCACGGTCGCCCTGAGCTTGGGGAAGATCGGCGCCCACGCCGGCGAGGTCGAACCGCACACGAGGACCTCGCCGTCAAGCACCTCGCTGATCTGCTCGACCGATCGGACCACCCGGGCGCGGCCCTCGGTCACGCCCGGCGAGGCCGCGGCGCCGTTGAGGACGAGGCCACCCTCACTCTGACTTGCCCACTCCCGCACCCGGTCGGTGGTGACACCCCAGAGCATGATGGTCATCGGGTCGGTGATCGCCTCAGGCACCACTCCGAGGGCCGGAGGTGGCGTCCACTGCGCCAACCGCTCGATGATCTGCCTGCGGCGCGTGACGATCGCCGGCCAGTGCCGCGGCCCCAGCGGCAACCCGCCGGTCGCCCAGGTCAGGGTCAGCTCGTCCAGGGCCTCCCCGACCTCATGGCGCTTGAGGTGGAAGATGTCCTCGACTTCCTGGAGGAAGCGGTGCCGCGTCAGCAGCGCCCCGAAGTCACGGATCTTGTTCCACCAGTTCGTCAGGAACCAGTAGTCGCAGTAGAACTTGTGCTCCTCGACGTACGGGAAGACCATCCGGCTGAGGGCGAGCAGGTCGTTGAAGGTGGCCCGGGACGCCTCGTCCAGCAGATCCCCGTACGCGCTCGAGAGCCGCTCCCGCTCCTGCTCGATCTGCTCGGTCGGGCGCTCGACGTCACGCCCCGCGCGGACCGCCTCGATGTGGCCGACCAGCGATGCGTACGGGATCGTCGGGTCGTCCTTCCAGTTGCGGTAGTAGTGGTAGAGGCCATCCCCGGTGGCCATGTTGAACCACGGCTCCTTGATCGCCTCCAGCTCGGCCAGCCACGCCCGCCCCGCCTCGCTCTCGGCCAGTTCGGCGTCGATCTCCGCCGGCGTGCGACCCTCGGCGAACGGCTCGTCGGCGCCGGTCTCGACGGCGAGGCGAGCCAGCCGTCGCAGTTCGGCGTCCGGCCTCCACAGGATGACGTCGATGCCGGCGACCATCTGGGCGATGTGCTGGTCGGGGATGTCGGGCATCTGCGCCTTGCAGAACTCCGCGAAGGTGCTGTAGGCGCCGTAGCCGAGCAGCAGCAGCTCGAAATGGTTCTGCCACATCAGGTCCGACAGCCGCAAGGTGCGGTTGTACGCGTTCAGGACCTCGTAGAAGGAGACGTTGCGCTCGGTCGTGTAGGCGACGTCGTCGTCCTCGTACTCGGGCAGCCCCGGGACCTCGAGCGCCACCAGCTCGTCGATCAGCGCCTGCATCCGGCCGCGCCAGGTCTCGTACAGCTCCGGCCAGTTCTCAAAGTAGAAGCCGGCACGTGCCTGGAAGAACTCGGCGCGCTCGGCGATCTTCGCCGGGTCGGTCACCGGGTTGCCTGAGATGTAGCCGTAGCCGTTGACGAGCCGGTAGTCGATCCCCATCGCCGGTGGTACTGCGAACACGCGGTTCTGCCAGGACCCGACCGCCTGGTAGGGGCCGTCGATCGAGATCACGTCGAAGGCGGGGTACGGCACCGGGAAGTGCATGGAGTTCCAGAACCAGAAGCGGTTCTCGTCCTCGTCACGGCGCCGCTCGTCGAACAGCGCGTAGTAGGGATACATCTCCTGCCACCCTTCGCAGCCCGGGGGAGTCTCAATCGAGAACGGGCTGGGAAAGGCGCCGAGCGCCGGAGTGGGACTGACCATGTGACTCTCCTGCCGGGTTCGGGGCACCCTCGCGGTCGCCTTTGCGCCTTATACGCCGCCTGGCAGTGCCGGTCAACCATCGCTGCGCTCTCGTACCGGGGATCGCGCACGGGAAGGCTCACCGATTAGGATCCGCTCGCTCACGGACCGACCGAGGAGGAGAGATGGCTCGCCTGGTGATGGTGCATGGCGCGTTCAGCGACGCCCGCGTCTGGGAGCGGGTGACTCCGGGCCTGGAGGCCGGCGGCCACGCGGTGGAGACCCTCGACCTCCCGGGGCAGGGCCAGGACCCGACACCCGTGGAGCAGGTGTCGCTCGACCGCTACTGCGCCAAGGTGATCGAGGTGCTCTCATCGGGACCGCCCGCGGTGCTGATCGGCCACAGCATGGGCGGGATGAGCATCACCCAGGCGGCGGCTCGAGCGCCCCAGTTGATTCAAGCCCTCATCTACGTGGCGGCCTTCCTGCCCGAGGAGGGTGAGAGCCTCATCGATCTGACCCGGCGCCCGGAGGCGGCCGGCGACATGATCCAGGCGAACATGCTCATCGAGGGTGAGCCGCCGGTGGGGCGGCTCGCCGATGAGGCCGCTCGGGTCGCGATCTTCAACTGCTGCACCGACGCCGAGGCCGACTGGGGGATCGCGCGTCGTGGTGGCCAGCCGGTGGTCCCGATGGGACAGCCGCTGCAGCTTGACGCTGACCGGCACGAGGCGTTCGCGGCGCTGCCGCGCCGGTATGTCACGACGCTGCAGGACAACTGCATCCGGCCGGCGATGCAACGGTTCATGTTCGAGCGGGCCGGCGCAGCACCGGTGCTGGAGATCGACACCGATCACGCCCCGTACCTCTCGCGTCCGCAGGAGCTGGTGGCGGCGCTGGACACGCTCGCGCGGATCCCCGCCGGGGTGAGCGGCTGAGCCCTTCGGCCACCGGCCGCGCGGATTGTCAAGAAGGCGAGCGCGGGATGGCTGGCGGCGCCGTCGTCGCCGGCGGTACCGTGCCCGTCATGACTCGTCTGGTGGCCTGTTACTGGACTGTCGCCGGTCCGGTCGACATCCACTACGGCCGCGAGTGGAGCACGTTCGACTGGCGTGACCGCTGCGCGCACGCAGCCCGGGTCGGCTTCTCCGGCGTCGGGCTCTGGTCCGCGGACATCGAGCACCAGCTCGAGGTCCGCTCGATCGCCGAGATGGCCGAGATCTTCCGGGACGCCGGCCTGCGGGACATCGAAATCGAATTCGCCCAGGATTTCTTCATGCCGGAGGGCTCGCCGCAGAAGGCGGAGTCCGACCGGGTCAAGCCGATCCTGTTCGAGGCCGCGGCGGCGTTCGACGCCCATCACATCAAGGCAGGCAACATCCCGGCCGCCGAGTGTGACTTCGACCACCTGGCCGAGGCGCTCGCGCGGCTGTGCGCGGAGGCCGCCGAACACACCGACGCGAAGATCGCCTACGAGATCATTCCGACCGATCCGCAGGTCGACTCGCTCGAGGATGCCCTCGAGCTGGTCAGGCGCGCGGGCGCGCCGCCGAACCTCGGGATCGCGATCGACACCTGGCACATGTCGAAGCTCGGAATCTCCCCCGAGCAACTGGCGGCCGTCGATATCGGCCAGATCGCGTGGGTCGAGCTGTCCGATGGCCACTTCCACAACCTCGACGACTTCGTCTACGAGGTCACCTGCGACCGGCGACTGCCCGGTGAGGGAGAGTTCGACATCCCCGGTTACGTCCGGGCCCTGCAGGCCGCCGGATACGACCAGCCCTGGGGGGTCGAGGTCCTGTCCGCCGACCTGCGCAGCCTGCCGATCGAGGAGGCCTTCACGCGGGCATATGAAACCTCCCAGGCGCAGTTCACCGCCGGCGTCGCATGAACCGTCGCGTGGGTGCGCGGCGCTGAACCAGAGAGGGAGGGTGGTCCGATGACCGAGCTGGACACCGACAGACTGACCTGGATCTACCGCCAGATGGTGCGGATCCGGGAGTTCGAGGAGCGGGTCAAGCGCACCTTCGAGGATCATCCCGGGGTGATCCGCGGCCACACGCATCTGGCCGACGGAGCCGAGGCGTCGATCGTGGGCTCGCTGGCGGCGATGGAGCCCGGCGACCAGCTGACCGCGACCTATCGCTGTCACGGCTACCCGATCGCGCTCGGTACGCCGACGACCTCGATCATGGCCGAGATCTACGGTCGGGCCGACGGCCTGTGCGGTGGCTACGGCGGGTCGATGCACCTGGTCGACCCCGAACGCGGCTTCCTCGCCACCTCGGGGATCGTCGGTCAGGGAATCCCCCACGCGACCGGTGCGGCGATGGCCGCGCAGCTCGATCAGGCGGGCAGGGTGGTGCTCTGCTTCTTCGGCGACGGCGCGAGCAAGCAGGGCGCGTTTCACGAGTCGCTGAACCTCGCCGCGGTGTGGAAGCTGCCCGTCGTCTTCATCATGGAGAACAACGACTACAACGTCGGCACCCGCTCAGACCAGGAGGACGCCAACGCGGCGGTCGGTGAGCCGCTGGCGACGAAGGCGAAGGCGTACTCGATCCCGGGGGTGACCGTCGACGGCGGTGATCCGCTGGCCGTTCACGGCGCCGTCCAGACCGCCGTCGACCGCGCCCGCACCGGTGACGGACCGAGCCTGATCGAGTCGAAGGTCTACCGCCTGAGCGCCCATGGCAACCTGATCGCGCCTCCCGGGGTGCCGCTGCACTACGAGGAGCACGAGGCGATCAGGGTGTTCGGCAACCGCGAGGAGTACGAGGCCGCGCGGCGCGGTGACCCGAATCCACGGTTCCGCCGCCATCTGGTCGAGGGCGGCACGCTCACCACCGAGCAGGCCGATGAGATCGCGACGGAGGCCCGCGACGAGATGCAGGCCGCCGTCGACTTCGCCCTCTCAAGCCCGTTACCGGCGCCCGAGCGGGCTCTCGACCACGTCTACGCCTGAGCGTCCGAGGAGATTCCAGATGTCACATGAGCTTCCGTACATCGTGGCGATCATGGAAGGGCTCGCTGAGGAGATGGCGCGAGACCCGAAGGTGATCTATTACGGCCAGGACGTCGCCCCCAACGACGACCACGATCTGGTCAAGGCGTTCGGGCGGGATCGGATCCGCGTCTCCCCGATCTCCGAGACCGCCGAGATCGGGATGGCCGTCGGTGCCGCGCTGGCCGGCTATCGGCCGGTCGTGGAGCTGCTGATGTCCGAGTTCATGCTGGTCGCCATGAACCAGGTCGTCAATGAGGGCAGCCGCTTTCGGCAGATGAGCGGCGGCCGCGTGAAGGTGCCGCTGGTGCTGAAGTCGGGGTACGGGTTCACCGCCGGCTGGTCGGGGCAGCACACCGGCACGATCTACGGCATGTTCACCGGGGTCCCCGGCCTGAAGGTGGTCGTTCCCGCCACCCCGGCCGACGCCAAGGGCCTGATGACGACCGCGATCCGTGATGACAATCCGGTCGTCTACCTGCTGCACTACCTGTTGACCCTCGTGCCCGGCGAGGTGCCCGATGGTGAGCATGCGGTCCCGTTCGGTGTCGCCGACGTGCGCCGCGAGGGCACGGACGTCACCATCGTGGCCATCGGCTACGAGGTCGGGCAGGCCCTGGAGGCCGCCGAGACGCTCGCCGGGGAGGGCATCTCCGCCGAGGTGATCGACCCGCGGACGCTGGCGCCGCTGGACCTCGACACGATCCTGAGCTCGGTCGCCAAGACGGGCAGGCTCGTGCTGGTCGACCAGTCGACCCGCCATGGCTCGTTCTCCTCGAGGATCGCGGCCGACGTCGCCGAGTACGGCTTCGGCTACCTGAAGAGCCCGATCAAGCAGGTGACCGCGCTGGACGCGACGGTGGCCTACAGCGAGCCGATGGAGCAGTACGTGCTGCCCAACCCGGCGAAGATCGTCGACGCGGTCAAGCAGGTCCTCGGCTCCGCCCCGGTCCCCGCCTAGCGGCGCGGTCGCGCCATGGAGATCGAAGGCGCCGCGGCGCTCGTCACCGGCGGCGCCTCCGGGCTCGGGGCGGCCACCGCGAGGGCGTTGCGTGACGCGGGCGCGAGCGTCGTGATCCTCGACCTGCCCGCCGCGGCCGACCAGGTCCCTGAGGGCGATGGCATCGCGCTCGTCGCCGGCGACATCACCGACCCGGCCGCGGTCGCCGAAGCGGTCGCCGCCGCGACCGAGCGAGGTCCGCTGCGGGTGCTCGTGAACTGTGCCGGCATCGGCCGCAGCGCGCGCACCGTCGGCCGCGAGGGACCGCACGAGCTCGACCTGTTCAGGCAGGTGATCGACGTCAACCTGGTCGGCACCTTCAACGTGATCCGCCTGGCCGCCGCGACCATGCAGCTGGCCGAGCCGATCGCCGGCGAGCGCGGCGTGATCGTCAACACCGCCTCGGTGGCGGCGTTCGATGGCCAGATCGGGCAGGCGGCCTACGCGGCCTCCAAGGCGGCGATCGTCGGGATGACCCTGCCGATCGCCCGTGATCTGTCGAGGCTCCTGATCCGCTGCGTCACCATCGCGCCGGGCACCTTCGACACGCCGCTGCTCGCCTCGCTGTCACCCGAGGTCCGCGCATCGCTCGAGAGCGCGGTACCGCATCCGAGCCGTCTCGGCGAACCCGCCGAGTTCGCCTCGCTGGTGACCCACATCGTCTCCAACCCGATGCTCAACGGCGAGACGATTCGGCTCGATGGCGCGATCCGGATGGCGCCTCGGTAGGCGGGCTCAGAGCGCGGTCACAGCCGCACCGCTACCAGTCCCTGCGCCGCGCAGCGCTCGAGGATCGCGGGCAGCGCGGCGATCGTCGCGTGGAAGCTGTCAGGGGCCGCGTAGTGATCGGCGTCGTGCAGGAGGACGATCTCCTGGTCGAGAGGCCCGGACCGCGTGACGTCGTGGAGCACCGTGTCCGCGGTCGCCGACCGTCGCCAATCCCGGCCCCAGCGACTCCACAGGACCGTCTCGATCCCTTTCAGCCGCGCATGCACGATCCCCGGGCCGCTGGCGGCACCGTACGGCGGCCGGTGGATCACAGGGAGCACGCCGGTGGCCCAGTGGATCGACTCCAATCCGCGGGCGCGGTCCTCGGCGAGCATCCAGGGGGTCAATCGCAGCTCGCAGCGATGCGTCTCGCCGTGCAGACCGAGCGCGTGTCCCGCGTCGGCGATCTCCCGCGCGAGCGCGGGATAGCGACGGACCTGCTCACCGACGAGGAAGAACGTCGCCTTCGAGGCATGGCGCGCGAGCACCTTGAGAACGGCGACGGTGCCCTCGGGATGCGGCCCGTCGTCGAACGTGAGCGCAACGGTCCCGGTGCCGGCAAGCCGGCGGCGCAATGCGAGCAGTTCACACACCAGCGGCGCGTGGCACGAGATCGCCGGCGCACATTGGATCGCAGCCGCGGCTCCGACCGCCCCGGCGAGCACGGTACGGCCGCTCATGGGATCGGTATCGGGCTGGGCCCTGCTGGCCGTCGCCGCAGGGCTGCTCTACAACGGCGGAGTCGCGCTTCAGTCGGTCGAGGCATCGGATCGATCGCGGAGATAAGTGCACTCCAGCACTTCTCGGTCTCGCGCGTCACCCCCGTCGAGATCGAGGTGCAGATCGTCCTGCCCGTCCGGCTCAGCCCGGTGATCGGCGCCGGAGGGCGCCGCGATGATCGCGCCCCATAATGAGCGAGTGCCTCAGACCTGGAGTTGGGACGAGACGCTCTACGCCGGAAGCGCGGCGCACTACGTCAAGGGGCGCATGCCCTACCCGTCCGATCTCGGCGCGCGAATCGCGCAGGCGGCGCGCGTCGGCGCCCAGGCACGGGCGCTCGACGTGGGCTGCGGCCCGGGCTCGCTGACCCTCCTGCTCGCCGGGTGCATGGACGAGGTGGTGGGGCTCGACGCCGACGCGGAGATGCTGGAGCAGGCGCGACTCGCCGCGCGGCGTCATGGTGTGACGAACGCGCGGTGGGTGAACATGCGCGGCGAGGAGCTGCCGGCGGAGCTTGGCGCGTTCGACCTCGTCACCTTCGCACAGTCGTTCCATTGGATGGAGCGCCGACGGGTGGCGGCGCTGGTGCACGGAATGCTGCGCCCGGGTGGGGCGCTGGTCCACGTGCACGCGACGACCGGATCGGGGGACTCCAGCAGCGACCCTCTGTCCCGGCCCCGGCCGCCCTACGAGCGGATCCGCGCGCTCGTCCGCGAGTACCTCGGGCCGGTGCCGCGGGCAGGACGGTCGCGGTTGGCGACCCCGCGCAGCGGCGAGTCGGCGATCTACCAGCAGGCGGGCTTCGGTGATCCTGTCCGGGTCGAGGTGCCGCGCGCTGAGCTCGTGGAACGGTCGGTGCAGGAGATCGTCGACGCCACCTTCTCCCTGTCCTCGTCGGCGCCGCACCTGTTCGGCGATCGGCTGGAGCAGTTCGAGGCGGAGCTGCGTGCGCTTCTGGAGCGGGCCGCGGACGGCGGACTGTTCTGCGAGCGCCTCCGCGACATCGCGTTCGATGTCTGGCGCGCGCGGTAACGCGGGCGCCGGTCAGGCGAGCACGGGGAGGGCGCGGAGGTCCGGCTCGCGGAAGCTCGCCCGTGCATCCTCGCTGCCGATCAGCTCGCGGGAATAGAAGTGACCGAGCAACGTCCGGTCGAGCAGGTCCGGGTTGCGTTGCAGGAACGTGTCGAAGTCGGCCGCGCCCCACCGCTGATCGTGGACCGCCACACAGTGCAGCCACCCGCGCGTGATCGTCTCGTGGAACTTGCCCTGAGCGCCATGCACCTCAGCCAGGTGGCGGATCGCCGCCACCATTGCCTCAGCGGCCCGATCGGTGTCGTACATCTGCAGGTAGCTCCAGGCGAGCTCGACGTGCTCGCGATGACCGAATCCGCCAGCGTCCTGGATGATGCGCGCGATGACCGCGTGATCACTCGTCCCCATCGTGATGAAGGTAATCGTGGACCGTCGGCTGCGCAAGCGGCTCATGCCGTCGGGGTCGCGAGCGGCCGAGCCTCCTCGTGAGCGATATGGCTGAGCTGACGCCACATCAGCACGAGGAACACCGCCGATCCGCCGAACGCGAACCAGAAGGGTCCTGTCACCCCGAACTGGCTCGCGATCGGCCCGCTCACGGCAGCACCGAACACCAGGCCGCCGTAGGTGCCGAGGCTGTACACGCTCGAGACCCGTCCCTGGAGCGCTTCGGGCACCGCCTGCTGGCGCACGGTGACCGACGTCGAGCCCCAGATGAAGGCGTGGGCGCCGAACACGACCATGATTCCCATCGCGATCACGGGGACCGTCGTCAGCGCGAGCGACAGATGGGTGGCGGTCTCGATGATCAACCCGACGCGCATGATGTTCCCGAGGCTCACCCGGCGAATGAGCCATCCATAGCCGAGGTTGCCCGCCACACCGCCGGCCGCCATCGCCGTGGTGAGCAGGCCAAAGCCGACCGCACCCAGGTGCAGCCGCTCCTCGGCATACAGCACGAGCACCGCCCACGCTGCGCCGAAGGTGATGTTGAAGATGAAGATGGTGAGCACCAGCGTGCGCACGCCTGCGTGGTGCCATGTCCACCGGCAGCCCTCGACCACCTCGGACCACAGGTGCGTCGCCTCCACGACCGGGGGCCGCGGCGGCAGCTTGATCCGCAGGATCACGACGGCGCCCGCCAGGACGAGGATCGCCTGGCCGATGAACGGCCACTCCATGCCACCGGCGAACAGCACCGAGCCGACCGCCGGGCCGACCAACTGGTTGAAGGTCACCCGCCCGGTGAGGATCCGCGAGTTGCCGAGGATCAGATCGTCATGATCGACGATCGACGGCAGCATCGAACCGGCCGCGGTCTGGCTGAACACCTCTGCGGTCCCCAGCAGAAACAGTGCCGTGAGCACCACCGCGATGCTGACCCAGTGCGCGAGGACTGCGGCCACCAGCACCGCGAGGACGGTCACTCGGATGAGCTCCACCCCCGCGGTCAGCCGGCCCCGATCGACGCGATCGGTCACCGCGCCGCCGAGCAGTCCGAACAGCAGCCACGGCAGGCGCTGCAGCAGCAGCGCCAGTGCCACCAGGCTGGCGTCGTGTGTCTGGGAGGCCACCAGCAGCGGGCCCGCGGCGACCATAAACCCGTCCCCGAGATCGGCCGCCCACGAGGATGTCACCAGCCACCGGAATCCGATGCCGAGGCGCGCCGGGAACAGCCGCTCGATCATCTCGCCGGGCGATGCTACGACGGGCTTCCGCGCCGGCGGCTCGGTCCGTAGAGTTCGCCACACGTCCGAGGATTCAGGGAGGTCACGCCGTGCCGAGCGATGAGCAGATCAGCCGCAAGATCGACCAGCTCGAGGAGGAGCGTGAGCTGCTGCGCCGCGACGAGAGCGCCACGCACGGGGCAACCGCCGGCGACGCGCAGCGCCTGGAGGAGATCCGCGTCGAGCTCGACCGGCTCTGGGACCTGCAGCGCCAACGGCGAGCACTCCGCGACGCCGGGATGGATCCGAACGACGCGGAGGAACGCTCCGGCGAGACGGTCGAGGGGTACTGGCAATAGGTCGGCCGGCATCGAGAGGGGAGACAATGTCTGTGCCAGAGCAAGCTCCCAGCAGTGAGAAGCCGCTGCTGCTGGTGTGTCACGGCGACGAGGGCGGGCCGCGCATGCATCCATGCCGTCGCGTGCAGGAGGCGTTGCACGCGGCCGGGATCGAGTACGACAAGCAGATCGCCGCGCACGGCAGCCCGATCCCGTTCCTGCGCAAGGGGTCGCGTGAGTCGGTGCGTGAGCTGACGGGCGACACGAAGCTGCCGGCGATGCGCCTTCCCGACGGAACCGTGCTGCGTCACTCCCGGGCGATCCTCTCCTGGGTCAGCCAGCAGTCCTGACCGCGTAATGCGATGGTCGGTCGCCCCCACTTAATGGGTGTGACCACCGACGAGATCAAACACGAGGTCCCGATACACCGACCGCCTCGGCTGGAGTTCGAGGCTGTCTACCGGGACAACGTCCGGCAGGTGACGGCGTTCTTCGCCCGTCGCTGTCGCGACCCCCAGGTGGTGGCCGACCTCACCTCGCAGACGTTCGTTGAGGCGATCAGGTCAGCGGCCACCTACCAGGGACGAGGCTCGCCCAGGGCATGGCTCATCGCGATCGCCCGGCGGGTGTACGCGAATCACCTCGCCGACCAGACGAGCGGCGCTGATCTGATCGACCAGCTCGGCGGGCGCCTGGAGCTCGCCGACGACGAGCTCGAGGATCTGGCGGCGCGGATCGACGCTCAGCGCAACGGGCGCACGCTGCTCGAGCACGCAGGCCAGTTGTCCCGGCTGGAGCGTGAAGCGATCGAGCTGGTCGACCTGATGGGGCTGCCGCCAAGGGACGCGGCCCGGATCCTCGGCGTCTCAGCAAACGCCCTCCGGGTGCGGCTGTTCCGCGCGCACACACGACTACGAAAGGAACTGGGCGATGAGCGCCTTTGACGATGGGCTGTGGATACGACTGGTCGAGGAGCACGACGCCGACTGCGTCGGGTTCGGCCCCGACGGGGGCGCGTCGGAGCGGAGCAGACGCCCGTTGGTGTTCGGCCTGAGCGGCCTCGGCACGTTGGGGGCCGCGGGTGCGACCGTCGCGGTGCTGTCGCTCAGCGGTGGCGCGAGCAACGCGTTCGCAGGCTGGACGGCTCACCCGGGCAAGGCGACAGCCGCCGAACTCAGCGCGGCCAGCGACTACTGCGACGCACACATGGGGTTCCCGGGGCTGCCCCTCGCGCTCAGCGAGGAGCGCGGGCCGTTCACCGCCGAGATCTTCGCCAACGGCACCCAGAACGACTTCTGCCTGGTCGGCCCGTCGTTCTCCAATTCGTCGGGGTTCCAGACGTCATCGCCGGTGCAGGCTCCGGCGGGGCGCCTGTTCCTCTGGGGGGACCACACGTTCAGTGACGGAGGCCAGCCATACGGCGCGGTGATCGCACGAGCGGCCGACGATGTGACGGCGGTGACCTTCGCTCTTGACGACGGCACCGAGGTCACCGCGACTCTGCAGAACGGATGGGTGGTCGCCTGGTGGCCGGGATCCCAGCAGGTCTCCAGCGCGCAGCTGACGACGCCCTCGGGCACGCAGACGCAGACCTTCAGTCGCTGCGCCGTCGAGAACTGCGCCGGTGGTGGCCCTCACGGTGGGGCCCCGGGGGGTGGGCCGGGCGGCGGCTGAGAATGCGAGCGCGGGGGGGGTGGGTGGCGTCAGCAGCAGCGCAGGTGCCTGTCATACGTCTTGGGCGCTGATTGAGCCCAAAACGGACGCGGGCTGCCCGGGAGCGGCGTCTATCGAGAAATGTGCATCACCAGGACCACGGTCTCGCCCCCGGGCACGCCCTCATGCGTCCCGCACCCTCAGCACCACCCCGCCAGCGACCAGGGCCCCCACCCCCCATACCCCCAGGATCCCGAGCCCCGCCCACGGCGCGTCCGGCAAGCTCCCCAGATGCCGGGTGGCCTCGACCGCCAGGCCCGCCGTCATCGGCGCGATCTGCTCAACGTGCCGCCGCCAGGGATCGGCGATGAGCAGGGCGAGCAACGGCGGCAGGTACAGCAGCGCGAGCACGACACCGGTCGCGGTCGCGGTGTCTCGGACGATCGCACCGACGCCCAGACTCAGTAGGGCGATCAGAGCGAGGTACATCACCGCGCCGACCGCGGCGCGCAGCGTGGCGCCATGCGCGATCGAGAGGAGCGGGTAGCAGTGGCCAGGGCCGATTCCCGCGCCGGGCAACAACAGCCGGCCCACGACGAGACAGCCGGCGACGGCCGGAAGCGCGGCAGCGACCGTGAGCCCCGCGACGGTCAGCGCCTTGGCGCCGAGCACCGCCTCCCGACGCGGGATCGCGGCCAGGCTGACCCTGATCATGCCCGTCGCGTACTCCTCGGTGACTGCCACCACCGCGATCACCGCGACGACCGCCTGCGCGAGGTCGAGCCCGGTGAGTGCAAGCTTGGTCGGATCCGACCCGCCACCGGGGGCTCCCGGGGAGATGTGGGTGGTGGCGAGCATCGCCGCGCTCGCAGCAAGGGCGACCGCGATCACGCCGGCGGCCAACCACCATGTCTCGCCGAGCGTGCGCAGCTTCGTCCACTCGGCCGCAAGCGCGGCGCTCATGCATCCCTTCGGCGAAGCACCATCATCGCCGCGGCAAGCGCCGTCCCGACGTACGCACAGAGCACGAGCAACCCTGCCCACGGGGGCAGCGGGTAGTACCCGTTCCCCATCGTGTAGGGGAAGCTGACGAGCGGAGAACGCGGCAGCAGCCCGAGCACGGAGAAGCCCGCCGCCGGGGTCACGGTGTACAGCCACCTCACCGCACTGCCACCGCCTCCCGGGCCGCCGAGCACGCCGGGGCCGGTGAACGCCGGCAGGATGAACACGACCACGCCGGCGAGGATCGCCACCGGGCTCCGCCGCAGGATGGTGCCGAGGCCGAGCACCGCGACCGCGGACAGCGCGACCAGCAGGCCGCAGCCGGCGATCACGCGCATGACCGTGAGCGGACCGGCCGGATAGATGTAGTTCCCGTTGGCGCGCATCACATGCTCGGCGAACGGGACGGCGACCGCCGATGCGACCGCGCCGACGGCGAAGCCGCAGGCCCCGATCACGACGGCTTTCGCAGCCAGGACGCGGCCTCGCCGCGGGGTCGCCGCGAGCGTGGTCAGGATCAGCCCGCGCCGGTACTCGCTCGTGGCGAACATCGCGGCCACCACGATCAGGACGATCATCGCCACCACGAGCCCGAACAGCAACGAGTCCGAGGCGGTGTCAGGGCCGGCGTCGGCCACCGCGAGCGCGATGTCGCCCGAGCCGGTGACCAGGATGGTCTCGCCGTGCCGGCGCTCGCCGCCGCGGCCGAGCGCGGTGTAGAAGTCGCGCGGGCCGATGCCGGTGCTCGTCGCCCGCCAGGTTGCCGCTGCTCCCGCGGACGGCCCGTCGCCGGACGGTCGCAGCGCGATGTGGTCGAACGCGGCCGTGGCCCGGGTCGCCTGTCCGCCGTACGTGTTCGGTGAGGTCGTGAACAGCCCCACGCGCACGGTGCTCGGGAGGCCGACCAGCCGCGCGCTGCCGATCCGATGCCACGTCGTGCCGTCACTCGAGTCATAGCCGGTGATCGTGTCGCCCGTGCGCGTCAGCCGCAGCCACCGCGCGGCGACGGGCGAGACCGCTCCCGCGAGACCGGGCGCGTCGTGGGTGTAGTCGTACTGGAAGCGCACTCCATGGGCACCGGTCGCCATCACAGCCGCATAGGCAGCACCCTGCCGGGTGCTCGAGGTGACCATCAGCCCCGCCTTCGACCACGCGGCGAGCCCCGGCCGCGTGTGGGCCAGCGAAGGCGCCTCGTTGCTGGGTCCGGCCCAGATCCGGCCGCTGAACGACGTGATCCGCGCGGTGATCGTGCCGTCGCCGGCGAGCGACCGAGAGGCGAGCTCATAGGCGTCAGCGACCGCGCCGCCACCGGCGCCGTCCGGGACGTACGGGTGGCCGCCCACGCAACTGGTCGGGCTGGGGGTCGTGCAGTACCCGGTGTGCTTGCCGTGCGCCTGCAGGTAGCTGAACAAGACGAGCAGGCCCGCGGCGAGCGCCAGCGCGACCCGCCAGCCGCGCACCGTGCGGAACTTCGTCCACTCCGCCCGCGTCGCGTCGCGCAAGCCGGAGCGACCCCTTGAGGCAAGCAGTGCGGTCATCGCCCCGTCTCCGGCTCGGCAGACGAGCGATATTCGACCGCGCTCGCGGTGAGTCGCAGGTACACGTCTTCGAGAGACTCGCCGCCGGTGATCAAATCCGGCAGCGGTCCGTCCGCGAGCACCCGTCCGCGCCCGATCACCACCACGTGATCCGCCACCCCCGGCAGTTCGCTGAGCAGGTGGCTGGAGACAAGCACCGCGCGCCCCTCGGCGGCGAGTTCGCGCAGGAAGGCGCGCATCCAGATGATCCCCTCGGGGTCCATCCCGTTGAACGGCTCGTCCATGATCAGCACCGGCGGGTCGCCGAGCATCGCCGCGGCGATGCCGAGCCGCTGGCGCATCCCCAGCGAATAGCCGCCGGCCTTGCGACGCGCGGCGCCGCCGAGGCCGACGAGCGCGGCGACCTCGTCGACGCGACTCGCCGGCAGACGCTGGGAGCGGGCGATCCAGAGCAGATGGTTGCGTCCGCTGCGGCTGGGCTGTAGCGCGGCCGCGTCCAGCAGCGAGCCCACCTGCCGCATCGGATGAGTAAGGCCCGCGTAGGGTCGCCCGCCGACCAGCGCCGTGCCGCGATCGGCCGAGTCGAGCCCGAGGATGATCCGCATGGTCGTGGACTTGCCGGCGCCGTTGGGTCCGACGAAGCCCGTCACGGTCCCCGCCGCCACCGTGAAGGAGACGCCGTCCAGGGCCAGCGTGTGGCCGAACCGCTTGTAGAGCCCGTCGACCTCGATTGTGGTGTCGCTCATGTGGCGCTTTGTATGTCTCCGGCGGTGTCACGCCGGTGTCGGTGATTGACACCTGACTGACACCCGGCACCTGTCATCGTCCCGGCACGATGCGAGTGCTGGTGGTCGAGGATTTCGAGGTGCTGGCCCGGTCGATCGCGACCGGCCTGCGCCGGGAGGGCATGGCGGTGGACGTCGTCCTCGACGGCGGCGAGGCGCTGTCGCGCCTGGCGGTCATCCGCTACGACGTCGTCGTCCTCGACCGCGATCTGCCGGGCGTGCACGGCGACGAGCTCTGCCGGCGGATCGTCGGCGACGACCTCGGCTCGAGGATCCTGATGCTCACCGCCTCCGGCACGGTCAAGGACCGCGTCGAGGGTCTCGGGCTCGGCGCCGACGACTACCTGCCCAAGCCGTTCGACTTCGCCGAGCTCGTCGCCCGCGTCCGCGCGCTCGCCCGCCGCGTGGCGGCACCGCAGTCACCGACGCTCGCGTGCGGGGACCTCGTGCTCGATTGCGGACGGCGGGTCGCGTTCCGCGCCGGACGACGGCTCGAGCTCAGCCCCAAGGAGCTCGCCGTGCTCGAATGCCTGCTCACTTCCCAGGACCGCGTGCTGTCGGCGGAGGAGCTGCTCCAGCGGGCCTGGGATGAGTACACCGACCCGTTCACGACCGCGGTGAAGACGACGATCCGGCGGCTGCGCGCCAAGCTTGGCGACCCACCGATGATCCACACCGTCCGTGAGGCCGGCTACCGGATCGGCGCCGAGTGATACGGGCCGCCGATTCGCTGAGGCGTCTGCTCCACGGGCAGCGTCCCGTCCTGAGGGTGCAGCTCGCACTTCTCTACTCGGGGGTGCTGATCGGCCTGGTGGTGATCCTGTTCGCCGCCTCGAGCGTCCTGTTCGGGACCTCGAACGTGTTCTTCGGCCACTCGCAGTCCGCGTATCACGCCCGCGGGATCCCCGCGCACCAGAGCCCGGGCCCGACCTTCGACCCCTGGCCGTTGCTGGTGGCGCTCGCACTCGTCGCCGTAGGGGTGTTCGCCGCGTGGTGGCTGGCGGGTCGTTTCCTGCGCCCGCTGCGGACGATGACCGCCGCCGCCCGGGAGATCTCGGCCACCAACCTCAGCCGCCGTCTCGGCCTGGCGGGTCCCGACGACGAGCTCACCGAGCTCGGTCGTACGCTCGACGATCTGTTCGCACGCCTCCAGGCGTCGTTCGACTCCCAGCGCCAGTTCGTCGCCAACGCGTCGCATGAGTTGCGCACCCCGCTCGCCGGCCAGCGAGCGCTGCTGCAGGTCGCGCTCGGGGATCCGGATGCCGATGCGCGGGCGCTGCGCGAGGCGTGCGAGGAGGCGCTGGACCTCTCCGGCCAGCAGGAGCGGCTCATCGATGCCCTACTCGCGCTGGCCAGGAGCGAGCGCGGTGTGGAGCGCTGGGAGTCGGTCGACCTCGCCCGCCTCAGCCGAGAGGCTCTGGAGCACCGCCGGCAGGACGCCGCTCGTCACGAGGTCCAGGTCGACGCCCGTCTCGACTCGGCGTTCGCCCGCGGCGACCCCAGCCTCGCCGAGAGCCTGATCGCCAACCTGCTCGATAACGCCATCCGGCACAACCTTCGGGGCGGATCGGTTGAGCTCTCGACCGCGACCACAGCCGATGGACCGCGTCTGCGGGTGGCAAACACGGGAGCCGAGATCCCGCCTGCCGATCTCGACCGGCTGTTCCAGCCCTTCCAGCGACGCGGCCAGGCGCGCGTCGGCGCGGGCGATGGCCACGGTCTCGGCCTGGCGATCGCCCGCGCGATCGCGGACGCACACGGAGCCTCGCTGGTCGCGCGTGCGCGCTCCGAGGGCGGTCTTGAGGTGGAGGTCACCTTCCCGGCCGGCTGAAGCCGTCAGCCGAGCCCTGCCGGTCGAGCCCCTACATTGTGAGCGGACTCAGCGGGGTGCGGTCACCCACCGACCAGCGGTGACCGAACGGGTCGGTGAACCCTCCCTGGCGGTGGATGCCCCACGGCATGTCGTGGTCCCGCGCCCTCTCCACCTCGGTCGCCCCGGCTGCGGAGGCCCGGTCGAGCAGTGCGTCCGGATCATCGAGGAACAGCTCGATCCGCGTCGTCGTCGTCCTGGCTCCCGCCGGGCTGGTCTCCCGTGCCCTGCCCGGCACCGCCTCATGGAGGAAGAAGGCCGCACCGTCGATCTGCAGCCCGGCCACACCGCCGAGATCCCACAACACCACTGCGCCGAGTGCGTCGCGGAACCAGGCGATCGCCGCTGCAGCATCCTCGACGATCAGCATCACCGACAGTGAGGATTCTTCACCCGGGGCGCCCACGCGGATGAGCGTATCCGCGAGCACTGGCGTTTGGGGTCACACGGGAGGAGAATGATCGGATGCAGCCCGGGGCCCGTCGCCGGCAGCTTGATGAGACGCTTCGCGCGGCGTACAGCGAGGGACTGCTCAGCGAGAGCACGTTCATGACCCGGCTCGATCAGGTACTCGGCGAGGCGACCGTCGATCCCCGGAGGCTCGTCGGTGACCTCACCCTGGGAGCCGCCCGCGGGCCGGGTGCGGCGGTGCGGCGGCTCGCCTCCCGAATCGCGATGTGGCCGACCCGGCGCTCGATCCCGTTGCTCGCACTCGACTGGTCAGGCGCGACCGAGCGTCTGCTCGTCGGCCGCGCTCCCGAAGCGGACATCGTGCTCGATGACGGGACCGTGTCGCGTCGCCACGCCGAGTTGACCTGGCGGGGCGGCACGTGGGTGATCCACGACATCGGATCGAAGAACGGCACGATGCTCAACGGACGGACCGTCGAGCGCGCACAGGTGCGCCCGGGGGATTTCGTGTCCTTCGCCAAGCAGCGCTTCCGGGTCGACTGACCCGATCACGGTGAGGCGCCGCGCGCCATCCCGCCGAGCGGCTCCTCGTCGCTGAATGATGTGCTGGTGGCGTAGTGATCGAGCGCCGGGCCGATCCAGCGCGCGACCTCCTTCGGCGGGGTCGACGCCAGCGGCTCGATGCCGAGCACCCACCGCGCCCAGGCGGTGCCGATCAACGTCGAGGCCACCATCGAATGGCGCTGACCCCAGGGCACTCCGGGAGCCGCCTCCGAAGCGATCCGGATCCGGGTCGCGAGAAACTCCCGGATCGCACGGCCTGCCTGCGGAGAGCTGGCGGCGGCCTGGGCGATGGCGACGAATGCCTGCCCGCCGGCGGCGCGCTCCAGGCGAGTGAGGAACTCCTCGGCCAGACGGGTGCCGTTGAACGCAGCTCCGTCCGGCATCGCGGTCTCGCCCACCACCCGGGGGTCGAACGGGAACTCCAGCGTCTCCACGAACAGTTGCGCCTTGTCGCCGAAGTAGTGGTAGACGAGCGCCGGATCGACCTTCGCGACTCTCGCCACCGACCGGATCGTCGTGTCGGCGTATCCGCCGGCGACGAACTGCTTGCGGGCCGCTCGGATGATGGCGTCTCGTGTCCTCTGCGGTCCCGGGCGGCGGCCGGCGGGGCTCATCCGCCAGCCCTCCGGTGGTCTGACGGGAGCATCGTCACCAGATTATTTCACGGTCGTGAGTTTCCATGGTAATTTCACGGCAATGAATTCCTCCGCTCCCACGTCGGCCCCGACCCTCACCGGGCTCGGGCGCCTCGCCGGCTGGTGCTTCGACCACCGACGCCGGGTCGTGTCCGCGTGGGTCGTCGTGCTCGTCGTGGTGATCGCGATCTCGCAGATCGCCGGCGGGAGCCTCAGCGACAGCTTCTCGTCGGCCGGCTCCCCGTCCGGCCGCGCCCAGACTCTGCTGGCTCGGAGCTTCCCGTCCCAGGCGGGCGACAGCGCCCAGGTGGTCGTGCAGACCCTGACGCCGGTCACCGCTGCCCCCAACCGGCGGCGCATCGACCGTCTGGTCGCGACGCTTCGGCCTCTGCCTCACGTCAGCGGCGTCGTCGGGCCGTTCGATCCTCAGGCACACCACCAGGTCAGCTCGGATCGGACGATCGCGTTCGCGCGGGTGCAGTTCGACGAGCAGACCGGCACGCTGCCGAACTCGGCTGCGACCCGCGTGATCGGGGTCGCGCAGCGGTTCGCCGCCCCAGGATTCCGCGTCGCCCTTGACGGCTCGCCGATCTCCGCGGCGGAGAACCTGTCACCCGGCTCGAGCGAGGGAATCGGCATCACCGCTGCGATCGTGATCATGTTGCTCGCGTTCGGGTCGGTGATCGCGATGGGCCTCCCGGTCATCACCGCCCTCCTCGGCGTGGGGATCGGGTTCGGCCTGGTCGACCTGCTCAGCCGCGTGATCACCGTACCGACGTTCGGCCCGGAGCTCATGGCGATGATCGGCCTCGGAGTCGGGATCGACTACGCGCTGTTCGTGGTCACCCGCTACCGCGACGGTCTCGCGCGTGGCCGCACTCCGCGCGAAGCGACGATCGTCGCACTGCAGACCTCCGGACGCGCGGTGTTGTTCGCGGGCGGCACCGTCGTGATCTCGCTGCTCGGGCTGTTCCTGATCGAGCAGGCGTTCATGGACGGGATGGCGCTCGCCTCGATCTTCGCCGTGATCGCCGTGCTGCTGGGCACCCTGACCCTGCTGCCGGCGGCATTCGGCTTCAGCGGTCATGCGATTGATCGGATCGCGATCCCCGGTCTGCGGCGGCGGTCCTCGATGGCGGCGACCGCGGGGTTCTGGTACCGCTGGAGCCGACAGGTGCAGCGGCGTCCGGTGCCGTTCGCGGTGCTGGCGGTGGCGCTCGTCGCGGTGCTCGCGATCCCGTTCTTCTCAATGCGGCTTGCCTTCGCCGACGCCGGCAACGACCCGACCGGGCAGACCACTCGACAGGCGTTCGACCTCCTGGCCCGCGGCTTCGGCCCCGGGACGAATGGCCCGCTGGTGATCGCGGTGAGGCTCCCGGGCCGGCAGGCCGTCCCGGTCCTCGACACGCTTGCGGCGCGGATCGCAGCCGCCCCGGGCGTGGCGTCCGTCTCGCGCCCGCGCGTGAATGCGCGCGCCACGGCGGCGGTGATCATCGCCACTCCGACGACCGCGCCGTCCGCAGCACCCACCGTCGCACTGGTGCATCGACTCCGGGACTCGGTCATCCCGTCGGCCACGCGCGGACACGGAGTCGAGGTTCTCGTCGGCGGTGAGACGGCAGCCGGCGTCGACTCCGCCACGCACCTGGCCGACCGGCTTCCGCTGGTGATCGCGCTCGTCATCCTGCTCTCGTTCGTGCTGCTGGGCGTGGTCTTCAGATCGATCCTCATCCCGATCAAGGCAGCGGTCATGAACGTGCTCTCGATCGGCGCCGCCTACGGCGTGATCGTCGCGGTCTTCCAGTGGGGCTGGGGACTCAGCGCGTTCGGGTCGTTCGGCAAGGGCCCGATCGACCCCTGGATCCCGCTGATGATGTTCGTCATCACCTTCGGGCTGTCGATGGACTACGAGATGTTCCTGCTCTCCCAGATGCAGGAGGAATGGGTGAAGACGCGCGACAACGCAACTGCGGTCGCCAACGGTCTCGCCTCCACCGCCAAAGTGATCACCGCCGCGGCGGCGATCATGGTCTGCGTGTTCGGATCGTTCGTGATCAACGATCCGCTACGGATCCTCGACGTGTTCGGCCTCGGCCTCGCGGTGGCGATCCTGGTCGACGCCACCGTCATCCGCATGGTCCTCGTCCCCTCGCTGATGGAGATGCTCGGCAACCGCACCTGGTGGATGCCGGGCTGGATCGAGCGGCGGCTGCCCAGGCTGGCGATCGAGACGGCCGAGAGCTAGGCGGGCGCGCGGGGGCGCGCGGGGCGCTCGGGGGCGCCGAGCGCCGGCGGCGCGTTGCCGCCCGTCGTTGGGCGGCAACGCGGTGCTGCCACGGATCAGAGCGTGGTCTTCTCCAGATGCTGGTCGCCCCAGTACATCGCTGCGCCGTCACCCTGAACGAAGAGCGGCGGTGCATCGGTGGCGACCGCACCCGTGGTCCCGTCGTGGAAGTCGACAGCCAGGTCGAGGCCATCGAGGAAGTCGTCCTGACCCCACAGGATGTCGCCGTTGGTCGCGTCGCGGGAGATCGAGGTGATCTCGGTGCCGACGCTCTCGGGCTGGAGCACGTCGCTGATCCCGCCGAGGGTGGTGCCCTCCTCGACCGTTCCGTTGGTGAGGCCGAGGTAGTACTCGGTGAACACCGGGAGGGCGAGCGTGTCCAGCGCCTCG
Source organism: Solirubrobacteraceae bacterium (assembly GCA_035503035.1). Taxonomy (GTDB): domain Bacteria; phylum Actinomycetota; class Thermoleophilia; order Solirubrobacterales; family Solirubrobacteraceae; genus Palsa-465. The sequence goes on from DATJTS010000185.1 coordinate 25,327, forward strand.
ATCCCGGCGTCAGGCGTCGCGACCACCAGCGCCGGCTTGCCGCCCGTCTTGGCCACACGGTCCAGGTTCCCCTCCGAGACCCCGTCCGGCCCGGTCACCAGCGACGTGTAGTAGACGTAGCTGTTGTCCAGCGAGACGTTCTGGAAGGTGGTGCCCTTCGCGAGCGTCGTGATTGTGCCGCCGTTGATCCCCATCTCGCGGATCCCCTTGGCATCCGCCCAGTAGAGGTTCGTGCCGTCGGTGGCGAGCTCACGGTTCCCTATCTGAGCAGGAGACTTGCCGAGCGTCACCGCCGGACCACCGGCGAGGCTCACCCGCTTGATCTTCGAGACCCCCTGGGCGGGATAGTTGGCCACGAAGTAGCCGTAGTACTGCCCGCCGACCAGCGCCCACTTGATCGCGCCGAAGTTGAGCGACGCGAGGCTGTGCTCCTGGTACAGGACGGTCTCCTGACCGGGGCTGTTGGTCTTCGCGGCCCGGTACACGGTCCCGATGTAGTCGAGCGGGAGCTGCACGTTGGCCCGCTTGGAGCCACCGAGCACGAACCCGCGGCTGTTCGCGGTCCAGTACAGGTTGCCGGTGGACTGGATCAGACCGGCCGGCGTGGACGCGGCGAGCTCGGAGGTGTCGGCCTGGGCGGTCGGCGCCGCGATGGCCGCGACCGCCGTGACCTGCACGAGCGCGCCGGCGGCGAGCAGCCGGCGGTGCCGCCGCCAACGACCGGTGAAACGACGTGTGTGTGACATGACTCGGTCCCTTCCTCGAGGTTCCGGTGACCAGCGCCCCGGCGCCGATCACGGGTTGGCATCTCGGTATGCCCCTGCGAGGACAGAGCCGCGGGAACGGCTCCTGATACGTCAGCTGCCAGCTCACGCCGGATGGGCCTTGACCCAGGCGACAATCGCTCCGCTGCCGGCGACCGTCGACCCATCGTCGAGCACGAGCACGGGGACATCCGGGCCGCCGGTGAGCGCGATGATCTCCTCGCGCTTGCCCCAGCGGGCGGGTGTAGAGGACCACGGGCGGGCGGTAGTCGAATCCGCCGGGTCCGACCAGCGCTTCGCAGCGTCGCCGCGCCCGAGGTGGGCCGCCTCCCGGCCGAGGCCGCCCACGGGCAGCCCACGCGGCGACCACGCGAGAAAAGTGTCCTGAGAGTGCACGGAGATCGACCGTCGGGCTCCACGCGATGGCGTGAGTCCAGCCCGATCAGCCACGCGCGATAAAAGCGTCCCGTGCGGGGCACATTTCTCGCGCCGGGCGACGGCGCGCACTCACACCGCGCCCGCGGCGCAAAGGCCCCGGCCTCCCGTAGCTCAGGGCCGAGGCGGCAGCTGCGGGAGCGAACGGTCCGGGCGATCGTCCCGCCGCGGCGGCCGCTTTGGGCCGCGCTGCTCGAGCGCGGCGAGCACCAGCTCGATGGCCTTCTCGAGCTGCGGGTCGCGACCTGCCGCCCAGTCGTGCGGAGCGATCGCAACCTCGACGTCGGGCTGGACGCCGTAGTTCTCCACCGACCAGCCGGGACCGCCCTCGAACCAGAACGCGTAGCGGGGCTGGGTCACCCTGGTGCCGTCGACGAGGCGGTAGCGCATGTCGATGCCGATCACCCCGCCCCAAGTGCGGGTTCCGATGAGCGGGCCGAGGTTCCGCTGGCGAAAGCCCATCGACACGATGTCCCCGTCGGAGCCGGCGTTCTGATCGCAGAGCGCGACCATCGGGCCGCGAGGGGCATCGACCGGGTAGGTGGTGGCCTCGAAGCCGCGCGGGTTGTCCCAGGCGGTGACCACCGAGGACAGGCGCTCCAGCACGAGCTCGGAGGTGTGCCCGCCGCGGTTGCCGCGAAAGTCGCAGACCAGGGCGTCGAGGGCGGTCTCGATCCGCAGGTCGCGATGCAGCTCGCCCCAGCCCAGCGACATCATGTCCGGCACGTGCAGGTAGCCCACCCGGCCGCCGGTGCCGGCCCGGACCGCGGCGCGGTTGGCGGCGACCCACGCGTGGTACCGCAGCGGCCGCTCGTCGGCGAGCAGCGTCACCGCCTCGGTGCGCCGATCGCCGCCGGCGCTGCGCAGGCCGACCGCGACCACCTTGCCCCCGGCGCCGACGAGCAGCGGTCCCGGTCCGGTGACCGGATCGACCGCGCGGCCGTCGACCGACTCGACGACGTCCCCCACCTGCGCGCCGACCGGCTCCAGCGGACTGTGAGACCCCGGCACCGACGGCTCGGCCGCCGGTAGCCGCGCGATCCGCCACGCGCCGTCATCGTCGCGCTCCAGGTCGGCGCCGAGATGTCCCATCCGCTCGATCGCCGGAGGCTCCGGCGGATCGGTCAGCACGTAGGCGTGCGAGGTGGCGAGCTCGCCCTGGAGCTCCCAGATCAGGTCGTGCAGCTCGTCGCGTGTGGCCACGCGGCCGGCGAGCGGGCGGTACCGGGCCACGACCGCGTCCCAGTCGATACCGGCCATGTCCTCCACCCAGTAGTGGCGGCGCATGAGCCGTGCTGCCTCGTCGAACATCTGCACCCACTCTTCGGCGGGCTCGACGGTGATCCGGATCCGGTCGAGGTCGATCTCGAACGGCGCGCGCCGACTCTGGTCGTCACGCTTCTGCTTTCGATCGGCCGGCTGCACGCTGAAAACGGCGTCGGTTCGGACGACGAGCGTGCGCCCGTCGCCTGAGACCTCGACCGCGTCGGCCTGCCCGGCCAGCGTCTCCACCTTGCCGGTGGCGAAATCCAGAGCCTCCAGCCTGCCCTTGACCGGCTTTCCGAACGGTTCGATCCGATCCTCGCCGAGCTCTCCGGCGACCGGCAGCGATCGCCACACCAAGCCGCCCACGATCGCGCGCAGGTCAACCAGCCGGCCGGCCGCGACCGGCAGTTCGACCAACCGCGACGCGAGGCCATCGGGGTCGATGCGAACCTCGACCGGCTCGTCCTCCGGCTCGACCGCGGATTCAGGAGTGGCATGTCCGTGAGGCGGGCTCCAAGGAAGCGCCCTGCCGGCGGTCGCCGGGGACAGCGGACCCGGCGTCGCCGCCGCGAGCCGCAGCAGGTAGGGACGGGTGGCGACCGGGAAGGACAGGTCGAAGCGCAGCTGGTCGTACACCGGGTCGAAGGTCCGCCGCGACAGGAAGGCCAGGTAGCGCCCGTCGGGGGTGAAGGCGGGCTCGCCATCGTGGAAGCGCAGCGGCGTCGCCTCCAGCACGGTCGAACCGCCGACATCGGCGAGCTTGATCTGCCGCAGACCCGCCTCGTCACTGCGCGGGCCGGCCGCAGCCCAGGCCAGCCATCGAGAATCGGGCGAGAAGCACAGCCCGCTGGCGATGTCGTACGACGAGCGATCGATCTCGCGCGTCGTCCCGTCCGCGACGTCGGTGATCCGCACCGCCCCATCCTCGCCGGCGGTCGCCACCCGGGCGCCGTCAGCCGAAGCGGCCAGCCCGACCACCTGCCCGAGCTCTCCACCCGCCAGCCGTTGCGAAGACTCTCCCTCGAGCTCCGCGATCTCCAGCGCGTCATCCCCGCCGGCGTCCGTGACCCAGACCACGTGCGTATCGCCAAGCGGCGTGGTGAACCTGGCCCGAACCTTGCCACCCGGCGCGAGCACGCGTGCCGGACCGTCGCGATGGGTGCACCACACTGCCGCCCCGCGGACATCCAGTGCGCTTGCCCGGCCGCCGCGATCCGGCGCGACGCGGCCGACCGCGTCCGGGATCTGCAACGGGTACGGCGTCCGCCCGTAACGAGCCGACCCGAGCCGGATGTCCAGGCGGCGGGGCGTCGCGTCGGCGGCCAGGCTGTCGAGCAGCCACAGGTCACCGAGGCAGCCGTAGACGAGCCGGCTGCCGTCGCCGTTGGCGTTGCGCGCATAGCCATCGCCGTGATCGCTGTGCCGGCGCAGGTCGCTCCCGTCCGGAGCCGCCGAGTACACGTTGCCCCATCCCTCATGGTCGGAGAGGAACACGACCCGGCCGTCCCACCACTGCGGATCCTCGATCTGGCCGTCGATCCCGTCGGCGAACCGCCGAAACGTCCCCGTCCCGTCAGCGTCGATCCATGCCTTCGCCGCGGTGCCGCCCCGGTAGCGCTTCCAGCTGGCGGCCCCTCGCAGCGTCTGATCGGCGCCGAGGACCACGCCGCCTCCGGCCGCCTCCGAGAGGGCGGTGATCGGGCCGTAGGGAAGCCGCTCCGGACGGCCTCCATCGACGGGGACGGCCCAGGCCCAGGTGCGCCAGGGGAACGGCTGGCCGGTCGCGCTGGCCGCCACCACGGTTCGCTCGTCGCGCCAGCCGAGGACGCGCGTGGCAGCGTCACCCCACCAGGTCAGCCGGCGGGGCTCCGCGCCGTCGAGGTCGGCGACCCATACCTCGGGATGACCGGCCGCATCCGAGCACCAGGCGACCTGACCACCCTCGGGGGAGAGCTTCGGGGTCCGGATCGTCGCCCGCTCGGCACCGAGGCGCCACGCCCGCTCCCCGTCGATCGAGCCGATCCAGAGATCATCGTCGGCCACCAGCACCAGCCGGTCGCCCCGGATCGCCGGGTAGCGGAGGTAGGCCGCTGCGGGCATGGCGGCACGATATGGCATCGCGGCGCCCCGGTGGAACCGCCCGGACGGACGGTCTCAGGTCCGCCGCCGGCGCCGCCCAAAGGGCGACGGGCGCCACACCACCACACGGCTCAGCTCCGGATCGCCTCACCACTCGCGGGATCGAAGAAGTAGAGCCGCTCGGTGTCCACCGCAAGCCGTGCGGTCGCGCCTGCGCGGATCTGCGAGCTGGACTCGATCCGGGCGATACCGGTCGCCTGATCGCCCAGCACCGACTCTCCAGAGGTGAAGTCCGAGCGCTCCTCGACGTCTTCGCCCGCCGCCTCCGCGTCGTCGGACTGGACCCGTGCCCCCTCGATCTGGAAGTGGACCATCAGTTCCGAGCCCAGCGCCTCGACCAGCGAGACCTCTCCCTCGAGCGTCGCGCCACCCAGGTCGCGATCCTGGAGCGCCGCGTCGAAGAGATGGTCGGGACGGATGCCGACGACCACCTTGCGGTCCCGGAACTCCCCGAGCCGCGGTCGCGCCTGACGGACGCCCGCCGGGATGCGGAGCGTCTGCCCGCCGAGCCGGATCCCGTCGCCGTCGGGGGAGACCGTCCCCTCGTAGAGGTTCATCGAGGGCGAGCCGATGAACGCCGCGACGAACAGGTTGTCCGGATCGTCATACAGCGTCTGCGGCTTGTCGCACTGCTGCAGCACGCCCGAGCGCATCACCGCAACCCGATGGCCCATGGTCATCGCCTCGGTCTGGTCGTGGGTGACGTAGAAGGTCGCGACCCCGACGCGTCGCTGCACCTCTGCGATCTCGGCGCGCATCTGCACGCGTAGCTTCGCGTCGAGGTTGGAGAGCGGCTCGTCCATCAGGAACGCTGCGGGCTCCCGCACGATCGCCCGCCCCATCGCCACCCGCTGGCGCTGGCCGCCCGAGAGCTGGGCCGGCTTGCGCTCCAGATGCTCGCGCAGGCCGAGGACCACCGCGGCCGCCTCCACCTTCCGGCCGATCTCCTGCTTGGACATCCGCCGCAGCTTCAGGGCGAAGCCGATGTTCTCGGCGACCGTCATATGCGGGTACAGCGCGTAGTTCTGGAAGACCATCGCGATGTCGCGGTCCTTCGGCGGCAGGTCGTTGACGACCGTGTTCTGGATCCGCAGCTGCCCGTCGGTGATCTTCTCCAGCCCGGCCACCATCCGCAGCGCCGTCGTCTTGCCGCACCCCGAGGGTCCGACGAGCACCATGAACTCGCCGTCGGCGACCTCGAGGTCGAGGTCCGACACGGCGGTGGTGCCGTTCGGATAGACCTTGGTCAGCTTCTGGAGGGTGACCGTCGCCATGGGGCTCCTTCAGGCTCGTTGGGTTTTGGAGCTCAGCCCTTGACCGAGCCGGAGGTCAGGCCGCGGATGAGATGGCGCTGCAGCGCCAGGAAGACGATCACCACGGGCAGGCTGACCACGACCGCCGCCGCCATCAGCTGGTTCCAAGCGGTGTTGCCCTGGGTGGCGTACTCCTGCAGGCCGATCGCCAGGGTCCGGGTCGACTCGGTGGTCAGCACCGATGCGAACAGGACCTCGCCCCAGGCGGTCATGAAGGCGAACACGGCGACCGCGATGATCCCCGGCCGCGCCACCGGGAGCACGATGCGGAACAACGCGCCCCACGGTGACGTGCCGTCGACCATCGCCGCCTCCTCGAGCTCGCGGGGGATCGAGGAGAAGAATCCCGCGAGCATCCACACCGAGAACGGCAGTGCGAACGTGAGGTAGGTGATGATCAGGCCGAGGTAGGACCCGTACAGGTTGATCCCGATCGTTCGCCCGATGTTGACGTAGATCAGGTACAGCGGCAGCAGGAACAGAATCCCCGGGAACATCTGGGTCGACAGGACGGCGAACGAGAACGCACGTCGGCCACGGAACTGGAAGCGGCTGATCGCGTATCCGGCGAACACCGCGAGTGTCACTGCGATGACCGTCGACACGGTGGAGACGAGCAGGCTGTTCAGGAAGTAGTGCAGCAGTGGAACCGTGGACCAGATCTCCGAGTAAGGGGAGAACGTGATGTGGCTCGGAATCCACTGGAAGGTGTTCTCGACGTCCTTGAGCGGCTTGATCGAGGTCTCCAGGATGATGAACACCGGGAACAGCGCGAACAGCGTGATCAGCCCAAGCGTCACGCGCCGGAACATCCGCGCAGCGGGCGACTCATACATCGAATTCACCTCCTCGGCGCAGGACCCGGAGGTAGACCGCCGAGACGATGATCAGGAAGAGCATCAGCAGCACCGACATCGCGGACCCCAGACCGAAGTTCCAGCTCTCGAACGAGACGACATAGATGTGCAGGCTGACCAGGTCCGCGGGTGATGGCGGGGCGTCGCCGAATAGCACGAACGGGGTGTTGAAGTCGTTGAAGTTCCAGAGGAAGAGAACCAGGATCAGCACCAGGTTGGCCGAGCGCAGCGACGGGAGCGTGATCGAGCGGAACTGCCGCCAGCTCGAAGCTCCGTCGACCGCGGCCGCCTCGTACATCTCCGTCGGGATGTTCTGCAGCGCCGCCAGCAGGATCAGGAAGGCGAACGGGAACCAGCGCCACACCGCCGCGGCGACCATCGACCAGAAGGCCCTGCTCCCGAGCAGCCAGAAGGGCGGATTGTGCGCAAGGTGCAGCTCATGCACGAGCACGGTGTTCACCACACCGTTGTCGCGCTGGAGCATGAAGCTCCAGATGATGATCGCGACGTAGACGGGCAGCGCGTAGGGAACGAGCAGGACCGAGCGCAGCCAGCCGCGCCCCCGGAACTCGACGTTGAGCCCGGTCGCGGCGATCATCCCGATCACCCACGAGAGTCCGACCACCAGGAGCGTGTAGGGCACCGTGATCTCGAACGAGTCGAGCAGCGCACTGCCGATCGGTCCATGGATGCTCAACGCGAGCTTGTAGTTGGCCAGCCCCACGAACGGCGCGGTCGACCAGTGATGCAGCGTGAACAGCGTCAGGCCGTACAGGCTCATGACCACGCCCGCCGCCATGGGGATGAAGTGGACGAGCAGCTCGAACAGCACGGCGGGGGCGATCAGCAGGTATGGGATCACCCCCGGCCGCTGCCACCAGGGAGCGCGACGCGGCACGGCGGCGGAGGAGAGATCCTCCTCCGCCGCCGTGACCGGCTTGCGCGGCTTCAGCACCGACACCGGGCGCTCCCGCCGACCACTGACGACCTACTTGCCACTCGACGCGTCGAGCTGGGACTGGGCCGAGGACAGCGCCGACTCGATCTGGCTCGTCGTCAGCGACGATCCGGTCGCCGCCTGCGAGATCAGGTGGGTGATCGCGCCGCCGAGATCGGTCTCCATCGTGCTCTCCGACGCCACCTGGGGCAGCGGCGCCGCGTGGTCGTTGTACTCGG
>DATJTS010000186.1:0-25176 GCA_035503035.1 Solirubrobacteraceae bacterium
GGCTCGCGGCGCGCACGGGCGACCGCGTGACGGACCCGCTCGTTGAACAGCGCGCGGTTGGCCAGGTGGGTGACCGAATCGTGGAAGGCCTGGTGGGTGAGCTGCTCCTCGAACGCCTTGCGCTCGGAGACGTCGCGGCCGTTGAGGACGATGCCGCGCACGTGCTCGTCGTCGCGCAGGTCGTTGAGCAGGACCTCGAAGCTGCGCGGGCTGCCGTCCGGGGCCGCGAGCACACACTCCATCGGCTCGCCGGCGGCGGTCGCCCAGGAGCCGTCGGCAAGGCAGATCGGCAGCCGGCCCTGCTCGGAGGGGTGCAACAGACTGGCGAATGGCCGGCCCGTCACCTCTTCGGCGTCGTAGCCGAGGACGGCCTCGATCGACGGGCTCTGGTAGATGATCGTCGACGATTCGTCGATCACCGTGATCAGATCGGAGGAGTGGCGGACCAGCGAGCTGAGCCGCTGCTCGGAGGCAGCGCGGTGGGCCTTCTCCGAGAGCTGTGTGCGTTCGACCGCGAGCTGGATCTGGTGGGCGAGGACGGCGAGGCTGGACCGGGACTCGACGTCCGGCGCCTGGGAGCCGGTGACCATGAGCCACCCCAGCCCGTCGCTCTGGGTGCCGAGCGCGACGATGACGTCATCCGCGGTCTCCAGATGCAGCTGTTCGGCGACGTGCGAGGGCAGCGCCTTCGGCTGGCCGCCGGCCACGTCCCCGAGGAATTCGGCCAGCTCGACCGGTGCCCCCCACGCGACCAGCTCACCGCTCGTGTCGAGGCGGGCGACCTGCGACTCGGGGCCGTGGAGGCGGCAGACGAATGCCCGGTACTCCTCGCCGGCGAGCGCCCGCACGGCGGCGAGCCCGGCGGCTGCGATGTCGGCGAGCGAGGTCGCGGCCACCAGTCGCTCGCCGGTCGCGTTCAGCGACCGCTCGCGGGCCGCGGCGCGCTCGCGCTGGCGGACCAGGCCGGCCATCCGGCCGACGACGAGCGCGAACAGCACCATCGAAGCGACGATGACGAAGACGAGGTCCGGATCGTGGCGTGACCGGGCGTTGATGTACTCGAGCACCGGCGCGATCAGCGTGGCGGTGGCGAGCATCGCCAGCCGGACCGGCCCCAGACGCGGCGCCCGCTCGATGCCCGCGTCCGAGAGGCTGTTCATGGACGGATGCAGTGCACCCGCTCCCCAGAACACATAGAGGAAGATCCAGCCTGAATCAAGCCAGAACTGATGGTGATAGGCGTTGTGGAAGGTGAGGACGCCGTAGACGTAGTCGGTGATCAGCAGGGTGACGATCGACGCGATCACCAGGTAGAAGGAGGGCCGGCGCTTGCCGGTGTCGACGGCCAGCCGGATCGCGGCGCCCAGCAGCATGATGTCCCCGACCGGGTAGGCGATCGAGACCAGCTTCGGAACCAGCGGCATCGAGTGGTCGTGCAGGTAGGGCGTGAGCAGCTGCGTGGCCAGGATCAGCCCCAGCCCGAGCGAGATGATCAGCGAGTCGATCAGCCCCGGCCCGTCGGCGCCCCGGTTGCGGCTGCGCACGAGCAGCAGCAGGCCGCACATCAGCAGCGGGTAGACGAGCAGGTACATCGCGTCGCCGACCGACGGGAAGGGCACGTTGACGTGCGCGAGCTCGCGGAGGCTGTAGGTGTAGACGTCCCCGGCGAGCTGCAGCGTGAGGCCGGCGGCGAAGCAGAACCACGCGGCGCGCGCGCGGGGCTGGTAGATGCGCATGCCCGCGAGCACCGCGACCACGCCCGAGAACCCGAGGGCGTTCATCAGCACCGGCTGTCCCCGCAGCGGCGCCACGAGCACGTACGCGCCCGTGAACAGGGTGCACACCGCGAGGTAGACCCACCACGCGTGAGTGCGGACGAGGTGCTGGCGCTTGGTCACGACCCGTCCTCGCGGCTCAGCTGGAACTGCTCGGCGACCTCGCCGAGCACGTCGCAGAGGTGATCGACCTGCTCGTCGGTGTTGGCGGAGGTGAGCTGCAGGCGGAACCCGACCTCGTTGCGGGGAACGAGCGGGTAGACAGCCATCGTCACGTAGATCCCGCGGTCGAACAGCAGGTTGCCGACGTCGTCGATGCGGTCGGCCTCGGCGAGTGGGATCTCGATGATCGGCAGGCCGGAGAGATTCGGCGTCGCGATGCGAAGCTCGTGGACGTGATCGAGCACCCGGCCGGTGAGCCGCGCAAGATCCGCGCGCAGCGCGTCGCCGCGCTCGGCATTGACCCGCAGTCCCTCCAGCACGGTGGCCAGCGAGGCGACCGGCGACGGACCGGAGTACAGGTACGGCGGCGCGGCGGTCTTCAGCATCTGCTTGATCGCCGTCGGGCAGGCGATGAACGCCAGCAGTGAGGAGTACGCCTTGGAGAACCCGCCGACCAGGATCAGGTTCTCGTAGGTCTCGCCGAGGTGGCGCACCACCGAATTGCCCCGGATGCCGTAGTGGCAGGGCTCGTTCGGCGAGCGCTCGCCGATGACGCCGAAGCCGTGGGCGTCGTCGACGTAGAGCAGCACGTCGTGCTCGCGGGCGAGCGTCGCGAACTCCGACAGCTCGGGCAAGTTGCCGGTCATCGAGTTGACGCCGTCGATGCAGATCAGGCCGGGCCGGCGCCACTGGCCGGAGCGCAGCAGTTGCTCGAGCTCGTCCGGGCCGCCGGCGAAGCGCACGATCTCGGCGCCGCGAGCCTTCGCGGTCTGGCAGCCGTCGTAGATCGTCTTGTGCGCGCGGCGGTCCAGGAACACGGTCCCGCCGCCGGCGAGCACGGGGATGACGGACATGTGGATGTGGGTGATCGTCGGCAGGACGAGCGAGTCCTCGGCGCCGAGCAGCTCGGTGAGCTCGGTCTCGATCTGCTCGTAGAGCACCGGGCTGCCGAGCAGGCGCGACCAGCTCGGATGGGTGCCCCAGCGGGCCAGATACTCAGGGACCGCAGCGATGATCTCCTCGTCGAGATCAAGGCCCAGGTAGTTGCAGGAGGCGTAGTCGGCCAGCCACTTGTCCCCGACGCGGATCATGCGGCCGTCGATCTCGTCGATGACGGCGTCCAGCATGCGGTGGGAGTACTGCAGCCGCGACAGGTCCTCGGTCGAACTGATCCACCGCTCGAGCCAGGTGTCCTCCCGGCGGCGGCCGGTGTCTGTGTCGGAACGAGCGTGGACGTTCCCTTCGTGGTTCTGAACTCGTTCGTGCTGGGACATGCCCCAGCTATCGGCCGGTTCGTGCCCGAGTTGAACGTGTGCGTCGGGGCTGGCCGGTTTCTGGACGTTCGGTCGATGGCGGGCGGAACGGCGGTTCCGTCCGAGTGGGGCGGGAACATACGTTCGTGCTTGATTCCAACCTGAAAGGCGCCGTCGCCGAGGTCGAGGTCGCTGCGGCGGCGGTGCGCCTAGGTGTCCCCGTGTTCTCACCGATCGCCGAGCACGGCCGCTCGGACCTCGTCCTGGAGGTCGCTGGCCAGCTGTGGCGCGTCCAGTGCAAATGGGCAAGCGTGGCTGCGGGCGGCGACATACTTGTCGTCCGCACTGGGACCCGGCGACTCTCGACGCGGGGATACCTCACGACCACGTATGACGCAACCCAGATCGACTACTTCGGGATCTACTGCGGCGACCTCGATCGCTGCTTTCTTGTGCCGGTGGCGGTCGCCGCAGGCCAGCACCAGCTCCACCTGCGGCTGACGCCTCCCCGCAACGGCCAGCGATCATGTATTACCCTTGCGGAAGAGTTCTCCTTCGACGGGGCTATAGCTCAGCTGGGAGAGCGCCTGCATGGCATGCAGGAGGTCGCCGGTTCGAGCCCGGCTAGCTCCACTCCATCACCCGAGCCCGTCACGATCGGCGTCAATGCCTTTCGTGACGGGCTCGGTTCGTGGATGGACCGTGTCGCCGCCGGCGAGGAGGTGGTGCTCACGCGGCACGGCCGGCCGAAGATCCGCATGCTGCCCGCGGCGGCGCCATGAGCAGGTGAACTCGGGGCAGATCAGCCGGCCACCTTGACCGTGTCGCAGGTGCGGAACGGCATACCGCGGTAGCTGCCGCTGACCGGGTAGGTGCCGGGCTTGGTGCCCTCGGCGATCGTCGCGCTGACCTGGTAGGTGCCCTGCGCGTTCAGCTCGACGTTGACCTGGCCGCGCGCGAACGCCGTCGAGGTGAACGTGAGCGTGTCGCCGGAGCGGATCCCGCCCGGGGCCGCGCTCGGGCCGTCGCCGACCAGGATCACTGTCGAGCCGGGTGCGGCCGTGCCGCGAGCGTCGTGGTAGATCACGTGGACGGTGCCGTTCAGGCCTGCGTCGATTCGCAGCGTCGCCTGCTTGGCGAAGCCCTGACCCTGAAAGCTGCCGGTGACCGGCGCGGCGTTGTACGAGACGATGCCCGGCTTGATCGTCGCCTGGGCTGAGTAGGTGCCCTGGGCCGAGACCTGGGCGCGCACCGCCGGCACGCCATCGACACGCACCGAGGAGTCGAACGCGGGCGAGACGAGCGTGATCCACTTGCCGGCGCGGGCGTCGAGCGGCGCGTTGCCGGTGATCGTGATCGTCGATCCGGGGACCGGCCGGCGCTGGGGCAGCTGGATCGACGCGCCGGCCTGGGAGGACAAGACGTAGAGCGGGGCGGCGACCGGGAACATCGCGCCGTCGTAGCTCCCGGAGACGGTGTACATCGTGTTCGGCTCCGCCGTGCGCTGCACCGTCGCCTTCGCCGTGTACGTGCCCTGGGCGCTGACCTGGGTGCGGATGGCGGGCATGTGGCCGGCCCGCAGCGAGGAGGCGAACGCGGGCGACTCGAGCGTGATCCACGAGCCGGCGCGGGCGTCGAGCGGGGCGTCGCCGCTGATCGTCACGTCGTGTCCGGCAAGCGGGCGCCCGTTGGAGGCGGTCATCGTCGCCCCTTTGGTGACGGCTGCGCCAGAGATCGGGGCGGTCGCGGGGGCGGCGGCCGCGACGCCCGCGGAGGCGAGCAGAGCGACCGCGCTAAGACCGGCAGCGCGACGGGCGGCGCGGGAACGGTGGAGGATGGTGTTGCGTGAGGTCATGATGGCTCCTTTGCGGTGTCGTTTCGGCGCCTTTGGAGGCGGCGCCGTGGTGTGATGCACACGGTCTCAGCGCAAGCCGGCCACGGCGTTCGTAGTCGGCTACGACACCTGCCTGGCCGGACTACGACGTCCCCGGCCGCCACGGCCCGGGAGTCCGCCGGCCGGGCGTAGACTGCCGCCGTGGCGCCTCAGACCTCAGCGCCCGCCCACCCGGGGGACATCTGGCCGCTCATCGGCCGCGACGCGGAGCTGCGACAGGTCGACGCTGCGCGCACCGATCCCCGCTGCACCGGGGTCGTCATCAGCGGCGTCCCGGGCGTCGGCCGCTCGCGCCTGGCCCGTGAGGCGTGCACCGCCGCCGAGCAGCGCGGCGAGCTCGTGTACTGGATCCAGGGGACGACGAGCTCGGCCGCGATCCCCCTCGGAGCGTTCGCGGCGCTGATCCCCGACGACGTCCGCTCCGACGATCCGCTCGAGCTGATCCGCCGCAGCACCGAGCGGCTGCGCGAGCGCGCCGGCGGGAGCGCGGTCTGCCTCGGCGTCGATGACGCGCATCTGCTCGACTCCGCCTCGGCGACGCTCGTACTGCACCTGGTGACCGCGGCTACCGTGTTCGTGGTGGCGACCGTCCGCCGGGACGCGCCCGCACCGGACGCGATCGACTCGCTGTGGCGGGACGCCGGCGCCCTCCGCGTCGAGCTGGCGCCGCTCAGCGATGCGGAGATCGAGACGCTGGTCCAGCGAGCGCTCGGAGGCGCGGTCGAGCAATCCGTGCTCCGGCGCGCCGCCGACTCGAGCGCCGGCAGCCCGCTGTTCGCGCGTGAGCTCGTGCTCGGCGCGATCGAGGAGGGGCGGCTCACCGTCGAGCGAGGGATGTGGCGGCTGCACCGGCGGGCGATCAGCCCCTCATTGGCGACGATCGTCACCCGGCGGATGGGCTCACTCAGCGACGAGGAGCGATCGGCGCTGGAGCTGCTGGCGCTCGGCGAGCCGCTCCGACTGGCTGAGGCGGGCGAGCTGGCCGGCCTCGACCTCCTCGAGGAGCTCGAGCGTCGGGGGATGATCGCGATCGAGCCCGGCCGCGAGGACTCGGTGGTGCGGCTCGCCCAGCCGCTCTATGGCGACGTGCTCCGTGCCGGGCTGCCGATGCTCCGTGCCCGAGCACTGCAGCTCCGTCTGGCCGAGGCCGTTGCCGGGCGGTCGCCGCTCACCCCCGAGGATGCGCTGCAGATCGCTCGCTGGCGTCTGGCCGCCGGCTCCGAGGTCCCGCGGGAGCTGTTGCTCGATGCGTCCGGAGCCGCGATCGGCAGCGGCGACTACGAGCTGGCTGCTCGGCTGGCCCGGACCGCGATCGACGCTGATCCCGGACTGCCGGCGGCGATCCTGCTCGGCCGCGCCCTGTCCGGCACCGGGCGCGATGACGAAGCCGAGCGGGTGCTCGCCGGGGTGGAGGGGCAGGCCCCCGGCGCTCCGGAGGCGCTCGCGTATGTCGCCCAGCGGATTCACGTCCTCTACTGGGGCCTGAACCGAGTGCGGGAGGCGCGAGCACTGCTTGCACGGGCGCAGCGCTGGTCGCCGGAGCGCGACTGGACGCACGAGCTCGACTCGTGGCGGCTCGTCCTCTCCGGGTTCGCCGTCGAGTCCGAGGACCACGTCCATGGGGACGAGCGCGGGCGCGCGCGTGACGGCCGGCCGGTCGCCGATGAGGCGGAGATGTCGGCGATCTTCCGGGCGATGGCGGTCGGCCACGTGGTCGAGGCCCATGCTCGCGCGGTCGCGATCCGGCCGCGCGCTCCACTGGCCGCCAACCTTGACCGCTACGCGCTGGGGTTGATGGTGCTGATCGAACTCGAGGCCGGACAGGACTGGGCCGGCCTCGCGGGCTACCTCGACGACGTGCTCCGCGACGGCGTGCGCGGCGGCGACCACCAGGCCGCCGGCCTGGCAGCGTTCGGGCTCGCGGTGCTGGCCATGGCGCAGGGCCGCTACCGCGATGCCGAGCGCTGGGTGGGCGAGGCCGACGGGCACTTTGCGATCCAGGACGCGTTCGGCACGGCGTTCAGCCTGGTTGCTCTGCAGGTCGGGATCGCGAGCCTGACCGGGAATCCGGGACGGGCCCGAGAGCTCATGGCCGAGCTGCGTGCCCGTCTGGGCGACGGCGACCCGCTGCCGACGCAGGTCGGGTATCTCGCCCGAGCGGAGGGATGGGCGGCGCGCGCCCTGAGCCGGGCTGCGGGCGCAAAGGCGTTCCTGACCGTCGCGGCCGAGACCGAGCAGCCCCTTCTGGGCGCCCGGCTCATGTACGAAGCCCTGCGCTCCGGTGCGAGCGCCACGACAGTCGCGGCGGAGCTTGAGCGGCGCACAGCGCGCTGCGACGCCCGCCTGGCCGCCGCCTACGCCGGTCATGCTCGCGCGCTCGCGCAGCGGGACGGACGTGCGCTGGAGGTGGTGAGCGAGGAGTTCGTCGCGATCGGCGCCACCGCGTACGCGATGGAGGCCGCGGCCGACGGAGCCCGCGTGTTCGTCGCCGATGGGCGGATGGACTCAGCGCGCCGGGCGGCCGCGCGGGCCCGTGAGCTGCACCCCGCGAACCAGGGCGCTGATCCGCCGTCTATCGACGGACTCGACGCGGCCGCGACCGAGCTCACCCCGCGCGAGGCACAGATCGCCGCCCTGGCCGCCCGGGGTCGGACCAACCAGCAGATCGCCGACGAGCTCGTCCTTTCGGTCCGGACCGTGGAGACCTACGTCTACCGCGCGATGCACAAACGGGGGGTGGAGCACCGCCACGAGCTCTGAGCCGCGGCGCGCGTTCAGTCCTGCGCGCGGGCGGCCTCCAGCGCGGCCGGTGGATCCAGCGCCCGTGCCTGGGCACCGTCGGTCGTCATCAGCGTGAGTGCGCGGTCGGCCAGCTCGGCCGCCTCGGCGCCACCGAGCGAGTCGTCGCGCAGCGCGAGCGCCAGCAGGACGCCACGCATGAGCTCGGGGTTGGCGAGATCCGGCGGGGATCCGGCTGCGGGCAGCGCGCGTAGCCGCGCGGCCAGGCCGCTCGCCCCCTGGTCCGAGCCGCGGGAGAACATGCCGCCGCGCGGATGGCGATCCTCGATCACGGCGGCGATCCCGCCCGTCGCGGGGTCGACCAGGCGAGCCTTGGAGCGCAGCCCGTGGCGCTCGAGCGACATTCGGTACCCGGACAGGCGGCGGTAGCCGAGCTCGGCGGCCAGCGACACGTATCCGGCCACGTCCCCGTCGCCGGCGCGGGTGTGATGGAGCGCGATCTGCGTGCCGGCGTCCGGCAGCCCGGGATCCGGGTCGGGCGCGATCAACAGGAACGCCTGCGGGCCAAGGCGGCCCGCGCCGACTCCCCCGATGTCCGCCAGCAGCTGGTAGCCGCCCAGGTCAAGCGCGCCGGTGATACCCGGTGGGAGCGGATGCTCGGCGAGATATCCGGTCGTGAATGCCATCGTTTCGCCCCCGCCTCGTCAGTTGCCGAGCAGGCCGCCGATCACGCTGCCGAGCATGTCGTTGCCCTGCTGGGAGCGACCGCCGGCCCCCTCCTGGACGGGCGGGTGGTAGTAGGCGCTCTGCAGGCCGACGCGACCGGGCCCGGTGAAGCGGTTGAACACGAGGTTGCCAGCGCCACCGCCGAGCAGGCCGGTCTTGAAGCCGTACACCTCCTGGGACATCTGCACCGAGTGGTCGCGATAGACCCAGCCGCCCGGCTCGATGTCGATCGTCTCGCCCGGCTCGAGGTTCTTCTCGAACACGTTGCCGTAGCCATGGACCCAGACGACCCCTTCGTGGTCGGCCGCGTAGAACTGGTCGACGAAGAAGCCGCCGCCATAGAGCATGTTGGCAAAGCCCTTGATGCGGCTGTAGTCGTACTGGACGTTGCCGGTCGCGGCGAGGAACTGGTGCTCGCGGACGACGATCCCGTCGCCGGGGCCCAGGTGGAGCGCGGCGATATGGCCCGGCGCATCGCGGCTGAACGCGATCTCCCCGGGCGACTGCGCCTCGATCAGCAGCAGCGGCATCCCTCCGAAGACGCGCCGCTTGAGCCCCTTCTTCAGCGGGTGCAGGCCGATCTCCATCTGCGGGTACTTCCAGAGCAGGACGTGGTGCTCGAAATAGACGGGGATCCGGCCGTCGAGCGCCATGTGCAGCACCGGGACCAGCTCGCCCTCCAGCCGGTAGTTCACCCCCGGCGCGGTGCCCTCGGTGATGGAAGTCGGCAGAATGGTCGGCGCGGTCGGCATCGCTGGCTCCTCGTCGCGGGTCAATACCACGCGCCCGATGCCTCGGAGGCCCGAGTCCGGGTTGGCGGCTGGGCCAGCCTACACGTCGGGGCTCGACCTGAGCGCGGTGCTGCGCGCTCGCATCCACGCGGTCAAGGCGTCAGGCTCCACCGGCCGACTGAGGAAATACCCCTGAGCGGTCTGACAGCCGAGTTGGAGCAGGTGATCCCAGATCTCCTGCGTCTCGACTCCCTCGGCAACGACGTCAAGCCCCAGATTGCGCCCGAGATCGATCGTCGAGCGGACGATCGCGACGTCGGCGCCCTCCTCCTCCATCCTCATCACGAACGATCGGTCGATCTTGATCTCATCGACAGGCAACTCGCGCAGGTAGGAGAGAGACGAGTAGCCGGTTCCGAAGTCGTCGATCGACAACCGCACGCCGAGTGCGGAGAGCTCTCCGAGCACCAGCTTCGCCCGCTTGGGATTGGCGAGCATCGCCGACTCCGTCACCTCGAGCTCGAGCAGTCTGGACTGCACCTCACAGCGTTCGAGGATCGCCTCCAGCCGGCGAGGGAAGTCCCGATCGAGCAGGTTGCGCACCGAGAGGTTGACCGCGACCGCGAGCTCGAGACCGAGCTCCTGCCAGCGGCGGGCCTGGCGCAGTGCGAGATCCAGAACGTGCAGAGTGAGCGGGCCGATGAGGCTCGTCTCCTGCGCGATCGGGATGAAGGCATCTGGATAGATCAGGCCGCGCTCGGGATGTTGCCAGCGCACCAGCGCCTCGACCGAGCGCACCTCACAGTTGGCGAGAATCGCCTTGGGCTGGTAGTGCAACAGGAGTTCTGACCGTTCCATCGCCCCACGCAGCTCGCCCACCAGCGTCAGGCGGCCGATGTCGTGCTGATGACTGCTCTCGTCGTAGAACCGTGCCCCGGAGCTCTCCCGCTTCGCCTCGTACATCGCGACGTCAGCGTGCTGAATGAGTATCTGGGCATTCTCGCCGTGGGCCGGCCAGACGGCGACGCCGATCGAGGCTTCGACCGCGAGCGGCAGGGTGTGAACGGTGATCGGGACCTCGAGAGCCGACCGGACCCGGGCGAGCACTGGCTCGACGTCCGCCATGGAGCGCAGCTCGGGCAGGAGCAGACCGAACTCGTCGCCGCCAAGACGAGCGAGCGTGTCCGAGTCACGAATCGCGCCGCGAACACGCTCGGCGACGGCGACGAGGAGCTCGTCTCCCGCTGGATGACCGAGGGAGTCGTTGACCTCCTTGAAGCGGTCGAGGTCCATCAGCACGACCGCCAGCTGGTCACCGTTGCGGCGCGCGTGACGAATCGCCTGCTCGATGCGCTCTCCAAAGAGCACCCGATTGGGCAGGCCAGTCAGCGGGTCGTGCAGCGCCATGTGCTGGTTGAGCTCGGCCTGGCGGACGAGCTCCTCCTGCGCGCGCCGGTGCTCGGTGACGTCTTCGATCATCGCCGCCACTCCACGCGCGTCGCCGTCGGGATCCCGCTCCGGCGCCGCGCGCAGGTGACACCAGCGCGTGACACCGGTCCCTGAGACGCAGCGCACCTCGATGTCGACCACCTCCGTGTGGAGAGTGGCAAGCCCAGTACGCAGCCGGTCAGTATCGTCCGCGTGGAGGTGCGCGGCGAGTTCGTCGCCGATGAGGCTGGCGACATCGACGCCGAGCAGCTCCGCTACCGCTGGATTCGCCTCCTGGATGACCCCGCCCCGGTCCAGGTACATGATTCCCAGCGACGCGCCCTCGAAAAGAGCCGACAGACGCGCCAGCGCGCGTGCCTCGGCCTCCCGTGCCGCGAGGGCAGCCGCATGGCTGACCGCGGCTGACAGCACCACCGACAGCATCTCCAAGGTCTCGCGATCCTGCTCATCCAACGGCTCAACGCGGTCCGTGCACAGCACGTTGAGCGTGCCGATGACCGCCTGGCCACGCACGAGCGGGACGCAGATCTGGGACTCGTCGCCGACCCGTGCACGCGCCGACTGGTCGATACGGGGATCGGAGCGGCAGTCAGTGATCAGAACGGACTCGCCCGACTGGATCGCCACGCGGCTGATCGAGGCGGAAATCGCACGCACATTGCCCACCAGCACCAGGCCGATTCCCGTGCCGGCGTGGGTCCTGACGGTGTCGTTCTCGACCAGGTTGACGATCGCTCCGCTCGCGCCGACGATCGTCTGCGCGCGCTCGGAGACGAGCTGCATGATCCCGTGTAGGTCGTCGACCTCCGCGGCGATCAGGCGCTGGGTCTCGAGGATGCTCGCCACGCGCGCGTCACCGACCAGCCGCGGACGGCCGGAGCGCTCCCCGCGAGCGGCCGCACCGGGTTCTGGGCGGCTCTCGGGCCGAACTGCGTTCGCGGACATGCAACCGTGATCGGCCGCTCACGCCGGGGTTTGAGCCATCTGCGACAAGCGGTCGGCGGGCGGCGCCGTCCGGGCGGCCGGGCGATAATCCTTCGACATGGCCTCGATCTACGTCACCGGTCATCGCAACCCCGACGCCGACTCGATCGCGGCGGCGATCGGCTACGCGGAGCTGAAGAGCCGTGTGGATCCGAACAACCGCTACGTGCCGGTCCGGCTGGGCGACTGCAACCACCAGACCCGCTGGCTGCTCGAGCGCAGCGGAGCCAGCGAGCCGCGTCACCTGCCCCACGTGCTGCTGCGCGCCCGCGACGTGATGATCGAGCAGTTCCCGGTCGCCCGCGTCGATGAGCCGGTGCGCGAGGCCGGCCGGGCGCTGGCTCGCGCGGATCTCGAACTGGTGCCGGTCGTCGACGAGGAGGGGGCATTGGCGGGCGTGCTGACCGAGCGTGCGCTCGCCCGCCGCTATGTCCGAGACTCGCAGCGCACCTCGACGCTCGAGGAGGCACCGACCCGGATGTCGGTCGTCGTGGAGGTGCTCGAGGGCACCGTGGTGTGCGGCGAGGATCGCACGCTGTCGGGCCGCGTCTGGGTGTACGCGATGGACCCGAACACCGACAGCGGGATCTCCGAGGGCGACATCGTGGTGGTCGGCAACCGTCCGGACGCGCTGCTGCGGGTGATCGAGCTCGGCGCGGCGCTGGTGGTGCTCTCCAACGGCGCGGAGGTGACCGAGGAGGCGCTCGAGGCGGCGGCCAAGCGCGGCACGGCGCTCGTCACCTCGCCGCTGGACAGCTACGTCTGCGGCCGGATGGTGACGCTGTCGGCGCCGTGCAGCGCGCTGATGGAGTCCGACCCGCTGATCGTCCCGCCGGACTTCCTGCTCACCGACATCGCCGAGCAGCTGAAGTGGCGCCACGACGGCGCCGCGGTCGCGGTCGACACCAAGCACCGCCCGGTCGGCCTGGTCACCCGCGAGGATCTGGTCAACCCGCCGCGGCGCCGGGTGGTGCTCGTCGACCACGCCGAGCAATCGCAGTCGGTGATCGGCATCGACGAGGCCGAGATCCTGGAGATCCTCGACCACCACCACATCGGCTCGATCGAGACCCGCGTCCCGGTCGCGGCGACGTTCGACCCCGTGGGCTCGACCAGCACGCTGGTCGTGGAGCGCTTCCGCAACGCTGGCATGGAGCCGAGCCGGTCGGCGGCGATGATGCTGCTCGGCGCGGTGCTCTCGGACACGGTGATCCTCAACTCACCGACCACCACGGGCCGTGACCACGCGGTGGTCTCCTATCTGGAGCGGGTGCTCGCGGTCGACGCCGGCGAGCTCGGGCGCGAGATGTTCGAATCGACCGCTGATGTCTCCGACCTCTCCCCCGACGAGATCATCAACCACGATGCCAAGCGCTACCAGATCCGGGGAGATCAGGAGATCTGCATCGCCCAGATCGAGGTGGTCGGCGACGCGCTGTCCGAGCGCCGGGAGGAGCTTTTGGAGGCGCTCTCGGCCGGCCGCGAGTCCCGTGACCTGGCGCTCTACGCGCTGATGATCACCGATGTGGTCGCAAAGGGCACCGAGATGCTCGTCGCCGGCGACATCCAGGCGGTCGCGCGGGCGTTCGGCAAGGAGGCGAGCGACTCGACGATCGACCTGCCGGGGGTGATGAGCCGCAAGAAGGAAGTCGCGCCGACGCTGATGTCGGCGATGTAGGCCGGCGCGCGGCGCCGGGACGATCGCTCAGGCGACGAGTTCGGGGAGCTCGACGTGCGGCGCCTCACCCCAGAGCTGTTCAAGCCGGTAGTGCTCCCGGGTTTCGGGCGTGAACACATGGACCACCACGTCGAGGTAGTCGATGAGGATCCAGCGGCCCTCGGTGAAGCCCTCCACACGCCGCGGAAGCAACCGATGCCGCTCCTTCAGCCCGGCATGGATCGCATCGTGGATCGCCTTCGCCTGACGATCGGAGCGGCCGCTGCAGATCAGTAGGTAGTCGGCATAACCGACCATGCCGCGGAGGTCGAGCGCCACGATGTCGAGCGCCTTGCGGTCGGAGGCGAGCTCCGCCGCCTCCAGGAGGATCTTCTCCGGATTGAGCGCGCCGTCTGCGGTCGGCCCGCCCCTGTCACTGCGTGGTGTGTTGGTCATGCTCTCCCTGATGGGTCGTGGTGTCACTCCTCACGGTAGAGCCCGTGAGCGTCGATGTACTCGCGAACGGGTTCGGTGACGAGGTAGCGGATCGAGCGTCCGGAGCGGATCCGGCGGCGCAGCATCGTCGAGGAGATGCCGATCCGAGGCATGGTGAAGAACTCGGCGCGCTCACCACCGGCCAGCGAGCTGAGTGCGCGCTCCACCTCGCCCCGGGACGTGCCCCGTCGCTTCGCGACCGCGACCGTCGCCTGTGAGAGCACCCGCTCCGGCATGTGCCAGTCCGGGAGCCCGGCGGCGATATCGCCACCGAGGATCAGCACCAGCTCGTCTTGGGGAGCATGCGTGCGCAGCTCCTGCAGCGTATCGACCGTGTAGGACGGGCCCTCCCGGCGCAGCTCGAGCTCTGAGACCTCGAACCGTGCGTCCCCGTCGACCGCTCGTCGGCACAGCTCCAACCGATGGTGGGCCCCCGGCTCGTGCTCCACCCGCTTGTGTGGCGGGATGCGCGCGGGCACGATGAGGACGCGGTCGAGCGCGAGCTCGATCAGGGCCTCCTGGCCGCAGATCAGGTGTCCGATGTGAGGAGGGTTGAACGTCCCCCCGAGAATTCCGGTCCGGCTCAACCGCGGATCTGGCCGTTTCCCTCGATCAGGTACTTGAAGGTGCAGAGCTCCCGCACGCCGATCGGACCCCGTGCATGGAGCTTCTGGGTGGAGTTGCCGATCTCCGCGCCCATGCCGAACTCACCGCCGTCGGTGAACCGAGTGGAGGCGTTGACGTAGACGCATGCCGCGTCGACACCGAGCTGGAACGACCGGGCGGCTCCGACGTCAGCGGTGACGATCGCCTCCGAGTGCCCGCTGCCATGCGCGCAGATGTGCTCGATCGCCTCCTCGACGGAGTCGACCACCGCGACCGCCATCTCGAGCGCGAGGTACTCGGTGTCCCAGTCCTCGGCGACCGCCTCGGCGACCTCCACCTCGGGCGCTGCCGCGATCGCCCGCGCGTCGCCGTGGAGCAGCACTCCGGCGTCGTCGAGCTCGGCGAGCACGCCGGGGAGGAACCGGTCGGCGACGGCGACGTGCACGAGCAGCGTCTCCGCGGCGTTACACACCCCCGGGCGCTGGAGCTTGGCGTTGTGCACGATCGCGCGCGCCATCTCGAGGTCGGCCGCCGCGTCGACATAGACATGGTTGTTGCCCGAGGCGGCGAACATCACCGGGACGGTGGCCACGCCCTTGAGCGCGGCCTTCAGGCCCTCTCCGCCTCGCGGGATGATGAGGTCGACGGAGTCGGTCTGGGTGGCAAGCTCGGCGAGCTCGGCCCGGTCGCCGCCCGACAGGAAGGCGAGCGCACCGGCCGGCAGCCCGGCTTCGGTGGCGACACGGATCGCCACCGCGGCGAGCGCCGCGTTGGAGTGCAGCGCAGTGCTCGACCCGCGCAGGACGGCCGCGTTGCCCGACTTCAGGCACAGCGCGGCGGCGTCGATGGTGACGTTCGGCCGTGCCTCGTAGACGACGGCGATCACCCCCAGCGGGACAAGGACGCGCCGCATCCACAGGCCGCCCGGGAGCACGTGTCCGTCGAGCACCTCCCCGACCGGATCGGGGAGCGCGGCGATCTGGTGCACGCCGCGCGCCATCTCCTCCAGCCGGCGCTCATCCAGGGCGAGCCGGTCCATGAGTGCGTCCGACAGGCCGCTGTCGGCGCCCGCCTCCAGATCACGCGCGTTCGCATCGAGGATCATGTCGCCGTTCTCGACGATCGCGACGGCGATCGCCTCGAGCGCGCTGTCACGGACCGCCGAGGGCAGCGCGGCCAGGGCTCGCGCCGCGCGACGGGCGGCGGCGCAGGTGTCGGCGACAGATGTGGTGGCGGAGGCCATGGCCGCAAAGCGTAAAGGCTGGGCGGAAATCCGCACTCAAATCCGCACTCAGGTGAGCACGAAGTAGTCCCGGTGGATGGCCTCCTCGGGACCGGCGGGCAGACGCGTGCGCACCACCTCGGACTTCAACCCGCGTACGTCGCGCAGCTCCTGGGCGGAGTAGTTGCAGATCCCCTTGCCGACGTGGATCGGGCCGTTGGTGATGTCGACGGCGTCGCCGGCGTCGAAATCGCCGGTGACCTGCACGATCCCCACCGGCAGCAGCGAGGTGCCCCCGTCGCGGAGCGCGCGGGCTGCTCCCGCGTCGATGTCGACTCGCCCGCGGGCCGGCTTGGCGTACTTCAACCACAGCTTGAAGCTCGAGTACCGGCCGGGCCGCGGCGGAAACCAGGTGCCGAGCGCTCCGGTCTCCGCCTCGCCCGCGGCGACGCGCCCGATCGTTCCGGGGTCGAGTCCCGAGGCGATCACGGTGCCCACCCCGGCCGCGGTCGCCATCTCGGCCGCCACCACCTTGGAGCGCATCCCGCCGGTGCCGAGCGGAGAGCTCGCGTGGCCGATCTGAAGCTCCTCGAGCGCGGAGAAGTCCTCGACGCTCGTCACCCGCTCGGCGTCCGGTTCCCGGCGCGGATCGGCGGTGAAGACCCCGCCGGAGTCGGTGAGCAGCAGCAGGCGATCGGCGGCGAGCAGGATCGCGACCTGGGCGGCCAGGAAGTCGTTGTTGCCGAACGAGATCTCGTCGGTGGTCGTCGTGTCGTTCTCGTTGATGATCGGC
Organism: Solirubrobacteraceae bacterium; assembly: GCA_035503035.1. Lineage (GTDB taxonomy): Bacteria > Actinomycetota > Thermoleophilia > Solirubrobacterales > Solirubrobacteraceae > Palsa-465. Next base: position 16,487 of record DATJTS010000186.1, read on the forward strand.
ACCACCCGCCAATCGAGCAGCTTGCGCAGCGTCTGGCGCGCGTTGAGGTAGTGGGTGCGGGCGCTCATGTCGAAGAACGTGAGCAGCACCTGGGCGGTGGGCACGCCCCGGGCGCGCAGCAGCTCGTCGTAGACCTGGTAGAGCTTGCCCTGGCCGACGGCACTCGCCGCCTGCAGCTCGTCGATCGCGCGCGGGCGCGGGCGGGCGGGAAGCATGTTCATCACTCCCATCCCCCGGGCGATCGCTCCGCTGGTGACGATCACCACCGAATGTCCGGCGTTCTGCAGGGCGGCGGCCTCGTCGCAGATCCGTGCCAGCACGTCGTCACGGACCGCGCCGTCATCGCGCGCCACGATCGATGAGCCGAGCTTGATCACGAACGTGCTCATCGGACCGCCACCGACCGCATCACGCGTCGGGATCCAGGTCGAACGCGATCCCCGCGATCTGCACCTCATCCCCCGCCTGGAACCCCTCCGCCTCCAGGGCGCGGAGCACGCCGATCCCCTTGAGCCGGCGCTCCAGGTGGGCGAGGGCCTCCTCGTTGTCAAGGTCGTAGCGGGCGAGCAGCCGCTCGATCCCGTCCCCGTCGACCGCATAGACGCCGTCCCCGGCGCGCCGCACCGTGTAACGGCGCGGCGGCGTGGGCCGGAACACACGGTGCTCGGCCAGGTCGGCGGCATCGCCCGATCGCACTGAGGAGCGGTCCGGTGCGTCGGGCGCTGCCTCGGGCACCCGGCGGACGAGCTCGTCGACCAGCTGCGGCAGCCCGGCATGGGTCGCCGAGGAGGTGACGATCACCGGCACCTCGGGGCCGAGCTCTGCCGACCACAGCTCCCGGGCCGCCTCCGCGTCGCCGGGCGAGACGAGATCTGCCTTGGAGAGCGCAAGGATGCGCGGAAGCGCCGCCAGCCTCGGATCGTGACGCTGCAGCTCACGCTCGACGGTGGCGTGGTTCTCGAACGGGTCCGAGCCGTCCAGCGGAGCCAGGTCCAGCACGTGTACGAGCAACCGGGTGCGCTCGATGTGGGCGAGGAACTCGTGGCCGAGCCCGGCGCCGTCGCTCGCGCCCTCGATCAAACCCGGGATGTCGGCGATCACCAGCTGGCGGTCGTGCGCCTGCAGCGTCCCCAGCACGGGCGAGAGCGTCGTGAACGGGTAGCCGGCGACCTTCGGCTGCGCCCGGGTCAGCCGGGAGAGCAGGGACGACTTGCCCGCGTTGGGCAGGCCGATCAGGCCGACGTCGGCCAGCAGCTTCAGCCGCAGGGCGAGCCACGACTCCTCCCCGGGCAGTCCGCGCTCGGCGAACCGGGGCGTCTGATGGGTCGGCCCGGCGAAGCGCTTGTTGCCGCGGCCACCAGACCCACCGCGCGCCACCACCGCCCGCTGGCCGGGAACCGTCAGGTCGTAGGTGGTCCCATCGCGCTCGACGAGAACCTCAGTCCCGGGCGGCACGGTGAGCTGAAGCGCCGGGCCGTCGGCCCCGTGGCGCAGCGCGCCCTCGCCGTTGCCGCCCTTCCGGGCCTTGTAGTGCGGCTTGCGGCGAAACGTCTCAAGGTCGCGCAGCGAATCGGAGCAGACGAGAACGACATCTCCACCGCGGCCGCCGTCACCCCCGTCCGGGCCGCCCTTGGGCACGTGGGCCTCGCGACGGAACGACAGACAGCCATCACCGCCCGACCCGGCTTGAACATGGATGCGTGCGCGGTCCTGCATGAGCTATGAGTGATCCTATGTCCGATCCTGTCTTCCTCATCACCGGCGCCTCCTCCGGGATCGGCGCCGCCACCGCCCGTGCCGCCGCCCAGGCCGGCTACCGGCTCGTCCTCGCCGCCCGCTCGACCGACAAGCTCGACACGCTCGCCGAGGAGCTCGGGGGCGATGACCGCGCGATCGCCGTCAGCTGTGACGTCACCGAGTGGTCTGAGCAGGAGGCGATGCTCGCCCGCGCGCTCGACCGCTTCGGCCGGCTGGATGTGGCGTTCGCCAACGCTGGGTTCGGCGGCCCACGCGGCTTTCTGGCCGGCACGCCGGAGCAGATGCGCGACATGATCCTCACCAACGTCTACGGCGCCGGTCTCACCGTCCGCGCCACGCTGCCGGCGCTGAAGGAGGGACAGGGACACCTGCTCCTCACCGGTTCGGTGGCCGGCCACCGGGTGCTGCCGGGTTCGATGTACTCGGTCACCAAGTGGGCCGTGGGCGCGATGGCCGAAGCGGCGCGCCAGGATCTCAACGGCACCGGCGTGCGCGTCACCCTGATCTCGCCCGGCCAGGTCGATACGCCGTTCTTCGACAAGCAGCGCTCCGAGGGTCGCCTGCACGTCGACGACATCGCGCGCGCCGTGATCTACGCGGTCTCCCAGCCGGCGCACGTCGACATCAACGAGATCCTGGTGCGACCGACCGCCCAGGACGGTTGACGTCGCCGCCGGTTGGGCGTCGGAGCAGCGAGCGGCTCAGGCGGCAGCGGCGGCGGGCACCTCGACCCCGCAATGCAGGCAGCGCGTCGCGGCGACCGGTAGATCGCCGGACAGGCACTCCGGGCACGACTTCGTCGGCGCCGGGTCACCGAACACCGTGTGTCCGCGCCGGGCCTCCGAGTTGCGGTACGGGACGACGATCACGTAGTACACGACCGCCATGAAGATGACGAAGTAGATGATGCCGGAGATGAACGCGCCGATGTTCACCAGCTGGCCGTGGACATGGAAGCCCAGCCCCGTGTTCTTGCCGCCGCCGACCGCGTTGACCAGCGGAGTGATGATGTTCGTCGTGAACGAGGTGACGAGACCGCTGAACGCGAGCGCGACCACCAGACCGACGGCCGCGACGATCACGTTTCCCTGCATCAGGAACTTCTTGAATCCCTGCAACGTGTACTCCTTCCCCAGAGTTTGGTCCGTCCAACGCGGAGAGCATATGGGGAAGGTTTGGCAGGGATCAAGAAACGCACGTGTGTTTGCGGCACCCGACGAGGTGCCGAAACCGTTGTGCGCGAGGGGTGCTACTCGGAGTCGGGAGCGACCGAGATGACCCGGCCGCGGCGCCCGGTGCGGAACTGCACCGTGCCCGCCGACTTGGCGAAGATCGTGTCGTCCTTGCCAATGCCGACGCCGTCGCCGGGCTTGAAGCGGGTGCCGCGCTGACGGACGATGATCTCGCCGCCGGTCACCGTCTGACCGGCGAACACCTTGACGCCGAGGCGCTTGGCGTTGGAGTCACGGCCGTTGCGGCTGGAGCCGAGGCCCTTCTTATGCGCCACTTTCGACCTCCTCGGTCTTGGCCGCCGAGCGGCGTGAGCGCGACCGCGCCGGCTTGCCGCCAAGCGAGGTGATCTCGATCCGGCTCAGCTCCTGGCGATGGCCGTTGCGGTTCTTGTAGCCGCGCTTGGGCTTGAACTTGACGACGCGCAGCTTGGGGCCGCGCTCGTGGGCGACGATCTTCGCCTGCACCGTGGCGGACGCGAGCGCCTCGCCGTCGGTCAGGGTGTCGCCGTCGACGAGCAGCAGCGGCTGAAGGTCGACGGTTGCGCCCTCGTCGGCGTGCAGCCGCTCGACGAGCAGGGTCTGGCCCTGCTCCACGCGGTACTGCTTCCCGCCTGTCTTGATGATCGCGTAATTCATGTCAAGTGGTTTTGGGGGGGTCGTCGGGGGGCTTGCCCCCCAACTGGTGTCACTCGGTGCCCGCAGCCGATCCGGCCCGAGCGCTCGAACGGCGCCGTCCGCCTCTGCGGCCGCGGCGCCGAGGCGATGATTCTAGCTCGTCGGACTCGCCGTCCGGCTCCTCGTCGCCGGCGGAGCCGTTGTCACGCGCGCCCGCCGACTTGGCGGGGTTCGCGTCGACGAGCGTCGCCAGCGCCTCGGTGCGCCCGACCTGGTCGATCCGCACCAGATGCTTCTCGCCGACGAACCGCGTGGCGTCGGCGATCGAGATGATGTAGCCGTCGATCTTGGCCACGCCGGCTCCCGCCGTGTACATGTGCGGCTCGACGATCTCGACGTAGACCTCCTCGCCCTCGCGGAACGGCAGCGCCCGCTCGAGCACGGCCTCCCGGTCTCCCTCCAGCAGGACTGCGAAGTGATCCAGCGGGAGCCCCTCGGAGCCCTCGAAGTGGAACCACTTCCCGGTCTCCTCTTCGACCGCCCTGAGCACGCGCGCGTCGTTGCCGGTGAACTCGGCCGAGACCCGTGGATTCATCTGCAGCAGGATCGCGTCGGCCTTGACGTCCTTGGCGAGGTCGCGCATGCGCCGCTCGAACTCGATCGCGATCGTCTCCTCGGACTTGATCACGCCCTCGCCGTCGCAGGTGGGGCACGGGCGGGTCATGATCTCCCGCACACCCTCGGTGACGTTCTGCCGCGTCATCTCGACCAGGCCGAGCGGTGAGATCTCGACCACGAACGTCTTCGTGCGGTCCTCGTCGAGCGCCTTGCGCAGCGTCTTGAGCACCGCGTCGCGGTTGCGGGCGCGGGCCATGTCGATGAAGTCGATGACGATGATCCCGCCGATGTCGCGCAGTCGCAGCTGGCGCACGACCTCGTCGGCCGCCTCGAGGTTCGTCTTGGTGATCGTGTCCTCGAGCCGGGCGCTCTTGCCGCGCCCGATGAACGAACCGGAGTTGACGTCGATGACGGTCAGCGCCTCGGCGTAGTCGATCACCAGGTAGCCGCCGCTCGGCAGGTCGACGCGGCGGGAGAGCGTCGAGGCGAGTACATCGTCGACCCCGTAGGCCTGAAGCAGCGGCTCGGGCTCGTTCCAGAGCTCGACCTGCTCGACGAGATCGGGCGCGGTCCGGCTGAAGAACGAGGTGAGCCGCCGGTGCTGCTTCTCGTCGTCGACGACGGCGCGTTCGAAGTCTGCCGAGAAGATGTCCCGGACCACGCGGACCGAGAGATCGGCCTCCTGGAAGACCAGGGACGGCGCGGTGGTCTCCTCCACGCGCTTCTCCAGCACCTCGCCCAGCTTGAACAGGTAGAGCATCTCCCGTTCCAGGTCGGCGCGCATCGCGCCCTGGGCGGCGGTGCGGATGATCGCGCCTCCGCCCTTGAGGTCGAGCTTGGCGGCCTGCTTGCGCAGCCGCTCGCGCTCCTTGTCGTCGAGGCGGCGGCTGACGCCGATCCCCTCGCCGTAGGGCGCGTACACCATGTAGCGCCCGGCGATCGTGAGGTCCATCGAGAGGCGGGCGCCCTTGGTCTTCAGCGGATCCTTGACGACCTGGACCACGACCTCCTGGCCGGGCTTGAGCAGGTCGGTGATGTTCCGGCCATCCTTGCCCTGTCCGCGACCGCGCCGTGGCGCCTCGACGCCTGGGAGCACGATCTCGTCGACGTGCAGAAAGCCGTTCTTCTCCAGGCCGATGTCGACGAACGCGGCCTCCAGACCGGCGAGCACGTTGTCGACGCGGCCCTTGTAGATGTTGCCGACGATCGAGCGCGCACCGCGGCGCTCGAGGTAGAGCTCGGCGACGCGGTATTCGTCAGATGGCTTGGCGGCGCGACGGCGCCGTGAAGTCTGTCCGGTCGTGGTCTTGCGAGACGACGGAGTTCCGGTCGCCTCCAGCAGCGCCACACGTGTTTCGCCACGGTCGACGCTGACCAGCACCTGTTTCTTCAATTTTGGTCATTCCTTTGAAAGTCTCTTCGAGCAGCCTCTTGGTAACGGGCGCTCGGCTCCTAAGAAAGTAGCGTGCGTCCCTTCGCCGCGATCGCGGCCCGGCCCTGCACGTAGATCGACTGCAGCAGACCGATCCCGATAAAGCTCGTGATCACTGAGGATCCGCCGTAGCTGACGAGCGGCAACGGCACCCCCGTGATCGGCGCGATCCCGATCGTGACGCCGACGTTCACGAACACCTGGAACATGAACATCGCCAGCACCCCGGCCCCGATCAGCGAGCCGAACAGGTTCTTGGACACCGTGATGATGCGTAAGGCGCGCCACATCAGCAGCGCGTAGAGCCCGAGCACGATCGCGCAGCCGACGAACCCGTAGATCTCTCCCAACGAGGCGAACACGAAGTCCGAGGTGTTCACCGGGAGGAAGCCCTCCTTGGTCTGCGTGGCGTGGATCCCCTGGCCGGTCTTCTGACCGGACCCGAGCGCGGTGAGCGACTGCTTGATCTGGTAGGAGGGGTCCGGCGCTCCGGGGCAGGACCGCGTCGAGTTGGGATGCAGGAAGGCGGTGATGCGCTGCACCTGGTAGCACTTGAGCACGTGCACGCCGACCGCCGGCGCGACCACCAGCGCGATCGTGATCGACACCGCGAACAGCGCCACCAGGCCGCCGATCTGGCGGAACGAGGTGCCGGCGAAGAACAGCACCGAGAAGCCGATCGCCACATAGACCAGACCGGTCCCCAGGTCGGGCTGCGGGATGACGATGATCGCCCCGACGAGCGCGAGCAGCATGATCCGTGCGGTCGTCCGTCGCTCGTGCATCTGGCGGGCACGGTCGACCATGAACCCCGACAGAGCGATCGTGAGCAGCAGCTTGCCGAACTCCGAGGACTGGAAGTTGACCAGCGGGACGGGAATCCAGCGGTGCGCCCCCTGCTGCGCCGGCATCCCGTACACAACGAGATTGAGCGCGATCATCAGCACATACGCGCCGTATTTGAACTCCCGCAGCCGGGTGTAGTCGATCCGGCTGACCACGAGGCAGAGCACGAGCCCGATGCCGGCATAGATCATCTGGTGCTCGGCCACCGAGCGTCCCGCGGCACCGCGGAGGGTGAGCACGGAGGCGGCCACGAGTCCGAGCGCCGCCAGCAGGAGCAGCGGGTCGAGCAGCGGCACCCGCGGCCGATTCTGGGCCGCGGTCTCCTCGGCGGGGGTGAGGGCGGAGATGCTCACTGGTCCGCGGAGTCCCCGGGTACCCACGGGCCGGGCTTACCGTAGAACCACTGGGAGAGGATCTGGCGGGCGACAGGCGCCGATGCCACCGCGCCGAAGCCACCTCCCTCGACCCAGACGACGACGACGATCGGCTTGTGGGTCGCGCTCGCCGGCACGTAGGTCGCATACCAGGCGTAGTCGGTCTCCTCGCCGGCGCGGGGGCCACTCGTCGGGATGTACTGGGCGGTGCCGGTCTTGCCGTACACCGGCATCCCGAAGTTCCCCATCACCGTGTCGGACGTGCCCCCGGGGCTCTGAGCGGCCTCGTGCAGGCCCGTCTGAATCGTGTCGAGGTAGCCCGGATCGATGTGCAGGTGGCGCTGCGCGGGGAAGGAGAGCTTCTGCAGCACGGTCCCGGCGGGACTCTGGATGTCCTCACCGAGATGCGGACGCACGATCGTGCCGCCGTTCGCAATCGCGGAGTAGACCATCGCCAGTTGCAGCGGCGAGACCTGATCGTCGCCCTGCCCGACCGCGGCGTTCACGTTGTCGCCGATCGTCCAGACGTTCCCGGGGATCGCGATCCCGCAGCCGCCGGTCGTCGTATACGGCCGCTTCGGGGTGCGGTGGTAGCCCTTGAGCTTGGTCGGGCTGTAGCCGCCGGGACCCTCGTAGCGGAACGGGCCCTTCGCCGCCTCGCACTCCTCCTCCTCGGCGACCTGCGTGTCGAATGCGGCCGGTGAGGGCAGCTGACCGTCACGCGCGCCGGGGATGTCGATGTGCGGGTTCTGACCGATCCCGAACAGCCGCGCCCACTTCTGCAGCGGGCCTCCCTGGGGCCGGTCGACGTTGAGCAGCGCCCCGAGGTGGTAGTAGAAGACATCGTCGGAGAGCTTGAGCGCCTCCTCCATGTCGATGTCCCCATTGGCGACTCCCTCGGCGTTCTTGAAGCACGGCGGGATGTCAGGGCCATCCGGGCAGAAGGACCCGGTGTCGTCGTAGGTCTCATCCGGGGTCCACTCGCCGCTCTGCAGCGCGGCCACCGACGTGATCACCTTGAACGTCGACCCGGTCGGATCCACCGACTCCGTCGCGCGGTTGAATAGCGGCGCGTTCGACGCGGCATCGGTGAGGGACTTGTACTCCTTCTCCGAAATCTGGCCGGTGAACACCTTGGGGTTGAACGACGGGAGCGATCCCATGCCATAGATCGCCCCGTTCTGCGGGTTCATCGCCACGAACGCGCCACCGTCCAGACCGCCGCCGTTGGTGTCGATCGAGTGCTGCAGCGCCTGGTCGCCGACCTGCTCAAGCTTCAGATCGAGCGAGGTGCGCAGGTCGTCGCCAGCGACCGGCTCCTTCTTGTGGCCTTGGCCGACGGCGATCCCGTAGGCGTTGACCTCCACCTTCTGGTAGCCATAGCTGCCGCGGAGGTAGCGGTCGTACTCGTACTCCAGCCCAGACTGCCCGACAATTGCGCTCTTGTTGACGTGCTTGTTCTCCTTCTCGTTTGCCTCGGCCTGGGTGATCCGCCCGACTGTGCCGAGTGTCTGCGCGGCAAGCTGCTTGAAGGGATAGCCACTCGTCGTCGCCTGCTGGATCTGCACGCCGCGGAAGTCGTTCTCCCGCTCGGCGACGTAGTACTCGAGGTCCTTGCCGACCGGCTCGGCCACCGTCACGTCGGCGTAGGTGTTGAGCGCGATCGACTGGGCGACCGTGCACGCGATCGGCGACAGGTCGCGGGTCGTCGAGTGCGGGCACTTGCCGGTCGACGTGTTGCAGCTCGGTGGCGGAACGGCGACCTTGCAATGCTTGGGCTTGGTCTTCATGTGCAGCTGGTGGGCGAGCCGGTCG
>DATJTS010000187.1:0-5383 GCA_035503035.1 Solirubrobacteraceae bacterium
CCGCCACGGGACTCCGCACTCTGCGCGCGTTCACAGCGACCACCCACGCCCAGGGTCACGAGGGAGGCGTCCGCCACCCGCCGCAGAATGTTTCACCATGCTCGTCCTTGGCATCGACCCGGGCACCGCGTCCACGGGGTATGGCGTCGTCGCCTCCGACGGGGGGCGGCTGCGCGCCCTCGAGCATGGCGTGATCGAGACCCGGGCGGGTGTCGCTCCCGAGTTGCGGCTCGCGCAGATCCACGCGCGCATCGCAGAGCTGCTGGAGCACCACCGGCCCGAGGTGCTCGCGATCGAGGAGCTGTACTTCGGCGCCAATGTGCAGACGGCGTTCGCGGTCGGCCAGGCGCGCGGGGTGGTGCTGCTGGCGGCCGGTCAGCGCGGTCTGCCGGCGTGTTCGTACACGCCGCAGCAGGTGAAGTCGGCGGTCTGCGGGTCCGGTCGCGCGGCCAAGGACCAGGTCGGGCGGATGGTGGCCCGACTGCTCGGCCTGGATGCCGTGCCGACGCCCGACCATGCGGCCGACGCGCTCGCCGTCGCCGTCGCCGAGCTCAACCGCGCGCCGCTGACCGGCCTGGTCGGGGCCGCGCTGCGCCCGGCCCCCGCCGCCGGCCGACTGTCCGCGCCCGGGCGGCGACCGACCCGTTCGGCAGGCACTGGGCGCGGGGTGTCCGCGGCCACGCTCGCCCGTGCCCGTTCGGGAGGGGCATCCCGATGATCGCGCTCATCTCCGGCAGGGTGGCCGTCCGGCGTGCCGACCACGTCGTCGTCGATACGGGCGGGGTCGGCTATCGGCTGTCGGTCTCCTCCGAGACCCTCAAGCACGTGCCGGCGGTCGAGCAGGAGGTCGTGCTCCACACCCACCTGGTGGTGCGCGACGACGCGCTCCAGCTGTACGGGTTCGCCACCGAGGAGGAGCGCGACCTGTTCCTGATGCTGCTCGGGGTCCAGACCGTCGGGCCCAAGGTCGCCCTCGCCGTGCTCTCGACCGCGCCGCCCCGGCGGCTGATGGCAGCCGTCGCCTCCGGCGAGGCCGCGCGGCTGAAGGCGCCCGGAGTGGGCAAGCGGACCGCCGAACGAATCATCGTCGAGCTCCGCGAGAAGGTGGGAGACGCCCTGGTACCCGGCGCGGGGGATGAGTTCGCAACCGACGCTGCGGGCGCGGCCGGGGACGGCGCCGGGCCCGACGAGCCGCAGACGGTGGCACGCGAGGCGCTGACCGGCCTCGGCTACGCGCGCAACGAGATCGACGCGCTGCTCAAGGGCGCCTCGGGCGACCACAGCGCCGAGCAGCTCATCGCGCACGCCCTGCGGAGCGCCCGCCGATGAGTGCGACCAACCAGGAGGCGCGGGTGCAGGATCCCAGCGAACTGCCAGGGGAAGACTTCGAGTTCGATCGTGCGCTGCGCCCGCGGCGGCTGGAGGACTTCGTCGGTCAGGAATCGATCCGAGACCAGCTCGCGGTGTCGATCGCCGCGGCTGCCGAGCGCGGAGAGGCACTGGACCATGTGCTGCTCGCCGGGCCTCCGGGCCTCGGCAAGACCTCGCTGGCACAGATTCTCGCCGCTGAGCTCGACGTGCCGTTCATCCAGACCGCCGGGCCCGCGCTGGAGCGCAAGGGCGACATCGCGGCGTATCTGACCGCGCTCGAGCCGCGATCGGTGCTGTTCGTCGATGAGATCCACCGGCTGCCGAGGGCGCTGGAGGAGACGTTCTATCCCGCGATGGAGGATCAGGTGTTGCCGATCACCGTCGGCCAGGGCGCCGGGGCGCGGATCGTCACGCTGCCCCTGCAGCCGTTCACGCTGATCGGCGCCACCACCCGCACCGGCCTGCTCACCGCGCCGTTGCGCGATCGGTTCGGCATCCAGCATCGGCTCGAGCACTACGGCACCGAGGACCTGGCCCTGATCGTCCATCGCTCCGCGCGACTGTTGGAGGTGGAGTTGCGCGAAGGCGGCGCGGAGGCGATCGCCCGGCGCAGCCGGGGCACCCCCCGGGTCGCCAACCGGCTGCTGCGCTGGGTCCGCGACTACGCCCAGGTCCGCCACGGCGGGGCGGTGAGCGAGCGGGTGGCCACCGACGCGCTCGACACGCTCGAGGTCGACGCGGCGGGCCTGGACCGGCTCGACCGTGAGATCCTGCGGGCGATCTGCGCGAAGTTCGGCGGCGGCCCGGTGGGGCTCTCGACGCTCGCCGTCGCGGTCGGGGAGGAGCAGGACACGATCGAGGACGTCTACGAGCCGTACCTGCTCCAGCAGGGACTGATCGAACGCACCCCGCGCGGACGCACCGCGACCCGGCGGGCCTTCCACCACCTCGGGATCGAGCCGCCGTCCGAGGATCAGGGCCGCCTGCTGTAGAGGAAGTGCATATGAATGGCGTCGGAGTGCATGCCTCCACGTCTATCCTGCACAAGCCGATGAGCCGGGAGCACTACTTCATCTGCCCGCACTGCGGAAACCGCTCGATGGGCACCGACCGGAGCGCGGGCTTCCGCCGTGAGACCCGTGGCTGCGAGCGCTGCGGGTTCGCGTACCTGTTCGAGCTGCTCGACGACTACTACCCGGCGCCCAACGCCGCGTTCTTCTCCCTTGACAACGACGCCCGGATCGTCGACTGCGGACGAGGATCGTTCGAGCTGACGGGCATCAAGACCGAGCAGGCGATCGGCCGCTCGGTGGGCGAGGTGCTCGGCCTGCAGTTCGACGACGGCTCCGACCACATCTCGACCGCGCTCGAGTGGGAGGTCCGCGTCAAGAACAAACCCGTGCGGGTCAACGCCGAGCACGACCTCCCCGCACGCGCGGTCGCGGATATCTTCCCGGCGTACGATGACGAAGAGGGAGGCGTGCTGGTCGTGCTCACGCCGACCAAGACCAACGACTCCTGACCGCGGGTCCGACCGGAGCACCTGACTGCGCGCCCGAGTCGGCGCGACCCTCTACCCTTGGCCCCGTGGGGACCCATCTTCGCTGATGTCTGACCGCAAACGTCACGGCTTCGTCCTACTGATCGTCGCCGGCCTGCTGGCCGCGTCGATTGTCGCGCTGTTCACGGCCAAGACGGAGCTCGGCCTGGACCTCCGCGGAGGTGTCCAGCTCGTCTATCAGGCGACGGGTACCCCTTCGCATCCGAAGGTCGATCAGAGCGACCTGGACAAGGCGGTCACGATCATGGAGGCCCGGGTCGACTCGATCGGGGTCAGCCAGCCGGAGATCGAGACCTCGGGCGGCAATCAGATCCAGGTGGCGCTCCCCGCGGTGCATGACGTCGGGCGCGCCGAGCAGATCGTCGGCAGCACCTCGCAGCTGTTCTTCTATGACTGGGAGGTCAACGCGATCACGCCGAACGGGAAGACGGTCGCCTCCCAGCTGCTCGCCCAGGACCCGACGGCGACTGAGATCAGCCAGGCCGGCGGCGGGAATGTCGGTGCTCCGGGTGCGGGGTCGCTCAGCCTCTATCAGGCGGTCAAGCTCGCCTCCAAGCAGCCCGCCGTGCCGACGACGCACGCCTCCCGCCAGTACCTCTCACGGCTGGGCTCGGAGTACTTCCTCTTCGGAGCGCCCGGAAGCGCCGCCTGCAAGACGCTGGCCGCGCGCCAGCACACGAAACTGACCGCGGGCCAGCATTGCTTCATTGGGGGCGGTCCGGACATTGGGAACAACGCACAGCTGCAGCAGGATCTGAGCGCGAGCGCCGCGCACGGGATCCCGATCGCCGGCAACGAGCTGCTGAAGGTCCCGCAGGGCTGGGTGGTGTTGCAGGCGGTCCAGACCTCGAACAACACCGCCGACCAGGTCAAGTTCACCGATCCGGGCGCCCAGTTCTACGTGCTGCACGACCACTACGCGCTCAAGGGCTCGGAGGTCACCAACCCGCAGGCGTCGACGGACTCCGCCGGCCAGCCCGATGTCACGTTCGGCTTCACCTCGAAGGGCTCGCGGGCGTTCCAGAAGGTCACTGGAACGATTGCCCATCGTGGTCGGCTGCTCGGTCTTGGCACCAGCCACAACTTCCAGCATTTCGCGACGGCGTTGGACACCCAGCTGCTGACCGTTCCGCAAATCGACTACACCCAGTATCCGGACGGCATCGTCAACACCGGCGGCAGCGGTGGCGCGGAGATCGACGGCAACTTCACCGAGCAGACGGCGAGCGATCTGGCGACGCAGCTGCGGTTGGGCGCGCTGCCGATCAACCTGCACCTGATCTCCGAGAACCAGGTATCGGCGACGCTCGGCAGCCAGGCGCTGCACGACGGGGTGCTCGCGGGCGGCGTCGGCCTGATCATCGTGGTGCTGTTCCTGATGGTCTATTACCGGGTGCTGGGGTTCATTGCGACCGGCACCCTGTTGATCTACGCCGTCTACTTCTACGCGCTGATCAAGCTGATCCCGATCGTGCTCACGCTGGCCGGGATCGCGGGCCTGATCCTCACGATCGGCGTGGCGGCGGACGCGAACATCGTGATCTTCGAACGCGTCAAAGAGGAGATACGCGCGGGCAGATCGGTCCGCGCGGGGATCGCGACCGGTTACAAGAAGGGGCTCTCGGCGATCATCGACGCCAACGTGGTGACGATCATCACCGCGTTCATCCTGTTCGTGCTCTCCACCCAGGAGGTTCAGGGGTTCGCGTTCACGCTGGGGATCGGCACGATCGTCTCGCTGTTCACCGCAGTGCTCGCCACCCAGGCGATCCTCACCACCGCCGGTGACACCCGCACGCTGGCCCGGCCCTCCGCGCTCGGTGCCGGAAAGCCCAAGCGGCAGATCCGCTTCGACTTCATGGGCGCGTCCCGGTACTTCTTCACGATGTCCGGGGTCATCCTGCTGGTCGGCGCGCTGGCGGTCGGTGGCCGCGGGCTGAAGCTGGGCATCGATTTCACCTCCGGGTCGCAGATCACGCAGACGGTGACCCGGCCGGCGACGACGACCCAGATCGGCAACGTCGCCAAGTCGGTCAAGGGCGTCACCAACCCGACGGTGGAGAAGGTCGGCAAGGGGGCGTCGAAGACGTTCGAGATCTCGTTCAAGGGCGACCCGCATCAGGCGAGCCTGGTCAGGACCGCGATCTCCCAGCACTTCGGCGGGAGCCCCAACAACGCGAACGTCACCTCGGTCGGTCCGACCTTCGGTGCCTCGGTGACTCACGCGGCGATCATCGCGATCATCGCCTCGCTGCTGGTGATCTCGGCGTATGTGGCGCTGCGGTTCCAGTGGAAGTTCGCGGTGCCGGTGCTGATCGCGCTGGCGCACGACATCCTGATCACTGCCGGCGTCTACGCGTTGACCGGAAGGCAGGTGACGGTCGACACGGTCGCGGCCCTTTTGACCATCTTGGGCTACTCGCTCTACGACACGATCATCGTGTTCGACCG
>DATJTS010000188.1:0-3860 GCA_035503035.1 Solirubrobacteraceae bacterium
TGCCAGGCGTGTCCTTACCGGTGGCTCCGGCAACCCGTCGAGTAGTTCGGCGAGTTCGTATCGCCTCTCGGGCTGGAGGTCCATCAGTCGGACTGGTTGGCGTGGGGTGTATTTCCAGTTCCACGTACCGGGAGGTCTGAGCAGACGGCTGGCGTCGACTGCCACCGGATCGGCACCGAGCCGGTGTGTGAGTTGACGGTTGGCACGCTCGCACTCGTGCGGGCCAACAGGGGTGCAGAGTTCCCAGTAGCAGTGTCGTCGACCTTCGCCGCCCGAGGAGATCGTGGCCGTGGCGGGCCACCGGAATCTGTCCAGCCGATCCTGCGCGTCCGGCGTATCGATCTCGACGAACAGCAGATGGCAGCGTCCGATCGCGTCACGACCGCCGGCGCGACGGTCACGGAGCGCGACGCCGACGTAGACGTCGGTGACCAAGGCGAGGCGCCGGATGATGATGCCCGCGGCGCGCGCGCAGCTCTCAGCTGGAACGAACTCGCGGCCCATGCCGCCACCGCGAAGGCGGAAGCGGATCTCGAGCAACCGCCCGTCCGGCTCCGAGCCGGCGAGCAAGCGCAGATACCGCTGAAGATCGTCTGGGGCCGGACTCGGCGCTCCACGAGTAGCCAATGCGGTCATTCGGCGGCCTCCGGCGTCTTGGCCATGATCCACTCAAACTCGCCGTGGACCATCGGCACCTGCTCCGGATGCCGCGCGCTCCACGCGGCCAGCTGCTCGTAGGTCAGCTCGCCGCGGCGCATCGCCGCGATCCGCTCCGGGACGCTCAGCTGCCACAGCGACCGCAGCCGAGCAGCACGCGCGCGCTCGGCGCGATCAAGATTCTCAAAGAACGTGAGAGGTGTATGGGAGTCAGTCATTGAGATGTCGTGTCGGTCGGGGACTCGGCGAGCGACCTCCGCCGGCGCCCGTGCTTCGCCACCACAGCTACAGACGACGAGCTTTGACGCGGTGGATTCGGCTCGCCGCCACGCGGGCGCCGGCGATAATCCGTGAGTCCGAGTCCTCGACCGTCACGACTGACGGTCATCTCCCAAACGCCCCAGTGCATTCGCGCCGAGCGTCCGGCACAGACACGGTCTCCGCAGCGCAGCCCGGTGTTCATTTGCTCGCCGCTTGGCTGTCAGACTGCGGCGGGACACCTACTGCGGGTGTCCCGCCGGCAACGTTGCGTTCTAGGCGGCCGCCTCAGTCGGGCGAACGGGCTCCGTCTCGGCCTGGCCGCGTGGCTTGGCGCCGAACTCGAGTGCGACGCCGTGCACCTCCAGCACTGCAGCCGCAGTGCCATCGCTGGTGCTGTACGCGCGGCAGTCGGGTCGTCCAGTGAAGGCGACCGCCTGTCCCTTGACGAGGTGGTCGACGGCTGCCTGAGCCTGTGCCTCCCACAGGATAAGGTCGACGTAGAGCGGCTCCTCGTTGCGATTGCGCCGGTCGCTGGCGACCGACACGGTGGTGACCAGCTTGCCCGAGCCGGTGGTCCGGATCGTAGGCTTGCGGGTGACGCGGCCGTTTCCGGTGATCGTGAGCATCAGTCCCTCCTTGGGGATCGGGTGGTTGACGGGTGCCGGGAGCGCCGGCCTGGCGGCCGAGCGGAACCGAGCGCCAGCGAGGAGAAGGGAGCGCAGCGACCTTGGAGCGAGTGGCCGCCGACGGTGCAAGATCGGCACCCTTCGCAACCAGCCGAGACGAGGACGCAGGGCTTCGTGGGCATGATCAACTCGTCCGCCCGCATTGCGTCGAGTACGACCTCATCGGTGAGGTGTCCCCCAGCTTTCGAGAGGTGCAGCGACTGCCAGCGCCGCCGCGATTGAGCACCCGATCCACACCAGTTGAGCCCAGCCAAGCCTCCGATCGCAGCACGCCCACCAGCAGGTCGCCCCACCGCTCACCGCATAGAGCTCAAATGGCAGCTGAGGCAGGTAGGGGACGAGCCGGGGACCGTAAACGCCCAACGCCGTCCCGACTGGGAGAAGGTTCGAGACGACGCTGAACGCTACGACCACGTGAATGAGCCACCGAAGCGGGGCGAAGCGCGATGCACCCAGCGCCGCCGGTATCAGCGGCCAACAGGTAGCCCTGATGTTCGTGGCAAACACCAACACAGTGCCGTGGATCGTCGGCGGTGGCGCAGGATGGATTCGCACATGCAGCGGCAGACCCAACAGGGCATGCACGAGCCAGGCCGCGCCGGGTACAAGTGCAGCTGTCAAGGTCGAGGTGAGCAGTAGCGCCCAGGCCGCCGCATAACCCTCGGCCAACGGCCTCACGGGCCCACGATGTACCGGTGTAAACTTGGCTCCGCCTCCGAAACCGGCTAGTTCTGCGGGGACCATGAGTTCACCACCCACCCCTCGCGGGTGTGGACGACCGTGGCGTAGGTGACGTGCAGGGTCGGGGGTAGACCTGCATAGTCGCCCTCGCCGACTGTGTGCTCGCGGGTGACGACGACCCACTCTTGCCTCGCCGGCCCCTGCCCGGTTGCGATCGCGACTACTTGGCCGCTGTTGGCTACTCGACTGCGGATCAGCAGCTCGTCGCTACGCGCACTTGCGGCGGCCTGAAGCGCTTGCGCTCGCGCTTGCCCGAGCGAGATCGACGCGAGCTGTCGCTGTCGGGCGACGACATCTCGCGCCGACCAGTTCACATACAAATCGGCGTAACGAATGAGCGCTGCCCGCGGCGTCAACTCCCCGGCGCTCCCAGCGGTCTTGCTCTCAGCAGTTTTGGTCGCAGTGGGCACGGTGCCGCCGCGCTCTGGCGCGGGGTCGGCCGCGTCGGGTAAGACCACGGGCGTCGTGTGACTTGTGAGCGTGCTGTGCGATGCGTAGGGGTCATTGATCGCGCAGCCGGTGATGCCGCCAGCCGTAATCCCGGCGATCAGAAGCACGGCACCGTTCAGGAGGATGGGACGTAACGGCATCGTCGAGCTGGCCATCTTTGGCATCACAGGCCGGATGGGTGGCGGACGACATAGGACAGGCCGTCGGCGAGATTTCCGAGCGGGTCTTGCCGCCACCGTGGGCCGGTGCCGGCCGGCAGGTTCGGGCCGCCATAGTCGGCGGTGTCGAACGCCAGCCCGGCGATCACGACCCACGTGTGACGCGAATTGGCGTACACGCTGATCCACTGACCGGGCCCCGGCTCTCCCCAGGACTCTAACTCTGTCGAGTCATCGGGCCACTGGCTGTGCAGACCAGCCTTGTACAGGACAAAGGAGACGGCGCCAGAGCAGTCGTAGGCAGGCCAGGGGCTGGCGAGCGAGCCGAAGTGCACCACAGGGTCGGGGTAAGGCTTGCTGTGGATATCGTTTGCCGCGGCGATGGCGAGCTGCACCGCCGCCGGAGCGTCGGCCGGTGCTGCCGCGGACCCATCGGGCAGGATGCGCGCCTGGGTGCCGGGGACCACTTGCAGGGTGGTGGTCGAGGCGAGCTGATCGCAAGCGGGTGTCCAGGTGACACCCGCGCTCACACCACTCGTGTCGCCTGCTGTCGTTTGCGCGATGGGCGTTGGAGTGATCTCGGCAAGTAGGTTGCCCGTACCTGGGTTGGGAGCAGCTGTGACGTCGACGTGCCGTACTCCCCAGGCGTCCTGGTCGGCGCGGCCGCGCCAGTCGTAGATGTCGACGTGACGGCCGATGATCGCGCCCCCGGTGTCGCCGGCGTAGAAAGCGTGGGAGGTCCCGAAGGGGTTCGGATTCACGTAGGCGAAGCTCTCGAGTGGGATCACACTCGGGTCGACCGCGATCTCGTAAGCGGGCGGCCCGCTCGTAAGGTTGAGACCGGTGGCGGTCACCCCCGATCCGTTCATCGCGTCCCACGGCGGGCCGTAGGCGGTCGCGATCCAAG
>DATJTS010000189.1:0-20966 GCA_035503035.1 Solirubrobacteraceae bacterium
GTGGTGAGCACGAGCACCCGCGCCGAGGACTCGGCCGCGGTCAGTGCGGAGATCGCCGCCACGCCGTCCATGGTCGGCATCCGCAGGTCCATCAGGATCACGTCCGGGGCGAGCGCGCCCGCCCGGCGGACGGCTTCGGCGCCGTCGCCGGCCTCGCCGACGACCTCGAACTCATCGTCGCCGTCGAACATCCCGATCAGTCCGTTGCGGACGACGGGATGGTCGTCGACGATCATCACGCGGATCGGGCCGCTCACGCCGACACCGCCGGAACCGAGGCGCTGATCGCGGTCCCCCCGTCGGGCTCGGACTCGATCTCGAGCGTTCCGAGCACGCCCTCGATGCGCTGGCGCATCGAGGTCAGGCCGAACCCGCCGCCGTCGTCGCGAGGTCCGCGCGGTCGCGAGCCGTTGACCGTCTGGAAGCCGATGCCGTCGTCGCGGATGTCGAGCATCACCTGATCCTCCATGTACGACAGGGTCAGCCCGACGCGGGTGGCGTGGGCGTGCTTGGCGACATTGGCGAGCGCCTCCTGGGCGGTGCGCAGCAGCGCCACCTCCAGCTCCGGCCGGATCGACCGTGCGCTGCCGGTCGTGGTCACCGTGACCGGCAGTTCGTGCAGCGCCGACCAGCGGCCCGCGACGTCCTGCATCGCGTCGGGCAGCCTCGCGTCGGCGAGCGGCTCGGGCGCGAGCGCCTGCACCGAGCGGCGAGCTTCGGTCAGGCTCGATCGGGCAAGCTCGATCGCGGTCTCCAGATGGTCGGCGGCCGCGCCGGCCGAGATCGATCCTCCGGCGCGCTGGGCCGCCTGCAGCTGGGTGACGATCCCGGTCAGGCCCTGGGCGATCGTGTCGTGGATCTCCCGCGCCATTCGCCGGCGCTCCTGCTCGACGCCGGCATCGCGCGCCTGCGTCACGAGCTGCTGCTGCAGCTCTGAGTTCTCGCGCATCATCCGCTCCAGCTCGGCGTGTGCCCGGGTGAGCTCGTCCAGCTCGCGGCCACGGCGATCGTGCTGCTCCTCGCCGATCCACGCAAACCACGTCAGCGTCCCGGCGACCCCGAGATTGACCAGATAGACCGCGACGAACACCCCGATCTGACCGGCGTTGTCATACGGGCCCGAGCCGGTCTGGGAGATCGCGACGGTCGCCGCGACGAGCGCCACCCCGAGGAAGCGGGCGCGGCCCTCGAGCAGCCGCCAAGCCCAGAAGTAGCCGGTGAACACGTAGAAGCCGAACAGCGGCTGGCTGATCACCAGCGCTGCTCCCAGCCCGATGAGCACCAGGAAGGTGAGCGCCGCGGGCCCGGTGCGGGGTGCTGAGCGCGGGGCGGTCCAGGAGGTGCGCCGGTCCCGCAGGTCGGTCACCGCCATCAGCGCCGCCGCGGCGACGGCGATGGCGAGCTCGAGGAGCCCGCCCCCGCCGTCGACGAGGTCAAACCCCGTGCACAGCGCCAGCAGCACGTACGGCAGGCCCGTGAGGACCTTCAGCTCACGGCGCTCCCAGAAGTCCAGCCAGTCGTTCCGGCGCGAGCTCGTCATGACTCCCAACGGAACAATCTACCTGCGGCCAGGCACATCACCACCGCCCAGGCGAGGAGCACGAGCAGGTGAGATGTGCCCGCCCAGTGTCCGGCCTCGGTGTTCTGGACCGCTGCCACCAGCGCGCCGAGTGGCATGAAGTCCGAGATGTGGCGCAGGACCGAGCCCATCTCCGCGCGCGGCACCCACAGGCCGGCGAAGAACATCATCGGGAAGAACAGCAGCGAGCCGACGATCGAGGCGGTGCGCGGCGTGGGCACCAGCGACGCGATCAGCGTGCCCAGTCCGAGCATCGCCCCGGCTCCGAGCACGATCGCCAGCACAAACCCTCCGACGTTCTGCGGCAGCGGGACGTTGAACGCGAGCCGGGCGACGACGGCGAGCAGGATGATCGCCAGCGCCGAGACGCAGAAGATGATCCCGAACTGGGCGCCGAGCAGCCGGATGGCACCGACCGGAGTCGTCGACAGCCGCCGCAGGTAGCCCTTCTCCCGGTAGGCCGCGAGCGCCGCCGGCAGCGCGTTCAACGCGAGGATCGCCAGCGTGAACACCATCACCGTTGGCGTGTAGACCACGATGAACCGCAGGCCGCCGAGCGACTTCTGGTGCTTGTCACCGCTGGCGGCGCCGATGATCACCAGCAGGGCGACGGGGAACAGCACGCCCCAGAAGATCATCATCGGCTCGCGCACGAACAGCCTGATCTCGGTGCGCACGAGCGCTCCGAAGGCGCGGCGTTGGTGAGCGCGGGTCGTGGACGGCGCGTGGGTACTCAGGGCGGTCATCGTCCCTCCTCCTGGAGATCGTCGGCGGTGAGCGCGACGAACGCATCGTCGAGCGTCGATTGGTGGACCTGGGTCTGGCGCGGGATGACGCGCTGGCGCACGAGCTCGGCCACGACGGTGGCGAGCAGGTCCCCCGTGCCGGAGATCGTGATCCGGTCTCCGTGGTGGGAGATGCCGGCGACTTCCTCGAGCCGAGCGAACGGCTTCTCGTCGAGCCCGTCCGCCACGAAGCTCACGCGCTGTCCGGCGCCCGTTCCGGATGCGAGCCCGGCCGGTGTGTCGATCACCGCCACGCGCCCGTGATGGAGCAGCGCGACACGGTCGCAGAGCCGTTCGGCCTCCTCCATGAAGTGTGTGACCAGCACGACCGTGACGCCGCTGTCACGGACCGACTCGATCAACTTCCAGGTCTCGCGTCGCGCCTGCGGGTCCAGGCCGGTGGTGAGCTCGTCGAGGATCGCGATCTGCGGGCGGCCGATCAGGGCCAGCGCGATCGAGAGCCGCTGGCGCTGGCCGCCGGAGAGGTTCGCAAAGCGCGTGGTCCGCTTCTCGGTCAGGCCGAGCATCTCCATGAGCTCCGCCGGGTCGGCCGGGTCCGGGTAGAAGGCGGCGAACAGCTCCATGGCCTCGCCGACCTGCAGCTTGTCGGGCAGCTCCGAGGACTGCAGCTGGATCCCCAGCCGCTCGCGGACCGCGTCACGGTCGTCGCGAGGGTCGAGACCCAGCACGGAAATCGACCCGGAGTCCGGCGCGCGCAGCCCGCCGATGCACTCCACCGTCGTCGTCTTGCCGGCTCCGTTGGGGCCGAGGATGCCGAAGATCTCGCCGCGGCGGATCGCCAGCGAGACGCCATCGACGGCGACCGTCGCGCCATAGCGAACGCGGAGGTCGTCGACGGCGATGACGGTGTCAGTCGTGATGTCGGTCGTGGTGAGCATGGTGTCCATGATCGGGCGCGCGCGGGCGCCTGTCATCGATCAACCGACTGGACTTCGACCGCCAACGGTTGAACCCGCGATCAACCGATCGGTTGATCGCGGGTCGGGCCCGTCAGGCGGTGGTTCCGACCGGCTCGGGCTTGCGGATCCACTGCTCGACCCATTCGCCGGTGATCTGGCGGGTGGTCGCGTTGATCCGGTTCCAGGTGTTGATGCCGGCGATCGCCAGCACCAGTCCGGCCAGCTGGCGCTTGTCGTAGTGGCGGGCCGCCTCGTCCCAGACGTCGTCGGGGACACCGGCGCTGTCGGCCAGACGGGTGGCCGCCTCGGTGAGGTCAAGCGCGGCCCGCTCGGCGTCGGTGTAGTACGGCGCCTCGCGCCATGCGCTCACCATCGCCACGCGCTCGTCGGACTCTCCGGCCAGCCGCATCTCACGCGTGTGCATGTCAAGGCACACGCTGCAGCCGTTGATCTGGCTCGCGCGCATCTCGACCAGGTAGAGGGTCGTGGTCGGCACTCCCGACTTCTGAGCGGCGGCGCTCAGCTTCAGCAGCGCATCCATCGCGCCGGGGACGATCATCGCCGGATTCTCCATACGTGGTTCCATGGAATTCCTTCCAATCGCGGGCCGCGGTCACATTGCTTGGTTTCCGCGGGTCTACTGCACTGACACCTCGCGATCAAGGAATGTGACCATGACCGATCAGCAATGGCTCGCGGAGCACTTCGAACAGCAACGGCCCCGGCTGCGCGCGGTTGCCTACCGGATGCTCGGGTCGCTCAGCGAGGCCGACGACGCCGTCCAGGAGGCATGGCTGCGGGCGAGCCGGGCGGGCACCGACGAGGTGGAGAACCTCGACGGCTGGCTGACGACGATCGTCGCCCGCGTCGCGCTCAACGCGTTGCGCTCACGCAACACGCGTGGCGAGCGGTCGCTCGAGGAGTACCTCCCCGATCCGATCATCGGCTCCGCCGACGGAACCGACCCCGAGCATGAGGCGCTGCTCGCCGACTCGGTCGGGCTGGCCCTGCTGGTCGTGCTGGAGGCCCTGACCCCCGGGGAGCGGCTCGCGTTCGTGTTGCACGACATGTTCGCCATGCCGTTCGACGAGATCGCGCCGATCGTCGATCGCTCCCCGGAGGCGACCCGCCAGCTGGCCAGCCGTGCCCGGCGCCGGGTGCGCGGCGATGTCCGGGTCCCCGACGCGCCGCTGGCCGAGCAGTGGAAGGTGGTCGACGCGTTCCTGGCGGCTGCGCGCGACGGCGACTTCGACGCGCTCGTCGCCGTTCTGGACCCGGACGTGGTGCTGCGTGCCGACGGTGGGGTGAGCGGGCTCTCCCATCACGCGCGCGGTGCCGAGACCGTCGCCCGGCAGGCGGCGATGTGGTCGCGACAGGCGGCGCTCACCGTTCGGCGTGCGCTCATCAACGGCGCCGCCGGCCTCGTGTCCGAGCGTGACGGCACGCCGGTCTCGGTGGGGGCGTTCACCGTCCGGGGCGGCAGGATCGTCGAGCTCGACTTTCTCGTCGATCCCGAGCGGCTGGCCAAGCTCGATCTGCGGATGCTCAGCGACTGACCGCTGCCGCGTGCGCCCGGATCAGGGCCGCGTGGTGGGAGGCGGCGATCACCCGCGCCGGTGTCACGTAGGTCTCGATCGCGGCCGCGCACAGCAGCACCGGGAGCGCGATCGCGGCCGCCTGCAGCGACCACAGGCCCAGCCGCTCCAGGCGGCCGCGGTGCGCCTCCAGCAGGAACAGCCCGAGCGGCAGGAAGACCGCGAGCAGCTCCGGCACGGCATGGGGCAGCACGAGCACCAGCAGCTGCAGGCGCGGAATGTCAGCGGCCACCGAGATGTCGGCGAGCAGGCGGCCGAGCGCCAGCGCCTGGACGCCGACGCTCAGCAACGTGACCAGCAGCGCCCAGAGCAGTGCGATCCGTCCCATCCAGTCCGGGACCGGACGGTGCAGCCGCCCCAGCCGCCCCATGCTCTCGGGCGCCGGCCGGTAGGGGCGGCCGAGGATCGCGCCGATCCAGCAGGCACACAGGTGGATGCCCAGCACCAGCAGGTTGCGGCGGAACACGTAGAGCGCGTCGCCGAACCCGTGATGGCGGACCAGCAGCCCGCTGTCGAGGCCGGCCGCGTAGGTGCCATGGGTGTTGACGGCGACGAGCGCCACGCCGGTGAGGAGCGTGGCCGCGACGGTGGCGGCGACGGCCGTCCAGCGACCGATCTCGCCCCACGATGCCCACGCGATGCGCGCGCGGCGGGGCGTCAGGGGGACCGGTGCGGATTCGGTGGCCATCTCAGCTCTACTCATCGGCCGCCGGGGCGGATCGGTGAACGGTCGTGGCCGGTGAACGCTCGTGGCCGATGAGCGGCGGTGGCCGGTGAGCCTCGGTGGCCGGCGTCAGGCTCGAGCCGGCAGGACCCCATCTGGCGCACGCCACCGGCCCGGCTCCCCGGTCGATATCCAGGGCCCGGCGGTGCCCTTTTATCGCACGGGCCGATGCGTTCGGGTCGCGCGACCGCGTCCTTCGGCGGGCTCTCGAGCTCCGGGGCCCTGAGGTGCCCTTTTCTCGCCCGGCCCGGTTGGGCGGCCGCGTCCTTGGGCGGGCTGTCGAGCTCCGGGGCCCTGAGGTGCCCTTTTCTCGCACCGCCCGCGCGGGCCGCCGCGCTCCGCGGGCCGCCGCGCTCCGCACGCCGCCGCCCCGCCTGCCCCCGCGCCCCGCCTGCCTCGGTGCCCCCGCCCGCTTCCGGGCCGCCCGCCTCTGCCTGTGCCCGGGCGCCCGCGGCGTCAGGCGGCCGAACCGGGGCCCGGGAGCACGTCGACGTCGCCCGCGTGCATCGGCTCGCCGCAGTGCGCGCAGCGCAGATCGACGTGGCTGATCTCGCCGCAGGCGTGGTGGCGGTAGAGGACCGGAGGGCCGGCCTCGCCGGCCAGCCACTTGTCGCCCCAGCCGACCATGACCATCAGCAGGTCGACGAGTTCCGTCCCCTTCTCGGTGAGCACGTACTCGTACCGGGGACGGCGGTCGTAGGCGCGGCGCTCGAGCACCCCGTGCGCGACGAGATGGTCCAGCCGCTCGGTGAGCACCTTGCGTGAGATCCCGAGGTCGCCCTGGATCTGGTCGAACCGGGTGAACCCGACGAACACATCGCGCAGGATGAGCGGCGACCACGGCTCGCCGATGACGTCGAGCGTGCGGGCGATGGAGCACTTCAGCTCGGCGAAGTTCGTGCGTTGCATGAGGAAGATCGTAGCAACTGGGGTTCCCTTAAGGAACTCTGCGTGGTACGGTGCCGGAGTCTCTTGAAGGAACTCCAATTCGAAAGAGGAGAGACACCATGACGAAGGTCTTCAGTGCACTTGCGGTCTCGGTGGACGGCTACATCAGCGGTTGCGACCCACGCGACGAAGAAGGCGGCTTCGGCCGTGGACTGGGCGACGCCGGGATGCTGTTCGACTGGTACTTCGACGGCGAGACCGACAGTACGGTGTTCAGCGGGTTCCATCTGAGCGAGCCGAGCGCGCGGTACTTCGATGAGGTCGCCGGCCGAGTGGGTGTGGCCGTGGCCGGACGCGAGACCTACGAGCATTCATCGCGCTTCGGGGGTGGCAGCCCGCACCCGACCGCACCGCTGGTGGTCGTCAGTCACCACCCGATCCCGGAGATCGGCGAGCGCCAGACGAACGTCACCTCGGGAATCGGCGACGCGATCGCCACCGCGCGTGAGTTGGCCGGCGAGAAGGACGTGGCGCTGATGGGAGGCGGCGTGGTCACCTCCGCGCTGCGGGCAGGACTGGTCGACGAGCTGATCCTGCACCAGGTCCCGGTCCTGCTCGGCGGCGGCCGCCGCTTCTTCGGAGAACTCCCGGCACACGTCGACCTGCGACTGCGGCAGGTGGTGCCCGCTCCCGGCGTCACGCACCTCCACTACGAGGTCGTGCGATGAGCCCTTCCGTCAGCCGCAACCACAGGAGTACGACCATGCTCGACCCCGACGTCCGCCGCGTGCTCGACGGCACCGCACTCGCCCATCTCGCCACGCTGATGCCGGACGGGTCACCCCACACCATCCCGCTCTGGGTGGGCACGCGCGGTGAGCGGATCGCCTTCCTCACCCGTCCGACATCTCTCAAGGCGCGCAACCTGCGCCGCGATCCGCGGGTGGCGCTGCCGATCACCCCGGTCGACGACCCGTTCTCGCCGGTGGTCGTCCGCGGCCGGGTCGTCGAGTGGCTGGAGGGGGACGAGGCGTGGCCGGTGGTCGACGAGATCGCCCAGAAGTACCTCGGGCAGCCGTACCCGCGCGATGAGGCGCGCGTGGTCGGGGTGATCGAGCCGGAGCGGCAGATCGTGGGCGTGCACTGAGCCGTGGCGACCCTCGCTTGAACAGGCGCGGGGCGGGCGGGACCTGGGGCGCGCCTGCCGCCGCGCGTGGCCGGGCGCGCGGGGCGGGGGCCGGGGCCCGCACTCCACCGCGTGACGTCGCCGAGCGCTCGTGCCTCAACCAGCGAGGGCGGTGTCCAAGTCCGCCCGGGCCCGCTCCCGGGCCGCCGCGTCGGCCCCCACCGCGTCGAGGCCCAGCAGCGCCGCGCCCACGATCGGCTCGCTCGGTGACACGACAACCGTCGCGCGCGGCGCGACCGCGGCGACTCCCGTCCGGATCGTGTCGATCACGTCGGCCGAGACCGAGCGCAGCACCCGCCCGCCGAGTACGACGTCCGGGTCGGCACCGCCCAAGCCGAGCCGGCCGCCGGCGGCCCGTACGAACGCCACCACCTCGTCGCAGAGCCGGGCCACGATGTCGTCCGCGACGGCATCCTGTCCCCGCAACGCGAGCACCAGAGGCGTGAGCTCGCCGAGCCTCGCCGCGGGGATCTGCTCGAGGTGGACTGCCTGCGCCACCGCGAACGGGTCAGCGAGGCCGAAGTGGTCGGGGACGACCTGCTCCAACGCCGACCGCGGCCCGCGACCGTCCGCCGCCCGCACCGCGGCGGCCAGCGCGGCGCGCCCGATGTCCCCGCCGCCGCCCCAGTCGCCGGAGATATCGCCGAAGGAGAGGAACCGCGCCTCACGTCCGTCCGAGGCCAGGCCGAGGCAGTTGATCCCGGTGCCGCAGACCACGGCGATGCCCCAGCCGCGGTCGGTCCCTGCCCGCAGCAGCGCCTCGGTGTCGTTGCCGACGATGAGATGGTCGCTCCAGCCCAGGCGCTCGAGGCCTGCTCGAAGCGCCGAGAGCTCCTCGGGGATGTCGATCCCGGCGAGCAGCAGCTGGGCGGTGGCCAGCGAAGGACGAGCGTGCGGATCGAGTCCGGCCTCACCGAGTGCCGTCACGAGCAGCCCTTCGAGCACGGCGATGCATCCGTCGACCCCGAGGTAGTGGAACTGGCTTCGCCCGCCGCGGACGTGGGCGAGCAGTGATCCGCTCGCGTCGAGCAGCGCAAGATCGGTCTTGACGCCGCCCCCGTCGACCGCGAGGACGAGCCCGTCGGCGCTCGCGGTCACCGCTCCGGGCCGGCCGCGCCGCCGGTGGCCGCGCGAGTGGCCGCCGCCGCACCAGCGGCCGCGGCCGCGTCGCCGGCGATCAGGTCGTCCAGCAGGGTCTCGGCGAGGCCGTACTCGCGGACGAGCGGGTTGGTCAACAGGGCGAGACGGGCGCGGTCGAGGTCGCGCTCGGCGGCCGCCGAGGCGGCGATCCGCTCATACGCGGCGACGTGCTGGACCAGCCCGAGCAGCTCGGGCGCGAGCGGGGGCTGGGGCAGCGGGACGGCGCCGTCGCTGCCGATCCGCGCGGGGACCTCGACGACGTCGTCCGGCGCCAGGCCGGCGAGCGTCGTGCCGTTGCGGATGTCGACAACCTGGACGTCGCCGGTGTCGCCGGTGAGCGAACCGACGAGCTGGATCGCGGCCTCGCTGTAGAACGCGCCGCCGCGCTGTTCGAGCAGCGCCGGCTTCTCGGTGAGCGAGGGGTCGCGGTAGAGGCCCAGCAGCCCGCTCTCGATCTCCATCACCGTCTGGGCGCGCGGCGGCTTCACCGCCTGCTCGGCGATGACCGCGCGCTCGGCGTAGAAGTAACGCAGGTAGTAGGACGGGATCGCCCCCAACCGCTCGAGCAGCGAGAGCGGCAGCTCGATCTCCGCGGCCATCGCCTCACCGAACCGCTCCAAGACCTCGGGCAGCACGTCGCTCCCGTCGACCCACACCGCGCGGATCCAGGTGAGGTGGTTCAGGCCCACCTGGTCGACCTGGACGCGCTCCACCGGGAGTCCGAGGTGCCCCGCGATCTGGCGCTGAAAGTTGATCGCGACGTTGCAGAGCCCGATCGCGTGATGCCCGGCGTCGAGCAATGATCGGGTGACGATCCCGACTGGGTTCGTGAAGTCGATGATCCAGGCGCCCGGCGCCGCGAGCTCCCGTGCGCGCTCGGCGATCTGCAGCACCACCGGCACGGTGCGCATCGCCTTGCCGAGACCGCCGGCGCCGGTCGTCTCCTGCCCGACGCAGGAGCACGCAGCCGGGATCGTCTCGTCGCGCAGCCGCGCGGCCTGGCCCCCGACGCGGATCTGGACCAGGATCATGTCCGCGCCGTCGAGTGCGCGGTCGAGCGTCCCGGTGATCTCCAGCGCGCCGTCGAAGCCCTGTCGCCCGAGCATCCGCCGCGCCAGGCCGCCCACGACGTCGCGACGGACGGGGTCGATGTCGTGCAGGACGAGCTCGGTGACCTCGAAACGATCCCGGTCGCGGGTGAGCCCCGAGACGAGCTCCGGCGTGTAGGTCGATCCGGCCCCGATCACGGCCAGCTTCATCGCGGGACCTCCGTCAGTGCGTGCCGGTATCGATCATTGGACGGCCGCATCACGATCGTGGTGGCGAAGCGGGTCGCCTGGGCGAGCGCCTCGTGCCAGCCGGCGCCGGAGGCGAGCGCGTGGATCATCCCGGCGTTGAAGGCATCCCCGGCACCGGTCGTGTCGCTCACCCGGACGGCCGGCGCCGGGGCGGAGATCTCCACCCCGCCGGGGCCGGCGGCCAGACATCCGGCCGGCCCGAGCTTGACCACCACCCAGCCCCCCGAGATCGCCTGCAGCGCTCTCGCCGCCCGCGCGGGCTCGCCCGGCAGACCGGCGAGCGCGCACGCCTCGACCTCGTTGGGCAACAAAACGTCGACCGCCGGGAGCAGCGCATAGACCTCGTCGCGGGTCGCGCTGGGAAAGCCGTCGGGATCCCAGCTGGTGTCGAAGAACGTGCGCGCGCCCCGGTCCCGCGCCGTCTGCAGCAGTGCGCGCGCGGCATCGCCTCGCAGCCTAGGTGCGACGAAGTAGTCGCACAGCAGCAGGTGCTCGCAGCTGAGCGCGTCGTCGGGGATCATCGCGCGCTCCCAGCGATCGTTGACCCCGAGGTAGGTGAGGAACGTGCGATCGCGCACCGGGGACTCGAGTACCACCGTCATCCCCGTCGCCTCGCCCACGCCGACCGCGAGCTCGGCGGCGAGCCCCGCGGGGGCGAGCTGCTCGCGCATCAGCCCTCCGAGCTGGTCGTCGCCGATCGCGCCCATCAGGCGCACGTCGAGACCCGCCTCGACAGCCGCGAGCGCGGCATTGGCGCCGGCGCCTCCAACCCGGACGGCCGCCTGCTCGGCGAGCAGCGCCCCGCCGGGCTCAGGCAGGTCGGTGACCGGGCTCATCACCACGTCGGCCTGCACACATCCGATGATCGTCACACTGGCGGCGAGCCGATTCGTGCTCACGACCGTTCCCCTCCCGTCGGACGCTTATGCAAGGACTTTGCCTTATCTCCGGTACAATGCTGATTCTCGTGCCCGATGCGGCGCATCGTATTCGTAAAGAGGTCTAACTTCAAATGGGCCCACAGGGGAACGGAGACGGGAGTCGGAGGCCCGGGCGAGCCGATGGGGACTCGCGCCAGAGCCTGCTGCGCGAGCTCGGTGAGCAGGCGGTTCTGGAGACGATCTTCCGCCGCGGGCCGATCACGCGACCGGAGATCGCCGCGGCGACCAAGCTCTCCAAGCCGACGGTCTCGGCGGCGGTCAGCCGCCTGGAGCAGGGCGGGCTGGTCCGCGCCGCCGGCACGAGAGTCGGACAGCGCGGGCGCAAGCCGGTCTCCTACGTGGTCAGCTCGCGAGCCGGGTTCGTCGTCGGCGCCGACATCGGCGGCACCAACGTCAGGGTGGCCGCGGCCGACCTGTTCGGCGAACCCGTCTGCGACCTCAAGCGCCCGACCGCCAAGGACGGAAGTCGCGCGGTCGGGGTTCAGATCCTCGAGATGGTGAGCGAGGTGATCGACCGTGCCGCTGCCCACCACGGTCCACCGCTCGCGCTTGGCATCTCCTCGCCCGGCGTCGTGGACCAGGCGAGCGGCCGGGTCACCTCGCTGGCCTACAACGTCGTGCCGGAGGGCGGTTTCGACCCGCTCGAGGTGCTCCGGGACCGCTTCGACCTGCCGGTGCTGGTCGAGAACAACGTCAACCTGGCGGCGGTCGGGGAGCAGTGGTTCGGGCTGGCACGTGGCGTCTCCACGATGGTGTTCATCGCGATCGGCGCGGGCATCGGCATGGGCATCATCATCGACGACCAGGTGGTCCGCGGCGCACACGGCGCCGCCGGCGAGATCGCCTACCTGCCGTTGGTGGGAGATCCGTTCAACCCGCGTCACCGGTTGCACGGAGGCCTCGAGGACGAGATCGGCGCCACCGGCATCGTCGCCGCGTTCAACGAGCGCCGGACCGCGGGCGATCCCGAGCTCGCGACGGTGCAGGAGGTCTTCGACCTCGCCGCCGGCGGGTCCCCGACGGCGCAGGGCGTCGTCGAGAGCGTCGCCTCGCGTCTGGGAACGGCGATCGCCACCGTCTCCGCGATCCTCGATCCCGAGCTGGTGGTGCTCGGCGGGGGCATCGGAGCAAGCCCGCTGCTGCTGCGACCGGTCCGGGGCGCCGCAGCCGCCCTGGTGCCGATGACCGCGCGGATCGAGACGAGCCTGCTGGGCGAGCGCGCCGCGGTTCAGGGCGCGATCGCCGTCGCACTGCACGCCGCGCGGACCTCGTTGCTCTCGCCGGTCGCGCTGCCCCGGTAACTGAGATGAATGACCGTTTCGTCGCAATTTGGAAAAAGGGCTCTCCGTGCGGAACCAGGTTGACCCGCGCGGGAACCGCAGTTATATTCGCTTTTGTTTAGAGGTTTCCCAAACTGATCGGCCATTTCGGTGCCGGTCAGCAACTGGCCGATCGCCGCTGTGAGGAGAGGTGTGTGATGAAGAGGCTGCCGTTGAAAGGCTTGGCATGGCTCGTCGCGCTGGTGGCGACGTGCCTGCTCGCCGCCGCGTGCGGCGGGGGCTCGAAGGCAAAGTCGACCGGGACGTCGACGGGGACATCCACCGGCGCGTCGACGACATCGTCGGCGTCGAGCGGCGGGGCCGTCGGCGGCAAGCTGGTGATCGACAATGAGAGCGGTTCGACCTGGACGTGCCAGTTCAACCCGTTCAACGCGTCCCTGCTCGGCCCCGGCATCACCTTCGGCTACATCTACGAGCCGCTGGAGTTCGTCAACATCCTCCAGAGCACGAAGCCCCCGGTCCCGATGCTCGCGTCGTCCTCCAAGTGGTCGGACGGCTACAAGAAGCTCACCTTCACGATCCGCAGCGGCGTGAAGTGGACCGACGGCACTCCGTTCAGCGCCAAGGACGTGCTCTACACGTTCAACGCAATCAAGACCGACCGGGCGGCCGACCTCAACGCGCTCTGGAAGAACGCCGGCGGGCCGCTCACCGCGGTCGCCGCCAAGGGCGCCAACCAGGTCGTCTTCAGCTTTGACGCGCCGGCGCAGACGTACTTCTACTACGTGGCCGACCAGACTCCGATCGTGCCCCAGCACATCTGGTCAAAGCTCAACCAGGCCAAGCTCTCCACCTACGCCGACTCCAGCCCGGTCGGCACCGGGCCGTACAAGATGGCGGGCTGCACGCCGCAGAACATCAAGTACCTGCGCAACCCGAACTACTGGCAGAGCAAGCCCGGTCACCCGGTGCCCCGCATCGAGGAGATCGACTACCCGGCGTTCCTCTCGAACACGTCGGCCAACCTCGAGCTCGCCCAGGGTCAGGCGCAGTGGGGTGGGCAGTACATCCCGAACGTCAACAGCTATTACGTGGCCAAGGACCCGACGCACCGCCACATCTGGTTCGCGCCCGTCCTGAACGTCGCGCTCGTTCCCAACCTGGAGAACCCGATCCTGAAGGCGCTCCCGGTACGCGAAGCGATCGCCTATGCGCTCAACAAGAACAACATCTCCAAGCTCGGCGAGGGCGGCGAGCAGCAGCCCGCCAACCAGACCGGTGTGATCACGCCGACGTTCAAGACCTGGGCCGACACGGCAATCAAGCAGCCGACGTATGACCCCAGCAAGGCGATGCAGATCCTCAACTCGGCCGGCTACAAGAAGGGGTCGAACGGCATCTATCAGACGCCGAGCGGGCAGCCGCTGCAGTTCACGATCAAGACGATCAGCGGTTACTCAGACTGGGACGCCTCGCTGCAGATCATCACCCAGGAGCTGAAGGCCGTCGGCATCTCGGTGACGGTGCAGGACGAGAACTCAACCCCCTACACCGCCGATATCCAGTCCGGCAAGTTCCAGCTCGCCTACGCCGGTAGCGGCGGCCCCGCAGCGTCGCCCGGCCCGAGCCCGTACTACGAGCTGCGCGGGTGGCTGTTCAGCGGCAATATCGGCTCGACGAACTACCCCCGCTTCAAGTCAGCGGCGGTGGATGCGCTGTTCAACAAGTACCCGGCGTCGAGCCCGTCCCAGCAGGTCCAGATCATTCACCAGATCCAGCAGGTGATGGTGAAGCAGATCCCGTTCATCCCGACGACAGAGGGCGTCGACTGGTACCAGTACGACACGTCGCACATCGGCGGTTGGCCGACGCAGGCCGATCCGTATGCGCAGGCGTCGCCGTACTCGTTCCCCGACGACGGCCAGGTCGTGACGCACCTGTACCCGACCTCCGGATGAGTCAGCGGTCCAGCAAGCCGGGCGAGACCAGGCGGAGTGAGCATTGAGGTATCTCGCCCGGCGGCTGGGCCTGTTCGTGGTCACGTTGTGGGCCGCGCTGACGGTCAACTTCATCATCCCGCGGGTGATGCCCGGGAACGAAGCCCAGGCGGTGCTCGCGACGTTCCGCGGCACCGTCAACCCGGCGGCACTGAAGGCGCTGGAGATCCAGTTCGGCACCAACGTGCATCAGAGTGTCTTCGCCAGTTACTTCCAGTACCTGGGTAACTGCCTCACTGGCCATTTCGGGGTGACCGCGCAGAACGTGTCGGTGGTCAGTGAGATCGGCTCCAAGCTGCCGTGGACGCTTGGGCTGGTCGGGATCACGACGGTGATCGCGTTCGTCATCGGCACCGTCGCCGGCGCGATCAGCGCATGGCGCCGCGGCGGCCGCTTCGACGGGATCGTGCCGCCGTCGCTGTTCGTCCTGTCGACGGTCCCGGTGTTCTTCGTCGGGCTGCTGCTGATCTACGTGTTCGCGGTCAAGCTGGGCTGGCTGCCGCTGGAGGGCAACTACAGCATCGGCGCGACACCCTCCTTCTCCGCGTCGTTCATCGGGGATGTGCTCAAGCACGCGATCCTGCCCGGGATCAGCCTGGTGGTGGTGACCGCGGGCCTGTGGGTGTACTCGATGCGCAACAACATGGTCACGACGATCTCCGAGGACTACGTCAAGATGGCGCGCGCCAAGGGGCTGAAGGAGACGCGTGTCATGTCCGGCTACGCGGGCCGCAACGCAATTCTCCCGAACCTCACCGGATTCGCCATGCAGATCGGCTACGTGCTCGGCGGGTCGATCGCGGTGGAGTACCTGTTCTCCTATCCGGGGCTCGGTTACCTCTTCTACACGAGCACGACCGACCACGACCTGCCACTGATGCAGGGACTGTTCCTGTTCTACACGCTCGCGGTGCTGGTGTGCGTGCTGCTCGCCGACCTGTTCACCGCGGTCCTCGATCCCCGGATGCGTGAGGCGTAGTGGCCGTCACCGAGGCACTCTCCGAGCCTCCGCTCGAGATCGAGGCGGCGGTGGCGCGCGGCCGCTTCCTGCGCGCGGTGATGCGCAACCGCAAGGCGGTGATCGGCGCCATCATCCTGTTCGTGATGGCATTCACGGCCGCGTTCCCGGGACTGATTGCGCCGCACAGCCCGACCGCCGCCCTCTACGGCCAGAACAGCCCGCCCTCCGGCTCGCACCTGCTCGGCACCACGCAGCTCGGGCAGGACGTGTTCTCCCAGCTGGTGTGGAGCACGCGGCTGACGCTGGTCGTGACCCTGATCGTGAGCGCGATCGCCACCCTGATCTCGACCGTCGTCGGCGTCACCGCGGCCTATCTCGGCGGCGCCGCCGACCGGGTGCTCACGGTGATCACCGACATCTTCCTGATCCTCCCCGTGCTGCCGCTGCTGATCCTGCTGGCGACCTACCTGCCGCCGGGGCCGACGTCACTGGTGATCGTGCTCTGCATCACCAGCTGGGCGTTCCAGGCGCGTCAGCTGCGCTCGCAGGGGCTCACCGTGCGCAATCGCGACTTCCTGGTGGCCGCCCGCGCGCGCGGCGAGCGATCGTTCTACATCATCCTCGTCGAGATCGTGCCGACGATGACCTCGCTGCTGGTCGCGTCGTTCCTATCACTGGCGGTGTACGTGGTGGGTTTCGCGGCCACCCTGCAGTTCCTCGGGCTCGGCAACTCGGGCGAGCTGATGTGGGGGACGATGCTCTACAACGCACAGCAGGCCTCGGCGCTGGAGGCCGGCAACGCATGGTGGGCGCTCGCGCCGGGCGCCGCGGTGGCGCTGCTCGGCAGCGGGTTCGCGCTGCTCAACTACGCGTTCGACGAGATCGGCAACCCCGCCCTGCGACCGGTGCGAAGGAGGCGCAAGCGGCGTGACCGAGCCTCTGCTTGACGTCAGGGATCTCTCGGTCGACTACCTGACCGAGAAGGGGGACGTCCACGTCCTGCACCAGGTCAACTTCGCGGTGGCCGAGCGTGAGTTCGTCGGCATCGTCGGTGAGTCGGGCTGTGGCAAGTCGACGCTGCTGTTCGCGGTCGCGCAGCTGCTCTCGCCGCCCGGCGAGGTGGTCGGCGGGGAGGTCATCTTCCGCGGGCGCGACATGGTGCGGCTGCACGGCGGCGAGCTGCGCCACCTGCGCTGGCGTGATTACTCGATGGTGATGCAGAGCGCGATGAACGCGCTCAACCCGATGAAGTCGATCGGCGGGCAGTTCAAGGACGCGCTGGAGGCGCATGGCACGCAGTCGCGCGAGGAGATCCAGAGCCGCTCGCGCGAGGTCCTGGAGCTGGTCGGCATCGACGCCGTCCACCTCGGCAGCTATCCGCACCAGCTCAGCGGCGGCATGCGGCAGCGGGCGATGATCGCAATGGCGCTGCTGTTCACCCCGCAACTGGTGATCATGGACGAGCCGACCTCGGCGCTGGACGTGGTCGCGCAGCAGTCGCTGATGACCAAGATCCGGGAGCTCCAGCAGCGTCTCGGCTTCGCCGTCCTGTTCGTCACCCACGACATGTCGGTGGTCAGCCGGTACTCAGACCGTGTGATCGTCATGTACGCGGGCCAGATCGCCGAGTCGGCGCCGACCGAGGCGATCTTCGAGCGCCCGCTGCACCCCTACAGTCGCGGTCTGATGAACGCGTTCCCGTCGATCCGGGGACCGCGGCGGGAGATGGCCGGGATCCCTGGGTCGCCGCCGGATCTGGCCAACCCGCCGGCCGGCTGTCGCTTTCATCCCCGCTGCCCCGAGGCCATGGACATCTGTCGCACGCGCGAGCCCGCGCTCTACGACCGCGACGGCGCGAAGGTCCGCTGCCTGCTCTACACCGAGGAAGGGCAGCTCCCAGCCGAGCCCGCCCGGGAGACGCAGTCCTCGTGAGCGACGAGCCTCAGACCCCGCAGACGGACGAGAACGAGCCGTTGTTGCGCACCGGAGGGCTGAGCCGGCACTTCGGGCTGGGTGGGCTGTTCTCCAAGCAGGTGCTGCACGCGGTCGACGACTTCGACCTGACGATCGCCGAACGCGAGATCGTGGCGCTGGTCGGCGAGAGCGGCAGCGGCAAGAGCACCGTCGCGCGTCTGCTGGCGCGGCTCTACAAGCCGACCAAGGGTGAGATCCGCTACCGCGGCCGCTCGCTGGCCAGCCTGCGCTCGCGCAAGGACGTCCTCTGGTACCGGGGCGAGGTCCCGATCGTGCTGCAGGACCCATTCAGCGCGTTCCATCCGGTGTTCCGGATCTCACACGGGATCATGCGCAACCTCGCGCTGCACCGCCCTGATCTGAGCCGCGATGAACGCCGGCGCGAGGCGGAGCGGGTGTGCGAGGCGGTCGGGCTGAGCCCGCGCATGCTGACGCGCTTCTCCTACGAGATGAGCGGCGGCGAGCGCCAGCGCATCGGGTTCGCCCAGGCACTCGCCGTCCGGCCCAAGCTCATCCTGGCCGACGAGCCGGTGTCGATGCTCGACGTCTCGATCCGCGCGGGCGTGCTGAACATGATGGCCGGCCTGCGCGACCGCGAGGGCGTCTCGGTGCTCTACATCACTCACGACCTGGCCAGCGCGCGGTACGTGGCTGACCGCATCGTGGTCATGTACGCGGGCCACCAGGTGGAGTCCGGTCCGACCGAGACCGTGCTGTCGGATCCCAAGCACCCGTACACCCAGTTGCTGCTCTCGGCGGTCGCCGATCCGCGCGAGAAGCACACGGAACTGTCGGCCGACACCGGCGAGCCGCCGCGGGTGGTCAACCCCAGCGAAGGCTGCCGCTTCCGGGCTCGCTGCCCGTTCGCGATCGAGAAATGCGGCCAGGTGACGCCGCGCCTGGAGCCGATCGGAGAGGCCCAGGTCGCCTGCCATGTCGCGGCCGCCCGGGGCGGCGCCGCAGGATCGTCGGACGCCGCGCCGGTGACCCACCCATAGTGACCCCGTCCACACCCGAGCTGGTCATCTTCGACTGCGACGGGGTGCTGATCGACTCCGAGCGCCTGGCGGTGCGAGTCGACGTCGAGATGCTGCGCGAGCTCGGCTGGCCGCTCACCGAGGCCGAGGTGATCGAACGGTTCGTCGGGCGTTCGGATCGCGACACCCGGGCGGCGATCGAGGCGCACCTCGGCCGTCCGCTCCCGGACGGTTGGGGCGAGCGCGCAGAGCACCTGTATCGAGAGGCGTTCGCAGCCGAGCTCGAACCGGTCGCCGGGATCGTCGACGCGCTCGACGCGATCACGCTGCCGACGTGCATCGCCTCGAGCGGCACCCATGACCACCTGCGCTACACGCTCGGCCTCACCGGCCTCTACGACCGGTTCGCCGGGCGGATCTTCAGCCGCGATGATGTTCGAGAGGGCAAGCCCGCGCCAGACGTCTTCCTCTACGCCGCCGAGCGGATGGGTGTCGCGCCTGGGGACTGCATCGTCGTCGAGGACAGCCGCAACGGTGTGCTGGCGGCGCGCGCCGCGGGCATCCCGGTCCTCGCCTTCGCCGGCGGCCTCACGCCGGCCGAGCGCCTCGCCGGCCCCGGCACCACCGTGTTCCAGGAAATGCACGAGCTGCCGGGCCTGCTCGCCCAGGAAATTGGAAGACCCTAGTAATGAATGATCTGGACTCTTGACTCTCGCCCGCAAATCCGGGTAGGGTTTTTGTTCAGAGCCTTACCGAATGAGGTCGTGAGGGAGGAACGAATGTCCGGAGACGCCGGCCGCCGACGGCTGCTTCTGCTTGCCGCGGTCACCCTGTTCGCATTGATCACCTGCGCATCCCGAGCGGCCGCCGACACCGGGACGGTGGGACTGGCCGGCTGGCAGGTGCAGAGCAGCGCCCACGTGACGCAGGGCGGCGCGGAGGTCTCGGCTCCTGGCTACGGGACCGGCTCGTGGCTGAAGGTCAAGCCCGACGGCGCCGGCGCGGTCGGTACCGAGGTGACCGCGCTCGTCCAGAACGGCCGCTGCCCGAACGTGTTCTTCGGGACGAACATGAAGCGCTGCTTCGGGTTCATGGACAAGGTGGGGGCCGACACCATTCCCCAGTTCGCCGTGCCGTGGTGGTTCCGCACGACCTTCCGCGCCCCGCACGGGGCGGCCCAGCAGGTCCACCTGATCGTCAACGGCGTGGTCGGCGAGGCCGACGTGTGGGTCAACGGCCACGAGCTCGCCACCCGCGCCACCGTCCAGGGTGACTTCACCCGCTTCTCGTTCAACGTCACCCCGCTGCTGCGGTCCGGCGCCAACGCGCTGGCGCTGAAGGTCTATCCCAACGACCCGAACACGATGTTCACGCTCGACGACGTCGACTGGAATCAGATCCCGCCGGACAACAACACCGGCATCCAGTTCCCGATCCAGCTCCACACCGCCGGACCGCTGGCGATCTCCGACGCGCACGTGCTCCAGCACGACGCAAAGAACATGTCGAGCGCGCACCTGACGATGACGGCGATGGTGAACAACGTGACCGGTCATGCGCAGAGCGGAACGGTCACAGCGGACCTGCGCGCCCCCGCGCCCGGGCACCACACCTGGGTCCTGAAGCGCGCCGTGACACTGCCGGCGCACACCGCCCGCATCATCGCGTTCACCCAGACCCTCCAGCATCCCAGCGTCTGGTGGCCCTATCAGATGGGAGCGCAGCCCCTCTACGGGCTGACGATGGCGGCCCGCTCGACGGACGGCAGCGTCGACTCGCAGTCCGAGACGTTCGGCGTCCGCACGATCACGACGCGCCTGATCGGCAAGTCGGCGATCACGCCGAAGGGCTCCCGCCAGTTCCTGGTCAACGGCCACCCGTTCGTGTTCCGCGGCGGCGGCTGGTCGGAGGACCTGTTCCTGCGCTACTCAAAGGCGAACACCGCCTGGCAGATCGCGATGATCAAGAGCCTCGGGCTCAACGGGATCCGGACCGAGGGCAAGCAGATGCCGGCCAACTTCTACGAGCAGATGGACCGCGCCGGGATCCTGGTCGACGCCGGCTACCAGTGCTGCGATGCCTGGCAGATCCAGGGCTCCAAGCTGACCTCCGCGCACGACTTCCACATCATGGCCCTGTCGGCGAAGACGATCGGCGAGAACCTGCGCAACCACCCGAGCATCCTGAACTTCAGCTGGAGTGACGCCAATCCCACGCCGCGCCAGGCGCGGGTGTCGATCGCCGCGTTCCGGGCGGCCGGGTTCCAGGAGCCGTTGATCGCCTCCGCCGAGTACAAGAGCGCGGTCGGGCTCGGCCCGTCGGGTGAGAAGGAGGGACCCTACGACTGGGTGCCACCGAGCTACTGGTACGACACGACCCACTACTACAAGGGCGACCTGGCCCGCACCAACGTCGGCGGCGCATGGGCGTTCGACAGCGAGTCGAGCTCCGGCGCGACGATCCCGACGCTCGACTCGCTGAAGCGGTTCATGTCCAAGGCGGAGCTGAAGGCGTTGTGGACCGAGCCCGACGCCAACCAGTACCACCTCAACTACGAGCAGGGCCTGCCCAACCTCAAGAAGAACTACGGGTACGCGTTCGGCACCCTGCACGACCTCGACAAGGCGATCAAGGCCCGGTACGGCAAGTGGACCAGCCTGGCCAGCTACGTCGAGGAGGCCCAGGTTCAGAACTACGAGAGCCAGCGGGCGCAGTTCGAGG
>DATJTS010000190.1:0-19981 GCA_035503035.1 Solirubrobacteraceae bacterium
ACGTCGACCGGCAGTTCGGCATCGCGCTCCACATACGGGAGATTGGCAAGAACCGCATCTGCGGGCAGTGCCCCATCGAGCAGATCGCCAACACTGAAGCTGACATCGAGGCCGAGTTCGTCCCGGTTGCGCGCGGCGACCGCGACCGCCTCGGCGCTCACGTCCGCTCCGCGCACCACCAGATCCGGGCGCTCGGCGGCGAGCGCGAGCGCGATCGCCCCGCTTCCCGTGCCCACGTCGAGCACCGCGGCGCCATTCGGCAGCAGCTCGACGGCGGCCTCGATGAGCCCCTCCGTCTCGGGTCGTGGGATGAGCACCCGGTCGTCGACGCGCAACTCGAGCGCGCGGAACGGCCGGCGGCCGATCAGGTAGGCGACGGGCTCCCCCGACGCGCGCCGGCTCACGAGTCGCTCGAACCGTGTGCGAGTCTCAACCTCGACCTCAGCCTCATGGTCGAGTATCAGGCGAGCACGGTCGACTCCGAGCACCTCGGCCAACAGCACCTCTGCATCGAGGCGCGCGGTCTCCGAGCTCGGTCGCAGGGCCGCCGTCGAGCGAGCCAGCAGGCCGGCGATCGTCGCGCCGGCCCCACGCTCATCCACCGTCGGTCTGCTCGTCCAGTCGCCGGCGCTTCTCGTCATCCTGGAGGGCGTCGGTGAACTCGTCGAGCTCGCCGGCGAGGATCCCGTCGAGGTTGTGGACGAGCAGGTTGATGCGGTGGTCCTTGACCCGGTTCTCGGCGTAGTTGTAGGTCCGGATCTTCTCCGCGCGCTCGCCGGTGCCCACCTGGGCCAGGCGGCTGGCGCCGATCTCGGCCTGCTGCTCGGCGAGCGCCCGCTCATACAGGCGGGCGCGGAGCACGCGCATCGCGCGCTCGCGGTTCTGAAGCTGTGACTTCTCGTCCTGCATCGAGACGACGACGCCGGTCGGCTTGTGCGTGATCCGCACCGCCGAGTCAGTCGTGTTGACCGACTGCCCGCCCGGCCCGGAGCTGCGGTAGACGTCGATCTGCAGATCGTTCGGGTCGATCTCCACCTCCACGTCCTCCGCCTCGGGCAGCACCGCGACGGTTGCCGTCGAGGTGTGGATCCGTCCCTGGGACTCGGTCTCCGGAACGCGCTGGACGCGGTGCGTCCCCCCCTCGAACTTGAATACCGAGTAGGCGCCGTTGCCCTTGATCGAGAAGGTGTAGTCGCCGTCGCCAATCGAGAGCGGCTCGACCGAGAAGCCGCGCCGCTCGGCGTAGCGGGTGAGCATCCGGTAGACGTCGCCCGCCCAGATTCCGGCCTCCTCGCCGCCGATCCCGGGCCGGATCTCGACGATCACGTTCTTGGAGTCGTTCGGATCGCGCTCGACCATCGCCAGGCGGATCTCCTCCTCCAGGCGGTCCATCGCGTCGCGAGATCCGTCGAGCAGCGCGCGGAGCTCCGCATCGTCCCCGTCCTCGGCGAGCAGCTCGCGCGCGCCCTCCGCGTCGTCCATCGCCCGTCGGTACTCGGTCGCGAGCCGGGAGGCGGGTTCGAGCTCGGAGTAGGCGCGCCGGCTCGCGGCGTACCGCTCGCGGTCGCCGATCACGGATGGGTCCGCGAGTTCGGATTCGAGCGCCGAGAAGCGCTCGAGGATCTGGTTGACGAGGCCGTCGATCATCGGCTTCGAGTCTAGAGACGGCCCCCGGATGGTCCGCCCCGCGGGCGGCGCGCACCAGCGGGCAGCGGGACGCCACCCCGCTCAGAGCGCAGGGCGACGTCCGCTTGCGATTGCTAGCCCGCTGCGGTGGTCTGGCGCGCGGTACGCCGGCCCTTGGCGACGCGGCGCTGGAAGCGCTCAACGCGTCCGCCGGTGTCGACCAGCTTCTGGCGGCCGGTGTAGAACGGGTGGCAGGCCGAGCAGATCTCGACGTGGATGGAGTCCTTGGTCGAGCGCGTGACGAACTGGTTGCCACACGTGCACGTGACCTGCGTCTCGGTGTAGGTGGGGTGGATCTCGGTCTTCATGGTCCCTTTGAGTCTAGTGACGTCCGTTCATCGCTCGGGGGCGGCGAGCGCGGCCATGGCGGCGCTTGGACACGAGACGGTGAACGTGTTGTTCGAGCGGTCGAAATCGTCGACGGCGTGCGTGGGGTCGGCGATCACGATGGGCGGCGCGGCGGGGTCGCAGGCCCGGCCGAAGAACCGCACGCGGGCGTGCGCGCGCGGCGCGAGCGAGGCCACCTCGACGGTCTGCACGGGCCCACCGGCCGCTCCGGGCGAGAACTCCACCTCGAACGGGCCGGATGGGGTGCGGCCGCGGTTGGCGACGACGGCGGTGTAGCGGTCGTTGCCGGGCGCCAGGCCGGTCCCGCGCACGGCCACCGAGCGCACCAGCACATCCGGGCGCAGCTCACGGACCGAGCACTGGCCGGTGCGCAGCGTCTCGCGCGAGAGCACCTTGCCGTTGCTGCCGGTCCACCGGAACGTCACCCGGAAGCGATAGGCCGCCGGCGCGTCGACGTTGTAGACCGTCTTGCGGAGCTTCCACACGTCCGCCGGAAGCCGCCCCAGCGTCGCGTCGGTCGGCGTCGTCCAGTGGCCGAGATCCCCATCGCGCACCGGCGTGGCCACCGCACCCGGGACCTTCTCCAGCAGGGTGAAGCGCACCGCAAGCGACCTGGTCGCCGGCCGGTGGCGCATGATCGAGACGACCGACACCGAGCGCTTGGCGGGATCGAGCGTGCTGTGGCAGGCGATCTTGGTCAGCGCGGCGGGCGGTGCAGCGGCGGCGTGTGCGGACATCGGCGAGAGCGCCAGGGGTGCGGCGGCTGCCGCTGCCGCGCCGAGGACGGTGAGTGAACGTCTCATCGCCCTCTATAACCGCGCACAGGGGCGAAAGTCGCGGGGCCGGCGGCTACAGCTCTCCGGCCAACCGCAGCCGCGCGACCTCGTTGTTGGCCGCGAGCAGCTCGTCGTGCGAGGTACCGGCGTCGATCCAGTACCCGTTCAGGACGTCGCAGGCGAGCGTGCCCTCGGCGACGTAGCGATTGTTGAGGTCGGTGATCTCAAGCTCGCCGCGCGGGGAGGGCTCGAGCTCGGAGATGAACGAGAAGACGCGCTCGTCGTAGAGGTAGATGCCGGTCTGGGCGAGATTGGAGCGCGGATGCTCGGGCTTCTCCTCGATTCCGATCACCCGGTCGCCGTCGACCTCGATCACGCCGTAGTGCTGTGGCTCGTCGACCTCGGTGGCGAAGATCACCGCGCCGCGCTCCTGCTGCTCGAACGCCTGGACGCGCGGGGCGAGGTCGTGGGTGAAGATGTTGTCGCCGAGCAGCACGAGCACCTTGGAACCCCGAGCGAAGTGCTCGGCGAGGCCGACCGCGTCGGCGAGGCCGTTCGCCCCCTCCTGGAGCTCGATCGTGAGCCGCAGCCCGAACTCCCGGCCGCTGCCGAGCAACTGCAGGAAGTGCCCGGCATGCTCCGGGTTGGTGGTGAGCAGCACCTCCTCCACCCCAGCCCGCGCCATCGCCTCCAGCGGGTAGTAGATGAGCGGCTTGTCGTAGATCGGCAGCAGGTGCTTGTTGGTGACCTGCGTGAGGGGGCGCAGTCGGGTGGCCTTCCCGCCGGCGAGGATGACGCCTTTCATGGCACCGCAGGGTGGCAGACCCGCCGCGTCAGTGGTGTGACCATCTCAGGTGAGCTGGTACAGGGGCCCGTCGCCGCCCTCGGGTACGGTCAGTCGCCCGCCGCGGGCGGTGATCGCACCGCACTGCACGCAGTTGGTGTAGTTGACCGTCACGTCGACGTTGCCCTGTTCCGGCGCGTCATCGGGGATCTCGTAGACCCCCGCGGGACACATCCAGACCCAGCTCTCGGCCACCTCGCGGGGCACGCTGCGCCGCAGACGGATGTGATTGGGCGCGTCGTCGCGGGTCGCGTTGCCCGAGATGTAGACCGACGAGAGCTTGTCGAAGGTGTACTTGCCGTCGGGCTTCGGATAGCCGTCCTTGGTGTCGCCGACGAACTGCGGCACCTGGTCGCCCTTGTGCCAGGGCAGGCGGCCGCGGGGGATCCTGCCCTTGGACATGATCGAGGCGCCGCTCAGCGGCGAGCCCTTCAGAAAGCCCTTCTGCAGTGGCTGGCGGGTGTTGCGCACCTGGTAGAGCTCCTGGCCGACCGAGGAGTCCTCGATTGCCTGCTCATAGGACTCAAGCGGCGTGCCGCGCTTCAGCGAGTCGTAGATCGCGTCGCCGGCGAGGATCCCGGACTTGATGCAGTGGTGCACGCCCTTCAGCGCGGCCGCGTCGACCATGCCGCCCGCGTCCCCGACCAGCAACGCGCCGGGCATCGACAGCTTGGGCATCGACCAGTAGCCGCCACCCGGCAGGGCCTTGGCCCCCCAACCGACGCGCTCGCCGCCGTCGAGGATGCCCTTGACGAGCGGGTGCAGCTTGAACTGCTGCAACAG
Source organism: Solirubrobacteraceae bacterium (assembly GCA_035503035.1). Taxonomy (GTDB): domain Bacteria; phylum Actinomycetota; class Thermoleophilia; order Solirubrobacterales; family Solirubrobacteraceae; genus Palsa-465. Next base: position 4,438 of record DATJTS010000190.1, read on the forward strand.
GTCGTGGACCGAGGTCGTCGCATCGGCGTAGTCGAGATCGACGACGAACCCGATCGAGACCAGGTCGTCCCCGGTCTTCTCGTCCTTCATCGGGTACAGCCACGAGCCGCCGACGTGGCCGTACTTGGCGGGGACCTTGAGCGGCCAGGGCCCGAGCGTGTGGATCACGCGATCGAGCGGCTTGGGCACCTTCCAGAGCTCCTTGACGCCGAGCTCCCAGACCTGCGGCTCACGGCTGGCCCCGAGGTCGAACTGCTTGATCGCGGCGCCGGTGAGATGTCCCCAGCAGCCCTCGGCGAGCACCGTCACCTTGGCGCCGATGTCGGTGCCCGGCTCGAAGTTGGAGAGCTCCTCCCCCTCCTTGCCTCGGCCCTTGTCGCCCGAGCGGACCCCCACGACGCGGCCGCGGTCGACGATCAGCTGCGAGGCCGCGGTCTCGGTGAGGATGTAGGCGCCGGCCTCCTCGGCGCGGGCCTGCTGGAAGCGGGCGAGCGCCGACACCGACACGACCTCGTTGCCGTGGTTCTTGAAGTTCGGCACCGCGAACGTCGGCACGGAGATCTTCGTCCGGCCGTTGGGGAGCATGTAGATCGACTCCCGGGTCACCTCGCCGAACGCGAAGCGCTCCTTGCGCCAGTCCTCGCGGCTGACATCCGGGAACAGCTCCTGCAGCGGCCCCGGGCGCATGACCGCGCCTGACAGGTTGTGCCCGCCGCACGTCTTGGCCTTCTCGATGACCGCGACCGGCACCTCACCGAGCGACTCGAGCAGCTCCGGATCGTCGCCCAGCAGTTGCAGCAGACGGTTCGCACACGACAGGCCGGCGGTGCCGCCGCCGACGATCGCGACGCCGACGTCGATCCGCTCGTCCTCGTCGTCGAGCCCGTGCTTGACGAACTCCTTGACGGAGTCGACCGGCGGCGGGTACTCGCTCGGCGCGTGGTGGCGACCGTTGCTGCTCACAGGGTCACCTCCGACGGGGCATCCGGCCCCGCGTTCTGAGACCGGCTCTCGGCATCCAGCCTCGTTGACCGTTCGCTAACGCTCACTCAGGAGCCCTTCTTGGCCTTGATCGCTTCCGTGAGCTTCGGCAGCACCTTGTTGAGGTCGCCGACGATCCCGAGGTCGGAGAACTCGAAGATCGGCGCGTTGGCGTCCTTGTTGACGGCGACGATGTTCTCCGAGGACTGCATGCCGACCTTGTGCTGGATCGCGCCGGAGATCCCCGCCGCGAAGTACAGCTTCGGCGACACGGTCTTGCCCGTCTGACCGATCTGGGCGGCGTACGGGTACCAGCCGGCGTCGACGACCGCCCGTGTCGCGGCCACCGCGCTGTTCCCGCCGAACGCCTTGGCCAGGCTCTCGGCGAGCTCGAAGCCCTCGGCCTTGCCGAGGCCCCGGCCGCCGGCGACCAGGATGTCCGCGCCCTCGATGTCGACGTCCGCGCCGCGCTGCTCGCCGCGGGTGAGCATCTTCGCGCGCTCGTTCCACGGCGAGTAGGTGACATCGACGTCGACGACCTCGGCCGCTTGAGAGCCGCCCTCCTTGACCTCGAACGCGTTGATCCGCCCGATGATGATCCCCAACTCGCCCTGGTAGTGGGAGTCGGAGATCTTGGAGTCCTGGAGGATCGGGCGCTCGGCGACCAGCTTGCCGCCGTCGGCCTTGATCGAGATGACCTCCATCGTCACCCCGGCCTGCTTGCGGGCGGCGAGACCGGCGCCGATCTCGAAGCCGAGCAGACCGCCACCGAACAGGGCGTAGCCGTGCCCGTGATCGTCGATGACCTTGGCCATCACGTCGATCACCGGTTGGGCGAGCCCCTCAGGACCCTTGGCGCGGAACACCTTGTTGGCGCCGTAGCCACCGAGCGTCGCGCACAGCTCGTCGGTCAGGTCATCGCCGCCGACGACGACCGCGTGACACTCGCCGCCGATCGACTGCGCCTGCGCGGCGCCCTCGGACACCGCGCCGAGCGAGTTCTTGTTGAACGCCCCCTCGTTGTGGAGCACGTAGGTGAGAACGTCAGCCATCAGATCAGCTTCCTCTCGTCCAGCCAGGCGACGATCTTGGCGACCGTCTCGTCGGTGTCCTCGTCCTCGATGATCTGCCCCGCCGCCTTGGCCGGCGGATCGTGGAAGTCGCCGCACTGCACGCGCGAGCCATCCGCGCCGACGAGCGAGGTGTCGATGCCGACATCGCCGGCCGCCACGGTCTCCAGCGGCTTCTTCTTCGCGCCCATGATCGCCTTCAGCGACGGGTAGCGCGGTTCGTTGATCGCGTCCCCGACCGAGATCACGGCCGGCAGCGAGATCTCGACTGTGTCGTAGCCGTACTCCGCCTGGCGCTCGCAGGTGAGCGATCCCGCAGCGATGTCCATCTTGATCACCTGGGTGAGCGAGGGCATCTGCAGGTGGTCGGCGACCACCGCGCCGATCGTGTAGCACTCGCCGTCATCGGACTGCTGGCCGAGCAGCACCAGATCGGGCGACTCCTTCTCCAACGCCTTGGAGAGTGCGTAGCCGGTCGCGGCCACGTCGGAGCCGGCCAGCGCATCGTCTGAGAGGTGCACGGAGCGGTCGGCGCCGAGCGAGACCGCCTTCTGGAGCGCGCGGGTGGCGCTCGCCGGACCCATCGTCACCGCGACGATCTCGTCGACCTCGGCCGCGCCACCCTCTCGGATCTGCATCGCGGCCTCGATGGCATGTGTGTCATACGGGTTGAGGTTCTTCTCACCCGATCGATCCATCCGCCCCGTCGAGGGGTCGATGCGCTTCTCGACCGCGGCGTCCGGAACCTCTTTCACCAGGACGCAAATCTTCAAGTGTGGCCTCCTATCGATGTCCTCTCGCGGGTCCGTCTGCGCCCGCGGGTCCATGCGCTCTCACGCGGGCGTCGCCGCGAGATCATACCGGGTTGACTGACGAGTCAATCGGCAACCTACACCGCTGTCGCTTATCGTGCTGCCCCAGTCGGGGCTCGCGGTGTGCGACCGGTCACAGGATCGCGGATCGGGCGCCGATCGTGCTGTCCGCCCCGTGCAGCGCGGTCATCGGAACGGAGCCGAGGCGGCGGTGAGCGGCGCCGACCACGCGCGGGCACGGGACGACCCGCCGCCCCCCACGCGTCGGCCGATGGTGACGGCGGCCGCGCCGCCGGCTGCTGCGGCGCCGCTGAGCCCGGCCACCCACCACAGCCGCCGGCCGAGGCGGTCGAGGTGCACGACCTCCCAGTCCCGCTCCCGGGCGATCCTGCGCAGCCGCGCGTCGGGATTGACGACCACCGGATGGCCGACGCACTCCAGCATCGGCAGGTCGGACTCGGAGTCGGAGTAGGCGTACGACGCTGCGAGGTCGATCCCGTCCCGGGCGGCGAGCTCGACGATCGCCCTGGCCTTGCCGTCGCCGTACATGAACCGCCCGGTCGGCCGACCGGTGTACACCCCGGACTCGACCTCTGAGAGCTGGGACCCCAGGGCGCCGTCGAGCGCCATCACCCGCGCGAGGATGTCGGCCAGGTCCTGGGCGGCAGCGGTGACGATGTACGCCGGCCGCCCCGCATCCTGGTGCTCATGGGCGACGCGCAGCATCCGCGGATAGATCCGCGGCAGCACGCCGGCGAGCACCCCCACGCCGAGCCGCTCGAGCTCGACCACCCGCGTCCCCTGCAGCCCCGCCGCGATCCGCTCGCGCAGCGCGAGCGACACCTCGTCGGAAGCACCCTGCAGCCGGTAGCGCAGGTTCGCCCATCCATCGTTGACGATCTGGCGGCGGCTGATCAGCCCCTCGGCGTAGGCGGCGCGAGCGAACTGGAACGCCGAGGAGCCCTGCATGAGCGTCTTGTCGAGGTCGAAGAACGCCGCGCCTCGTGGCCCGGCGCTCTCCTCCGCGTGGTCGCGCTCAGCCGCCATTGACCTCGACGATCATCGCGTCGCCCTGACCTCCGCCCGAGCAGATGGCGGCGCAACCGAGACCGCCGCCGCGACGGCGGAGCTCGAGCACGAGCGCGCCCAGGATGCGCGCGCCCGAGGCGCCGACCGGGTGCCCGAGCGCCACCGCGCCGCCGTTGACGTTGACCTTGTCCTCGTCGATCTCGAGCATCCGCGTGGAGTTCAGAGCGACCGAGGCGAACGCCTCGTTGATCTCCCAGAGGTCGATGTCGTCCGCGGACAGCCCCGCCTTCTCGAGCGCCTTCTTGGCCGCGTTGGCGGGGGTGCGGGCGAGATAGGCGAAGTCGTCGGCCACCGCCGCCTGGGCGATGATCGTGGCCAGCGCCGTCTTCCCGTTGGCCTTGGCCCACTCGTCGGAGGCGAGCACCAGCGCGCCGGCGCCGTCGTTGACCCCCGGCGAGTTCCCCGCAGTGTGCGATCCCTCCTTGCCGACCAGCCCGGGGAGCTTGGCCAGACGCTCGAGCGTGGTGTCGCGACGCGGCGCCTCGTCGACCTCGACCGTCGTGTCGCCCTTGCGGCTCTTGATCGTCACCGAGACGATCTCCTCGGGCAGCCGCCCCTCGTCGGTGGCGGCGATCGCGCGTTCGTGAGAGCGCAGCGCCCACTTGTCCAGGTCGGCGCGGGTGATCTCCATCTCGTCGCCCACCTCGGTGGCCTCGTCGAACATCTGGCGACCGCTGAACGGGTTGGTGAGCGCGTCGTGGATCATCGCGTCCAGCGCCTTGCCGTCGCCCATGCGGAACCCGAAGCGGGCCTCCTTGAGCATGTAGGGCGCCTGCGACATCGACTCCATGCCGCCGCCGACGGCCACGTCAAGGTCGCCGGCGCGCACCGCGGCGTCGATCATCCCGGTCGCGCGCATCCCGGAGGCGCACACCTTGTTGATCGTCTCGGACGAGACTCCCTTCGGGATGCCGGCGCCGATCTGGGCCTGGCGCGACGGGATCTGGCCGGCGCCGGCCTGGATCACCTGGCCCATCACCACGTGCTGCACGTCGGAGGGAGCGATCTCCGCTCGCTCCAGAGCGGCGCTGATGGCGGTCGCGCCGAGCTCGGTGGCGGGCAGCGACGAGAGCCCTCCGCCGAGCTTTCCGATCGGCGTGCGAGCGGCCGAGAGAATGACGGTCTTGGGCATGGGCGGGGTCTCCTCGGTGGCGGGCAACGGTGCTTGAGGTGATCCTAATGCGCCCTGCGCGGGCTGCGGTCGACCGCTTACGATCTGATGCGCTTTGGCCATCGGTCCCAGACAGTCCGTTCCCACCATCACCGTGGCCCCGCCGGCGATCGCCGCCGCCCCCGCGTTCGTGCGCTCCGGGCCGCCACCGCTGCACGGCGGGCCGCTGGAGTTCCTGCGCTTCGCCCGGGCCAACCGCATGCTCTCCTGGCGCTACGCGCGACTGCTCGCGCGTTGGGCCTGGCTCAAGCTCCGCTATCGGGGCCGGTTGACGACCGACGGGCTGTGCTTCATCTGTCCCGGCGTCCGGTTTGAGATCGGCCGTGATGCGCGCATCCACCTCGGGCGCTGGTCATGGATCGGGCAGGGCAGCAAGGTCCGCGTCCACGAAGGCGAGCTGTCGGTCGGCGCCAAGACGGTGTTCGGCCAGGAGTGCACGATCTCCGCCTTCCAGCACATCTCCATCGGGCGCGAGTGCATCATCGCCGACCGGGTGATGATGATCGACTTCGACCACGGTGTCGTCGAGGTCGAGCGCCCGATCCGCGAGCAGGGCATCTACAAGCGCGATGTCCGCATCGGCCACAACGTCTGGATCGGCTACGGCGCCTGCCTGCTGCGTGGAGTCCGCGTCGGCGACAACTCCGTGATCGGCACCAGCTCGGTGGTGACCGCCGACGTCCCCGCCAACGCGGTCGTGGGCGGCATCCCGGCCAAGCTCATCCGCATGCGCCGGGCGCCCCGGACGTTCCGCTGGGGCGACTGAGGGCCACGTCTCCGGGCGCCCGGCCGGACGGTCGCGGCAACCCTTTCGCCGACGCTGGGAGCTTTATCGGTCCTCAGCGCCGAAAACCTTCCCAGCAACGTCGCGGCTCCCCGCGTTTGCCACCATCTCCAAGGTCGCTGGGAACTTTTCCTGTCCTCACGGTCAGAAACCTTCCCACCGTCGGCCGCGGCAGCTAGCCCCAGCCGTCGAGCCAGGGGACGAGCGAGCGCAGTGCGGGGTCGGCTGCGCCGGCGAGTGCGGCGTCGAGGGCCGCATCGTGGGCGGCGGCCCGCTCCTCCGGATAGTTGCCGGAGAGATCGCGGTCGTGCAGGAACGCCCAGTCGGACGCCTGCAACGCCAGCAGCTCCCTCAGGGCCCGATCCGGAGGGCGCCCATGCCGGCGGGCCAGCGCGAGCTCGGCCCGCCGCTGCCGCGCCGCGAACCCCGCCGCACGCGGACCGCTCCAGGTCCCCAGGTCCTCGCCGGCGCCCCAGCTCGTCGCATGAGGTGAGCGCGCCTCCTCCGGGAGCGGCCGCGGCTCGTGGCGAGCGAGCGTCTCCTCGTCGAGCCGCGTGAGCTTGAGACCCTGGCGGTGCGCCTCATCGAGGACGGCCCACAGCCAGGTCGGCCCCTCGTACCAGTGGTGACCCAGCAGTTCGGTGTCGAGTGCGCAGACGCAGACTCCTCCCCCGGCGACGCGCTCCCGCACACCGGCGACGAACTCGGCCCCGTCCGCCCGCGCCTGCGCGAGCGCCTCTGCGTGGTCATATCGCCCCCCGTCGATCCGGTGGACGCGGTGGCGGTGGGTGGTGTACCGGTGGTAGTCGCGATACGGGGGACGCGACGGGTAGCCGCCCTCCCCCCACACCCAGGCGATGACGCTGCGATCGATCGGCCACAGCACCGGGCCGCCATCGTCGACACACGGGTGCAGGTGGCGCGGGTCGCCCAGCCCGAGCCGTCGCGTGAGCTCGACACAGGTCGCGCGAACGCCCGCCCGCCCCAGCGCCGGCCCGAGCCACGACGCGTGCGCGCACTCCGGCAGCCAGAACCCTCCGTCCCAGCGCGCGAAGCGTCGCCGGTGGGAGGTGATCCCCGTCCGAACCTGCAGCTCGATGCCGCGGTCGGTGGCGAGAAGCGGCAGGATCGGGTGGGTCGCGGCCGAGGTCCACGTGGCGTGGACACCGAGCCTTTCCAGCAGCCCGCCCTGCGCCTCGATCTCTTCCAGCCGATCAGCGGCCCGCGCGTACTCCACCGCCGAGCGCTCCAGTTCCGCCGCGGCCCGCTCCTCGCCTCCGGCCCGCAGCTCCACAATGTCGCGCCGGTGCGACTCGGGCCGGATCTCCCGCAGAAACCGCACGCACCGCTCCATCGCCCCCGGCGCCGCCAGCTGGTCGCAGAGCACCGGCGTGAGGCTGAGCGTGATCGGCGCGGGGAGGTGATCGTCGAGCACCTCCAGCAACGGCAGATAGCTCGTCGCAATCGCCTCCCACAGCCACTCCTCGCCGAACGGCCACGTCCCGAACCCCTCGACGTAGGGCATGTGCGTATGCAGGACGATCGCCAGCTCGCCCTGAGGCATCCCCGCACCCTACATTGCGGCGCGCGCGGCGGCGGCGTGCCGCCGCGCGCGTCCGAGATCTTCGCCCGCTACCGCCCAGCCTGCGCGGCCAGCTTCGCCACCTCGGCCCGCAGGGCGCGGATCTGGCGCAGCTCCCGGCTCTGGCTGGCGACGGTTCGCCTCAGGCTTGCAACCTGCTTCAGCAGCAGCATCGTCAACTGGTGATCACTGACGCGACGCCCGTGAACCAGGCCAGGCAGGACCTGAGCGACCTGCGCCGTCGGCACACTGGCTGACTTCGCCGACGAAACCCCCAGCTGGCCGTTCGAGTTGATGACCACCGTCTTGGCCCCGCTCAACTTGTTGCCCGCGATGCCCGCGATGACCGTCTTGGTCTGCGTCCCGTTCGTCCCGATCCGAATCACGTTCTTCTCCGCGGCGACGCCCGGACTTCCGATGTCGATGTTGTTCGAACCGGTCGTCAGGTTGAGGCCCGCACCGCTCCCGATAGCGATGTTGGATCCACCCGTTGTGTTCTCGTTCAGCGCGTTGAAACCGGTCGCGACGTTGTCTGAACCCGTCGTGTTGCGCTGCAACGCACCAGAGCCGGTCGCCACGTCTTCGTTCCCCGTCTGGTTGGCGTCCATGGTCGCGTCCCCGACGGCGACGTTGTCGTTGCCGTTGCTGACGTTCAGTGCATAGGCGCCATTGGCGACGTTGCGGCTGCCGGTGTCGTTGTACTCGAGCGCGTCAACGCCTGTCGCGGTGTTCGAGCCACCGCCGGAGTTGAACGCCAGTGCCAGCGCGCCGTCGGCAGTGTTGGCGCCACCGGAGCTGTTGTTCTCGAGCGCCTCGAATCCCGTGCCGGTGTTGTAGCCGCCGGTGGTCTTGAACAGAGCGAGCGCGCCGACGGCCGTGTCGCAGCAGGCGAAGGTGCCGTTGGTCAGGCTGTTCAGACTGGACTGACCGACCGCCGTGTTGTCAGAGCCCCCCGGGACGTTGCCGCCGAACGCCGGCGCCGATACACCCACGTTTGCCGCCCCGTCGTAATAGAACGGTGACGTACTCGCACGCGCGGTCACCGCCCCCACCATCAGCCACGCCACCACCCCGACGATCGCAGCCGCCACTGTCGTGGCCGCACGGCCACGCCGCATCCCTGCTGTCCCGGTCCCCATGGAGTCCCTCCGTTGAAATGAATTGTGTGGGTCGCAAGTCTATATCTGTTGGGCTTTGGTTAAGCACCACTGCGCTCGCGATCCTGGTCCCGCTGGGCCCTGCACGTTGCGTGAGCGCTCCACTAGGGCATGTGGGCGTGGAGGACGACCGCCAACACACCCGCGCCTGGCCCCGGCCGCCCCGCCGCCGCCCTCAGCCCGGGTGACGCACGCAGGCGTCGATCAGCGCCCGCTCGCCGGCGTTGACCGTGAAGTTCGAGGCCCCGCCGCTCTGGTTGTAGGCCCAGACGACCCGGCCGTCGGTCTGGTAGCCGGAGCGGTCGATCTCGCCGAAGCCGTTGTGACGCGCGACCGCCCGGGCCGCCGCCGCCGATGGCGCCTGGCGCAGCTCGGCAAGGGTGTGATGGGCGAGGTTGGTCTGCACGGCGACCATGGTCGTCGCGCGCTCCGGGGCAACGCTGGTGCCGAATGCGACCACCCGGAAGTTCGTGTTGCGCTCCAGGCAGCGGAGCGTCGCGCCCCAGCTGCCGGAGGGGAAGGTGCGCGAGTGCAGGCCGTGGCGCGGCACCACCGCGACCAGGATGAACAGGAGCACCAGGAGGCCGAGCGGCACCCACGGCCGGCGCAGCCGCTGCCGCCGCGCCGGACGGATATCGATCGCCTCGGCGGCGTCCAGTTCGTCCCGACGCTCCTCCTCGCCGCCGCTGCCGTTGAATGTGCCCATCACGTCCGGCAGATCGCCAGGAAGTCGAGTGCGGAGTCGAGATCGCCCTCGCGCAGGGCGAAGTCACGCGCGGTGATCGACGGGGTGAACCAGTCGTAGAAGGATCGGGTGATGCCCAGCCGCGCGTGGACGGCGTCCCATCCCCAGCGGAGCGCGAGCGCGTGCAGCGCCAGCCTGCGGGCGTGGTACAGACCGAGTACCTGGACCTGACCGAACACCGACCGGCAGAGCTCCTGGAACTCCGCGGCCCGGTATTCCCGAATGTGCCATGGGTTATCGGACTTCTCAGCGCCGGCCGGCGCGATCGTCAACAGGTTCGGCGTGGTGACGTAGACCGTGCCGCCCGTTGTGAGCAACGAGCGCATGTGGGTGAGCACGGCGGCCGGGTCCTGAACATGCTCGATCGTCTGCAGGAACACGACCGCGTCGTAGACCGCATCCTCACCCACGCCGCCGTGAGTCTCGACCGCGCCACGCTCGAAGCGCAGGTTGTCGGAGCGGTAGCGCAGACGGGCGTGCTCGAACGCCTCGGGGTTGGCGTCGACGCCGACCACCGAGGCGGCACCACGGGCGAGCACCGCCGACCCGTAGCCCTCGCCACAGGCCAGGTCGCAGACGCGGGCGCCGAGCACCCGCGCGCCGATCCATTCGTAGACCGCCAGGTGGCGCTGGAACCAGTAATTCTCAGCCGGCACATCCGGCAACGTGCGCTCGCCGGTGAGCACCATCGGTGGCACGCCCGGCGGCTGATCCTGCTGGACGAAGAGCTCGCTCGTCATGTGGATCGACAGGCTAATGTCCGCCGGAGATGAGCGCTCCGGGTACCGCAGAGGAGATCCGCGACGTCAACACGCGCTACCACGACGTCGCCGCTGAGAGCTACGACGCGAAATGGGGCATCGACTTCGGAGAGATCGGCCAGGGCCAGGTGCTGGGCAAGCTCCGCAAGGTGCTCGGCTCCGAGCTGGACGCCGGCTATGACCGATCGCTGGAGATCGGCGCCGGGACGGGCTATTTCAGCCTGAACCTGCTGCGGGCGGGCGTCGTCTCACGCGCGACCTGCACCGACATCTCGCCCGGGATGCTCCAGACCCTCGCCGGCAACGCCGAGCGGCTGGGCCTCGAGGTTCGCACCGCGCGCGCCGACGCCGAATCGTTGCCGTTCGCCGACGAGAGCTTCGACCTCGTCCTCGGCCACGCCGTGCTCCACCATCTCCCCAACCTGCGACGCGCGTTCTCAGAGTTCCACCGCGTGCTGCGGCCGGGAGGGCGGATCGTGTTCGCCGGGGAGCCCTCGCGGGTCGGTGACCGGATCGCGGCGCTGCCCAAGCGGGGCGCGGGCCTGGTGGCCCCGATCTGGCGGCGGGCGCTCGGCGCCTCGCCGGCCCCGCCCGCCGAGAGTGCCGCCGCGGGCACCCACGTCTCCGACCACGACCTCGAGCGCTTCGTCGACATCCATGCCTTCGATCCCGGCGATCTGTCCCGTTACGCCCGCAAGGCAGGATTCGAGTCGGTCAAGGTCCGGGGCGAGGAGCTCGCGGCCAACTGGTTCGGTTGGTTCAACCGCTCCCTGGAGGCCTCGGCCGATCCCGACGACGTCCCGATGCTGTGGCGGCAATACGCGTTCCACGGCTACCTCCTGTTGCAGCGACTGGATCAGCGGCTGCTCGAGCCACGGCTGCCGCCGGCGATCTTCTACAACCTCCTGATCACCGCTCGCCGCGGAGCGTGATGACGGGCGAGCTCCACGAGGAGTTCCCGCTGTTTCCGCTCGGTCTGGTGGCGCTGCCGTCCGAGCTCGTGCCGCTGCACATCTTCGAGGAGCGTTATCAGGCGATGGTCGCGCACTGCCTGGAGATGTCGAGTGACTTCGGCATCGTCTGGATGGCCGACGACGGACTGCGGGACATCGGCTGCGCGTGCACGATCGAGAAGGTGCTCGAGCGGATGGAGGACGGGCGCTCGAACATCGTCGTGCGCGGCGAGCGACCGTTCCGGATCGTCGAGCGGCAGAGCCATCTCGCCTACCCGGCCGGGATCGTCGAGTTCCTCGACGACGAATCGGAATCGGTCGATGAGGCGGCCGCCGTCGGTGCCCGCAAGGTCTACGCCGACCTGGTCCTGAGGGCCACTGACCGCGAACCTGACAGCGAGGAGCTCGCCGCCCTGGACGCCTACGGGATGGCCGCAACCGTCGACTTCGGCGCCGACGCCAAGCAGGGTCTGCTTGAGCTGCGCTCGGAGAACGCACGGCTGCGGCTCGTCGCGCGGCTGTTCCGTGCCGCCACCAAGCGATTGGACTTCGTTGACCGCGCTCAGGCGCGGGCGCGGTCCAACGGCAAGGTCCGCTTCAGCTGACCGGAGAGCCGCCCCCGCTCACACCACGATCGCGGCCCCGCCTCGGCGGGGGTCCCCACCGCCGCTGAAGCCGCCGTCCTCGTGGTGCTCCGCCGCCTGCGCTCCCCCGAAGAACAGGTTGGGCGCCCGGAAACGCCGGACGGTCCGCCCCACCCCTTCCAGGGCCGCGACGTCGATACCGGGCTCGGCGAAGACCGCTCCGTCCTCGTAGTGGATGCGCGGCGCCCGCACCGCGTCCTGGGCCGACATGCCCTCGTCCACGCAGCGCAGGATCGTCTGCAGGATCGCGGAGCGGATGCGGTTGGAGCCGGCGCTGCCGACGGCGATCTCGGGCCGGCCGCCGCGCAGCAGGACCGTCGGCGACATCATGCTCGGCATCCGCGCCCCGGCCGGGTGGCGATGGAACCCCTCGGGGTTGAGGTCGGACTCGCCGAGCATGTTGTTGAGGTGGATGCCCGTGCCCGGCACGACGACTCCCGAGGCAGAGCCGTTGGAGCACGTCACCGAGCACGCGCCACCTTCCGCATCCAATGCGGCCACATGGGTCGTCGACCCGAGCCGGGAAGCCTGCACCAGGAACCGCGTGGCGAACCCTGGCTCCGACAGCCCTCTGAGGAACTCCGTCGTTCTGGCGTCCTGCGCAGACTGCATCGCGTCGGCGACGGCGGTGACCGGCGGGGGTGACGGTGCCCGGTCGAGCTCGGCGAGCGCGCCCGCCAGCAGCAGCCCGCCGGGCGCGGGCGGCGGGTTGGTGAGCACCTCGCGGCCGCGGTAGCGGACTCGCAGCGGATCTCGGGGGATCACCTCGTAGGCCGCCAGGTCGGCGGGGCTGACCAGGCCGCCGCGGTCCCGCAGCCACGCCGCGACCGCCCTCCCGATATCGCCGGTGTAGAACGGGTCGCAGCCGTCGCTGCCCAGCCGTTCGATCGCGTCTCCGACCTCCGGCTGGCGGAACCGGTCCCCGACCCCGAGCAGCCGGCCCTCGGGAGCGAACAGCGCCGCGCATTCCGGCGTCGAGAGCACCGTCGGCCCGAGGATCTCGACGATGTAGGCCTGCTCGGGCGAGAGCGGGACCCCATCACGCGCGAGCTGCGCCGCTGGCGCCGCCAGTTCGGCGAGCGGGATCGTGCCGAAGCGCCGGGACGCCTCGCACACCCCAGCCGGGAACCCGTACGTGCCCGCGGATGCGGGACCGACGTGGAAGATCTGGACGGCGTCGCCGAATGACACCTCGACCGGCACCAGCTCACCCTGTGGGTGCGCCCCGGCGGCCTCACGACCGGGCGCCTCGACGAAGAAGTCGAGCAGCACCGGGTCAGATCCCTCGCTGACAACCAGCATGTAGCCCCCCGCGCCCAGCCCGGTGAGGAGCGGCTCGCATGTCAGCGCCGCCAGCATGGCGCCGAGCGCGGCGTCGACCGCGTTGCCGCCGGCTTGCAGCGCGGCGGCGCCGGCGCGCGCGCTCTCCGCATGGCCGGCGGCCACCACACCGCGCGCGCCGCTCATGGCGTGGCGGCGCCTACCTGCGCGGAATGAATTCCGGCACGTCGAACTCCGGCGTCTCGCGTCGGACACGGCTCACGCGCGGCTCGCCCTCAGGCTCGCGGAAGCTCCGCGGACGCTCGGATGCGCGGGCAACGCGCTCGACCGGCCGTCCGGGTTCGGTGCGAGGCGCCGCGAACGGATCCTCGGCGCGCCTGCGGTAGGGGGAATCGCCGAACCCGGTGGCCACGACCGTCACCCACACCTGGTCCTCGAGCTTGTTGTCGACCATCGCTCCGAAGATGATGTTCGCGTCCGGATGCGCTGCCTCCGCGACCGCCTTGGCGGCCTCGTTGACCTCCCACAGGGAGATGTCCTCACCGCCGGTGATCGACAGCAGGATCGAGCGGGCGCCCTCCATGCTCGTCTCGAGCAGCGGTGAGGCGACGGCCTGCTCGGCCGCATCGATCGCCCGGCGCTCGCCGGTGCCCATCCCGATCCCGAGCAGCGCGCTGCCCGCGTCGGACATGATCGTGCGCACATCGGCGAAGTCGAGGTTGATCAGACCGGGGAGCGTCACCAGATCGGAGATCCCCTGCACGCCCTGGCGCAGCACGTCGTCGGCGACGCGGAACGCCTCGACCATCGAGACGCCGCGGTCGAGCACCGACAGCAGCCGGTTATTCGGGACCACGATCAAGGTGTCGACCTCGGCGCCGAGCGCGGCGATGCCGGCCTCGGCCTGCTCGCGGCGCCGCGACCCCTCGAACTGGAACGGGCGGGTGACGATCCCCACGGTCAGCGCGCCGAGCTCACGGGCGATCTGAGCGACGACGGGCGCCGCTCCGGTACCCGTGCCACCGCCGGCACCGGCGGCGATGAACACCATGTCCGAGCCGCGCAGCATCGCCTTGATCCGGTCGTACTCCTCGCGAGCCGCGGCGCGGCCCTTCTCCGGGTCTGATCCGGAACCCAGGCCACGGGTCACGGAGTCGCCGATGTGCAGTGTCTCGTCGGCCGCCGAGACCTGCAGCGACTGCAGGTCGGTGTTGATCGCGAGGAACTCCACGCCGGTGATGTCCGCCTCGACCATCCGGTTGACCGCGTTCACCCCGGCACCGCCGACACCCACGACCCGCAGGACGGGTCCGCCGGCCGCCGGTGTGCGCAGCGCCGTCTCGGCGTCGAGCTCGCGCTCGGTGCGCGCATACACGTCGGCAAGCTCCTGCGGGGCGGGCGCGGCCGGGGCCGGCTCGAGCATGTCCTGCGGGATATCGGAGCTGAAGGCCGTCCGCAGACGGTCACGGGGCGTGAGCTGCGGCTGCAGCTGGGGCGTCTGCGGGGCCTGCGGCGGCATGGCCGGGTCTGTCTGGTCGGTGGGCCACGGCTCGGCGGCGGGCGCCGGTGCTCGATCCGTCCCCGCGGGGGCCTGCGGCGCGGGCTCCTGCGCCTCCGCGGGCTGCGCCGGCGGGACCGCCTTGTGCTCGTCGGTGTCCTCCGCGGTCTTACGGAAGAGATCGGCGAGCGGTCCCTCGCGCATCGAAGCGCGTTTACCGGTTGGCATTGTCGAGGACCTCCTTGGCGAGCTGCCTGTAGGCATGGGCAGCCATGCCGTCGGGATCGTATTTGAGCACTGACATGCCCTGGACCGGCGCCTCGGCGAAACGCACGGTGCGACGGATCCGCGAGGCGAAGACCTGTGTGCCGAAGTTCTCCTCGAGCAGGTCGATCGCCTCCTGGGCGTGAAGCGTGCGCAGGTCCACGAGGGTCGGCAGGATGCCCTCGATCTCGACGTCCGGGTTGAGGTTCTCGCGGATCATCTCGAGCGTGTCCTGCAGCTGCAGCAGACCGCGCATCGACAGATATTCGCATTGCACGGGGACGATCACCCGATCGGAGGCGGTGAGCGCGTTGATCGTCAGCAATCCCAGGCTCGGCGGGGTGTCGATGAAGACGAAGTCGTATTCATCGATGACCGCCTTCAGGGCCTTCTGGAGCGAGCGTTCCCGGCCGATCATCGCCGCCATCGCGATCTCTGCGCCGGCGAGGTCGATCGAGGCGCAGGCGACGTCGATCTCGCGGTGTGCGATCACCTCGGCGATCGGCAGTTGATGCACGAGCACGTCGTACATCGACTTCTCGAGCTCGTCGGGGTCGATGCCCTGGGACATCGTCAGGTTGCCCTGAGGGTCCATGTCGCAGCAGAGGACGCGGTGGCCTTCCTCGGCGAACGCCACCGCGAGGTTCAGCGTGGTCGTCGTCTTGGCGACGCCGCCCTTCTGATTGGCGAGTGCGATCACCTTCATGTCTGGATCGGCCTTTCGATGGGTCGAGGACTCATACGCGCCCTGT
>DATJTS010000191.1:0-8792 GCA_035503035.1 Solirubrobacteraceae bacterium
CAGCGAGTAGTCACGCGGTGGCGTCGCCCGGGCCATGGCCCTCGATTATGCCGCCGCTGATCAGGCGAACAGCGCCTGTTGAGTGAAACCCGGCGCGCCCTCTATCTCGAGCATCTGCCGCTTGGTCCTGATCCCGCCGGGGGCGGAGAAGCCGTGCAGCGAGCCGTCGGCGGCGAGCACCCGATGGCAGGGGACGATGATCGGCGTCGGATTCGACCCGAGCGCGGCGCCCACCGCGCGAGCGGCGCTCGGATCGCCCAGTGCGCGGGCGATCTCGCCGTAGGTCGTCGTCTCCCCCGGGCCGACCTCGCGCGTCGCGGCGTAGACCCGCCGCGCGAACTCGTCAACACGAGCGCCATGGCTGACCGCGACTGCGTTGAGATCGACGGATTCACCTGCCAGCAGCCGGGTGATCAACTCCGCGGCCTCGCGGACGTATGCCGGGGTGTCGAGTGGTTGGTGCGGCTCGCGCGTGCCGGACAGGCGCGGCATGTGGACCCGGGTGATCCCGTGCGCGTCCCAATCGAGTGCGCAGTCGCCGAGCGCGGTGGTGAAGGTGAACATGAGCGACGGTCTCCTGAAGTCCTGACGATAGGTCACCCGTGAGACGTCATGGGCGCCAGAGTTGTGAGACGCGCGGGGCGATCAGAATCCCGTCGCGTTGAACGGTGCCAGTGCGCTGGAGAACATCGCGTCGGCGCGCTGCAGCGCGCCGGAGGTGTGCTCTGTGACCGTCCCCGCGATCATCTGGGCGCGGAGGCTGACGCCGCCGAGATAGGCGGCGGCGAGTGCCGTCTGGGCGAGGGTCAGATCCGGGCTCGCCGCGGTCGGCTCCGCGGCGGCGTGCTCGCCGTCGGCGGTGAGCCGGACGCGTTCGCCGGCGCTCACCTCGGACTCGTCGATGACGTCGAGCACGAGTTCGCCGGGCACCGAGTAACGCCGGGCCGCCAGTGCGGCGGGCACGTCGAGCAGCTTCACCCAGAGATGGTCCTCGATCTCGGTGACTCTGAGCGCGCGAGCGTCGCCGAGCAGCCAGGTGGCCGGCTCATCGACGGGGCCGCTCAGCTCGATGCGATCGACCAGATCGAGGCCGGTGAGATACGCCCACAGGTCCCGGTCGGCGCCGCCCGTCGCGGTGAACATGCCGTCGACCTTGACCGTCGCCAGCTGCGGCTGCGCGGCGTCCCGGTCGCCCTTCGCGGTCCACGCCAGCAGGCCGTCCGGACCGCCGTCGCCATCGTGGACGAGGTAGTTGTGCGGACGCTGGTGGGTGACCTCCCAGCCATCGATGCCGAGCCACTCGTCCCACCAGGGCAGGGCTCGGTCGACCTGGCCGGCGCGACGGCGGCGCGAGCACTCGAACACGTCCGGGGCGATCGCCGCGAACTCCGCGCGGGTGACCTGGCGCACGCGCGTGAGGTCCCCGGCGACCGTGGTGCCACGGCGTTCCCGATGCAGCGTCCGGTGGGCGGTGAACGCGGCAGGGGCGTAGCCGAAGCGGCCATAGATCGGCCACTCCGCCGCTATCAGCATCGAGACGGCGTCGCCGCGATCCTTCGCCGCGCGCAGCGAGTCGGTGAGCATCCTGGTCAGGAGGCCGCGGCGGCGATGGGTCGCCGCGACCGTCACCGAGGTGAGCGCGTCCGCCGCCACCACCTCGGTGGCGCCGTCATGGCCGGGCACGGTGAGGGTGCGATCCTCCGTCTCCAGCGTCGCCACCCAGGCGCCCCGGTCCCGCGCGCCCCACGTGCGCTCGGGGCTCCACTGGCGCTCCAGACTCCACCGCCGCTCGACGTTCTTGACCCATTTGGCGATGTTCTCGCCCTCGGGATCCTCAAGGAACGTCGACGCCATCGTCGCGATCCAGCCGGGCAGCTCCTCGGCGGTCAGGGGGTTGACGATCTCCAGGGTTGAGGTGGTCACGCGCTCAGCGTGCCACACCGCTCCGCCGGGAATGGAGCGCGTAGGGTCTGGGCGGTTCAGATGGCCGATCCGATCGAAGGCGAGGACCCTCAGCTCACCCGCGACAAGGAGCACGCGTTCGCCGCGCTCACCGCGGTCGGTGAGGCGGTCCAGCGCGATGACGGCGACGGGGCCGCGGCGGCGGCCGATCAGCTGCTGGGTGACTTCGAGGCGCGCGCCTCCGTGCGCGACGATGATGGCAGCGCGCTCGCCGGGTTCGGCACGATGGTGCTCGACGCGGCGCTGTGGCTGCTCGGGGGCCGGCGACCCGCCGAGGCGCTGGCGCTCTGCGACGTCCTCGTCGCGCGCCTGGTGGATGGGACCGAGCCCGAGCGTGCGGTGGCGGCGGGGGCGCGTTTCCTGGCGGCGCAGGCGGCGGCCCGTCTGGGCGACGCGGTCCGCGCGCGCTCTGAGGTGGAAGCGCTCTGCGGGATGGGTGAGCCGGCACTCGCGGCGCTGGACCGCCTGACCACGCGGCTCGTGGCCGCCGGCGCGGATCCGGCCTGGCACGCTCAGCTCGCCGCGGCGAGCGTCACCGTTCTCTGGCGGTTGGGACGCGGACCCGAGGCGCGGGTGATTGCCGCCGAGGCCGCCGCGGCGTTCGAGCGACACGGCGACGCGGAGCTCGCCCGGATGATGGTCGCGCTCGAGCAGGAACTGGGTTCGGGCGAGCACTAGAGCCACGGCGCGGCTGGGCGCGGCTGGGCGCGGCTGGGCGCGTCTGGGCGCGTCCGAAGCGGCTGGGGCACTCGTACATTCGTCGGCCGTCGCTCAAGCCGCGGCGACTCGCGCCGACTGCGCTGAGGAATGTCCCGGCTCGGGTTCACGCGCCGACGGAAGGCGCCATCGCTCACCGCGCTCTGCGGTGCCCTGCTCCTCCTCGCCGGCTTCCCCGGGACCGCATCGGCGGCGGTGGCACCCGACCCGTCGAGCAACTACCCCGAGCAGATCCCGCCGGTCTGCAGCACCGCACCGCAGTCGGCGCAGTGCACGCAGGCCGGCATCGTCGAGCTCGAC
Organism: Solirubrobacteraceae bacterium; assembly: GCA_035503035.1. GTDB lineage: Bacteria > Actinomycetota > Thermoleophilia > Solirubrobacterales > Solirubrobacteraceae > Palsa-465. The sequence goes on from DATJTS010000191.1 coordinate 2,980, forward strand.
GCCGCGCGCGCCTCCGAGGACCAGCCGCCCTACCAGCTGCCCGCCGACTTCCTCTCGCTCTCCGGCGCCCACCAGATCGTCGTGCTCGCCAACCTCGACCGCCAGGCCAATGGTCTGCGCGCCGCACCCGGCACCACCGCTGCGCTCAACCGCGCGGCGATGGCCGGTGCGGAGGCGTGGACCGATCCCGTCGTCAAGAACCCCACGCTCTCCTGGGCTGCCAACTGGGCCGGTGATTTTCCCGCCGCCGTCTGGGCCTATCTCACCTGGATGTACGACGACGGCTACCCCGGCCCCAACGTCGACTGTCCCACCCCGGGCGCGCACGGCTGCTGGGGTCACCGCCACGACATCCTCGCCCGTTTCTCGCCCGGCGGCACGCTCGAGATGGGCGCCGCCGACCTGAACGACAACAGCTACGCACTGATCATCGCCCAGAGCCAGCAGAGCATGTCCGTGCGTGACACGTACCGCTCCCCAGCACGGCGCGCGGCACCCTGACCGCCCGGCGTCACTGCGACGATTGGCGGGTGCGGACGGCGATCGACCCTCCGGCCGGGAGGGACCACCGAGCGCGGACCGCGGCCCTCGCGGCGGGCGCCGTGGGCGTGCTCTACGCGGCGATCAGCGCCTATTGGGCGCTGGGCGGCCGCTGGCTCTTGAGCACCGTGGGCGGGAGCCTGGAGCACGTCGCCCGGGGCGCCCGTGGCCCGGTTCAGGCCGGTCTCTGGGCCGTCGTGCTCCTCAAGCTCGTTGCGTCCGGCTTGCCCACGGCGACGACGTCATCGATCCTCCGCAGCCGGACGGCGACGATCGTGCGTCGGCTGACCGTCGCCGAAGCGGCCGTGCTGACGCTCTATGGACTCGTCCTGTCGATCGTGGGCTGGCTCGTGCAGGCGGGCCTCATCGCTCACGGGGCCGGTGCGGACCGCAGGGCGCTGGCCTGGCACGCCTTCCTCTGGGACCCATGGTTCCTGGCGTGGGGGTTGCTCGTGTGCGCCACGCTGTGGTGGTCCTCGCCGGCGAGCTCATGACAGCCGTTGGGTGATGAACTGCCCGGCGCGCGCCCGGGGCGCTGGAGGCCGACCGGGTCGGGTTCCCGGCGGGCCAGAGCCTCGAGGCCCGCGCTGCGGCCGGGTCGGAGCGGACCGGCCGCCGCCACCCTGACACTTCAGGCATCGCCGGCGCGTCGCGCCGACCGGCCCTGGATGTGCCGGCCGCCGCTCGCGAGAAATGTGCCCTACGAGGACCTCGATCTCGACCCCGAGAGCCCGCGGCGACTCCCATCCAGGCGGCTTGCGAGAAATGCGCACCGAGGCGACCTCGACCTCGACAGCCCGAGCCCCGGGCAGACCCCGGGGCACTCCGGCCGACGGGCGCCGCTCACCCTCACGCGGCGTCCGGCGTGCCATGCAGCTCTCGCCTCCGAGCCTCCGCCTCAACGTCCAGCGCGAGAGATGCACACCGCGCAGGACACCTTTCGCGCAAACCGCTGAGCGCCCCGAGCGGAGTGGGCGGTGACGGGCTCGAACCGCCGACTTCCTCCTTGTAAGGGAGGCGCTCTACCAGCTGAGCTAACCGCCCGCGGTGATCGATCCTACCCGCGCCCGGGGGCGCGGTTGGTCGATCTGCCGACGGCTCGTCCAGGAATCGACCTGGTGTCGCGTCGGCGGGTCGGCGCCCCGTGAGGAGGCGGTTCGCGTGGCAGTTGGTCGGTTTCCCGACGGGAGGTCGGCAAAGCGACCACCCAGTGCCCAGGGCGAACAGACCCGGCGGGGGGTGATTTCCGGAACGCCGGAGACTCTTGAGAACAGAGGTCAAACGATCGAATGGAGGACGTGATGGAGGAGGTCCGACGCGAGGGCGAGCAGGTGGTGGTGAGCCTGTCGCTCGACGAGCTGCGCCTCATCGGCGCGACGATCAACGAGGCGCTCAACGGCGGGTACGCGATCCCCGGGGACATCTGGCCAGAGTTGCTGGGGCACTCGACGCAGGACGCCGAGGCGCTGCTCGATGGCCTGCTCGGGATCGTTGAGTCGTGAGCGAGGAGCTCGGGCGTTATCTGCGTGACGGCCCCGCCCAGCGTCATCTGCTCGCCGTGATGGCCGACGGTCACGCGCGGCTGAAGCACGGCCGGGAGCTGGGGTCGCCCGACCCGGCGGTCTACCGGGCACGGGTGCGAGCGCATCTCGCCAACGCACCGCTGGCCACCGTCGCGTTTGATGCCAAGGGGCAGAGGACCTACCTGCTTGCCGATCCGGCGCGCAACCAGGTCGCCTGGATCGCACCGCACAAGGAGAGCCGCTCGACCTTCTTCCAGCCCCGGCAGGGAGCTGCGGCCTATGTCCGGCAGAAGCGCTCGTTCGCCTCTTCCCTCCCGCTCGACCTCGATACGGTCCGGGCGGCGGCACTCCGGCAGACGCGCACCATCTCCCACTCGATCACTTCTGTCCAGCGCGGTCGCGGCGGTCCCGACCGAGGACGGTGACACTTCGCGGCCGCCCTACCATGCCCTTCGTGAGCAACGGCTTCGGAGGCTTCGACCCCCAGCGAGCGATGGAGCAGATCAAGCGGCTCGCCGGCGACGCGCCCGCGCACCTGCAGGGCGGGTTCGAGCGGCTGGTGCGTGATTCTCCGCCGGGGCGGCTGGAGCAGCTGATGCGCTCGCCCGCGCGCCGGCCGGTGCTCGACGGGATCTTCTGGCAGATGCCCAAGCAGGTCGACGCCAGCGTGGTCGGCGATGGATCGACGCTCGCGATCAAGTGGGTGGTGACCGGCCGCGCCGACGGACGCAACGACGTCTACCAGTTGGTGATCGAGGACGGGCGGGCCCGGACCGAGCGCGCGGAGACGGTCGAGGCTCGGCTGACGGTGACGCTCGACGGCGTCGAGTTCCTCAAGCTGGCGAGCGGCAACTCGGACCCGATGCAGGCCTACTTCACGGGCCGGATCCAGCTGAGCGGCGACATCATGGTCGCGGCGAAGCTCGCCCAGATGTTCCGGATGCCGGGCGCGCCGAACCCCGACGCGGGGAACGGCAACGGCACCGGGTCCTCGCACTAGCGGCCGGCCTCCCCGGCCAACGCCGCATCTATGCTCGGTGCCATGGAGGAGGCAGCCGCGGCGATCGAGCTGCGTGGGGTGGTCAAGCGCTTTGGGCAGCTAACCGCGGTCGACGGGATCGATCTCACCGTCCCGGCGGGGATCTGCCTCGGGCTGCTCGGACCGAACGGTGCGGGCAAATCGACGACGATGCGCATGCTCACCGCGCAGGCGATCGCGGACGAGGGGACGATCGAGATCCTCGGCTATCCGCTGCCGGCCGAGTCCAAGCGAGCGCGGATGGCGATGGGCGTCGTCCCCCAGCAGGACAACCTCGACGTCGAGCTCACCTGCCGTCAGATCCTGGCCGTGTTCGCGCGGCTCTACCGGGTGCCGAAGTCCGAGCGCGCCGACGCGATCGATCGGGCGCTGGGCATCGCGAACCTGGGCGGCCGGGCGGACACGATCGTCAAGGAGCTGTCCGGCGGCATGCGCCGCCGGCTGCTGGTGGCGCGCGGATTGATCCACCGCCCGCGGCTGGTGCTGCTCGACGAGCCCACCGTCGGCCTCGATCCCCAGGTCCGCCAGGAGCTGTGGTCGCTGATCGACTCGCTGCGAGCCGACGGGACGACCGTGCTCATGTCGACGCACTACATCGAGGAGGCCGAGCGACTCGCCGACACGGTCGCGGTGATGTCGAAGGGGAAGATCATCGCGCGGGGCACTCCGGGCGAGCTCGTGCGCGCCCACGCCGGACGCGAGGTCATCGAGGTCTACGGCACGCCCGACCACCTGGCGAGCATTGAGCGCCAGGCGGCCGACAACGGCTGGGCACACCGGCGCAGCGGGCCGGCGGTGGCGCTGCTCGGCGCTGAGGAACTCGACGGTCAGGCGCCCGAGGGCGTGCGCCGCCCCGCCAACCTGGAGGACGCGTTCGTGGCGCTGACCGGGGAGATGATCGAGTGAGCTCGGCGGTCTCCCGCGCCAGGATTCCGCGCCGGATCCACCGCCTCGAACCCGCCGCGCTGGCCGGCGTGATGAGCCGCGACATCGTGATCTTCAGGCGCTACTGGAAGGCGACCACCTTCTCGTCGATCGTGCAGCCGACGATCTACCTGTTGGCCTTCGGTCTGGGCTTCGGCTCGCTCGTCTCGCGGGTCGGTCACGTGCGCTACGTCGAGTACGTGGCGACCGGCGTGGTGGCGACCGCGGTCCTGTTCTCCTCGGCGTTCCCGGGGATGTTCAACACGTTCATCCGCTGGCAGTTCCAGCGCACCTACGACGCGCTGCTCGCGGCCCCGGTTGACGTCGAGGAGCTGATCACCGCGGAGATGCTGTGGATCTCGATCCGCGCCGGCATCTACGGAGTCGCCCCGCTGCTCGTCGGCTTCGCGTTCCACCTGACCCCCGAGCCGGGCATGTTGCTGGTGCCGTTGATCGGGTTCGTGGCGGGCTTCGGATTCGCCGGCTTCGGCGTCTTGATCGCGGCGGTGGCCAAGACGATCGACAACTTCAACTATGTGACCAGCGCGGTGCTCACCCCGATGTTCCTGGTGGCCGGCACCTTCTTCCCGATCTCCTCGCTGCCGGGAGTGCTGAAGACGATCGCGCTGTTCAACCCGCTCTACCACTGCGTCGCCCTGGTGCGCGACGTGTCGCTGAACACCTTCCACGGCGGCGCCGACCTCATCCACGTCGCCGTGCTGCTCGTGTGGGCGATGCTCACCTGGCGCCTGGCGGTCTGGCGCCTGGAGAAGCGACTGATTGACTGAGTCGCCGGCCGTCTGCCGACCCCGCTCGGCCGCCCGGCGGGGGTCATCCTTCGGATCGGCCCAGTGCACGGGCGACCCACACGAGAATCTGCTCGGGGTGGTCGCGCAGCACTCGGTAGGTGACGTGCAGGACCTGGTATCCCTGGGCGGTGAGCTGGTTGTGTCGCTCCCGGTCAGCGTGGAACGCCGCGGGGCCGCTGTGGTAGTCCCAGGAGTCGTACTCGACGATGACTCGCTGTGACCGCCACATCAGGTCGGGGATCCGGCCACGGTCTCCGAGGGTCACGTTGCCCTCCGGCAGCGGCAGCCCGCTGGCCTGAATCAGTTTCAACAGCCGCCGCTCGGCTCGCGACCACGCCTCGGCGGACGGTCGCTCGGGGTCGAGCAGCGCCCGCAGCCGCCCGGTACCCGGCCTGTGCCCGGCGCGCTCGAGCGCCGACAACATCGTGTTGCGGCTGGTCAGGCGCAGGGCGCGGTCGACCAACGGCTCGAGCTGTTCGTCGCCGACCGTCGGACTGATGTCGATCAGGGTGCGCGCCACGGTGGTGCACGGCAGGCGGCCGACCCGCGTCAGATCGACCCGGTTCACGGTCGCGGCGCGGTGAACGACCAGCCCGATGCGCCGCCGGCCCCGCTCCCCCACGACGGTGAGTTCGACGATCGGCGGTTGTCGTTCGCTCAACCCATGCAGCCACGCGGCGCTCCAGTGCGAGATCACCGAGCCGTGATCGCACGCCAGGAGCGCGGCATGCTCGGGCGCCAGTCGCGGACGGACCCCGGGCGGCGCAATCGAGTAGACCGCCTGATGCACGCGGTACAGCCGACCGACCGCGGCGGCGTTCGAAACCGACCGTGGTGCCACACCCAACTCGATCAGCTGTCCGCGCGTGATCATCGTCTCCTGTCGCCCGGCTGTCTCCGCGACCGCGCGATACGGCCACCCGTTCTGACTGGTTCCCATACACACTAGAGCCATCGAACCGCCAGAAATCACCCCCC
>DATJTS010000192.1:0-15472 GCA_035503035.1 Solirubrobacteraceae bacterium
TCGCCGAGCAGCCCCTGCTTGGGGCCGTCGATGGCAGGCCCCTGCACCCACGCCGTGCCGTTGAAGGTGGTCAGGTCCTCCGCCTTCCAGTAGTCGCCGGTCTGGGCGCGGACGGTGAACATGATCTCGCCGTGCTGGGGCCAGCTGAGCGGGCCGTAGGTCTGATTCCAGTCGAAGCTCTCCGGGCCGGACCCGGGGCTGACCGCGCCCCATGCCTGGTAGTTGATCCACGGATGCGAGGTGGAGAGCGCCGGCACCGCAATCACTCCGACGAGCCCCGCCGCGCAGGTCAGGCCGAGCGCGGCCCCGCGTCGCCCGATGACGACCCGTTCCCCCCAGACGAAGAACGCGAGCAGACCGAACAGGATGAGACCCTGGATCGCGGGGGCTCGCACGGGCACGAGCGTCGCGGGCACGATCGCGAGCGCAACCAGCGGCAGCGCCGCCGCCGCTCGACGTCCCTCGCCGAGCTCGCCGTCCGCGCGGCCGGCGAACGCGAGTGCCGCCGCGGCATCCATCAACAGGACGGCGGCGCCAAGCGTCATCACCAGCGTGATCGGGTACGCGTGCCCCAGGTATGGGACGAGCACCGAGCCCATCGCATTCAGGCCCTGCCCGATCGCCCGGATGCTGACCGCGATGCGCACGTGCCAGATCCATTCCAGGCGCAGGCCGGCGATCGCGAGCGCGGCGATGATCACCGCCACCGTCAGGACGCCGCCGGCAAGCCGTTCCCACACGCGGCCGTGGTCGCCCAGGCGCGACACGAGCCGGCGGACGAGCGGGACGATCTCAGCGAAGGCCACCGCGAGCGCCACCAGGCCGGTCAGCCGCCAGGTCGATGGATGCTCGAGCAGCCGGCTCCAGCGCTCGACACCGTAGGCGCACAACGCCGCGAACGCGACCGAGCGCACCCACCGGCGCGGACGGGCGCGCTCAGCGGCTCGCATCGCCGGAAGGTCGGCGGGAGTGACGACGGGCATCGAGCTCACGCGGCTCCCCCTCGCACCGCGGCCGCCGCGTGGCGCTCGTCGCGGACCGCGCTCAGCGCGAAGCCCCGGCACCCGCTGACCGACAGCACCGGCACGGTCGGCCCGACCACGCCCCGCGGGCGGCCGTCGACGAGCTCGGACTGCGGCACGACCAGGACGACCGAGCCACGACCGCCGGCGCCGAGCATCATCCCGAGCCGTTCGTGCGGGGCGGCCGTCACGTAGACGAGCGGGATCCGGCCGGCGATCCGATCCAGTGCCGGCGCGCGCCTGCGGTAGGGGTCCGCATCGGTACCGGCCACCGCGAGCCGGGCATGGATCGCGGACCAGGCCGTCAGCTCGGGGTCCACGACCGTCGGCCGCGATTGCCCGGGCAACAGCAGCGCGCATCCGCCGCGCCGCGCAAGCTCGAGCACCAGCGAGGCGGTGGCGCGCACCGCGGCGTCGAGCGGTTCCTCCGATGCCCGGTGAGCGCTCGTCAGCGTGCGTGCGTCGAGCACGACGAGCGGGCGCTCGTCGCCGTCGGCCCGCAGCCGGCGCTCGATCAACCCCTGCCCGCGTGCCAGTGCGGTCCAGTGGATCCGGCTCGCAGGGGACCCGGGCCGGTAGGGGCGCAGACCATCGAGATCGGTGGCGGCCATCGCCTCGGCGCCGAGCCGCCCGTCCTCCCCGTTGGAGCGACGGATCCGGTTGCCTCCCGACCATCTGACGGGCTCGGTGCGCGGCAGCACCAGCACCACCAGCGGCGCGCCGCGGCCCGGCGACTCGGCGCGAGCCAGGTCGAGCGGGTCACGCGCGGTGATCGTCGGCTGTGCGAGGACATGCTCGCCCCGGCGCAACATCGGGACCGAGAGCTGGACGCACGCGTCGCGAACACTGCGCAGCGGCGACTGCGCCCCGCCGAGCGCGAGGCGCTGCCCGGTGAGGTCGTCGACGATCTCAAGCCGCCCCCAGCCACCCGCCGCGATCGATCGATGCACCTCGATCGCCGCGTGCAATTCGGCTCCCTCGATCACCCGGTCGGCCACCAGGGTGCGCCTCGCCCGCGCGCCCCGTGCACTCGCGAGCACCCACAGCGGGGTGAGCGTCCCGATCGCGCAGAGCGCGACGCCCGCGACGAGCAGCGGCGACGCCGCGAACAGGAAGGAGACGAGCACGAACGCCAGGCCGGCGCAGCCGACGATGACCGCTCGGCGGCAGTGCAGCGTCATACGTCCCCCCCTCCCGCCGCGGCTCGCTGGGGAACGCGCGCGCGCATCGCAGTCCCTACAACGCGCGGACCGCGTGGATCGCTTCCAGGATCACGTCGCGCGCGGCCGCGCGTGGTGTCTCGGGGGTGAGCACCAGGCGATGCGCGAGCACCGGCTGGGCCAGTGCCTGGACGTCGTCGGGAAGTGCGTGGTCACGGCCGTGCATCATCGCGTTCGCCTTGGCCGCCCGCAGCAGCATCAGGCCGGCGCGAGGGCTGGCGCCGAGTTCGACTCGCGGATCGTCGCGGGTGCGCCAGAGCAGGTTGACGATGTACTCGCGCAACGGCGCCGAGGCCCGGATCCGCGCCGCCGCATCCTGGGCGGCGAGCAGCTCGGCCGCGGTCGCGACCGGCGTGAGCGCGAGAACCTGGTCGCCGTTCTGGTGGGCCTCGAGCATTCCCGCCTCGGCGGCCGGGTCGGGATAGCCGAGCGAGATCCGGACCATGAAGCGGTCGACCTGCGCCTCGGGAAGCGGATAGGTCCCCTCATACTCGATCGGGTTCTGCGTGGCGAGGACGAGGAACGGCCGCGCGAGCTCGTGGGTCTGCCCGTCGACGGTGACCCGACGCTCCTGCATGCACTCGAGCAGGCCCGACTGGGTCTTGGGTGAGGCGCGGTTGATCTCATCGACCAGCACGACGTTGGCGAACACGGGCCCCGGCCGGAAGCGGAACTCCTGTTCTCGCTGGTCATAGATATTGGCGCCGACGACGTCGGCGGGCAACAGGTCCGATGTTCCCTGGACTCGCGCGAACTGGCAGTCGATCGACCGCGCGAGCGCGCGCGCCAGCGCCGTCTTGCCGACGCCGGGATAGTCCTCGACCAGGACATGACCCTCCGCAAGGAGCGCGACGATCAAATGATGCAGGCTCTCCGCGGGGATCTGAACCGCGCGGGTGACGTTCGCCTCGAGCGCTCGCGCCGTGGCGGCGAACGCCTCACACTCGTGCGGTGCGATCGGTGCCGGCTCCGCGGACATCCTCTTCCCCTCCTGTGGCCAGATCCTCGATCAGGTCGAGGATTCCGTCGGCGATCCTATCCTTGCCCGCCCGCGCCAGTCGCTTCTGGCGACCGTTGCCGGTGAGGACTGTGACTTCATTGTCGGTGGCGTCGAAGCCGATCCCGTCCTGCGAGACGTCATTGACGACGACCGCGTCAAGGCCCTTGCGGGCGAGCTTGTCGCGGCCGTAGTCCAGGGCCTGGTCGCCGTGCTCGGCGGCGAAGCCGACGATGATCTGGCCGGGCCGGCGGCGTGCAGCCAGGCCGGTGATGATGTCCGCGGTCGGCTCGAGCTCGACCACGGGCGGCGGCCCCTCGGTCTTCTTCAGCTTGTGATCGGCGACGTCGCGCGGGCGGAAGTCGGCGACCGCCGCGGCCATCAGCAGGACGTCGCAGTCGGGGAATGCGCTCTCGCATGCGGCCTGCATCTCCGCGGCGCTGCTCACGTCGATCACGCTCGTTCCCGGCGGAGTCGGCAGCACGACATTCGCGGAGACGAGGGTCACCTGCGCACCGCGTGCCGCGGCGCGCGCGGCGAGCGCGTAGCCCATGCGCCCGCTGGAGCGGTTGCCGATGTAGCGAACCGCGTCGATCGGCTCGCGTGTGCCGCCCGCCGTGACGAGCACGCGCCGCCCCAGCAACCCCCCCAACGCATGCGCGGCGCCCCGGGCGCCGAGCGCCGCCTCGACCGCGGCCAGCAGTTCGGTGGGCTCGGACATGCGCCCGACGCCGTATTCGCCGTGCGAGGCCAGCTCCCCGGTGCCGGGCCCGACGATCGTCACGCCGCGCTCGGCCAGCCGCGCGAGGTTCGCCTGCGTCGCCGGGTGGCGGTACATCCGGTCGTTCATCGCGGGCGCGACGAGCACCGGCACGGACTCCTCGCCTCCCGGCGCGCCGGCGGCAAGCGCGGCGGTCACGACCAGCGAGTCGGCCAGGCCGGCGGCGAGGCGCGCGATCGTGTTGGCGCTGGCGGGCGCGATCAGGTACGCGTCGGCGCGCTGCACGATCGCCAGATGCGTGATCGGCATCCGGTTCGGCGCCGTCTCCGTGGGCGCTGCCTCCCCGGGATAGGCACCGCGAAGCGGATCGTCCTCGAACTCGTCGGTGAGCACCGGGGCGCCGGTGATCCCCTCGAATGTGGCCGGCCCGACGAATGCGGTCGAGCGCTCCGTCTGGATCACGCGCACGGCATGGCCCGCACGAATCGCCAGGCGAGCGGTCTCGACCGCCTTGTACGCGGCGATCCCCCCACTGACCCCGATCAGCAACCGGGCCATCTCAGCGACACCGCGCGCGTGGAGGGCCTAGCGGTAGTGGTACTTGAGCTTGCCCTGGGCGACTTCCTCCAGGGCGATCGTCAGGTAGTTCTTGGAGCGCGTGTCGACCATCGGCGGAGGGAACTCGTCGAACGTGCCCTCGCCGAGGTTGTGGTAGTAGCTGTTGATCTGGCGGGCGCGCTTGGCGGCAACGAGCACGCTGGCGTAGTCGGAGTCGACATGGTCCAGGAGCTTGTCGATGCGGGGGGAAATCACGGGGCGTTCAACCTCTTGAGTTGGAAGGCGACGGCCGTCTCGGCCGGAACAGTCAAGGTTAGCCGACCGTCAGGCGCTGACCGTGTCCCTGCTCAGCCCGTCCGCAGCGCGTCCTGGACGATCGCCACGAGCTCGTCGGTCGCCTGCTCGAGGCGGTCGTTGACGACGACGTGCGGGAACTCGCCCCGCGCCTCGACCTCCTCCTCGGCGGTGCGCAGGCGCTGCTCGATCTGCGCGGCCGCGTCCGTCCCGCGCCCGACCAGCCGCGTGCGCAGCGCATCGAGCGACGGCGGCAGGATCAGCACCTGCAGCGCCCCGGGCATCGCCTGGCGCACCTGGCGCGCGCCCTGGACCTCGATCTCCAGCACGACCGTGCCGCCCTCGGCGGTCCGTCGCTCGAGCTCGGAGCGCAACGTCCCGTAGCGGCGGCCGAGGTAGGAGGCGTTCTCGACGAAGTCACCCGCCGCGACCCGCCGTTCGAACTCCTCGGGGTCGAGGAAGTGGTAATCGACGCCGTCCTCCTCCCCGGGACGCGGCGCGCGGGTGGTGGCCGAGATCGAGAGCTCCAGCCCCGGCACCCGCTCGAGCAGCCCACGGATGAGCGTGCCCTTCCCGACGCCGGAAGGACCAGCGATCACGATCACTCCGGGCACGCGCGCGCGAGCGGGTTCAGCGAAGGAGACGACCTAGCGCCGGCGCAGGAGCGCGACGAGCTCGCCGCGCTGGCGCTCGGACAGGCCGCCGAGCGTCTTGCTCGGCGAGATCCGGCACTGGGACAGGACCTTGTTGACCTTCACGCGCCCGTACTTCGGGACCGCGAGTAGCAGGTCAAAGACCTTGGCGGTCATCACGTATTCCGGCGGCTCGAGCAGCAGCTCGTGAATCGGCTGGCGACCTGACTTGAGGTCGCGCTTCAGCTGCGCGCGGCGACTGCGAATGTCGTTGGCGCGCTGGAGCGCCTCCATGCGCTGGACGAGCGACCGCTCTGGAGCGGCGACAGGCTTCTGGAACGATTCACTGACCGGCGGCATGGGCGGCGACTATACATCGTGGAACCGGGCGATCAAGGGCTCACCCCCCAATTTGGCTCGACCTGAACTTGAGCTTGAGGATACTCGAGCACGATTGCGACAATAGTGAGGTTTTGCAGGGCCTTTTGGTGAACAAGGGTCAAGGTTGCTCATTCTCGATGATTCTGTGATCGAGGCTCCGACCGGTGGCGCCGGATCGCCCGTCGCACGGCGCTTCCGAGGCCCGGCGCCAGGCCCCTGAGACGGGCGCCAGGCCCCTGAGACGCTCATACGGCGGTGCCGTGCAGCTCCTGCAGGGAGACGACGCGCGGCTCGGAGCGACGTGCGGCCGTGATGGCGCGGGCGGCCGCCATCCCGCCGCTGATCGTGGTGATGCAGGGGATGCCTCGGGCGACCGCTGCGGCGCGAATCTCGTATCCGTCCGAGCGTGCGCGGGTGCCGGTGGGCGTGTTGATGACGAGATCGACCTGCCCGCGGACGATCCGATCCACCACGTTGTCCGGGCCTTCCCCGATCTTGTTGATCGCGGTCGCGCGGATGCCCATGCGCCGCAGCGCCTGCGCCGTCCCGCGGGTGGCGATCACGTCGAAGTCGAGCTCCTGCAGGGCGCTCGCGATCCCGGTCGCCGCCGGCTTGTCGCCGTCGGCGACGGTGATGAACACGGTGCCCGACTGAGGCAGCCGGGCGCCTGCCGCGGCCTGCGCCTTGGCGAACGCGGTCGGGAAGTCCTCGGCGATGCCCATCACCTCGCCGGTGGAGCGCATCTCTGGCCCGAGCAGGGAGTCGGCGCCGGCGAAGCGGCTGAACGGCAGCACCGCCTCCTTGACGCAGACGTGGCTGGAGCGATCCTCGCCATCGTCCTCAGGCAGGCCGAGGGTGGCGAGCGGCTCGCCCAGCATCACCCTGCAGGCGAGCTTGGCCAGCGGGAGGCCGATCGCCTTGGAGACGAACGGCACGGTTCGGGAGGCGCGTGGGTTGGCCTCGATCACGAACAGTTGCTCATCGCCGTGGATGGCGAACTGGACATTGAGCAGACCGACGACGCCCAGCGCGCGGGCGATCCCGATCGTCTGTTCCTTGATCCGCTCGAGCATCTCCTCGCCGAGCGTGTGCGGGGGCAGGACACAGGCGGAGTCGCCGGAGTGGATGCCGGCCTCCTCGACGTGCTGCATGATGCCCGCGATCCACACATCCTCGCCATCGCACAGCGCGTCGACGTCGACCTCGATCGAGTCCTCGAGGAAGCGGTCGAGGTAGATCGTGGAGCCCCCGGGGTGGTCGGGGTCCGACCCGCGGTGCACCCGGCGCAGGTAGTCCTCCAGCCCAGCGAGGTCGTAGACGATCTCCATCGCCCGGCCGCCGAGCACATAGCTCGGGCGCACGAGCAGCGGGAAGCCGACCTCCGGCGCCCGCTGGAGCGCGTCCTCGGCACAACGCGCCGTGGCAAACGGGGGCGCGCTGTAGCCGAGCGACTGCAGCAGACCTCCGAAGCGACTGCGGTCCTCGGCGAGGTCGATCGCATCGATCGACGTGCCGAGGATCGGGATCCCGGCCTCGTGCAGACCCGCGGCGAGCTTCAGGGGCGTCTGCCCGCCGAACTGCACGACGACGCCCTCGGGACGCTCGAGCTCGCAGACCGCGATGACGTCCTCGAGCGTGAGCGGCTCGAAGTACAGCCGGTCCGAGGTGTCGTAGTCGGTGGAGACCGTCTCGGGATTGCAGTTGACCATGACCGCATCACGGCCCGACTCGCGCACGGTCTCGGCGGCGTGCACGCAGCAGTAGTCGAACTCGATCCCCTGACCGATCCGGTTCGGCCCCGAGCCGAGGATGATCACCGACGGACGCTCGCCGCGATCGACCTCATGGGTGGGCGCGCCATCCGGCCCGGGTCGCTCGCCGGAGGAGTAGTAGTACGGGGTGCGGGCGGCGAACTCGGCCGCACACGTGTCGACGGACTTGTAGGTCCGCACCCCGGCCGCGGGGATCGGCCCGGTCGCAGCCCCGGGTTCGCGGACGAGCTCGGCGAGTTCCTCCAGGAACCACGGGTTGATCGACGTGCGCTGGTTGAGCAGGGCCGGCGAGACCCCCCGGCGGAGCGCTTCGAGCAGGTGATCGAAGCGTGCGGCACCGGGCCGCGCGGTGAGTGCGAGCAGCTCCTCTTCGCCGTCGGGCGAGCCGGGCGCGGTGTCGAGCTCGCGCGAGCGCAGCGCCTTGGCGAACGCCTCCTTGAAGGTGCGTCCGAGCGACATCGCCTCCCCCACCGACTTCATGTGCGTCGTCAGCTCGTCCTCCGCCCCGGGGAACTTCTCGAATGCGAACCGGGGCCACTTGACCACGCAGTAGTCAAGCGCCGGCTCGAAGCTCGCGGGAGTCGCCTGGGTGATGTCGTTGGGGATCTCCTGCAGCGTGTAGCCGACCGCGAGCCGGGCGGCGATCTTCGCGATCGGGAATCCGGTCGCCTTCGAGGCCAGGGCGCTGGAGCGGGAGACGCGCGGGTTCATCTCGATGACGACGATCTCCTCGGTGTGCGGATTGACCGCGAACTGGACGTTGGAGCCGCCGGTCTCCACCCCGACCGCGCGGATCACCGCGATCGCCTGATCCCGCAGTTGCTGGTAGAGACGATCGGGCAGGGTCTGCTGGGGGGCGACGGTGACGCTGTCACCGGTGTGAACGCCCATCGGGTCGAGGTTCTCGATCGAGCAGACGATCACGACGTTGTCGGAGCGGTCGCGCATCACCTCCAACTCGAACTCACCCCACCCGAGGACCGACTCCTCGATCAGCACCTGGCCGATCGGCGAGGCGGCGAGGCCCGCACCGACCACCCGGTCGATGTCCTGCTCTGAGCGCACGACGCCACCGCCGGTGCCGCCGAGCGTGAACGCCGGGCGAACGATGAAGGGCAGGCCGAGGACGGGTAGCGCGTCATAGGCGTTCTGGAGGCTGGTGGCGATGAACGACTTGGGCACCCGCAGCCCGGCCGCAGCCATGGTGTCGCGGAAGCGCTCGCGGTCCTCGGCGCGATCGATCGCCTCGTAGTCGGCGCCGATCAGCTCGACCCCGTACTTGTGAAGCGTCCCGTCCTCGTGCAGTGCCTTGGCCAGGTTGAGCGCCGTCTGACCGCCGAGTGTCGGCAGCAGGGCGTCGGGACGCTCGCGCTCGATCACCTGGGTGACCGGACCGGTGAGGAGCGGCTCGATGTAGGTCGTGTTCGCGACCTCCGGGTCGGTCATGATCGTCGCCGGGTTGGAGTTGACGAGGACGACCTCGTACCCCTCCTGGCGCAGCACCCGGCACGCCTGCGTGCCGGAGTAGTCGAACTCGGCCGCCTGCCCGATGACGATCGGACCGGAGCCGAGCAGCAGGATCTTGTGGATGTCGTCGCGACGTGGCATCTCTCAGCGGTGGGCTCCGAATTCAGTGGTTGATCGCGGCGGCGGCGATCTCGTCGACGAAGCGGTCGAACAGGTAGCGCGCATCGTTCGGGCCGGGACCGGCTTCCGGGTGGTACTGCACGGTCGAGCCCTGGACATCGAGCAGCCGCAACCCTTCGACGGTCCGGTCGTACAGGTTGATGTGGGTGAGCTCGGCGGCACCGAACTCGGTCTCCCAGCGCACCGGCTCGTCGTTCTCGATGGTCCGCGCACCCCCCGGGCCGAGCACGGCGAACCCGTGGTTCTGGCTGGTGATCTCGGTGCGGCCGGTCGTCAGGTCCTTGACCGGATGATTGGCGCCGTGATGCCCGAAGGGAAGCTTGTAGGTCTCCAGCCCGACCGCTCGGCAGAGGAGCTGATGGCCGAGGCAGATGCCGTAGACGGGCAGCTTGCCGACGAGCGACCGGACGGTCGCCACGACGTGACCGAGCGCCGCCGGGTCGCCGGGCCCGTTGGCGAGGAAGATCGCATCTGGGTGCGATGCGGTCAGCGCCGCGCCGTCGTCCGCGCACGGGTGCAGTTCGACGATCGCGCCTCTCGCCCGCAGGTTCTCCACGATCGAGCGCTTGACTCCGGTGTCGACCATCGCGATCCGCACCGCGGCCCGGTCGGTCGGCGCGCCGGTGGGCTCCAGCACGATCGTCTCGGCCGGGGTGACCTCTCCGGCGAGGTCACGGCCGCTCATCGCGGGCTCGGCCTCGATCAGCGCCCGCGCCTCTCCCTCAGGCACCGAGCCGGGGAACACCCCGCCGCGCATCGACCCGGCGTCACGCAGATGGCGCACGAGGGCGCGGGTGTCGACGTCTGTGATCGCCGGGATGCCCTGGGCGGTGAGCCACTCGCACCAGCCGGCCACCGCGCCGGGCGCGTCGGCCCGGTCGACCGCCGCGCGCATGATGACCGCTCGGGCGTGGACGCGGTCGGACTCCATCGCGTCGGCGCGCGCACCGTAGTTGCCGATCTGCGGGAAGCTGAACGCGATCAACTGGCCGGCGTAGCTGGGATCGCTCACCGTCTCCTGGTAGCCGGCCATGGAGGTGGTGAACACCACCTCCGCGACGGCCGGGCGGTCGGCGCCGACGGCGAATCCCTCGAAGCGGGCACCGTCCTCAAGCAGCACGTAGGCCTCGCGCGGGCTCACCGGGCGACCTTTCCCGCCGAGGCGGCGACAAGCATCGGCCGCTGGTGGACGATGGCACCTGCGGCAACGGTGAGCAGCACCCGCCCGCGCAGCCGGCGCCCGTCGAAGCTGCAGTTCACCGAGCGGCTTGCGTAACCGTCCTCCCCCGCGACCCAGCTCAGATCCAGATCGATGAGCGTCAGGTTGGCGCGCTCCCCGACCGCGATCCGCGGCGTGAACAGGCCGTAGAGCGCGCCGCCCGCCGTCATCCGCTCGACGAGCACATCGAGACCGAGTACGCCCGGCAGGACGAGCTCGGTGTACAGAGCCGAGAACGCCGTCTCCAGCCCGGTGGTGCCCATCGGTGCCTCCTCGAACGGCACCTCCTTCTCGTGCGCGGCATGAGGGGCGTGATCGGTCGCCACGCACTCGATGACGCCGCTGCGCAGCGCGTCGATCAGCGCCTGGCGGTCGCTCTCGGCACGCAGCGGCGGATTCATCTTGAAGCGACTGTCGAGGCTCTCGACCTCCGCGTCGGTGAGCGTCAGGTGGTGCGGGCTCGCCTCTCCGGAGACCTGCACCCCTTGAGCTCTGGCGGTCTGCAGAGCCTCGACCGACTCCACGCAACTGAGATGCTGGAAGTGCACCCGCGCGTTCTCGTAACGCGCGAGGGCCGCATCACGAGCGACCATCGTCGACTCAGAGAGCGACGGGATCCCGGTCATCCCGAGCCGCGCGGAGATCGCGCCCTCGTGCATCACCCCGTCGCCGGAGAGCGCCGGGTCCTCTTCATGCAGCGCGATGATCCCGCCTGCCAGCCGCTGGTACTGCAGCGCCTTGCGCAGCATCCCGGCCGACACCACCGGCTTTCCGTCGTCGGTGAAGCCGATCGCTCCGGCGTCGCGCAGCTCGGCCATCTCGGTGAGCTCCTCGCCGGCCAGACCGCGGGTGATCGCGGCCAGGAATCCGGTGGGCACCCGGGCCTCGGCGCGCGCCCGCGCGACCAGCGCGCCGACGACCGAGGCGGTGTCGACGGTCGGGCTCGTGTTCGGCATCGCCACCACCGCGCAGTAACCGCCCGCAGCGGCGGCGGTGGTCCCGCTGGCGATGTCCTCCTTGTACTCCTGGCCCGGGGTGCGCAGGTGGACGTGCGGATCGACAAACGCGGGCAGCAGATGGCGGCCGCGGCCCTCGATCGTCGTCGCGCCGTCGGGTGCGCGCAACGCGCCGCCCTCGCCGAGCTCCGCGATCTCTCCCCCGCGGACGAGCACGTCGCAGACCTCGTCGATCCCGGTGCGCGGGTCGAGCACATGCCCCTGGCGAATGAGCACGTCGCAGGACGGCCGTGGGGCGGCGTAGAGCTGAGTGGCGGGGTCAGGTCCCGCGCCGGTCCTCACGCGACCGCCGCCGCGATCAGGTTCGGCGACCCGACGAGCAGTTCGTAGAGGACCGCCATGCGCACGGCGACCCCGGCCTTGACCTGATCGCCGATCAGCGCCTGTGGGGAGTCGATCGTCGCCGAGGAGAGCTCCACCCCGCGATTGACCGGCCCCGGGTGCATGACGAGCTGCCCCGGCCGCAATCTCACGTCGTTGACCTGGTAACGGGCGGCGTACTCGCGCAGCGATGGCACGAACGACTCGGTCATCCGCTCGTGCTGCATTCGCAGGACGTAGACGACGTCCGCCTCGTGGATGCGCTCGAGCGTCGGCTCGGCGGTGCAGCCGAGCGTCTCGATCCCTCGCGGCAGCAACGTCGGTGGACCGGCGGCGGTCACCTCGGCCCCCATCCGCTGGAACGCCAGGATGTCCGAGCGCGCGACGCGCGAGTGGGTGACGTCGCCGACGATCCAGATCTTCAGGCCTTCGAGCGAGCCGAGTCGCCGCCGCAGCGTGAAGACGTCGAGCAGCGCCTGCGTGGGATGCTCGTGCTTGCCATCGCCGGCGTTGATGACCGCGGCGTCGGTCCAGCGTGCGACGAGCTGAGCGGCTCCCGCGTGCGGGGAGCGGATCACGATTGCCGCCGGGTCGTACGCCGACAGCGTCTGGACGGTGTCCTTGAGCGACTCTCCCTTCGTGACGCTCGAGGCCGCGGCCCGGATCGAGACGACATCGGCGGACAGGCGCTTGGCGGCGAGCTCGAAGCTCGAGCTTGTGCGAGTCGAGGCCTCGTAGAACAGGTTGACGACCGTGCGCCCCCGCAGCGCGGGCACCTTCTTGATCTCCCGGCCGGCGACCTCGGCGAACGACTCCGCGCGGTCGAGGATGCGCTCGATGCCCGCGCGATCAAGATCGTCGATCGAGATCAGGTGCCGGCTCACTGGTCGGCCCCGTGCGTGGCCGAGCCGCTCTCGGCGGTCTCGCCGCCCTCGCTGAGGACGATCGCCACTTCGTCGCGGCCGTCGACCTCGTCCATCCGGACCGAGATCACCTCCTGACGCGAGGTCGGGATGTTCTTGCCGACGTAGTCCGCGCGGAAGGGCAGCTCCCGGTGTCCGCGGTCGACCATCACGGCCAGCTGGATCCGCCCAGGCCGGCCGTAGTCGAAGATCTCGTCGATCGCGGCGCGCACGGTCCGACCGGTGTAGAGCACGTCGTCGACGATCACCAGCGTCCATCCGGCGATCGGGAAGTCGAGTTGGGTGGCGTTGACGACCGGGAACTCGGTGCGGGTGGTCAGGTCGTCGCGGTAGAGCGTGATGTCGACCGATCCGAGCGGCACCTCGGTCTCGATCAGTTCGGCGACGATCTCGTGCAGCCGTCGGGCGAGGTGTGCGCCACGCCGGTGGATGCCGACGAGCGCAACCTGGCCGTCGGGGTTCTTCTCGACGATCTCGTGCGCGATCCGCACGAGCGTGCGCCGCATGTCGTCGCGGTCGAGGACGACCGTCTCCTGCGCGTCCATCTATGGCTCCTTCCTGGCCTCACGGGACCGGCTTAAAGGGTGCTGTAGGGAACATAACAGCGCTCGCGGCGATCAGCTCCTCAACCGCCCTGGGCGGACTGCGCCTCGAGCTGGGCCTGTTGCTCCTCCCAGCGGACGAGGCGGGGGGCGCCGCGTTCGGGATAGGGGATCTCGATCGTGTCGAAGTCGCGCGGCAGCACGGTCTCGGCGAACACCTCGCGCGCCTCGTCGCGGAGCAGGCGGAGTGGGTGGCGCGTGGAGACGTGGGTGAGCGCGAGCATCCGGACCTCCGCGTCACGCGCGATCTCAGCGGCCTGGCGCGCCGTCGAGTGGCCGTTCTCGTACGCCCGCTGGCGCTCTTCCTCGGCGAACGTCGCCTCGTGGACGAGCAGGTCGGCGCCGTGGGCGGCCACCCGCATCGTGTCCGTCGGCCGCGTGTCGCCGGAGATGACCAGCTTGCGCCCAGAGCGAGGAGGTCCCATCACGTTCTCGGGCGAGACTCCTCGGACCGTCTCGCCGCGCTGCACGCGGCCGAACTCCGGGCCGGCCTGGAGCCCTGCAGCGCGGGCCGCCTCGGGATCGAACACGCCCGGGCGCTCGTCTTCGAACAGGACGTAGCCGAGTTCGGGGCCGCGGTGGTCGCCGGCGATCGCCGCGATTCGGAAACCGTCACGCTCGAGCACGTCGCCCGGTTCGAGCTCGGCCACCCGCAGCTCGAAGCCGGGCCGGCCGCTCATCCGCCGCACCAGCTCGATCAACCGTTCGGCGCCGACCGGTCCGTGGATGGTGAGCGGCCGGTCACGGCCACGGAGGTTGAACGTGTTGAGAAGGCCCGGGAGCCCGAGCCAATGGTCGGTGTGGAAGTGGGTGAGGAAGATCTCGGTGAGATCGGCCAACCCCACCGAGGCCACCAGCTGGCGCTGGGTTCCCTCCCCGCAGTCGACCAGGATCCGGTCAGCGCCCCGGCGCACGAGCAGCGCAGGCAGGCCGCGCCGGGCCGACGGCACCGACCCTGCGGTGCCGGCGAAGAAGACGGAGAGCTCGACGCCGTGGGTGCTCATCGCCGTGCGAGTCTGGCAGCCCCGTCCGTCGGCGAGCACTGCTCAGTCGAGCGTGACGAGCTCGAAGCGCAACCCGCCACGCGGGTCGAGCTCGGCGAGCGCCATCGTGTGCGCCGGTGAGCGGCGGCGCTCGGTGGGGCTGCCGGGGTTGACGATCACGAACGCGCCGTCGGCCGCGGTCTCGATCAGCGGGATGTGCGAGTGGCCGAACACGACCGCGTCGGCGTCCGGAAACCGGCGCCGCAGGCGCTTCAGGCGCCGCGCCGCCGGCCCCGCGTCGTGGATCACCGCGATCGTCCGCCCACCGAACGACACGCTCGCCGCCGCGGGAAGCACCATCCGCACCGCCGCGTCGTCGACGTTGCCGTACACCGCGGTGACCGGCGGTCCGAACGCCCGCAATGCGTCGAGCACCGCCACGGTGCAGATGTCGCCGGCGTGGACGATCGCCTCCGCGGACGCCAGCCGCTCGCAGCACGCATCCGGCAGCCGCCGCTCTCCCTTCGGCATGTGGGTGTCGGAGATGATCGCGATCATGGCGGTAAGCTCCGTTGCCCGGTCTACCCGATCGCACGCGCCCGTAGCTCAGTGGATAGAGCGTCCGCCTCCGGAGCGGAAGGTCGCAGGTTCAAATCCTGCCGGGCGTACTTCACAGGGATGGGCAGGCGTCTTGCATCGGTGGGTGGAATCGTCGCGACATTACGGTCACGATGACGCATGCGACGGCGACGCCGCACGGAGACACGGGGTGTTCCGCGGCCGCGGCAAACGTGGGACACTCCACGCGGCGTGGCCGGACGGCCGTGCCGGGTGAGAGAGGAAACGCATGACCGAGACGAGCTCCCGTCCGCGGACGGATGTCCACACAATCGCCCGGATGTCGGCGCGCGCCGCCGAGCGATACGGCGAGCGGCTCGCCTCGCGCCATCTCCACGACGGGAGCTGGCAGGAGACGACCTACGCCGAGACCGGTGCCGAGATCGACGCGATCGCGCGCGGGCTGATCGCACTCGGCGTGCAGGCCGGTGACCGGGTCGGGATCCTGGCGGATACGCGACGGGAGTGGACGCTCTCGAGCTTTGCCATCGGCGCCGCGGGAGGCGTGATCGTCCCCGTCTATCCGACCAACTCCCCGCGTGAGTG
>DATJTS010000193.1:0-61186 GCA_035503035.1 Solirubrobacteraceae bacterium
GACCTGCCGCTGTTCGGTGTGCTGCAGAACACGGTCGCCGTCAACGCCGACGAGAATCTGGAGCGGGTCGCGGCGGTCGCCTACCGCGGCGACAGCCTGCTCGATGCGTACGCGCTGGCCCGCAAGCTTCTGGCCGGGGGACGTTCGTAGCGTTGGCGATGTGGCATGCCGTGCCGCCGGCTGTCAAGCAGCGCCAGCAGTTTTCTCGGCGTCCGTGGGGGGTGGGGTGGCGCTGCTTGACAGCCGTCGCCCCGTCATGCAGTTGGCTCTGATCTCGGGCCCACCTCGTGTGCCCGAGCACGGGCCAACCGGGACTCTTGAACGGCCCCGCGGGCGCGGCGCGCGAGAGTTTGGTCCTGGGGGTGCACTTATCTCGCACGCCCGTCCCGGGACTTTCGACTCTGAGCGCCTCAAGGGGCGCTGCGCCCCCTGACGCGCTCACAGAGGCCCAATTTCGCCGCACGGACGACCCACCACCGGTCCAAGTGCGGGGCGCACCCCGTGCGACCTACGCGCCGAAGGGGCGCGCCTTCAGGACTGCCGCCGGAGTGATCTCGCCGTACAGGTGGGGGAAACGCTCCGCTCTGTCGGCGACCGCCTCGACGCGGACCGGCCCGCTCAGCCGGTCGGGGTCGAGCTCGAGGAGCACCAGGTCGTCGGTCCCGCGATACCACCTGTCGGCGACCGGCTGTAGCTGATGCGCGAAGCACAGATGGATGTAGCCAACCTCATCGAGACGCTTGCCGAGCGTCGAGATCCGGTAGCTACCTGACTCGAGCGCCCGTTCCCAGTCCTCCCGGGTCGCGATGTGGAACAGGGCTGAGGTCACCTGAGCGGCAGACGGGTCGCCTGCAACGTGAAGCTGGCCGCCAGCCGCCAGGGCCGGTCGGTCAGGCGCCACTCTCCGCGGTCGTCGCAGGTCATGTGCGCGGGAAATGCCGACCAGGGGACGCTGTCGTGCTCCACCAGCTGGGTGAGCTGCATTCCGCGGTCGAGCAGCGCGGTGATGGTCTCGCCGAGGCTGTGACTCCATTGCACGCTCATCGTGGTGGCGAAGACCTGGTCGGTCCGCACGTAGGTCCCGCCCTCGTTCCAGATGGTCGGTTCGGCCCGCTCGAAGTACGGATGGGCGAGGACGAGCGGCTCCGCCAGTTGGTCATCGAGCGCGTCGAGCATCGGATGCGCCTCGCGGATGAACAGCCGGCCGCCTGGGCGCAACAGGGCGGTCACGACCTCGGCCCACCGGTTGATGTCGGGTAACCAGCACAGAGCCCCGATCCCGGTGTAGACGAGATCGAACGAGCCCGCCGGCAGCACCTCGAGCGCGCGGTAGACCTCGGACTGCACGAACCGCGTGGGCGAGCCGAGCCGCTCGGCCAGGGTCCGCGCCTGCTCGAGCGACTCCGCCGAGAAGTCCAGCCCGGTCATCGATGCGCCGAGCCGCGCCAGCGACAGGGTGTCGGTGCCGATGTGACACTGCAGATGCACGCCGGTCAGCCCGTCCAGGTCGCCGAGCCGCTCGCGGTCGAAGCTCACGACCCCCGAGATGAACTCGGGATCCTCGATGAACCGCTCGACCGCGTAGTCCGGGGAGGCGGCGTGCGCCGGGGCACGCTCATCCCAGCCGGCTCGGTTGATGGCGAGGTAGTCGTCCACCGGCCCATCATCCACTACTTAGGCACGCGGACGTCGCTCAGCGGCCGGCGAGTGCAGCCCGGACGTGCTTGACGGTCGCGCCGCGGCGCACCAACGGGCCCGGGGCGAACTGAGCCACCCGCAGCTCCTCCAGCAGCCACAGCACGTCGCTGCGTCCGGCCGCCTCCGCCTCCAGTTCGTTGATCTCGGCCATCCGCGTGCGGTCGACCGCGAACTGGCTGGGTAGGCGCTGCAGACGCTGGACCGCCGCGCGGAGGTAGCGCTCGACGTCGGGAAGCCGCGAGATGCCGGTGGCCGCGAGCATGCCGGGGTAGACCAACCGGCCGAGCTGCCGAGCGACGTCCTCGCGGGCGGGACCGAACGCCGCGCTCGCCGGCAGCGTGTCGAGCTGCTCGCGGACGGCGCGTGCCGCGTCGAGGATCTGGCCGAGCGTCCGGAGCGCCTGCAGCGTGGTGGGCCGAAGCGCCCCGCGCACGTGTTCACGGAGCGCGGTGAACCCGGCTGCGTCCCATGCCGGGCCACCGCCGGTTGCGATCAGCTCCTCGAGTGCGGCACTCGTCGCATCCTCGATGGCCGCGTCCAGAGTGCCGTGCGGAGCCCCGGCGAGCGCGAGCGTCAGCTGTGGCCCGAGCTGGTCGCTCACCCACCGACGTGGTGAGGGCACCGTGAGCCGCAGCAGGCGGCGGGTCCCGCGGACCATCGATACTGCCTGTTCGCCCACGGTCTCGCACACGCGGATCCCGACCGCGTCACCCTCGTCGACGAGTGCCGGGAAGCCGCGCAGCCCACCCGGCAGATCGACGGTGCGCGGCAGTGAGTCAATGTCGAAGTCGTGCATCCCATGGCGGGCGAGGGTGGGCACGGCCTCCTGCACGCGCGCCGCAAGCGCCGGGCGCAGCTCATCGCGCAGGGCGTCGAGTGATCGCCCGGATGCGAGCACCGTCCCGTCGTCGTCCTCCACGGAGAACGTCATGCGCAGATGTGCAGGCAGCGCGTCGAGCGACCAGTCGGCGGGGCCGATGCGCACGCCCCGCAGCCGTTCGATCGCGCCGGCGAGCACCTCGAGCAGCGGTCCTGACCGCGGCGTGACGTCGGCGAGCAGCGCGGCGGCGGTGTCCGGGATCGGGACCAGCGGCGTGCGCAACCGCTTGGGCAGCGTCCGCAACAGGGCGATCACGAGCTCGGTCCGGAACGCGGGAACGAGCCATTCGAAGCCGATCGGCCTCACCGCTCCGAGCGACCCCAGCGGGATATGGACTGTGACGCCATCGGCGGCCGAGCCGGGGTCGAAGCGGTAGGACAGTGCGAGCTCGAGTGACCCTTGCTTCCAGATCGCGGGTCGGTCGGCGTCGGTCCCGGTGGCCTCACCCTCGATCAGCATCTCCCTCGGGTAGTCGAGCAGCGACGGCTGCGTCTGGCGCACCTCCTTCCACCAGCGGTCGAAGTGGCGCCCAGAGACGATGCCGTCCGGGATCCGCGCGTCGAAGAAGGCGGCCCGCGTGGCCTCACTCGCAAGCAGATCACGCCGCCGCGCCCGTGCCTCGAGCGCCTCGACCTCCTCCACCCGGCGCTCGTTCTCGCGCATGAATGCGTGTCGCTCGTCCCAGTCTCCCTCCACGAGCGCCCGCCGGATGAACAGCTCGCGCGCAACCGCGGGGTCGATACGCCCGTACTGAACGGTCCGCGCCTCGACGACCGGGAGTCCGTACAGGGTCACCCGCTCGGATGCCACGATGGCCGCGCGGCGCCGTTCCCATCGCGGCTCGCCGTAGGAGCGCTTGACGAGGTGCTCGGCGAGCGCCTCGACCTGCTTGATCTCCGCCGCCGCTGCCGTCCTGCCCCACAGACGCGTCGTCTCCACGAGCTCGGCGACCATCACCCAGGTCGGTCCGCGCCCCGCGAGCGCCGACCCGGGGAAGATCGCGAACCTCGCGCCACGCGCGCCGGTGTACTCCCGGGTGCCGCCGTCCTTCAGTCCCAGGTGGGAGAGCAGTCCGGCGAGCAGCGAGGCATGGATCTCGGGAGGCTCGGCCGGGGTGTCGTTGAGGGTCACGCCGACCTCACGGGCAGCGTCCTCGAGCTGGCCGACGAGGTCCTGCCATTCGCGAATGCGCAGGTAATGCAGGAACTCGGCCTTGCAGCGCTTGCGGACCTGGGAGCGCGAGAGCTCGTCTTCCAGCGAGCGCAGGTAGCGCCACAGGTTCAGGAAGCCGATGAAGTCGGACGAGCGGTCGGTGAACCGGGCGTGGAGTTGGTCGGCCTGGCCGCGCTGCTCGGCGGGACGCTCGCGCGGATCCTGGATGGAGAGCGCGGCGGCGATCACGGCCACCTCGCGCACACAAGCGCGCCGGTCCGCCTCCAGCACCATCCGGCCGAGGCGAGGGTCGATCGGCAGCCGCGCGAGGCTGCGTCCGAGCTCGGTGAGCGGCTGCTCGGCCGAGGGGTCCAGCGCGCGCAGCTCATGCAGCAGCGCGACGCCATCCCGGACCTGGCGGCGATCGGGCGGCTCCAGAAACGGGAACGCCTCGACCTCTCCAAGCTCCAGGGCGGCCATCTGCAGGATCACGCTCGCCAGGTTGGTGCGCAGGACCTCCGGGTCCGTGAATTCAGGCCGCGCGTCGTAGTCCTCCTCCGAGTACAGCCGGACGCAGATCCCGTCCGCAAGGCGACCGCAGCGACCCTTGCGCTGGTCCGCCGACGCGCGGGAGATCGGCTCGACCGGCAGTCGCTGGACCTTCAGCCGCGCGCTGTAGCGGGAGATGCGGGCCAGCCCGGTGTCGACCACGAAGCGGATGCCCGGGACGGTGAGCGAGGTCTCCGCGACGTTGGTCGCCAGGACCACTCGCCGGTGGGCCTGGCCGCGCCTGAACACCTTCTGTTGATCGGCGGCCGCCAGGCGCGAGTAGAGCGGCAGGATCTCCACCCGCGGCCCCAGCCGTCCGGTCAGCAACTCGGCGGCATCGCGGATCTCGCGCTCCCCGGAGAAGAACGCGAGCACGTCCCCGTCGCGCTCGGCGAGCAGTTCCTCGACCGCGTCCGCCAGCGCGTCGAGCAGCTCCTGATCCTCCCCGGGCGGTCGGTACCGAACCTCGACCGGGTAGGTCCGTCCCGACACCTCGACGATCGGAGCGCCGCCGAAGTGCTCGCTGAATCGCTCGGGGTCGATCGTCGCGCTGGTGATGATCAGCTTGAGATCGGGCCGCTTGGGCAAGATGCGATGCAGGCAGCCGAGCAGGAAGTCGATGTTGAGCGACCGCTCGTGTGCCTCGTCGACGATGACCGTGTCGTAGCGACGCAACAGCGGGTCACGGCGGATCTCGGCGAGCAGCAAGCCGTCGGTGACCAGCCGGACGAGCGTGTCCTCGGAACCGCGATCATCGAACCGGACCGCATAGCCGACCGGGCCGCCGAGCGGGACGTCGAGCTCGTCCGCGATGCGCTGCGCGACGGTGCGAGCAGCGAGCCGGCGCGGCTGGGTGTGCGCGATCGTCCCGCGCACGCCGCGCCCGAGCTCGAGGCAGAGCTTCGGCAGCTGCGTCGTCTTGCCCGAGCCCGTCTCCCCGGCGACGACGACCACCTGGTGATCGCCGATCGCGGCGAGCAGGTCATCGCGCCGGGTCGAGACCGGCAGTTGCGGCGGGTAGGAGACCTCAGGGACGGAGGCCTGGCGCCGGCGCACCCGGGCCTGCGCCTCGGCGAGCTGTTGCTCAAAGCGCGCCCTCGCCTGCGGGTTGCCCCTCTGCAGCCGGCGCGCCCGCCGCCTCAGTCGCTGCTCGTCCTGCAGCGTCAGCTCGCCGAGCACTGCGTCATCGACGAGTGGCATGCAGGCGAGAATACGAACCGCCAATCGCGCCGCTGCACCCGGCTCCAGACTGGAGTGTCAGGCCTGGTCGCCACGGTCGCGCGGGGCCGATTCGAGGCGACCGCGGCGCTTCTCATCCGCAGTCCGCGATTCAATGCGCGAAACGCCCCGTTCCGAGAGGAAGTCATGGCCCTCACGCAGCCACAACTCATTGCCGCCGTTGCCGACCGCGCCGAGCTCACCAAGGCGGACGCCAAACGCGCGATCGCCGCGCTCGACGAGATCATTCTCGAAGAGATCGGCAACGCCCAGAAAGTCCGGATCGGCGGGCTCGTCCAGCTCACCGTCCGGATCAAGCCCGCCCAGAAGAAGCGCAAGGGTCGCAACCCTGCGACAGGGGAGGAGATCGATATCGCAGCCAAGCCGGCCTCCGTGGATCTCCGCGCCAGGCCGCTGGCGCGCGCCAAGGCCGCCCTGCCCTCGGTGCAGAAGGCTCGCCGCCGGCTCGCCGCCTAGGGCATCGACAGGAACGGGTCCGCACCGGTCAGCGGCTGCTGATCGGTGCGCACTTCCCTGCTCTGCAGTCGAGGGTCACCTTGTGACCCTGTCGATTGGTGGCGTGAATCCGCACGATCGGGTTCGACGTCCCCTCCTGCGTGGAGGAGCCCGTGGCGAAATAGGTCGAATGTGGGCCCGCGATGATGAGCGGGTTCGTGTTGTGATTCCATCCCCACACGATCGCGTCTCGGTTGGTGGCGTTGACCGGCCCGTACACGCCAAGGAGCGCGAGTGCGCCAGCGACGAACAACAGCAGGACCGTGGTGCTCGGCCGCCGGTGTGCGATCTGGATCGTCCCCGCATTGAGGATGACGTTGCATGCGCGCCGCAACCTGCCCTCAGGTTGGTCGGCGTCCAGGTCGGCGAGCAACTGTAGGAACTCCTCGCCGTACTCACGCCGCCACGATCGCGGGTAGACGGACAGCAGGAGCCTCGACCGCCGTCTCCTCATCGGTCGCCGAGTGCCATTCGCTGGAGGCCGAGGCTGGCCAGGCGCGAGGACTCGGCGAGGCGCTGGGCCAGGGCCTCGCGGCCGGCTTGGGTGATGCGGTAGGGGCAGCGGCGGTCCTCAGCTTCCAGTCGCTCGATCAGTCCGTCGCGCTGCAGTCGCGTCAGTGCTGCGTACAGGGTGCCCGGGCCGAGGGTGACACTGGCGAACTCCTGCACATCCTTGGTCAGCGCATACGCGTGCTTGTCTCCGCCGGCGAGGCTGGTCAGCACCAGCGCTGCCCGGTCTGAGATCTGCTTCACAACTGCCCTCGTGCGCCGCTGAGCGCGCCGCGTGAGCCGCGGGGGCGGCGTTCGAGTGCTGACCACGCTGGCACGCCCGGAAGCATACGTCCGCGCGGGTCACCCGGACCGAGCGTTCTTGACGCAGACTCGTTTTTGGAGGTACGTTTTCGGGGCACAGTTGCGCCAACGTTCGAGCGATGAGCGAGGAGGTTGTCCGCATGACGCCGGTCTGGATCGCGCTGATGGTCGCCCTGTGGTTCGCGGTGGCTCTGCTGCTGGTCATGGTCCTGGGGTTGAGCCGGCGCGTTCGGGAGCTTGGCGAGGGCTGGGGCGGGGATCCGGTGCGGCTGGGTCCGGCCGGTGGAGCCGCGCTCGGTCCGCTGCTGGGCAGCACCATCGACCTGGCTCCGATGTCTGCTCCGGCCACGATCGGCGGCCGCGGGCGAGACCGCGTCGTGCTCTTCCTGAACTCGTCGTGTGCGGCCAGCCACATGCTCTGCGACGAACTGATCGCGGCGCGGGAGGACGGCTTTGTGATGGTCGGCTCCGACCTCGTGCTGATCACCGACGAACTCGGGGCCGAGTTCTACCGAGGCCTCGGTGCCGATGAGATCGTGGTTCAGCCGGCGAATGAGATCTCACGACAACTGGGGATCATCGCCACGCCCTACGGCATCGCGGTCAACGCCTCCGGGACCGTGAGGTGGTCCGGAATCGCGGGGAACTTCGACGACGTCCTCGCGATGGTCGCCGCGTTCGGCATGGACACGCGGTGACGAGAGCCGCCGAAGCGGCGGGTCAGAGCTCGGGCCGTCGATCGCGCCACGGGACCGCCTCTTCGAGCTGAGAGGCGAGCCGGATCAGCCGGCCCTCGCCGCCGAGCGGAGCGACGAACTGCACCCCCAGTGGCACGTTCTCGGCGGTCCAGTGCAGCGGCACCGAGATCGCCGGACGGCCGGTCAGGTTGGCCAGTTGGGTATATGGCACCCAGCCGAGGTTCTGGTCGATCATGTCGTCGACGATCTTGGTCAGTGACAGCAGGCGGGCGGTCCGCGTCCTCAGCAGCGCATCTGCGACGCGCTGCAGCGGCTCGGGCAGGTCGAACTGTCCGATCAGCGGCGGCAGCTTCGCCAGCGTCGGCGTCAGCAGCAGATCGTAGGTCTCGAAGAAGGTGGTGAGGCGCCGGGTGTGCTCGTGGCGGCGCTGCACCGACGCCAGGTAGTCCACGCCCTTCGTGGCCCGGCCCAGCGCGGCCATGATCAGCGTGTCGCGCTCAAAGCCCTCGTCGCCGGCCCCGGTGCTCAGCCGCGTCTCCGCAACCTCCCACGCCACGTAGACGAACCAGGACGACAGGAAGTCCTTGGCGAGCCGCTCGTCGTCATAGGGAGGCACGGCGAGAACCTCCACCGAGTGCCCGAGATCGCCGAGGGCGCGAACCGTGGCGTCGATCGCCGCGCGTGCCTCCGGGTCGGGATCTGGCGTGATCTGGGTCGGGACGCGCACGCCGATCCTGAGGTGACCCGGGTCGGCACCGACCTCTGCGGCGAGGGGGCCGGTGGGCATCGCCGGCTGGTAGGGGCCAGCGGCCTCGCCGCCCGCGAGCACATCGAGCATGGCCGCCGTGTCCCGGACGCTGCGCGAGACGACCCCATGCACCGCGGCGCCATGCATCGGCTCGGCGTCGGCGGGTCCCGACGGCAGCAGGCCGCGCCCGGGCTTGAGCCCCACCAATCCGCAGCAGGCGGCGGGGATCCGGATCGACCCACCACCATCGCTCGCGCCCGCGACGGGAACGACCCCGGCGGCGACGGCGGCAGCGGACCCTCCGGACGAGCCGCCCGGCGTCCGGCCGAGCGCCCACGGGTTGCGGGTGGGGCCGAACAGCTCCGGCTCCGTGATGCCCTTCGCCCCAAACTCCGGGCAGCTGGTCTTGCCGAAGATGACCAACCCCGCGTCGAGCCAGCGCTGGACGACGGTCGCGTGCTCGGTTGCCGCGAGCATGGACAGCGCGCGGCAGCCTGAGCTGGTCGGGACCCCCGCGTAGTCCTGAGCGAGGTCCTTGATGAGGAACGGCACCCCCGCGAACGGGCCGCTCAGCGTGCCGGCCGCGCGCGCGTCGGCCTGCGGGCGCAGCTCGCGAATGATCGCGTTGATGCGGGGGTTGACCGCGGCGGCCCGCTCGCGGGCGAGCGCGAGCAGCTCGTCGGCGCTCACCTGTCCGTCCTCCACGAGCTCGGCGAGCCCCAGCGCGTCGTAGCGCATGTACTCCGCGACATCCATGGAACGCGCCTCCGCGGGTCAGCGGGCCAGGAACTCCAGCAGCGCTGGGTTGACCTTGTCGGGGAACGTCCAACCGATGTTGTGCGGACCGTCGGGAACCTCGATCACCGTCAGGTCGGCGATGAGCCGCTCGTCACGCAGCCTCGCGGCGGTCGACTCGAACGGCAGGACCCGATCCGCGGTTCCGTGCATCACGAGCGTCGGCACGTCGATCTTGGGCAGGTCGGCTCGGAAGTCGGTGATCCAGGTGTCGACGCACCAGTAGGACGCGTACGGGCTGGCGGCGGCGGCGACATTGAAGCTGGCGCGGACGGCCGCATCGCTGATCCTCTCGGGCGCCAGCGCATCGGTGTTGTAGAAGTTGGCGAAGAAGTCGTCGAAGTACGCGTAGCGGTCGGCCAGGATCGCCTGCTTGATCTGCTCGAACACCGCGCCGGGCACGCCCTTGGGGTTCTCGTCGGTCTGGAGCAGGAACGGAGGGATCACGCCGAGCAGGACGGCCTTGCTCACTCCTGCCGAGCCATACCGGCCCAGGTATCGCGTGACCTCTCCGGTTCCCATCGAGAACCCGGCGAGCACGACGTCCTGGTCGAGCGCGAGGTGGTCCAGGAGCGCCTTCAGATCCGCCGCGAACGTGTCGTAGTCGTAGCCCGTCGCGGGCTGGCTTGACCGGCCGAAGCCGCGACGGTCATAGCTGATGCAGCGATAGCCCGCCTCGAGCAGGGCGTGCTCCTGGCGTTCCCAGGAGTTGCCATCGAGCGGGTAGCCGTGAATCAGCAGGACCGGCTTGCCCGTTCCGTGATCGTTGTAGTGGATCTCGATGTCGGCGCCGTTCTCCGTCCCGACCGTCACGAATGGCATGGCCGTGTCCCTTCCCGTGTGGGTGTGATTGGCGGCGACATCACATCACATCGGTGAGGGTGGTGATGTGACCAGCATGGATCGGCGTCGTCTCGCTCAGCCGCGCACGAGAGTCGCGTTCGAGGCTCTCGCCGGTGTGCGGTCAGGTACTGTCAACCAATGGATTGGGTGCCGCGACCTCGGGCGGTTGCGCCGGTTGGGGTGGCCTGGTTGGCCATGCTGCTCCTGCTGATCTGTGCCGCAAACGCCGCAAACGCCGCGGCGGGGGTGCCGAGGGGACGGAGCGCTGACCGACCGCCGTCCGTGGGCGTGGAGTCGCAGCCGGAGGCGGCCGGTCTGGACCCGGAGGTGGGCCACTCGCAGATCCGACCTCGACCCCGGCGACGGGCGACACCCGCGCCCAGGATCGCTCCGACATCGGTCACCGTCGACACCACCCATCCGGGCGCGGTCATCGATCCGGCCGTGTTCGGCAGTGATTTCCTGGCGCCGTTCGGCGGGATGGGGAGCTTCGACGCGTCCAGCGGGGCGTTCTTCCCGTCGTTCACGACGCAGTTGGTCTCCTCGGTGGGAGCGGGGTCGCTGCGCTTCCCCGGTGGGATCACCGGGCAGAGCTATCAGTGGATGCGGGCGGTCGGGCCGCAGTCACAGCGGTCCCCCAATCCCGTCGGGCCCTCCGGGGCTCCCAGTCCGTCGACCGTCGGCCCCGACGAGTTCGGCAGCCTGCTCGACCTCACCGGCGCGGTCGGTGTCTTCGATGTCGATTTCGCGGACGGCACCGCGACCGAGGCGGCGGACCTCGTTCACTACATGACCGATGCGCCGGGGACGAGCACCTGGGCGCAGCAGCGCGCCGCCAACGGGCATCCGGCAGCGTACGACGTGCCCTACTGGGAGGTCGGAAACGAGGAGCTCACACCCGACTACTGGCGGTCGGGGACGCCGGTGACGGTCCCCACGCCGCCTGCCGGCGCAAACCCATGCCCGACCGTCGCCACCTGCGAGTACATCTATGGCGGGACGACGGCGTTCGCCGACCAGCGGGTGGTGCTCGCCGCCGACCGCCGCAGCTCGGCCGCGGTGTCGACCGGAGCGCCCAGTCAGAGCTTCCAGGTCGCCTACCCGCCGGTGTCCGGCTCGCCCACGATCGACGTGAACGGCAGTCCTTGGAACATGGTCTCGTCCTTCACCGGGGCCGGCTCATCGGCCCAGGACTACACGCTGGACGCCTCGACCGGGACGATCACCTTCGGCGACGGGACCCACGGTGCGATCCCGCCGTCCGGATCCGTGGTGACCGCGAGCTACGACTCCGGACCCCACGACGGCTTCGCGCAGTTCTACAGCGCGATGAAGCAGGCCAACCCCAGCATCCAGGTCTGCTCCTCGGACACCACGCAGAATTTCCTGGACGCGATGGGGACCTCCCAGCCCTACGACTGTCTACAGGACCATCCCTACGTCGGCTCGGGAGACATCTCGCCGTCGCTGCCGATCGACCAGTACGAATCCCAGGTGATGACCGTGCCCGATGTCGAGGACGCGGCCGTGCAGAGCCTGCAGACCGACGCCGACCAGGACGCCGGGCGCCACATCCCGCTCGTCCTCACCGAGTACGGGCAGCTGATCGACTCGACCCCGGATCCACTCGAGGCGCCGTATTTCCTGAACTCGCTTGACGAGGCGCTCCTGAACGCCAGCCAGCTGGCAGACTGGATCCAGCTCGGCATCCCTGTCGCCGATCGCCAGTTGCTCGACGCTGAGCTACCCGCCGCTTCGGCGGTGACCATCGGCCTGCCGGGGGCGGCGCCGTTCGCGACGACCGGCGCCATCACCACACCCGGACCCCAGTCGGTGGTGCAGCCGACGGGTCAGTTCCTGGCCCTGATGGAGCCGCTGGCCGGGGGGAGTCTGCTCAGTGCGACCGTCAACAGCAATCCCTCGCTTGAGAGCTCGGGCCCCACCAGCGGTGATCTGGCGGTCGTGTCGGCCGCCACCTCGGGCGGGGTGCGGCTCGTCGTCATCAACCGCAGCCCCTCCGCCGACATCCGCGCCGCGGTGAGCTTCGCCGGCGTCACCGGCTCCGGCGCCGCGTCCATGACCACCCTCGACGGCCCGTCGCCGCTCAGCGACAACTCGAGCCAGGCACCCGACACCGTGTCGACGAGCTCCAGCTCGGCGACCGTGACCGACGGCGCGACGAGCATCACCTTCCCCGCGCACTCGATCTCACTCATCACCCTGCCCGGCGTCTGATCCGCTCACGGGACCGGTGCAGGAGCACGCGTCGGTGGGGGGTGTGTCACCTGACCGTCGATTATCCGCACTCAGGTGACACACCCACGGGCTCGGGGCGGGCATCCAGGGCGAGTCGGGCAGCGGGGCGCCGCCATCCGGCGGCGCCGGATGCTCAGGGCAACTGCAGGTGGACGCTGGTCCAGCCCTCGCGCCGGATCGTGCATCGCGCCTCGCGACCGCTCGCCAGCCTGATCCCGTACTCGCCGGCGGGAAGGTGATACCGGAGCCGGCCGCTGGCATCGGTGACCAGATGCACCGCCTTGCCGCGGTCGGACCGGACCGACAGCTCGGCGAACCGCACGCGTCGATCCTGGCGTGTCTCGCCGTGGAGCGACAGCTTCAACCCTCCAGAGGGCGGCATGCTGATCACGGTATCGCGCGGCCCGAGCGCGCGCCGTGCGCGGCTGGGACTCGGGTACCGTGCCGTCATGAATTCTGCAGCTGGAGAGCAGTCGGGACTGGGTCGGCGGATCGTCGCGCTGTTCACGCCGTACCGGGGGACGCTGGCGGGGATCGGGGCGATGATCCTCACGAGCTCGGTGCTGTCGGTGATCAGCGCACTGCTCGTGCGCGACGTGTTCAACGACGCGCTGTTCGTCCGCGGCGGACCGGACCTTGGGAGGCTGTATGTGCTCGTTGCGGCGTTGATCGCGATCCCGATCGCCAACGGCATCCTCAACGTCGGGCAGACGTGGCTGACCGAGATCGTCGGCAACCGGGTGCTGCGCGATCTGCGCGACCGGCTGTTCGTGCATCTGGAACGTCTGTCGCTCGCCTTCTACACGGCGACGCGGTCGGGCGAGGTGCAGTCGCGGCTGGCCAACGACGTCGGCGGAGTGCAGACGACGATCACGAGTACGGCGTCGTCGGTCGTCTCCAACGTGGTCACGCTGGCCTCCTCCGTCGTGGCGATGGTGTTGCTCTCACCGCTGCTGACGCTGATCTCGCTGGCGGTGACGCCGATGTTCGTGATCTTCAGCCGCCGGGTCGGCCGAGCTCGGCGCGCGGCACGCCGCGAGGCGCAGGCCTCGCTGGCCTCCATGGGGTCGATCACCCAGGAGACGCTGTCGGTCTCCGGGATCCTGTTGGCGAAGGTGTTCGGACGTCAGTCGCACGAGGTGGAGCGCTACCGCGAGGAGAACGAGCGCCAGGCGGATCTCCAGGTCCGCCAGGCGATGGTCGGGCGCGGCTTCTTTGCGGTGACCCAGGCGTTCTTCGGTATCAGTCCGGCGCTGGTCTACCTGGTCGCGGGGTTGCAGGGCGCCCATGGCGGCGCGCTCTCGGCGGGCACCCTCGTCGCGTTCACGACGCTGCAGACACGGCTGCTGATGCCGATCAACCAGCTCCTGCAGGTGTCGGTCGACATCCAGTCCTCACTGGCTTTGTTCGGACGGATCTTCGAGCTGATCGACCTGACGCCACGGATCAGCGATCGGCCCGACGGGGTGTCGATCCCGGCGGGGGAGACCCGGGGAGCGGTCGCGCTCGATCAGGTGTCGTTCAGTTACGGCGGCAGCGAGCAGGAGCCGGACGCCTCGCGGGTCACCGCCCTGCACGAGGTCTCACTTACCGTCGAGCCGGGGCAGCTGGCCGCCCTCGTCGGACCGTCAGGGGCGGGGAAGACGACGATCTCCTACCTGATTCCGCGCCTGTACGACGTCGACTCCGGCGCGGTGCGGATCGACGGCCACGACGTCCGTGACCTCACCGCGGCCTCGATCGCAGCCGCGGTCGGGGTCGTGACCCAGGAGAGCTATCTATTTGGAGGCACCGTCGCCGACAACCTGCGCTACGGCGCTCCGGACGCGACCGACGAGCAGGTGCAGGCCGCCGCGCGGGCGGCGTTCATCCACGACCGGATCATGGCGCTCGATCACGGCTACGACACGGTCGTGGGAGAACGCGGCTACCGCTTCTCAGGCGGCGAGCGCCAGCGGCTGGCGATCGCCAGGGTGATCCTCGCCGACCCACCGATCCTGATCCTCGACGAGGCGACCTCGGCGCTGGACACCGAGTCAGAACGCGTCGTCCAGCAGGCGCTCGAGAGCCTGATGCGACGACGCACCACGATCGCCATCGCTCACCGGCTGTCGACGATTCGCGCGGCGGACGTGATCTTCGCCATCGACGGCGGCGAGGTGGTCGAGCGGGGGACGCACGACGAGCTGCTCGCGAGTGGCGGCCTGTACTCCCGTCTCTACCAGGAGCAGTTCGGGGAGGGCGCGATCGAGGCGCACTGCTCCGACGGCGTGATCCTCGGCGACGGCCGGCCGTGTCGCCCCTCGGTCCGCACCGTCGACGGCCGTGACCCGCGCCGCCGCGTCACCGATGGAGAGCTGCCCGCACCCGACGAGCGCGAGTCCGACGACCTCGCCGAGTTGCCGTCTGACCTGCGCACGGTGCTGCGCTCCTGAATGCCGCCGCCAGGCGCTCGATCCGGGACGGTGGCGGATCGGAGAACATGGGCAACGTGACCGTGATCCGCCGGATCTCGTTGAACGATGCGGAACCCCTTGCCGAGGTGCTCGCCCGCAACCGCGAGTTCCTGGCGCCGTGGGATCCGGCCCGTCCGCCCGGCTTCTTCACGGTCGCCGGTCAACGGGCGGTGATCGAGCAGGCGCTGCGCGGCGTCGCGCAGGGCGTGCTCGAGCCCCAGGTGATCCTCGCGGGCGATCAGATCATCGGGCGGGTGACCCTCAGCGACATCGTGCGTGGATCGTTTGAGTCGTGCAACCTCGGCTACTGGGTCAGCGCGTCGGTGGGCGGCCGGGGCCACGCCACCGCCGCGGTGGCGCACATCTCCCGCCTGGCCTTCGACGACCTGCGCCTGCACCGGATTCAGGCGGGCATCCTTCCCCACAACATCGCCTCCCAGCGCGTGCTCGAGCACAACGGCTTTGAGCCGATCGGCACGGCGCGCGCCTATCTGAAGATCGCCGATCGCTGGCAAGACCACGTCCTCTACCAGCTGATCAATCCGGACACGGCCGGGGTCGGTCGGGGCTGAGGCAGCGCGAGCGCGGCCCGCTCACGGACCGGCCGGGCCGCCGCCGTTGGCGTAGCCCACGTCGAAGCGGATGCAGAGCAACGCACAGATCAGGCTGGCCGAGCGCGCCGGCTCGTTCGGGAGGCGGCGCCCAGCTCCAGGTAGCCGGCCAGGCTGGAGGACGCGGGCAGCGCGGCCGCGCCGGTCCTAGCGCGCGCGGATGACCAGCGTGCCTGACACGCGTTGCCGGAGCGTCTGCCCCGTTGGCGAGAAGAGGGCGGTGAGCGGCATCAGCAGGACTCCGGGAAAAGTCCACAACGTCGACCCGAGCGGATTGACGTGGTGGGCCTTGTAGAGGTCCATGATCGCCTTCTGGCGTGCGGCGCCATCGTCGGCGTACTGACGCCCCAATGACTCGATCTGCGGCTGGAGCTCACGCAGCCGGGCTCGGTCGGCCTCTGAGCGACGTCGCAGGCGGTTGGTCAGCGGCCTGATCAGAAGGCCGAACACCTTCCCAAACTCCTCCCCGAGGATGGCGCTGCGAACCGTGACCGGTCCGCCGGTGCGCGCGTCGACGACTCGGATACCGGCGATCCTCGCTCCCGGGCTGCGCCAGTTCCGCAGCGGCACCTCGACGAGCGTGATCGAGATCACGTGCAGCAGGACCTGCCCCGGCTTTGACTCGTACAGCCGAGCGGCGCGTCGGCCAAAGGTCGCAGCCGCATGGAACTTCGCGGTTGCGCGCCGTGGCTGGTCCCGATCCAGCCGCCGCGCCTTCCGTTTCACGACCAGCACGAGCAAGGCGTCGATCCCGGCCAGGATGACCACGAGATCAACGAGCGCCGCGAATGCTCTGCGCCGCAGCGAGGCCACCTCGACTGGGACGCGTTTCGCCATTGCTTAAGTATCGCCCACCTTTCTGCCGGGCCGAGTGAGGGCACGGTCAGTAGCTGGTGTGCATCGCCTCAGCCACGTCGGCGAGCGTGCGCTGCGCGACCGCGCGCGAGATCTCGCTCCCCTCCCGCAGGACCTCACGGAGATACCCCCGGTCTGAGATGAGCGCGTCGCGTCGGCGGCGAACCGGCGCGAGCATCTCGTTGACCGCCTCCGTCGCCCGGCGCTTGAGCTCAGCGGCCCCGCGCCCGCCGATCTGCGCCGCGATGTCCCGGGGGTCGGCCTGCTCGCAGAGCGCGGTGAGCAGCAGCAGGTTGGAGACCTCGGGCCGGGTCTCGGGGTCGTAGGTGATCTGCCGTCCGGAATCCGTCTTGGCGGCGCGCAGCAGGCGAGCGGTCTCATCCGCGGTCGCGGCCAAGGTGATCGCGTTGTGGCGGCTCTTGCTCATCTTGCGCCCGTCGGTGCCGAGCAGGGTCGGCGCGTCTCCGACCATCGCCTCCGGTTCGGGGAACACCGGGCGGTCGCGTCCGTAGCGGCGGTTGAAGCGGCGCGCGATCTCGCGAGTCTGCTCGACGTGGGGAAGCTGGTCGGCCCCGACCGGCACGAGGGTC
Source organism: Solirubrobacteraceae bacterium (assembly GCA_035503035.1). GTDB lineage: Bacteria > Actinomycetota > Thermoleophilia > Solirubrobacterales > Solirubrobacteraceae > Palsa-465. The sequence continues at coordinate 16,679 of DATJTS010000193.1, forward strand.
GCGCGGCAGAACAGGATGTCGGCCGCCTGGTGGACGGGATAGGTGAGCATCAGACCGCTCAGCGCGCGCATGCCCGCCGCGGCGGCCTCCTCCTTGACCGTCGGGTTGCGCAGCAGCTCCGGCAAGGTGACCAGACCAAGGAAGGGGAGCATCAGCTGGTTGAGCTCCGGCACCAGCGAGTGGGCGAAGATGGTCGCGCGCGCCGGGTCGATCCCGACGGCGAGGTAGTCGGCGACCAGCTCCTCGACATCTGACGGCAGCGAGGCGGGACTGTCGCGATCGGTGATCGTCTGATAGTCGGCGACGAGCACGAAGATCTCGACGCCGTCCTCCTGCAGACGGACGCGGTTCTGCAGGGTGCCGAACAGGTGCCCGAGGTGGAGCCGGCCGGTCGGGCGGTCGCCGGTCAGCACCCGCGGCGTGAACGCGCTCACGGGCTCGGCGTGGATCGATCGTGTGTCAGACATGGTTGGCCTTTCGGAGAGGCCGCCCGAGCAGGCACGCGTCGTCGATGGAGCCGTGGGCCGCTCAGGGCGGCCCGTGGACAGAGATCAGCGGGGCCGCAGAAGAAGCGGCCGCCACCAGCAACAGCGATCGTTGCACGACGTCGTCATCGTCCGATCAGTATGGCGCAGTCGCGGGGCGTGCGCGGACGATCAGTCGTCGTCCGCGCTGATCATGATCTGCCGCAGGTACCGGTCAGGCGCCTCCAGAAAGCCGCGCATCTGTCGCACGGCCTGCAGGTCGTCGTAGGCGGAACGATTGACGCCGTCCTCGTCAAGCTCGTAGATCTGCGCCCCCGGAGCGGCGAGCAGGACCGGCGAGTGGGTGGCGATGACAAACTGGGCGCCCCCACTCGCTGCGCGAGCCACGACCGCGAGCAGCGCCAGCGCCCCGGTGACCGACAGCGCCGCTTCGGGCTCGTCAAGCAGGTAGATGCCCTCGGGGCCGAACCGGTTGGCGGCCAGCGCCAGGAACGACTCACCATGTGATTGGGCATGGAGAGGGACGTCTCCGTACAGCGACAGGTCCGGCGCGAACGGGTCGTCGCTGTCGACGAACTCCGCGACGTTGAAAAAGCTCTCGGCGCGCAGGAAGTAGCCGCCGCGCGGCTTGGTGACGCCGAGCACCGGCGCCAGCAAAGGATTGTCGTCCTCGTCGAGAACATCGCGAGGCACCGCGGGCAGTTCCCCGAGCCGGGAGAACTCTCCGCCCTGCTCCGCGAAGCCGATCGCCGCGGCGACGGCCTCGAGAATCGTCGACTTGCCGGTCCCGTTCTCTCCAGCCAGGAGCGTCACCGGCTGATCGAGTCGCAGCTGCTCGATCTGAGCGATCGCGGGCACGCTGAACGGAAAGTCGTCCCGTTCGTCCAGGCGCCGCAATCCCAGCACATACGGGCCAGGCCCAAACCGACGCGTCTCCCTCCTCTTCGCCACGACCGAACCGTAGCCCCCCAGATCGGCCCGCTACCGGCCCGCGGTTGCCCGGAGTGCGAGCCCGAACGGGCTCCCCTCCGAGTCGCGGCATACCGCCCACTGCTCCCCGGGATGAATCACGGTCCCGCCGAGCGCTCGGACCTGCTCGAGCGCCGCGTTCAGATCGGCGACCGTGAAGTAGGGAAGCGACGCCGTGTCCCCCGGACCGCGCCCTCGCTCGTGAATGCCGATCGCGGTGTCGCCGCCGACCGTCTGCCAGCCCCGTCCCTGGCCGGAGTCGCGCTCGCCGAGCTCGAGCGCCAGCAGCGTCGACCAGAAGCGGCGGGCCCGCTCCGGATCGTCGGCGGGGAACTCGATCAGCGTGGACGGATCGCTCATGCTGCTCAGTGGCCGTGGACGTCGAGGAGGTGGATACGGAGCGGGACGCGGAACCGCTGCGCGAACGACTCGGCGGTCATGCCGGCACGCTTCCAATCCTCCGCGTACTTGGCGACCCACTCGGGGTTCTCACCCGCGGCTGGCGCCGAACCGACGATCTCGGCCGTGCCTGACAGGACGACGATGTCGCCGCCGTGCCCGTCGCCGCTGAAGTTCAGCGTGACGCTCGGGTTGGCGGTCACGTTGCGGATCCGGGCGCCGGCCTGGCTGTAGACGGAGACCGTCTCCTCGCCGTCCCACAGGAATCCGACCGGTCGGGGCAGTGGCGCGCCGGAGGGACTGACCGTGGTCAGCCACACCACGTGCTCGTCCCGGAGGTGCCGGGCGACGCGGCGACCGAACTCGCTCGTCTGGTCGATCACGTGCCCATCCGATCAGGTCTCGGCGGCGAGGGCAGGAGTCCGTCCGGGTAGCGCGTCGCTCGTAATGGGCCGAACCGGGCGTAGGCGATCTCGCCATCCTGGGTGTCCTCGGGGGCGGCGGCGTTGTACCGCTCGGCAACCGGGTCGGCGCAGTAGTACCCCCACGGGCCGTCCTTCTGGAACTGACGTGAGCTCACGCACAGCAGGACGCAGGGTCCGTCTCCCGCGCCCGCAAACGCGTGGCGGGTTTCGGGAGGGCAATGGACGAAGTCCCACTGGCGCACGATGCGCTCCTCGCCTTCGACGATGAGGACCGCCTCGCCGGCCAGGACCAGGAAGTCCTCCTGCTCGGTCTCCCAGTGGTATGTGGTGCTCGGCTCGCCCGGCTGCATCACGCGGATCGCCATCCCGAGCATCGGAAAGAAGGTCTCGGCCTCGTACTGGTCGACTCCGGTCAGCGGCAGGCCGGACCCCATCCCCGGCCGCTCGAACCAGCGGGCGTCCTGGCAGGACAGCACGAACCAGCCATCGGAGTCCGGGACCAGACCGGCGTCGGTCTGCTTGAGCTCGGCCTCTCGCATCCGAGGCAAGCCTACGTCACCGTCAGACGACGCCGGGTGCAACCGCGGAGACCAGGGCGGCAGCCACCCGACCCATCAACTCCTCGTCCGCGAGCGTCACCCGCAGATACCCCGGCAAGCCGAACTCCGTGCCGGCCCGGACGAGGAGCCCGTCCCGGGCCAGTGTCTCTGCCACCGCCAGGTCGTCCCCGGGGATGCGGAGCAGGACGAAGTTGGCGCTCGAGGGCACATGCTCGATCCCGCTGCCCGCGAGCGGGTCGGTGAGCCGCCGCCGCGCCCGCACCGCGTCCCGGCGGCGATCCTCCACCAAGTGCACGCGCCGCAGGCTCGCCAGCCCGGCCGCCAGCGCCGCGTGGTTGACGTTGAACGGCTCCTGGACGGCGTCGATGTGCGGGCTGAGTGACTCGGGCACGAGCAGGTAGCCGAGACGCAGTCCGGCGAGGCCGAAGATCTTGGAGAAGGTGCGCAGGATCACGACGGGGCGGCCGGCCCGGAGGTCCGCCAACCGGTCGATCCGGTCGGCAGGGTCGATGTAGTCGCCGTATGCCTCGTCGGCGACCACCAGACAGCCGTCCGGCAGCGCGTCCAGAAAGTCGCTCCATTCCTTCGCCTCGAGCCTCAGCCCGGTGGGATTGTTGGGGTCGCAGATCCACACCAGCTTGGCCGAGGCCGACGTCGCGGCCGCGGCCACCGCCTCCAGGTCGAGGCCGAGCGACGGCGTCACGTCGACGCGGTGGACCTCGGCGCCCGCGACCGTGCAGGCCTGGGCATACAACCCGTACGTCGGGCGAGGCACCACCACGCGGTCGCCGGGCTCGACGAACCCGGAGACGAGCGTGATCGTCAGTGCCTGGATGCCATGGCCGAGCACGATCTGTCGGCGGTCGGCTCCGCTCCAGTCCGCGATCGCCGTCCGAAGCTCCTCATAGGCCTCTTCGGGGTACGCCCAGACCCCCGGCAGCGCGGCCGCCGTCTCCTCGACGACCCCGGGAAGCGGCCCCGCGAGGTTCTCGTTCCAGTTCAGGCGGACGAGGTCGTCGCGCCCGAGGCGTTGCCGGGTCTCGTGGGCGCTCGCGCCGGGAACGTACGGTCCTGCGCCGAGCACCGACTGGCGCAGGAGACTCGACAACGTCGTCATCCCGGCGCGTCCGCGTCCTGGTCGAGCTCGAGCTCCTCGCGGAGGTAGTCCTGGAACTGGACGATGAGCGCCTCGACGCCGCCGAGCGCCCAGCCGCGGTCGACCAGGCCGGTCGAGCTACCGCGCTGCACGGCCTCGACGAGCGCGGTGTCCTCCTGTCCGACCTGGTTGTCGAGCACGAACAGCTCCTCGATCCACTCGGCATCGGCGCTCTCGCCAAACCAGTAGTCAAGGTAGCCGGCGCAGGTCTCCGGACCCGTCGGCCACAACGGGCCGATCGAGAGGTTGGGATGCCCCGGGAGCACGTTGAATTTCAGCGTCGGGAACCACAGGTGGTTCTGTCCCTCGACCAGGCTTCCATGGGCATCGATCGGGCCGCGGCCATCGAGCGACTTGGGGTGGACGGGCGCATACATGCTCCCCCGCCGCCCGTACGGGTCGAGCACGAGCCGGCGCTCGTCGATCACCTCCACCAGCCCCGGATGGTTGACCTGGCAGTGGTAGCACTCCAGGTAATTCTCCAGCGCGATCTTCCAGTTCGCGCGGATCTCGTACCGGACCCGGCGATCGCATCGCAATGCTTCGATGTCGAGCCCGTGGGCGGCCACGACCTCGGGAAGATCCCCGAGCGCCTCCGCCAGCGGAGCGGCCGCGGGGTCGGGGTTGGCGAACACGAACGGTCCCCAGGTCCCGACCGAGACGGGGACGAGGCCGAGGCCGTCGGCGTCGAACGCCGGATCCTCACCGCTGCGCGGCGCCGCCCGCAGGCACCCGTCCAAGCCGTAGGTCCACGCGTGGTAGGGGCACTGCAGCGTGCTGCGGCGGCGTGCGTCGGTGGCCACGATCGCCCCGCGATGGCGGCAGACGTTGAGAAAGCCGCGCAGCACCCCATCGTTGTCGAGGGTCACCACGACCGGCACCGGGCCGGTCTCGGAGGCGAAGTAGCTGCCCGGTCCCTGCAGCTCGCCGAGGTGACCGGCGTACTGCCACGCACGACGGAAGATCCGCTCGTGCTCGCGCCGGAGGATCGCCGGGTCGGTGTACCACGACCACGGCGGAGTGCGGCGGCCGGGAACCTGAGTGACAGGCGCCGCCGACATCAGGCGCCGTCCCTCGGGAAGCGATGCGTGACCGCGCGGGCGTGGACACGCACGTCGTCCTCGTAGGCGTCCAGCGAGCTCGTGACCGTGAACGTGTCACGGTCACAGGTCATCGTGCTTCGAGCCTCGCCGCGGATCCGCCAGCCAGGTCGATCGAGGGTGACCGTCGTGCGGCAGGTGACGGTGGCCGACAGCGGATCGCCGTCGCGCAGGCGGTAGAGCGTCACGTTCTCCTCTCCCATCTCGGTTCCCGTGGACAGGATGCGAACCCGCGAGGGGTGCCAGTCGAATTCCACCTCGGTCGCGCCGTCGTCCAGATCGCGCCGGACCCGGCGGCCCCCGTCACGCAGCATGGTCGTCTCACTGGCGAGCGGCTCGCCGCTCTCCGGCGGGCCGAACGGCGGCGCCGCCAACTCGTCCCCACCGACCTGGCGCCGCGGCAGGGTCAGAACGCTCTCGGGCCCGCAGTGCACCGTGAGCACGCCGGCCTCGGGCGAGGGCCACGCCCACGGCCAGTAGGTGTTCGACACCGCGAGCCGTACGCGGTGCCCGGCGGGGATCGCATACCCGATCGACTGCAGCCGGACACGGACGTCGACCGGCTCGCCCACCGGCATCGGGACGCTGCGGTCGTGGCCCTCCCGGCGGCTGAGGTTGAGGAGCCCCCGCGCGACGAGCGTCGAGGTCCCGTCGGGCGCGATGTCGCACACGCGCACCGCGAGCAGCGCCTGCGGCCGGTCGACGCTTACGCGCAGCCTGGCCTCCCCGCAGCCGAGGATCTCCACCCGCTCAACCAGCGGCTCGCCGTCCCAGCACAACGACGCCCCGTCGTCGGGCCGCTGATCGAGCGGGAAGTCACCGCGGCTGCCGTCACCGCACCAGACACCGGCCTGCAGGCCGGTCGTCTGCAGCCCGCGCAACGTCCGCACCGCGGCGGTCCCCTGTCCGTCGGCGGTGTCGTGCAGGTCGCGTGAGCCGACGGTCAACGTCCACGGCGAGAGCGACGGCGACGGCCAGCACGGGTCGGCCACCCATCGACCCTCGCGTCGGGGATAGGAGCCCGCGGGGGAGACCGGCTCCTGCAGGTAGCTCACGAGCCGGGGCTCGTCGAAGAATCCGTTGTCCTCGTCGGCGAGCGTGGCCGCGAAGAACCGCACGCACTCCTGCAGGAAGCCGATCGCGGGACCCGGGGCACCCTCTTCGGGTCCGGTGTGCCCCCACGGGCCGATGATCCCGCGCACCGGTGCGCTCACATGCTCGACCACGCGCAGGACCATGTCGCGGTAGCCGTCGCCCCAGCCGCCGACGGCGAAGATCGGGCACCGGATCGCGGAGTAGTCCTCACACGCCGAACCCTGCTGCCAGTACTCGTCGCGACGCTGGTGACCCAGCCATGGCTCGATGAAGAAGGAGGTGCCCTCCAGACGCTCAAGCCACTGGCTGCGCCAGCGCGGTCCCACCACCCGCGGGTCGGGCGGCTGGCTGAGGTAGGCGAGCATCGAGTTCGCCCACTGCGTGATGTCCATCGCCGACACGCAGCCGCCGACGTAGTGGACGTCGTCGCTGTAGCGATCGTCGCTGGCGTGGATCGCCACCACGCCGCGCAGTGCCTCCGGGTGGCGCGCCGCCATCTGAAGTCCGGAGAAGCCACCCCATGAGATCCCGATCATGCCCACCGCGCCCGTGCACCAGGGCCGCCCTGACAGCCAGTCGATCACCTGCTCGGCGTCATCCTGCTCCTGGGGTGTGTACTCGTCCTCGATGATGCCCTCGGAGTCTCCGCTGCCGCGAATGTCGAGGCGCGCGTAGGCGAAGCCGTGCCGCGCGAAGTAGCTGCCCCAGGCGGCGTCGCCGATCGCGGTGCCGTCGCTGCGGCGGTACGGGACGGAGGTGAGGATCGCCGGCACGGGGTGCTCGCGCGAGTCCGCGGGCAGCCAGAGGCGCAGGGCTAGCCTGACGCCGTCGGGCATCTCGACCCACTCGTCCTGCACCACGTGGGCGGTGGCGTGCTCCCGCTCGGCAAGGGGCGCGGATGTTTGACGGGAGCTCATGTTGGCCCTAGATTAACCGCTACCGATATGCGAAAGCAAGTTTCGATGAGTGAGAATTCCGTCGGGACGCTGGCTCGTGGTCTCGACGTCCTGGAGCTGTTCGGGAGACTCGGCCCCGAGCTCTCGCAGAAGGAGATCTCAGAGTCGCTCGGCCTGCCGATGCCGACCGTGCACCGCCTCACCGCCGTGCTCACCGAGCGCGGATGGATCGACCGGGACCCCGCGACCCGGCGACTGAGGCTCGGGCTGGAGATGGCGCGGCTGATGCCGCCGCTGATGGCGGGCATGCGCCTGCCGGAGCTGGCGCGGCCACATCTCCTGCGCCTGGCGTCGAGCCTGCAGGAGACGGTCAACGCGGCGATCCTCCAGGGCTCGGAGATCCTCTATCTGCTCAGTGAATCCGGCGATCGCCTGCTCACCCCGCAGGTCACCGTCGGGATGCGGTTGCCCGCGCATTGCACGGCGCTCGGCAAGTGCCTGCTGGCGCAGCAGCCCGATGAGCTCGCTCGCCAGGCGCTGGGTGAGGAACCCTACGAGCGGCTCACCGCCAAGACGCTCACCAGCTGGGAGCAGATCGTTCCGCATCTTGCCGAGGTGCGGAGCTCGGGCGTCGCCGTCTCCGAGGAGGAGTACGAGATCGGCCTGGTGTCGATCGCGGTTCCGGTCACCTGGCCGGATGGTCCGGGCTCTGCCGCGATCAACGTCTCGCTGCCGTCGGCCCGCGCGACCGCGGCCTTCCGCCGCCAGCTCACTGACGGCCTGCTCGACACCGCGCGTGCGGTTGAGCGGTCGATGAACGTGTCCGGGGCGCACCGGTGACCACGGCCGACCCCGCCGCGCACGTGTCCGTCGACGCGCTGGCCGCCGACGCCGACCGTTTTGCGCAGGGGCTCGCTGCGGAGCTCGCCGCGGAGCCCGCGCTCCGCTTCCAGGGCATGCCCTCCGACGGCGACTCGCGCCGCGGCTACCGCGCGCTCGGGGAGGCGGGATGGATCGGGGTCCACTGGCCCGAGCGTCTCGGCGGGCGGGGGCTCACCGCGCTGCACACGGTCGCGTGCGAAGAGCGCTTCGGCTACCACTGGCTGCCCCTCTCGGGGTACCTGCTGTCGGTCAAGACGATCGGCAACGCGCTGCTGCGCTTCGGCAGTGATGCGCTCCAGGAGCGTCTGATCCCCGAGGTGGCGGCGGGCCGGGTGCTGTTCTGTCAGGGCTTCTCCGAGCCCGACGCGGGCTCCGACCTCGCCTCGCTGCGCACCCGGGCGCACCGTGACGGTGACCGCTTCGTGGTCAACGGCCGCAAGATCTGGACCTCGAGCGCGGACTACGCCGACTGGGTGTACCTCGCGGTGCGGACCGATCCCGAGCGCGAGCGCCATCGCGGCATCTCCGTGCTCGTCGCGCCGCTCGACACGCCCGGGATCACCGTCCACATGCATCCGACGCTCGGCGGCGGAGCGATCGGCGAGCTCGAGCTGGAGGACGTGGAGGTTCCGGCCGACGGGTTGGTCGGGGAGCTGCACGGCGGCTGGCGCGTGCTCATGGGCACGCTCGACTACGAGCGGGTGACGAGTGAGAAGGTGGGCACGATCTTCTGGCTGCTCGACGCGCTCACCCCGCTCGCGGAGGGGACCGACGCGCGCCGGCGTCTCCGCCGCCTCCGCGGCGCGGCGCTCGCCGCCCGTCAGCACGGTCGCCGGGCCGCCGCGCTGCTCCAGGACGAGCGGCCGGCGAGCGCGCAGAGCTCGATGGCGAAGCTGTCGATCGCCGAGCTCATGCAGGAGGTCGCGGAGTTCGCGCTGGAGCTGCTCGGTCCGGAGGGGCTGCTCGAGGAGGGCGTCGGCACGCTGCGCGGCCGGGTGGCCGCCTTCCAGCGGGCGTCGGTGGCGACAACGATCTCGGGCGGGGCGGCCGAGGTCCAGCGGACCGTCATCGCGCACCGGGAGCTGGGGCTCAGGAGATGAGCGCCGATGCCCTCCCGCTGAGCGGTGTGCGGGTGTTGGAATACGCGCAGTACGTCGCGGGACCGTTCGCCGGGATGCTCCTCGCCGACCTCGGAGCCGACGTGGTGAAGGTCGAGCCTCCGCACGGCGATGCCTGGCGCCATTATGAGCCGTTCGCCCCCGGCGAGAGTCGCTACTTCTACGCGCTGAACCGCAACAAGCGCTCGGTGGTCCTGAACCTCAAGGACCCGGAGGACCGCCGCGCCAGTCGTGACCTGATCCGTGAGGCAGACGTCGTCCTGCACAATCTCCCCGAGCCCCGGGCGACCGAGTTCGAGCTCGACCGCGAGAGCGTGCGGGAGGTCAATCCGGATGCGGTGTGGTGCTGCGTCTCGGCGCTCGGCAGCGACGGTCCGGACGCAAGCGCCACCGCGTTCGATCTCGTCGCCCAGTCGCTGTCGGGGCTGCTGCTCGCCAACGCCCATCCGGCCGATCCGGTCCCGCAGCGAGCCGGAGGAATCGCGATGGCCGACTTCACCGCCGGCCTGCTGGCCACGATCGCGGTGCTCGGCGGGCTCGTCGGCCGCGGCCGGGGAGCCGCGCCGGGGCTCGAGGTGTCGTTGCTGGGCGCGGCGCTCGCGGTGCAGGCGCAACGATTCGTGTCCGTCGCCGATGTCGATCCCGAGCCGCCGGTCGGTGCGCCGCGCCACGCCACCGCCGAGGACCTGGCGCGCCACGGACGGGAGGCGCGCGCCGCCCTGGCGCTCGAGCCCTACTACCGGGCCTACGCCGCGGCCGACGGCTTCTTCGCGCTGGCGTGCCTGCACGAGCGACAGCGCAGGGCCGCCGCCGCCGTCGTCGGCCTGGACGACCCGTGGGCCGCCAATCCACAGGCGCCGCCCGCCGATGAGGTCGAGCGCCGCCGGCGCCTGGAGATCGCCGGCGAGTTCGAGCGCCGGCTGGCGACGCGCTCAGTGCAGGAGTGGGTGGAGGCGTTCCGTACCGCGGGCGTGCCGGCGGCTCCGGTGCGCCTGCTCGCCGCTCAATACGAGGACGAGCAGGTCAACGCCAATGGTCTCGTGCAGACCGTCGAGCAGAAGGGAGTCGGCCCGGTGCGACTACTGGGATCGCCGTTCAAGGTGGACGGAGCGAGCGCTCCGGCGCGCTGGAGCGCGCCCGGGCTCGGGGAGCACACCGCGGAGGTGCTGGGAGTCGGTCTGGAGTCACGGGCGTGAGCGTGGGACTCGATGATGCGCGGGCGTTCGCCGAGAGCGTCGCCGGAGTCGTCGAACGGGCGACCCCTGCGCGCGCGCCCTGGACGCCTGGTGAGGCGGGCGAGTCGTGGCCCGCGCTGGATGACGCGCTGGTGGCGGTCGACTGGGCGGAGGTGGCCGGCGACGCCGAGCTCGTCCAGTTCGCGGCGCTCGGCGCGGTCGAGCTTGGCAGGCGCGCGGCGCCGCTCGGTGCGGTCGATGGGCTGCTCGGTGGGAGCCCGGTTTTCGGGGGTCTTGTCCGCTGTCTGGTGTCCGAACGAACGGCGGTGATGGTGGTCGACGGCCCGCTCGTGCTGCGCTGCGTCCTCGCCGCGGAGCGGATCCCGTCTGCCGACGGCCTGGATGTGCATCGCGTGCGCGAGCTCGGTCCGCCGGCGGAGATCGACCCATCCGTGTGGGAGACCGCTCGGCGAGCCTGGCTCGCGGCCGGGATCGGCTACCTGGCCGGAGTCGGACAGGCCGCGCTCGATCTGACCGTCGCCTACGTCCGCGACCGCGCCGCCTTCGGCACCACCCTCGGCGGCCTGGCTCCCGTCCAGCAGCTGCTGGCCGATGCGGCGACCGCGGTGCGCGGCGTGAGCCTCGTGGCGAGTGCCGATCCCGGCGCCGAGGCGCTTGCCCACGCGGGCCCGGCGATCGCCGGCGCGTGTGCGACCTGCCAGCAGGTGACCGGTGCGATCGGCTACACGCTCGAGTACCCGCTGCACCGGTTCACCCAGCGCGCGCGGGCGCTGAGCGTCTGGAACGAGCGCCTGCTCGATCAGTTTTAGGCGGCGACCACCGGGTCCGCCGAGCCGTTCGCGTCGACGTGGCGCTCGCTCGGCCGCGTCGCCGGGACCGCGTCCAGGAGCGCGCGCGTGTACGGGTGCTGGGGTGCGCTCGTGACCTCGGCCGCCGGTCCCGTCTCCACGACCTCGCCCTCACGGATGACGGCGATGCGATCGCTCATCCGGCGGACCACCTCCAGGTCGTGGGAGATGAACAGGTAGGCGAGATTCCGCTCGCGCTGGAGGGCGAGCAGGAGGTTGAGGATCTGCGCCTGGACCGACACGTCGAGGGCGGAGGTCGGTTCGTCGCAGACGATCAGGTCAGGCTCGAGGGCAAGTGCCCGGGCGATCCCGATCCTCTGCCGCTGCCCTCCCGAGTAGGTCGTCGGGTAGGAGTCGGGATCCGCGTTCTCCATGCCCACCGAGGTGAGAAGCTCAGCGATGCGGTCCCGGCCGGAGGGCAGCCCGTGCGTGCGCAGCGGCTCGTCGATGATCCGCCGCAGCGTGAACCGCGGGTCGAGCGAGTCGTAGGGGTCCTGAAAGACGATTCCGATCCGGCGCCTGATGGCGCGCAGGCTCCGCGCCGTGCGCGGGTAGGGCCGGCCGTCGAACCGCAGGCTGCCCGACGTCGGGCGCTCGAGACCGAGCACGATCCGTCCGACGGTGCTCTTGCCGGAGCCGGACTCGCCGACCATGCCGAGCGTCTCTCCCGGGCGGATCTCGACGGAGACGCCGCGCAGCGCGCGCACGCTCCGGTATTGCTTGTGGACGTCGGTGAGCTGGAGCAGGGGGTCGCCGGTGGTCATGGGCGTGCGCTCAGCAGGTGGCAGGCCGCGGAGTGCTCCGGGCCCCGCTCCAGCATCGGCGGCATCGTCTGCGCACACGGCCCGAGCGCATGCTCGCAGCGCGGATGGAACGGACAGCCCACCGGGAACTCGCCGAGCGGAGGTGATCCGGGGATCGCCTGGAAGGGAGCCTTGGGCAGGGCGTCGCGGCTCTGGCGCGGCGCGTGCACCAACGCTCTCGTGTACGGGTGCTCGGGGTGCTCGAAGATCGTCTCCACCGGTCCCTGCTCGACGATCCGGCCGCCGTACATGACCGCCACCGCGTCGGCGATCTCGGCCACCACCCCGATGTCGTGGGTGATCCACACCAGCGCCATCGCGTCCGCGCGGGTGAGGCGCCGCACGAGCGAGAGGATCCCCGCCTGGACGGTCACGTCGAGCGCGGTGGTCGGCTCGTCGGCGATCAGCACCCGGGGCCTTGCGGCGAGGGCGATGGCGAGCATCACACGCTGGCGCATCCCTCCCGAGAGCTCGTGGGGGTAGCGCCGGGCGACGCTCTCCGGCTCGTTGATCCCGACCTCGGCGAGCAGTGCCACCGCGCCGGCGGCCGCCTCGGAGCGGCTCGCGCCCTGCCGGAAGCTGAGAACCTCGGCGATCTGTCGGCGGGCCGACTGGACCGGGTTGAGCGCGGCCATCGCGTCCTGGGGCATGTAGGCGACGACACGGCCGCGAGCCTCCCGCAACGTCCGGCCGCGGGCGTCCACCAGGTCGAGGTCTCCGACCAGTGCCCGCCCCTCGATCGAGGCCCCCGGCGGGAGCAGTCGTGCGACCGCGAGCGCGGTCGAGGACTTGCCACAGCCCGACTCGCCCACGATGGCGAGCGTCTGCCCGGGCGCGACCGAGAACGACACCCCCTGCACGGCATGACGTTCGCCGTACCGGACATGCAGATCCTGCACTCTCAGACCGGACGCCGTCGGCGCCTCTGGGAGCGAGACGGTGCTCACTGCGTCTCCAGGCGGGTGCGCGGATCGATGGCCATACGGATCAGATCGATGGCGAGGGTCGCGACGACGACGAGCACCGCGGCCACGACGACCGTTCCCATCAACACCGGCCGGTCGACGTTGTAGAACGCCTGGGTCTGCAGCTGGCCGATCCCAGGCCAGCCGAACACGGTCTCCACGAACACGACGCCGGACAGCAGGATCGCGAAGTCCAGGCCGGCCATCGTCAGTGCGGGGGAGAAGGCGTTGCGCAGGACGTGGCGACGCAGCACGGCCCGGCGCGGCAGTCCCTTGGCGACCGCCGTGCGGGTGTACGGCGCGGCGAGCGTCTCCTGCATCGCGTCCCTCACGACGTTGGCGTAGTACGGCATCCCGAACAGTCCCAGCGTGAGCGCGGGCAGGACGATGCGCGTTCCGCCGGTGCCACCGTCGATCGGGAACAGCGAGAGCTTGTAGCCGAACAGCAGCAGCAGCACGAACGCGAGCGAGAACGCGGGCACGGAGAGCAAGCCGACGTTGACCACCGCGAGGATGCGGCTGCGGCGCGGGCGTATCCCATCCCACACCCCGAAGGCGCCGCCCAGGATGAGCTCGAGCGCGAGCCCGGCGAGACCCAGCTCGATCGTGGCCGGCAGGCGATCGATGATCAGCTGGGCCACGGGCTGGTCCTGCACGTAGGAGACCCCGAGGTCCCCATGGACGATCCCCGCCAGGTAGTGGCCCAGTTGGGCGAGCACCGACTGGTTGAGGTGCAGGTTCGCGCGCACGAGCGCAAGGATCTGCGGGGTGGCGCGCGGCCCGGCGATGGTGCGCGCCGGATCGCCCGGCACGACGAACATGAGCACGAACGTGAGCAGCACGACGCCGAACACGGTGAGCACGCCGAGACCGATGCGGGTGGCTAGATATCGAGCCATGATCTCCTCAGCGACACCGATCCACGGCGGGCGATGCCGTCACCGATGAGGACGAACGCGAGCACGGTGAGCACGATGCAGATGAGCGGCTCCACCACCTCGTGGGGGGCGTACTGCAGCGCGTTCTGACCGTCGTTGATCATCGCGCCCCACTCGGGGGTGGGTGGCTGGACCCCCGCTCCGAGATACGACAGTCCCGCGCCGATCGCCACCACCGCGGCGCCGTTGAGCGCGGCGATCACCAGCAGCAGCGAGGAGAGGTGGGGGACGATGTGGCGGCGCATGATCGTCGTGCTGGGAACGCCCTGGGCGACCGCCGCCTCCACGAACGTCCGCCGCCGCAGCGCGAGCGTCTCGCCGAACACCACCCTCGCCGTCCACGCCCAGTAGAGCGCGGTCACGACGACGATCACGCCGAACACCCCTTCACCGACGACGCTGGCCAGCGCCAGCCCCGAGATCACCGTGGGCACCGACAGGAAGATCTCGGTGATCCGCATCAGCACCATCTCCGTCCACCCGCGCAGGAAGCCGGCCGTCACTCCGACCACCGCGCCCAGGCCGATCGAGGTGACGTTGGAGATGAAGGTGAACTCGAGCGTCGTGCGCCCTCCGTAGGCAAGCCGGGCGAGCATGTCGCGGCCGATGCTGTCGGTGCCGAACAGATGCCCGGCGGAGCCGAACGGGAGCGGCAAGCCATGCGGCGAGATGCCGTCCGCGTAGATCTTGTCCGGGGCGCCGAACACCGGCGCCACGAGCGCGAACAGGATCAGAGCGCCGAGCAGACCCAGCCCCGTTGCCAGGGACGCCGAGGGCCGCGGGCGGCGCGCGAGCGCGCGGGGGCTAAGCCGCCTTCCAAAGGCGGTCGTAGTAGGTGCCGTAGAAGACGTTGTAATGGAAGTTCTGGAGCTTGGGGTTACGGCCATCGATGAAGTTCAGGCTCTCCAGGAAGATGCCGGGGGCATCCGCGGCGATCAGGCGTTCCGCCTGGGCGAGATACACGTTGCTCTGTGCCGTGTCGGGCGCCCGCATCGCCCGCTGGGCGAGGGCGTCGACCTTGGGGTCGGAGTAGTTCCAGTAGTTGGCGGATCCGCTCGACACGTAGTTCGAGCTGACGATGTCCAGCGCGGTCGGCTGGACCTGATACCACACGATGGGAGCGGCGGTGAAGTTCTTGTTCTCGGTGGCCGTGTTGTAGGCATTGTCACTGACGGTGTCGATCGACATGTTCACGCCGACCGCCTTGAACTGTTGTTGCAGAACCTGCGCGACGCTCGGGTTGGGATCATCGGAGGTGGAGGTGAGTGTGAACGACGCGTGCTCGGCGCCGGCGGCACGAAGCAGGGCGCGCGCCTTTTCGGGGTTGTACGTGTACTCAGTGGCGACCCGATGGAATTGCGGCAGGGATTTCGTGAAGGGCAGCCCCCACGGGACGCTTTCGCCGTACCCGATGTGCGAGACCTCCGTGCGGTTCACCGCGTAGTTGAGGGCTTGGCGCACTCGGGGGTCGGTGAACGGAGGGCGATGCAGGTTCAGCCCGATCCAGCGCAGCCCCGGCACGGCCACCTGGACCACGTACTTCTTGAGCGACGGCTGCGCGTAGACCTGTGGCACGAGCGATGGCCCGATCCCCTCTCCGATCGAGTCGATGTTGCCGTGCTCCAGCTGCAGCAACTCTGTCTGCGCACTCGACCCCCAGCGGTACACGACGCTGCCCAGGTACGGCAGGCCCTTCCAGAAGTAGTACGGGTTACGCGTGAACGTGCACGTCTGTGCCGAGGAGGAGTAGCTCGTCAGCATGAACGGGCCGGTCGACACGACGTGACGGGCGAAGTCAGTGCCGTACTTCTCCACCACCTCGCGCGGGACCGGTGCGGTGTACGGCTCGGCCAGGATGTTCGGGAAGGTGAGGTCCGGCGCCTGAAGCTGGACCCGGAGGGTCATCGGGTCGATCACCTTCAGGCCGCTCACCGTCTTGGCCTTGCGCTTGAACATCGCCTCGGCGCCATCGATCGTGTACAGGTAGCTCGCCGCCCACGAGGCAATCTTCGGATCCAGGAGCCGCTCCCAGCTGTAGACGTAGTCCTCGGCGGTCACCCTGCGACCGTTCTGGAACCGAACGCCGGGTCGCAGGTGGATGGTGTAGACCGAATTGTGCTCGGTGGCCGACAGCGCCGCCGCCGCATTGGGGTACGGCCCGTCGCCGCTGGCGCCGAAAATCATCAGCGGAGCTGTCGTGCAGTTGCACAACGAGTCCCAGCTCACCAGGTCGTAGCCAATCGCAGGATCGAAGGAGTTGCCCTCCTGCTCCCAGCCGATCGTGATCGAGCCACCGCTGTGGCCGCCGGTGGCGGGCGGCCCGGGAATGCCCGAGGCGACCTTGACCGTCGCGGACTGCTGGGAGGGCAGTTTCTGGGAGGTCCCGCCGCAGCCGGCGATGTACAGCGCGCCCACTCCGAGACCCGCGCCCCGCAGCAGGTCTCGCCGAGAGAGTCTCGATGAGTCGGCGGCGGGATCTGGGGGGTCAGGAGGTTTCAATTATCAAAACACAGTTTCGATTGCAGAGAGCCTACCGTCAGGCGAGCCTCCTGACAAGGGCTCAGAGCGCGATCCAGGTCGTCTTCAGCTGGGTGTAGGCGTCGAGCGCGTGCAGCGAGCGGTCGCGGCCGTGGCCGGAGTCGCGCATGCCGCCGAACGGAGTCGCGATCGATGAGGCGTCAAAGGTGTTGACCCACACCGTTCCGGCACGCAGCCGCCGCGCGAGCCTTCCGGCCGTGGAGACATCGCGGGTCCAGACGGCGGCCGCAAGTCCGTACCGGGTGTGGTTGGCGAGCTCCAGCGCGTGCTCGGTGTCACGTGCGGTCTGGATCGTCAGCACCGGACCGAAGACCTCGTCCTGCACGATCGCCGAGTCGGGATCCTCGGACGCGATGATCGCGGGGGCCATGTACGCGCCACCCGCTACCGGTGCCGGTGCGTCGTCGCGCCCGCCGACGAGGATCTCCGCGCCCGAGGCAGCGGCCTGTCGCACGCGTGCGCGCACCCGACCGAGATGCTCGTCGGAGATGAGCGCACCGAGGATCGTGTCCTCAGCCATCGGATCAGCCGGCACGAACGAGCGCGCGACGTCGGCAAGCTCCTGCACCAAAGCGTCCCGGATGCGCGCGTCGACGACGACGCGCGATCCCGCATGGCAGGTCTGACCGGCGTTGTAGAAGATCCCCCAGCCGATCGCCTCGGCGGTGGCGCGCAGGTCAAGCGCATCGGCGAGCACCACCTGCGGGCTCTTGCCACCGAGCTCGAGCGAGACGAGCTTGCCATTGGACTCTCCGGCATATCGCTGAAACAGCCGGCCGACCTCGACGGACCCGGTGAACGTGATCTTGTCGACGTCGGGGTGGCGACCGAGCGCCTGGCCGGCCTCCTCCCCGTAGCCGGGGACGACATTCAGGACCCCGTCCGGGAGGCCGGCCTCGGCGGCAAGCTCGGCGAGCGTGAGCGCGCTCAGCGGCGACTCCTCGGCCGGCTTCAGCACCACCGAGTTGCCGGCGGCCAGCGCCGGGGCGAGCTTCCACGCCGTGATGATCAACGGATAGTTCCAGGGGACCACCGCGCCGACCACGCCCAGCGGCTCTCGCCCGATCAGCGCCAGCGCGTCTGCGCCGGTCGGCGCGATCTCGCCGTACACCTTGTCCACCGCCTCCCCGTACCAGGCAAAGCAGCGTGCTGCCCCCGGGACGTCGACCCGCCGAGCGTCGGAGATCGGATGCCCCGTGTCGCGCGCCTCGATCTGGGCGAGCGGCTCGAGTCGCTCCAGCATCAACTGCGACAGCCGGATCAGCACCCGTCCGCGCTCGGCCGGATCGGCAAGCGCCCAATCCCCACGCCCATGCGCCTCCCGCGCGGCGCGAACCGCGCGGTCGACATCTTCGCTGCCGCACCGCGCGACATCTCCGAGGACCGAGCCCTCACGCGGGGAGACCGCCGGGAACGTTCGGCCGTCGGCGGCCGGCACGAACGATCCGCCGATAAATGCCTGCGTCCGCAGCTCGAGCGACGGGAGTACCGGTGCCGTCATGGCGTTCACCTCGTTGTGATCGTCGTGGCCGTGTTCGGCACAACCGTAGTCCGGCGAGGTCCCTGACCCGGTCTCGCCGAACGCCACCGGCGCGCGTGCGAAGCTGAGGGCATGAGCGAAACCCGCAGCCCCACGGTCACGATCGCCGACGGCGTGGCCATGCCGCTTCTCGGCCTCGGCACCTGGCAGGCGTCCGACCGGGAGGCCTACGACGCCGTCCGCGCCGCTCTCGATCTCGGCTACCGGTCGATCGACACCGCGACGATGTACGGCAATGAGGACGCGGTCGGTCGCGCGGTACGGGACAGCGGCCTCGCGCGCGAGGAGGTGTTCGTGACCACCAAGCTGCGGGGCGGCGATGCCGGGCGCGAGCGGGAGACGATCCGCGCCAGCCTCGACGCGATGGGCCTGGACCACGTCGACCTGTGGCTCATCCATTGGCCGGTGGCGCGCGGGAAGGGGCCCGGCACCTGGCAGCGGTTCGTCGAGACACGTGACGCCGGGCTCACGCGGTCGATCGGCGTCAGCAACTACAGCGCGGCCGAGATCGACGAGCTGATCGATGCGACGGGCGTCGTGCCGGCGGTCAATCAGATCGAGTGGACGCCCGCGCTCTACGACGCCGCGACGGTTGGCGCGCACCGCGACCGCGGCGTGACGCTCGAGGGCTACAGCCCGTTCAAGGCGGCCGACCTGCGCAACCCGATCCTGGCCGCGATCGCCGAGGACCACGGCGTCACCGTCCCGCAGGTCATCCTGCGCTGGCACCTGGAGCATGGCTTCGTCGCGATCCCGAAATCGAGTGACGCCGGACGGATCGCCGAGAACTTCGACGTGTTCGGCTTCGCCCTCGACGGCGACGAGGTCGCCAGGATCGACTCCCTCGGGCGCCGATGAGGACCGCGGCTCTGCGCGATCTCGGATCGCTGCTGGATCCGGCGACCGTGGCGATCGTCGGCGCGTCGGAGCGCCACCCCGCGGTGGTGGAGACGGCATCCGTGGGAGCCGCCGAGACCTGGCTGGTCAACCCGAGCCGCGACGAGGTGCTGGGCAGGCGCTGCTATCGCGATATCTCCGCGCTGCCGGTGACGCCGGACGCAGCGCTGGTCGTCGTCGGTCACCGTGTCGCCGAGCAGGCGGTGGCCGACGTGCTCGCGGCCGGGGTCAGGGCGCTGGTGCTCCCCGGTCTCGGCGCAGAATCCGGAGCCCAGGGAGGGGAGACCGGGCGCCGGATCGCGGCACTCGCCGACCAGGCCGGCGCCGCCGTGCTCGGCGCAAACTGCATGGGGTTCGTCCAGCCGGGGCGGACCTCGCTGTGGGTGGGAACACCGCCACCGTCCGTTATTGCCGGGCACGTGTCGGTCGTGGCCCAGTCGGGGTCGATCGCCGAGGCGCTCCTGGCCAGCGGACCGCGGATCGGATTCCGCACGGTGGTCTCCTCCGGCAACGAGCTCAACCGTGACGCCGCCGATTACCTGGCCGAGTTCGCCAAGGACGAGACCACCCACGCGATCGGGCTGTTCCTGGAGACGGTGCGCCGGCCGGATGCGTTTCGGGCCGCGCTGGACGCGTGCGCTCAGGCCGCCAAACCCGTCGTCTGTCTCAAGGTCGGCCGCTCGGCGCTCGCCGCGTCCGTCGCCTTGACGCACACGGGCGCGATGGTCGGGTCGGACCGTGCGTTCTCCGCGCTGCTCGCGGCGTACGGGGTGATCGAGGTCACCGACGTGCCTGATCTGGTGGAGACCCTCGAGGTCCTCGGCCGCCGGCGCCGCCCCCAGGGCCCGCGGCTGGCCGCGGTGTCCGAGTCCGGAGGCGAGGCGGCGCTCCTCGCCGACCATGCGGAGGCCGGAGGGCTCGTGCTCGAGCCGATCCCCGCAGAGGTTGTCGCAGATCTCCGCGACGAGTTCCCCAACTTCACCGAGCCCGCCAACCCACTGGACGTCTGGGCGGTCGATTCGGTCGAGCGGGTGTTCCCCGGCGCGTTCACGCGGCTGCGCGACGCCGGCGCCTACGACATCCTGGCCGCGGTCGTGGAGTTGACCCAGTTCCGGAGCGCGCGCGACATCGCCTGGTGCCGCTCGGTGGTGGAGGAACTCGATCGGGCAGCCCGGGGGAACCCGATCTTCCCGGTCGTGATCTCGACGGGCTGTGTCGACCCACCGCCGGAGATCGCCAGGCTCGCCGCCGATGCGGATATCGCACTGCTGCGTGGGACCCGCGCGGCGGTCGGCGCGCTCTCCGCCGTCGCGGCCTGGCGGCCTCGTCGACCACCCGCCGAGACGATCGGGGAGATCATCGGCCTCGATGACCTGCTGCGAGACGGCTTTCTGCCGGAGTTCGAGTCCGCCACGCTGCTTGGGCGCTACGGCGTGAAGTTCGCGCCGTTTCGCCGCGCGGCCTCCGCCCACGAGGCGTCCGCCGCCGCCACCGAGCTTGGCTTCCCGGTCGTCGTCAAGGTCGACAACAGCGCCCACAAGGCACGGTCGGGCGGCGTCATCCTGGATGTCGTCGACGCGGCGGGCGCGGCGGCGGCGACGACGAGCCTCGGCGGGCAGGTGCTGGTCGCCCGCCAGCTCCCCCCGGCTCAGGAGATCATTCTCGGCCTGCTCCGCGACCCGACCTGCGGGCCGGTCGTGTCGATCGGCCACGGCGGTGCGCAGGCGGAGGCGCTGGGGGCCAGCGCGCTCGCGGTCGCGCCGCTCGCCCGAAACGACGCCGAGCAGTTGCTCCGCTCGGTGTCCGGCCCGCCGCCAGGAACCCAGGGCCACGCCGATCTGATCATCGCGCTGGGCGCGCTGTCGCGCCTGGCCGCCGAGCACCCCGAGATCGCCTCGGTGGACATCAACCCGATCATCGCCAGCGCCGAATCGGCGATCGCCGTCGATGCGCTGGTCGTCACCACGGAAAGGACCATCAGTGCCCGCTGAGACCGCATCATCTCCAGTTCTCTACGAGGTGGACGGGCCGGTGGCCCGGATCACGCTCAACCGTCCCGACAAGCTCAACGCTCTCAGCTACGCGCTGGTCGACGCACTCAGCGAGACGCTGACCCGCGCGGCCGGCGACGGGGCGGTACGCGTGGTGGTGCTGCAGGGCGCCGGCCGGGCGTTCTCTGCCGGGTACGACCTCAGCGAGGAGGTCGCCGACCAGGTTGAGGATGCCCATCGCTGGCACCAGATCCTCGAGCACGATGTGGCGGTCACCATGCAGCTGCTGCGGCTGCCCAAGCCGACAATCGCAGCAGTGCACGGTTACTGCCTGGCGGGAGGATGTGACCTGGCGATGGCGTGCGACCTGATCCTCGCCGCCGAGGGGACACGCATCGGCGAGCCCGAGATCCGATACGGATCGGGACCGGTGACGATGCTGATGCCGTTCCTGATCGGACAGAAGCACACGAACGAGCTGCTCTTCACCGGAGAGGCGATCGATGCTGCGCGGGCCGCGCAGATCGGGCTGGTCAACCGCGTTGTCGCCGCCGATCGGCTGGGCGCGGAGGTGGACGCGATGGTGAAGAAGATCGCGCCCACTCCGGTGGCCGTCCTGCGCTACACCAAGCTCGGCCTGCTGCGGACCTATGAGGCGATGGGTCTGTCCCAGGCGGTCAACTCCAACCTCGATCTGTCCGCCATCCTCAACGGCTGCAACACGCCCGAGCAGCAGGAGTTCGACGACATCGCCAGCCGCGAGGGTCTCCAGGCCGCTCTGCGCTGGCGCGATGGCCGCTACGGGCCGCTTGCCGTCTGACCCTGTTTGACGAGTAATCACGGGCGGTGGTACGTTGCCGCCGCCGCGTTTTTCGTCGACCGCGGCGAGGACCGGACGACCTCGACAGTGACGGAGGGGCAATGCGCGGGCTTGGAGGGCACTTGGTGCGCAGATGGCGGTGGCTGTTGGTCGTGGCCGGGGTGCTCCTCGGAGTGGTCGGGCTCACCTCATCCGCGTCGGCCGGCGCACCGGCTCCGGTCCGCGTCGCGCCGGCGTCAACGCTCCCGAGCGGTGCCGCCGCTGCCGGCGCCGTGTCGGCCTCGACGGCGATCGCCGGCGCGGTCGTCCTCGCGCCCCGTGACCCCGCGGCCCTGAAGACGTTCATCGCCGCCGTCAGCGACAAGCGCTCGCCCCAGTTCGGCCAGTACCTCGCGCCTGGCCAGTTCGCGAGCCGGTTCGGGCCGACCGCGGCGGCGCTCGCCGGTGTCCGCGCTCAGCTGCGCCGCGACGGCCTGCGGGTGGCGAGCACCTCCCGCGACGGCCTGATCGTCCCGTTCACAGGGTCAGCGTCGAAGGTGCAGCGGGCGTTCTCCACCAGGCTGGAGCGCGTCCGCCTGGCGAGCGGCGCGATCGGGCGGGCGGCGACCACCGCGATCCACGTGCCGGCCACGATCGCTCCGGCAGTGACGACCGTCATCGGATTGAGCAGCCTCTCGCGCGAGCAGCCCAGCGACCTGAGACACGCGTCGCAGTCTCAGATCGCCGACCATGTCGCCGCAAAGACGAGCACGTTCCCGCATCCCGCGGGGTCTCCGACCCCGTGCAGCGCCGCCACCGCGGCCGCGGTGCATAACGACGGACTGACTGACGATCAGATCGCCAACGCGTACGGCGCGTTCGGGCTCTACGGCGCGGGCGATCTCGGTGCCGGGCAGCACATCGCGCTTTACGAGAACGAGCAGTTCGCACGATCGGACATCAGAACGTTCGACACCTGTTACTTCGGTGCCAAGCGGGCCGCGCAGATGCTCTCCCGCCTTCACGTCCACAGCGTCGACGGCGGACAGCCCGCCGGTCCGGGCAGCGGCGAGGCGAGCTTGGACGTCGAGGACGTCTCGGCGATGGCGCCGGGGGCGACCATCGATGTCTACGAGGGGCCGTTCACCGGCGACAACAGTGAGGACTATGACTCGCTCGACGAGTACACCGCGATCATCGATGCAGATCAGGACCAGATCGTGAGCACGAGCTGGGGCCTCTGCGAGCAGTCGATCGAGCAGGGCCAGACAGGGCTGGAGCAGGCCGAGAACATCCTGTTCGAGCAGGCCGCGGCTCAGGGCCAGACGGTGTTCGACGCCGCCGGCGACAACGGGGAGGACGACTGCAACGTCAACGAGACACCGAACGTCGCCCCGGGACAGAACCCGGTGTCGGTCGAGGATCCCTCCACGCAGCCCTACGTGGTCTCGGTCGGCGGCACCGCGATCAGCGATGCATCAAGCTCGCCGCCCGCCGAGCAGGTGTGGAACGACGGGCCCGACGGCGGCGCGGGCGGCGGCGGGATCTCCCAGGCGTGGGAGATGCCGAGCTGGCAGCAGGACGCGACCGTTCCCGGAATCGACCTTCCCGGTAGTGCCGCCTACAAGGCCGCCGCCGCGATCGAGCAGCAGTACGGCTTCCCGACCAACTTCTGCCAGGCGACGATCCCCGGGGCCACCGCCTCGACCCCGTGCCGCCTGGTGCCGGACGTCGCCGCACAGGCCGACGAGTACACCGGCTCGGTCACCGTCTACAGCGCCGAATACGCGGGCTTCTATCCCGGCCACGGCTGGACGACCACGGGCGGGACGTCGTCCGCCGCGCCGATCTGGGCGGCGATGCTCGCCGACGTCAACGCCTCGGCCGCCTGTGCGGGGTCGACCACCACGGCCCGTGGGGTCGGGTTCGCGAGTCCGCTGCTCTACGAGGTCGCCTCCAACCCGGCCGAGTACGCGGCGTCGTTCCACGACATCACGACCGGCAACAACGACCTCTATGACCTCAGCAACGGGCAGGTCTTCCCGGCGACGACGGGCTACGACCTCGCGACCGGGCTCGGCTCCCCGGAGCTGACCGGCCCGAACGGGGTGGACGGGCTGGCGTACTACCTGTGCACCGCGGCGGGCGCCGGCGGCGGCACGCGGCCGACCGTCACGGGCCTGTCGCCCGCCTCGGGATCGACGGCCGGCGGCGAGACGGTCAAGATCACCGGCACGGGCTTCGTCACCGGCGGAACCGACCAGGTGTCAGGCGTCCAGGTGGGCGGCTTCCCACTGCCTGCCTCGAGCATCGACGTGACCGGGCCGACCACTATCCGGATCCAGATGCCGCCTGCGGTCAAGACGCTGCCCCCCGACTCGCCCGCGCCTCAGGACGGCGCAGGACCGGCGAACGTCGTCGTGACGCTGACTGATGATCAGTCGAACGCCACCACGGCGGCGTCAATGTACGAGTACGTCGACGAGAGCTCGGGACCGGTCCCGAGCGTGAGCGGGATCAGCGCCACCGGTGGTCTGCGCAGCGCGCCCGCCGCGGTGACGATCCTCGGCTCCGGCTTCACCGGCGCAACGCGCGTCACCTTCGGCGGAGTCGCAGCGTCGTCGTTCCATGTCGACAACGACAACCGGATCACGGTGACCCCGCCGGCGTACTCGTCGGCGACGAGTTGCGCGCCGCTGCCGACCAGTGGCGTCTACGCCGGCGAGAGCGCGAACAACGACCTCTGTCAGGCGCTCGTGCGCGTCGGTAACGCGAACGGGTTCAGCGCGACCGCGCCCATCCCGGTTCCCTACGAGGGCACCTTCACCACCAACTCGCTGGGCGACACCGTGTTGCCCGCGGGCTGCGGGTGCGAGGGCGTGCCGGCTCCGGACGAGTACGACTACCTGCCGCAGCCCGTGATCACGTCGGTCTCCACCTCGAGCGGCCCGGCCAACCTGGCCAGCGAGAGCGGCGACACGCTGATCACGATCCACGGCAGCGGCTTCAGCCCGCTGGCGATCGACTGGGCGAACTTTGGCCCGCCCGACCGGGAGCGCTCGATCGACACTGACTACCAGTTCGTCTCCGGGACCGAGATCCAGATCGTCGCGCCCGCGCAGGCGAAGACCGTCACCCCGTTCACCGTCCCGGTGAGCGTGCGGACGCTCGCCGGGCAGTCCGCTCCGGCGACGGTGACCTACGCCGGCATCCCGAAGGTCACCTCGGTGACGAATCCCCAGAACGCGAAACGTCTTGACGGGGTCCCGGGCGCGTCGGATCTCGGCGGCACCCCGATCACCATCCGCGGCCAGGGATTCGCCGACCAGTTGACCGGACCGATCCAATTCACCGACACCGGGGACGGGCCATCGTCGGGAACGCAGTACACCTACCAGGTGGTCTCCGGCGGGCAGGTCACCACGACGACACCGCAGATCAACCCCGGACTCGACGATGTGCAGCTGTGCACGGTCAGCGGCTGCAGCAAGGCCAGGGGAGCCGATGAGCTGTGGCTCTACCAGCCGGGCGACCCGCAGGTCTCCGCGGTCAACCCCGCCTCGGGGCCGGCCGCGGGCGGCACGTCGACTCGCATCGACGGTACGAACCTCGGCTGCCCGCTGCAGGTCTATTTCGGCAGCACAGTCGCCGCGTCGTTCTCGGCCGTGCAGGCCGACTCCGACTGCGGCGCGACCGTCGAGGTGAAGGCAACCTCGCCCGCCGGGTCGGCGGGCACCGAGGTCCCGGTGCGGGTCAGGACGGTCGAGAGCTACTTCACCGGCAGCGGGCGTGGGACGACGACCGCGGAGTTCAGCTACACGCAGTGAGCCGGCTGGTCAATCCGTGCTTGGCCGCCGGCCACTCCGCGACGAGGATCGAGTAGTAGGCGGAGTCGCGCAGCTCGCCGTCCGCTCCGAGTCGCTCGGCCCGGCGGACGCCCTCGAACGTGGCGCCCAAGCGTTGCACCGAAGCGCGCGAGCGCTCGTTACGGGCGTCGATCCGGAAGCCGACGCGGTCGACCTTCCAGGTCTCGAAGGCATGGGTGAGCATCAGCAACTTCGCCTCGGTGTTCACGGACGTCCCTTGCGCGGAGGCCGCCAGCCACGTGTAGCCGATCATGCAGGCGTCGGGGTCGCCGTCGTCCGCCGGGGGATGCCACCACTGCAACTCATAGAACCGGGTGGAGCCGACGATCCGCTCGCCATCGCGTGAGTAGATCGAGAACGGGAGCGCCGCCCGGTCCGCCCGTTCGCCGAGCGCGCGCTCCACCCAGGCGCGCATCGCGCTTTCACCCTGCGGGACGGTGCTGAAGCGATACGAGGCGGGGTCCTCGGCCACCGCCGCGACGAGTGCCGGGACGTCGTTCAGCCCGAGTGGCTCCAAGCGCACGTGATCGCCCACAAGCGTCAGCTGATCGGAGGCGGGCATCGTGCAGCCGAGCATGACATCGCGGCACGGTATCTGCCGCCGGCGGTGCAACGCTGAGTGCAGCGCGTATGACTTTGAGGCCGGGCGCCGTACAAGTCTCTCACCGTGCCTGAACCTGTCGCTCCTGACCGCCGCTACCTGCCGGGCCTCGACGGCCTGCGCGCGGTGGCGGTCGTCGCCGTGATCCTCTTTCACCTGGGGTTCGGATGGGCGTCGGGAGGGCTGCTCGGCGTCGGGGTGTTCTTCACGCTGAGCGGCTACCTCATCACGGACCTGCTCGTCTCCGGACTGGCCTCGGGCAGGATGCGACTGCGTGACTTCTGGCTGGCGCGGGCGCGCCGGCTGCTGCCGGCGCTGTTCGTCGTGCTGGCGGTGACCTCGGTGTGGGTCTGGGCCCATGACCCGGCCCAGCTGACCACCGTGCGCGGGCAGGTCCTGGCTGCGCTCGTCTATATGAGCAATTGGTGGCAGATGTTTGGTCACCAGTCCTACTTCGCGCGGTTCGCGCCGCCCTCGCCGCTGAACCACCTGTGGTCGCTTGCCGTCGAGGAGCAGTTCTACGTCGTGTGGCCGTGGCTGCTGCTCATCGGCCTGCGGTTCGTCCCCGAGCGTGCGCGGCGAAAGCTGCTCCGTCCCCGCCTGGCCGCGGTCACCCTGATCCTGGCCGTCGCCTCGGCGGTGGAGATGGCGCTGCTCTACCACCCGTCCTTCGATCCGTCGCGGACGTACTACGGAACCGATACGCGCGCGTTCGGCCTGCTGTTCGGCGCCTCGCTCGCGCTCGTCTGGCCCAGCCGCGTGCTGAGCCGCCGCGCCGGAGCGCACGCCGGCGACATCCTCGATCTCGTGGGGCTGGCTGGCCTGGCCGGGATCGGGCTGCTGATCTGGCGCACCACGGAGTACTCGCCGTTCCTGTACCGCGGCGGGCTGGTGCTGCTGTCGATCTCCACGACGATGGTCATCCTGGCGGTCGTGCATCCGAGGGCGCGCCTCGGGCGGGTGCTCGGCTGTGGCCCGCTGCGCTGGCTCGGCGCGCGCTCCTACGGGTTGTACCTGTGGCATGTCCCGGTGATCGATCTGACCACGCCGTCCGGTGCGCACGGGATCGATCCGGTCCGCGCCGTGCTGCAGGTGGCGGCCAGCATCGCGCTCGCCGCCCTCTCCTGGCGGCTGATCGAGGAGCCGATCCGGCATGGCGCGATCGGACGCCTGTGGGAGAGCTACCGGCGTCGCCGCCTCATCGGCCGGGCGCCGCGGCTGGCGCTGGGGGGGACGATCCTGTCCGTCGCCGTCACGGCGGCGTCGCTGTCCGGGGCGATCGCCTCGCCCATGCGGACGTCCAGCGACGCGAGCTCGGCGACCGAGCCGGCGGCGCTGGCGGGCGCCACGAGCCGACGCACCGGGGACGGGAGCCCCCGCCGGACGACGCGGGGGACCTCCCGCGCGGGATCGAATCGACGGCGGGTCACCTCGCCGGGCGCGGCGTTCGATCGCCGGTTGTCGACCTCGTGCCGGCGGGTCGTCCACATCGGCGACTCGACCTCGGAGGGGATGATCTCGAGCAATTATCTGCCCGACGCCTCCCAGCGGCTCGTCGCGCAGTACCGGCGCGTCGGTGTCCGGCGGACGATCCTCGAGATCACCGGCGGAACCTCGATCGTGGAGACGCTGCGCGGGGACGTCGATGCTCGCGTGGTCGCCCGCCGCCTCGTCCGGCACGGCTACCGCGGCTGTTGGGTGATCGCGCTCGGAACCAATGACACCGCCGATGTCGATGTCGGATCCTCCATCTCCCTCGGGCAGCGCATCAGCGACATGATGGCCATCATCGGCACGCAGCCGGTTCTCTGGGTCAACGCGAAGACGCTCGTCAGCTCGGGTCCCTACGCCGAGTCCGGCATGGTCAAGTGGAACCGCGCCCTGGACGCGGCCTGCCCGCGCCACCCGAACATGCACATCTACGACTGGGCCGCCGCGGTCCAGGACAAGTGGTTCATCCCGGATGGCATCCACTACTACTCGGCGGGGTATGCCGCACGGGCGCATCTCATCGCCGACGCCCTGGCCGAGGCGTTCCCGGCGTCAGGGACGAGGCATCCACCGTGCCTGGTGTGGACGCCGACGATCAACCTCCCGGTGCTCGGCGTGCACTAGGCGCCCGCCATGCAGCCTCAGCCGCTCAGCGGGCCAGGGCCGCCCTCGGCGGTCGCGCGCAGGAACGCGAGCACGGCCAGCACTCGCCGATGGTCGTCGTCATCGGCGGGAAGGTCGAGCTTGGTGAAGATCGACGAGATGTGCTTCTCGACCGCGCCGAGCGTGACGACGAGCTCACGGGCGATCGCGGCGTTCGAGCGGCCCTGCGCGATCAGCTCGAGCGTCTCGCGTTCCCGAGTGGTCAGCGACTCGATCATGATCGCGGCGTCGGATCGCCCGGTGCGGTCGCGCATGAGCGCGCTGACCACCTCGCGGTCCAGCGCGGTGCCGCCGTCTGCCACCTGTCGAACCGCCTCCACGAACGTGCCCACCTCACTGACACGCTCCTTGAGCAGGTAGCCGATGCCGCTCTCGCCGCCGGCCAGCAGCTCGGCGGTGTAGGCCGGCTCGACGTACTGGGAGAGGACGAGCACCGCGAGCGTGGGGTGGCGGGCCCGCGCCTCGAGTGCCGCCCGGATGCCCTCATCGGTGAACGTCGGTGGCAACCGCACGTCGCAGATCGCGAGGTCCGGCTTGTACCCGTCGACGATGCGCAGGAGCCCCGGGCCGTCCTCGGCGGTGGCCACGACCTCGATCCCGTGCTCGGCGAGCAGGGCGACCATCCCCTCTCGCAAGAGCGCCTGATCCTCGACGATCACCACATGCACGGCAGCACTGCCTCGACCTGGGTGCCGACCCCGGCCGGGCTGGTCACGTGCAGGGCGCCGTCGAGTGCCTCCACCCGCTGGCGCAGGCCGGTGAGCCCGCCCCCCGACGGATCCGCGCCGCCGGGACCGAAGTCGGTGATCTCGACCAGCAGGTCTCCGCCGCGCTCGTCCAGCCGTACCTCGACCGCGGCGCCCGGCGCGTGCTTGACCGCATTGGTGAGCGACTCGGCGACGACGAAGTACGCCGCGGTCTCCACGGCCGGGCGCGGCCGTCGCTCCAGGTCGCCGCTGACCCTCACCTCGATTCCGGACCGATGGGCGAGGGAATGCACTGCGGCCAGCAGGCCGCGGTCGGTGAGCACCGGCGGGGCGATCCCGCGGGCGAGCTCGCGCAGTTCGCGGATCGCCGCGGTCGCGTCCTCACGGGCCTCCCGCAGCAGCGCGGCTGTCGCCGCGTCATGGTGGCGGTAGCGCTCCTCCGCTCGGCCGAGCTTCATCGAGAGGGCGACGAGCCTCACCTGAGCCCCGTCGTGGAGGTCGCGTTCGATCCGTCGCAGCTCGCTGGCCTGGACGTCGAGCGCCCCGCGGCGTGTGCGGGAGAGCTGATCGACGCGTGCGGACAGCACCCGCTCACGCGGCCCGCTGCCGAGCCAGGCGTGCAGATGCACGACGGCAAGCCCGGCGCCGAGGATGACCGCCGGTACCAGCTCCGGCCACCTGGGCGTCCAGTACGGTGCGCTCGCCAGACCACAGAGGAGAACCACGAGCGCCGTCACGGCCGTTCCGGTCTCCACCGTTCCGCCCGGCCACACCACGGCGAGATGCCGCGCCGCCGGACCCAAGAACAGGCCGGTTCCGACCAATCCCGCCGCGATCGTCAGCGACCAACTCGGCACGACCCCCTGCCCGATCGCGACCACGAGGACGACCAGCGCTCCGCCTGCCGACGCGAGCCACACCGCCTCCTCGAGCGACCACTTCCGAGACAGCTGGATGACGGGGGCGACCGCGAGTCCGGCGCCGAGCAGCGCCGCCGGGACCAGCTCCGGCCACTTCGGACCCCAGTACCCGAGGTGCTCCAACGCGACGACGAGCACGGTCAGCGCCGCCACCGCGCAAGCCCTCTCCACCGGCAGGCGCGACCACGGAGCGCCAAGACGCCAGATCGCCGGCCCCGCGGCCATCCCGCCGCTCAGCAGCACCGCGACGAGCATCGCCTGCCAGCGCGGCTGAAAGACGTAGGCACCCGACACCACCACGGCGACGAGAGCGGCCAGCGAGGCGACGAACTGGGCCGAGCGCTCGATCGATCGCTGACGCAGCACATGGACCAGCGGACGGCCGGCGAGCGCCACCCCGAGGATCACCGCCGGGTCGAGTTCCGGCCACCTCGACGCCCAGATCGGGGCGTTCCACAGGCCGAGGACGAGCACCGCCAGCGCGGCGACCATCGCCGCCACCCGCGCGGGGTGAGACAGCGAGCGATCCGCGAGGTGCGACACCACCGGTCCCGCGAGCAGCGCGACGCCGAGCAGCACGGCCGGGGCCACCATCGGCCAGTGAGGCTGATAGCTGCGAGTCGAGATCCCCACCACAAGCACGATCAGCGCGGCGATGCAGGCGAGCAGCCCCGCGGGATCGCCCATCGTCCGCTCGCGCCACGGCAGTGCGGGCTCGCGCTGCCTCAAGTACCCCACGCTCATCTGAACCTCCAGGTTCGCCGCATCACGGCCATGTTGTCATCCGCGGGCGCTCGGCGAGAGCGTGCGCCGCTCGGCCTCGATCCTTCGGGCCAGTTCCTCGATCTCGTCCGGGTCGAGAGGCCGGCGACCGTGGCGCGGCCGGCCAGGGCTCGTCCCGGCGGCTGCCGGGTCGCCGAACTGCCGGAAGGCCCGCTCGGCGATGTCGAGCAGCCACGCCTGGTCTGATTGCCTGCGCGGATCGAACGCCGCGAACCCTGCGGCGGCCGCTCCGAACGTCTCGGCGGTGAGGTCCGCGACCACCTGTGGGTCCGGACATCTGCGCGCGAAGTAGCCGACGACGGGGTCGAAGTTGCGCAGATAGATCTGCCTGAACCGCTCGATCGACGAGCGATCCGGCGGCTTGGGAGGGGGGTCCGACGCTGGTTTCCACACGGTCGATAACGATCCCGGAGCGGCCACCGATTGTCATTGGTGTGGACCGGAGACGGGCAGTGGGGCAGGCCCCCGGGTTCGTGGCGAGGCGGGCCGTGGTGTCGCGGTGCGGACCCGGCTTACGCGCTCGCCACCGGCTGCGCCAGCGCGGCCTGCAGGTGCGGATCGCGTCGCAACAGCTCGAGCGCGTACTGCCCGCGGTCCGGCGTAAACCCGGCGCCCACGAGCATCGTCGCGCTCGAGGCCACGTCCTCGGAGCCGAGGGCGGCCTTCGTGAACGCGGTCGCCATCGAGAAGAAGAGGACCGTGCCGTGGCCGGCGGTGAGCAGCAGGGCGGCGGCTTCGCAGTCGGCGGCGTTGACGAGGACGATCGTGAGGTCCGCGCGCGGGACGCCCGCGCCCTCCAGTGTCTGCAGGGCGGCGATCGGATCCCTCAGGTCCGCACGCAATGCGATGTCGCACAGGCCGAGACCTTTGGCGCGCTCGCAGATCCGCTCATCCGCGTCGATCAGCGCGAGGGTCGCACCGGCGGGAAGTGAGTCCCGCGCGGCCGCCAGCGAGAGCAGACCTCCGTGCCCGCCGCCGAGTACGAGCACCGTCCTGGTGTCTTCGCCGATCAGCGAGCGGGTCTGCGTGGCGGAGTTGCACACGTCCAGGGCCGCCAGCGCCGCCGCGGGCTCGATGTCGTCCGGATGCTCGCACCACGGGACCGAGGAGGCGACGTAGGCCGTTCCCCGGACGGGAATGTGCGGGCTCGTCGGGTCGACCGTGCCGACGCCGTCGAGGCGCAGGGGAGTCCGGGTGAGCGTCGCGAGCGGGACGATCCTCGCGCCGATCGACGGAGGGTCCGGAAAGTCGCTGCCCACGCCTCGCACGACGCCGATCAGGATCCCGCCCGAGCCGGTGACCGGGTTGTGCATCTTGCCCCGCTCGGAGACGATGGCGAGGATCGCCTCGGCGATCCTCCCCGGATCATGCTCACTGGACTCCGCGAGCTGGCGGAAGCTCGTTGAGTCCAGAACCAGCATCTCCACCTCGACCTCGACCTCGTAGGGCTGCAGGGGCAGCTGCGCATCGAGTCGCCGGGCGGCCTGCGGGAGCGCGCCTCTGGGCTCGAGCACACGTCTGGCGCCCAGCGTCTCGATCAGCGAGCTCATCTACGCGAGGCCGAGCAGCGATCGCGTCTCGTCCTGCGTGGCCACCTCGCGGCCGAGCGCCCGGGCGAGCTCGGTCGCCGCTGTCACCAGCGCGGCGTTCGACGGTGCGAGCACGCCGCGGCTGATGTAGGCGACATCCTCCAGGCCGGTCCTGATGCCGGGCGCGCCGTGCAGCAGAGCGAGGCCGAGCAGGCGCTGGTGGTGGCGGCCGATGCAGGTGACCGTCCAGAACGTCTCAGGCGGAAGCGGCCGGATCATCGCGGCGAGCGCTTCGGGCGAGGCGTCGATCCCGCCGGGCACGCCGAACACGAGGTTGATCCGCATCGGCGAGGGCAGCAGCCCTTCCTCCAGCCACCGGACCGCGCTGATCACGTGGCCCACGTCGAAGGCCTCAACCTCAAGTCCGATGCCGGAGCCGAGCGCCTTCTCGATGATTCCGCGGGCGGCCGGCGGCGGCGTGACGAAGGTGTCATCGCCGAAGTTCATCGATCCCGACTCGACCCCTGAGAGGTCCGGCCGCGCACCGAGGCCGGTCGTGCGCTCGTCGATCGTCATGTCGTTGGCGCCGCCGGTGGAGACCATCGTGACCAGGTCGCTGCCGTCCCGGATGCGGGCGATCACATCCTCGAACAGTTCCGGCCGACCCGTCGGAGTGCCGTCATCCTCGCGGACGTGGAGGTGGACCACCGTCGCCCCTGCCCGCGCCGCCTCGACGCTCGACTCCGCGATCTCGCGTGTCGTGTACGGGATGTTCGGGTTGTTCTCGCGGAAGACGTCCGCGCCCGTGACCGCCACGGTCACGACCACCGGGTTCGCGTTCCAGGCCCCTCGTGAGCTCGCCACGTCCCTCGCCTTTCGTCCGCCGTCGATCTGCCTTACTGAACGTACGTTAGCCTGAGCGTCAAGACATCCGGCAGGGCGGAATCAGCCTCGCGTCGCGCGGATCGCCGCATCGATCGACCGCCGTCGAGCGCCCAAAGCAGCGAGTGCCAGGTCGATGTGGATCTCGGTCACCTCGTCAAGGGAGAGCCTGCCCTTCGGATCGAACCACAGGGCGACGCCGGTGCACTGCAGCAGAATCGCGAAGGCGGCGACGTGGACCTCTGGGACCTTGAACGCGCCGGACGCGACTCCGTCCTGGATCAGTCCCACGAACCGCTCCTGATAGGCGTCGCGCTTGGCGATCAGCAGCTTGCGCTTGCGTGCCGAGAGCGCGCGGATCTCGCTGTCGGTGACGAACGCCGCGCGGGTGTGCAGCCCGTGGAAGCGGACATGTGCCCCCACCGCGGCGGCCATCCTGGCCTCGGCCGCCGATTGACGATCGATCGCGGCCTCCACCTCGGCGGTGAGGTCGTGCATGAAGTCGTCCTGGAGCTTGACCAGGATCGCCTCCTTGCTCTCGTACCAGTGATAGATGCCGGCCGCCCGGACGTCGACCGCGGCCGCGATGTCACGCATGGAGGTCGCGTGATAGCCGCGCTGCTCCATCAACTCGAGGGCAGCCTCCAGGATCGCCTCGCCGGTGTTGGTCGATCGATGGGCATTGTGGCCTTGAGTGTGCGACGCGGTCACGGGACCATCCTTCCCTGCGTGTGCGCGGCTGAGAGTCCGGTCAGCGCCTCGACGGTGAGCGATCCGAGTGCAGACAGGTCATACCCGCCTTCCTGTACGACGACCGTCGGCCCGAGCGCGGCGACGCGCTCCCCGGCCTCACGATATCCCTCGGGGCTGACCTCGAGCGGACTCTCGGGGTCCGACGCCGCGGCGTCGAGGCCGAGCGAGAGCACGACCGCCTGAGCACCGTGGCGGCGCACATCCGCGCAGAGCACCTCGACCGCGCTGAGCCAGCCCTCGTCTCCGGTGCCGGGTGGGAGCGGGAGGTTGCGATTGGCGCCCATGCCCGATCCGGCTCCGCGCTCATCCGCGAACCCCACGTAGTGCGGAAACCAGCCCGCGCCCGGGTCGACATGGACGCTGCCGAAGTACACGTCGTCCCGGCGGTAGAAGATCGCCTGTGTCCCGTTGCCGTGGTGCGCATCGAGGTCGAGGACCGCGACGCGATCCATGCCGGCGTCGCGCAGTGCCTGCGCGGCGATCGCCGCATTGTTCAGGTAACAGGAGCCACCGTACGCGTCCGGACCGGCGTGATGGCCGGGCGGGCGGCAGAGCGCGTACGCGCTGACGGCGCCCGCGAGGATGAGCTCGGCGGCGCTGAGCGCGGCGTCGGCCGCGCCGCGCACCGCCTCCCAGGTCCCGGGTCCGACCAGTGTCATCGTGTCGTAACAGAACATCCCGGCGCGCCCGTGAAGCGCCGCGGGTGAACGACAGGGCAGCCCCGACAGCAGGCCGGGCGTGGGGAACAGGTAGGGGACGACCCGTCGTCGTTGATATTTGGAGGGGTACCCGGCGGCCTCCCACTGCGTCCACACCGTCTCCAGATGTCTCACCAGAGCCCGGTCATGGACCGCGGTGAGTGCACTGTCACTGTGTCGCACCGCGCGGTGGAGCGCGGCGCCGGCCTCGGTGAGCGCATCGTGGAGGATCGACGCCCGCGCCGGGACCTCGGTGCCCGCCTCCCAGACGCCCAGCCAGACCTCGCCGTCCGGCTCGTGACGCAGGCAATCGGGGTGCCAGACCACCGGCATGCCGGCGAGCCCGCTCACCACGGGCCGCGCAATCCGAGACCGGGCCGGCGGCGAGCCCGAGCCGGCCGCATGGGGCGTGCGATGATCCGCGCGTGCCGCGCACCGCTGACCTCGGGATCACGATCGGCATCCTGCCGAGCGGTGCGACCGGCTCGATCGTCGACGTGCCGGGGGTCGGGGTCGGGCACGCCACGCTGTGGAGAGACGAGCCGCCACCGCCCGACGGTCGTGGCATCGCCCGCACCGGTGTCACCGTGATCGATCCGGGGGGCAATCTGTTCCACAGTCCGGTGCCCGCCGGTGGCGCGGTCCTCAACGGCGCCGGAGAGTGCACCGGCTTTGTCGCGATCGGTGAATGGGGGCTGCTTGAGACGCCCGTCTTCCTGACCTCGACGATGCAGGTCGGCCGCGTCTATGACGCCGCCTGCCGGCTGTTGATGGAGGAGGAGCCGTCGATCGGGGTCGAGGACGTGATCATCCCGGTGGTCGCCGAGTGCGACGACAGCTTCCTCAGCGAACCCCGGGCGATGCAGGTCACGATCGGCGACGTCGCCGCCGCGCTCCGTGGCGCTCGGGCCTCGGTCGGTGGTCCGGCGCC
The DNA here is from genome assembly GCA_035503035.1 of Solirubrobacteraceae bacterium. Taxonomy (GTDB): domain Bacteria; phylum Actinomycetota; class Thermoleophilia; order Solirubrobacterales; family Solirubrobacteraceae; genus Palsa-465. The sequence continues at coordinate 52,103 of DATJTS010000193.1, forward strand.
CGACGAGGGCGCAGTCGGCTCGGGCACCGGGATGACCTGCCTCGGCTACAAGGGCGGCATCGGCTCGGCGTCCCGCCGCACCCCGTCGGGACACACCGTCGGCGTGCTTCTGATGTCGAACTTCGGCGAGCGAGAGCGGCTCACGATCGACGGGGTTCCGGCCGGACGACTGCTGGGCGCGACCGATCGCCCTGACCCGCGCCCGTCCGGGCGCTCGTGCATCGTCGTGGTGGCGACCGACGCTCCGCTCGAATCGGCCGCGTGCGTGAGGCTCGCGCGCCGCGCCGGACTCGGCCTGGCGCGAACGGGCTCGACCGCGACGCACGGCAGTGGGGAGATCTTCCTCTCGTTCGCCACCGGTCTGCGGGCCCCGCGAGGTGCCGGCCAGGTGGGATCCGGGATCGCGCCGATCGCCGGTTCCGCGCTCGACCCGTTCTTCGCGGCGGTGGTCGAGGCGGCCGAGGAGGCGGTCCTCAACAGCCTGCTGATGGCGCGGACGGTGGTCGGTCGTGACGGCAACACCGTTCACGGGTTGCCCGCCGACGGGGTGCGTGCGCTGCTCGCCGCCGCGAGGTGACAGGCGACCTGCGGCGCCGCGTGGCCCTCCGAGGCGCTCGCGGGCAGCACCGCAAGCGGGGTGCCGGTGCAGGCCCCGGCGACTCCGGCCTTGGCCGCGGCGCCCGACGCCAGCTCCTGGCAGCGCGGATGAAAGCGACAGCCCGAAGGGATCCTGGTGGGGTCCGGCGGCTCGCCGGTGAGCACGATCGGCTCCCGTTCGGACTCCGGCAACACCGACAGGAGCGCTCTGGTGTACGGGTGCTGGGGGGCGGCGAAGACCTGCTCGGGGGTGCCGAGCTCGACGATCCGGCCCAGGTACATGACCGCGAGCCGGTCCGCGATGTTCCACGCCAGGCCGAGATCGTGGGTGACCATGATCGACGACAGCCCGAGGTCCTCGCGCAGCTGCAGGACCAGCGAGAGGATCTCGCCGCGAACCGACGCGTCGAGCGAGGCCACCGGCTCGTCGGCCACGAGCACCACCGGGTCCAGGACGAGCGCCCCCGCGATCACGACGCGCTGCCGCTGGCCGCCGGATAGCTCGTGCGGGTAGCGCTGGAAGAACCGGTGGGGCGGCCGCAGCCCGCAACGCGACAGCGCGTCCGCGACCCGGCGTTCCTCGTCGGGCAGGCGATGGATCCGCACGCCCTCGGCGACGGCGTCGTACACCGTGTGGTGCGGATTGAGCGAGCCCATCGGGTCCTGGAGGACAAGTTGGACCGCGCGGCGGTAGCGGCGCAGCGCGCGCATCCGATAGCTGAGCGGTTCGCCCCGGAAGCGGACTTCGCCCTGCGCCGGACGCTCGAGTCCCATCAACGTGCGCGCGAGTGTCGTCTTGCCACAACCAGATTCCCCGACGAGCGCGACGATCTCCCCGCGTTCGATGTCCAGGTTCACTCCATCGACGGCGCGCGCCCGCGCGGCCGATCGCCCGCGCCCGGCGAACTCGACCACCACGTCGCGGGCCGACAGCACCGGGCCACCGGGGTGCGGCGCGGGCTGGGGTGCGGCGGTGTCGGCGGCGGCGATACTCACGCCACCACCTCGCCCGAGTCGTCGCTTGACGTCGCCGCGGCCGGTTCGGCGGGGTGATCACGTACCCGGACGCACGCCGCCTGCCGGCCCTCGCCGGCTGGCCACAGCTTCACGTCGGTCTCGGAGCAGCGCGGCTCGGCGACCTTGCAGCGAGGGTGGAACGGACACCCCGAGGGAAGTTCGGCCGGATCGGGCGGGTCTCCGGGCAGCCCGCGCGGGCGCATGCGCGCCTCGCGGTCGCCGATCACCGGGAAGGCCCAGGTGAGCGCCTCGGAGTACGGATGGCGAGCGTCGGTGAACACCTGGCGCGCGCGGCCGCGCTCGACGATCCGGCCCGCGTACATCACCGCGAGCTGCTCACACGCCGAGGTCAGGATCGACAGGTCGTGGCTGATCATCAGCATTCCGATCCCGTGCTCGGCGACCAGGTCCGCGATCAGGTTCAGGACCTGCGCCTGGATCATCACGTCCAGCGCGGTCGTCGGCTCATCGGCGACGATCAGGTGCGGCGCGCACGCGAGCGCCATCGCGATCATCACCCGCTGGCGCTGCCCGCCGGAGAGCTCGTGCGGGTAGCGCTCGGCGCTGGCCGCGGTGAGCCCGACCTGATCGAGCAGGCCGGCGACCCGCATGTCGGCGGCGCGGCGTCGCTGTCGCCGCTCGCCGCCGGTGAACCCCGGGGCTCCCTCCCGCTCCTTCGGGTCGTGCAGCAGGATCGGCTCCGCGATCTGCGTGCCGACTCGCTTCACCGGGTTGAGCGAGTGCATTGCCCCCTGGAAAACGATCGACGCTCCCGCCCAGCGCAGCGCCCGGACGTGGCCCCAGTCCATGGCCATGACGTCCTGGCCTTCGAACAGGATCCGTCCAGTGATGGAGGCGGACCGAGGCAGCAGTCGCAGCACCGAGGCCGCGATCGTCGATTTGCCGCATCCCGACTCGCCGGCCAGGCCGAGGGTCTGACCGCGCTCGAGGGTCAGGGTGACGCCGCGCACCGCGGGGACCGGTCCGCCGGTTGTCGTGTAGGTCACGGCGAGGTCGTCGAGCTCAAGCAGCGCCATCAGCGTTCCCTCAGTCGCGGCGAGAGCGCGCCCTCGACGGTGTGCCCGACGACCGTGAAGGCGAGCACGACGATGATGATCGCGGTGCCGGGCGCGATCAGCCACACGACATTGCCGGCGCTGCCGCCGGTGCTCTCGAACACGTTGTTGAGCATCTCGCCCCACGACTGCCGGGTGGGGTCACCGAGACCCAGGAACGAGAGCGTGCTCTCGGCGAGGATCGCGTCGGAGACGGTGAGGATCGTGTTGGCCAGCAGCAGCGGCATCACGCTCGGCAGCAGGTGCTTGACCATCTGGTGCAGGTGACCGGCGCCCAGCGCGCGGGAGCGCTCCAGATAGGGCCGGGTCTTCACGGTCAGCGCCTGGGCGCGGACGATCCGCGCGGTGCCCGGCCAGGAGGTGACGCCGATGACGAAGATGATGATCCCGATCCCCCGGCCGAGCGCGATCGCCAGCGCGATCGCCAGGGGCAGGAACGGGATCACCAGAAACCAGTCGGTGATGCGCATCAGCACGTTGTCCACCCAGCCGCCGAACTGGCCGGCGACGATGCCGACGACTGCGCCGAGGCCCACCGAGATCAGCGTGGCGGTGATCCCGACCAGCAGCGAGATCCGCGATCCCCAGATCAGCAGGGTGAGCACCGAGCGCCCGTCGGTGTCGGTGCCCAGCGGGTAGCTCAGGCTCGGCCCGGCGTCGAGCGGTCCGTGGGCGAGGGTCACGTTCAGTCCCCGCGAGTTGGCCAGCAGCGGCGCCGCCAGCGCGACGATCACCATCACGATCAGGACTGCGAGCCCGATCAGGCCGACCCTGTCCTGGCGGAAAAGCCGCCAGAACCGCCGGACCGCCGCGCGGCGCCGTTCCCACGTGAGCGCCCGCCGGGATCGGCTGACGGCGTCGAGCGTGGATGAGGACTGGACGCTCATGCCTCACGGACCCTCGGGTCCAGGACGACGAGCAGCAGGTCGCCGATCAGGTTGGCGACGATCACCGCGGCCGAGAAGATCAGGAAACAGGCCTCGAGCGTCGGGTAGTCAGGCGCGTTGAGCGCCTGGTAGGTGAGCTGGCCGAGACCCGGCCACGAGAAGACCGTCTCGGTGGTGATCGCCCCGGAGATCACGAATCCGAGGTTCATCATCACCAGCGTGATCGACGGCAGCAGCGCGTTCGGGACCGCGTGGCGGCGACGGACCAGGCGATCGCGCATCCCCTTCGCACGGGCGGTGACCAGGTAGTCCGAGCCGAGCTCGTCCACCATCGACGAGCGCATGATCAGCGAATACTCGGCGAGATACACCAGCGTCAGGACCAGGCACGGGAGCGTCAGGTGCCACAGCAGGTCAGAGAGCGACGCCAGCCCGCCACCGGTGCCGACCGGATTGTGCATTCCGGCGTCGGGAAAGATCAGGATCTTGGAGGAGAAGACGAGCAGCAACACCATGCCGAGCCAGAAGTCCGGCATCGAGTAGAGGATGTTGGTGATCGCCGTCGACTGCTTGTCGAACCTGCTACCGCGGTGCCATCCGGCGCGGATCCCTATCCACAGCCCGATGATCGAGGAGAGCACGGTGGAGCTCCCGACGAGCAGCAGCGTCGGCCAGATGCGCTCACCGACGATGTGGATGACGGGCTGCAGGGTGACGAACGAACGGCCGAAGTGGCCCTGAACCGTCTGCTCGAGGTAGTTCCAGAACTGCGCCAACAGCGGCTTGCCCAGGCCGAATGTGCGGTTGAGCGCTGCGAGTTGCTTGGCGCTCAGGCTGGTCGAGCCATGCACCAGGTTCTTTGCCGGATCAGCCGGGATGATCCGGAACAGGAAGAAGTTGAAGACGAGCACGAACAGCAGGGTGATCAGCGCGCTCAGCACCTTGATGACGAGCGTCCGGGCCAGCCCGCCGGGACGGCGGGTGCGCGCGCTGTCCTCGACGCGCAGTTCCTCCGCGGTGGCCACCGCGCCCTCGAGTCTCACCTCACTCATCGGATCACCCTCGCCTATTCACGCCTGGCGGCGGTCGCCGCGTCGTAGCGCTCGTACACGAACCACACGCCGAACCCGCCGACCAGGACCAGCGCGAGGATCACCACCACCGCCGTGCCGCTCAGCGGGGAGGTGGTGACGCCGCCCTGGCGCAGTTGGGTGCCGGTCGGGTTGACGGTGTGAGCGCAGCCGAGGTTGTGATCGGTCAACGATGGGCTCGTGCCCACGGGCCGGATGCAGCGGTAGCTCCACCACGCCTCCGGCTGGAACAGGTACAGCCCATTCGGGTAGGGCATCGGCGCATAGCCGGTGAACAGGTCGCTGCGGTAGGCCTGGACGTCGTTGTAGGAGTAGAGCACCCGGTACGGGGCCTGGACGTAGAGCTGGCGCTGCATCGTCTGCACCAGGCGCTGCTTGGCGGTGCCGGCGAGGATCTGCTCGCGATCGAACATCGCGTCGTAGTGCTTGTTGCAGTAGTAGCTGTCCGACCACCCGGCGGTGAGGTTTCCCGGCTTGCCGTAGGAGCGCTGACCGCAGGTGAACACCGATAGCTGGAAGTCGGGGTTGGGCTCCACTCCCCAGCCCCACACGAACAGGTCGTAGTCACCGTTGGTGATTGCGTTGGTCAGCTGGCTGTCGGACATCAGGCGCTCGTCGACCTTCACCCCGACGTCCTGGAGCCACGCCTTGATGTACGGAGCGTCCTGCTCGTTCTGGGGCGACTCCGAGCGGATGAACAGGCGCAGGCTGAGCTGCTTGCCGTCCTTGACCCTGACACCTCCGGGGCCCATCTTCCAGCCGGCGGCGGTGAGCAGCTGATCGGCGCGCACTGGGTCGTAGTGGTAGGCGATGTTCGCCGGCGGGTGGTAGGTCAGCCCGGTGTACATCGTGGGGATCACCGACGTGCCCGGGGACGCATACCCGAGGAACACCTTGCGAACGAGCTGCGGCGTGTCCATCGCCCAGCTGAGCGCCTGGCGCACCTTCACGTCCTTCAGCGCCGGGTTGCCGTTGCCGATCTTCAGGTTCTTGATCGTCGCCGCGCCGGTGTTGAAGGCGAGCTCATCGAAGCTGTCGGACGCGCCCGGCACCACGGTGACCCCGGGCTTGTGCTTGAGCGAGACATACAGCTGGTTGGTCAGCCCCTCGGCGAAGTCGATCGATCCGTTCTCAAGCGCGAACGCCTCGGCGCTCGGGTTGGCGAACGGCTCGAAGACGACCTTCTTGATCCCCGGCTCTCCGCCCCAGTAGTGGGGGTTGCGCTTCAGCGTGATCGACTGGTTGGGCACGAAGCTGGTCACGATGAACGGCCCGGAGCCCACCGCCGTGCTCGGGTTGTAGGAGGAGACCTTCTTCTCCGGGATGTGCTCCCAGATGTGCTTGGGCAGGATCGGTACCTCGAGCTGGGACATGCCGGGGGTGGGCTTGCTCACGGTCATCTGCACCGTGTAGGGACCGGTCTGCCTGACCTTGGTGATGTTCTGGACGTAGCTGGAGTTGTCGTTGAACTCCGTCGACCCCGGGACGATGTTGCGCTTGAACGTGTACGCGACGTCGGCGGCCGTGAGCGGCACGCCGTCGGACCAGCGGACGCCGTGGCGGATGTGGTACGTCCACACCAGCTTGTTCTTGGACACCGACCAGGACGTGGCCAGCCGCGGCGTGCCCTGGTAGGGCGGCTGCTGGTTGTAGTCCATGAGGTTGTCCCAGATCAGCCCGTACGCCTCGTAGTCGGTGTTCGTGTAACCGAGGAACGGGTTGAGCGTGTCGACCGCGGTGGTGTTGCCGACCACGAACGTCCAGCTCTTGACCTTGGCGGCCGCGGGGCTCGGATGCCACATGAACCCCAGCAGTCCACTGACCGTGGCGACGAGCAGCGCCGTTCTGCCAAGCAGACGGCGCCGCAGCGACACGGTGCGAGCGAGCATCAGCGGAGCACGGAGAAGGGCTGTCGGGCGATCAGGTGCGCAACGCTAACGAACGTTCAATAAGCTTGCAAGCGATGAGGGGCGGAGCGGCGACGAGCGGCCACGTGGATGAGCCTTGGTCGCCGGGGCCGATCGCTCCGCGACGGCCCGTGACCCGCGTGCTGCACGGGGAGACGGTCGTCGACGACTACGCCTGGATGGGCGATCGCGCCGATCCGGAGCTGCAGGCGTACCTCGCGTCGGAGCGGGCCTACCACGATCGGTGCGGTGAGCGGCTGCGGGCGCTGGTCGACACGCTCGTCGCCGAGGCGGCCGCACGCGCGCCCGCCGGTGCCGAGTACTCGGTGAGCCGCAGGATCGCCGGCGGGACGTATCGGATGCGGATTCCGGCGCAGGGGGACGACCCCCAACTGCTCTACGCATCCGACGATGGCGGTGCCGAGCGCGTCATCCTCGACGTGGCCGCTCTGGCCGGCGACACCGGCTTCGCCGAGCTTGGCACCAGCGAGCCGAGCCCGGACGGCCGGATGCTCGCCTGGTCGGTCGACACGACCGGAGATGAGATCTACGCCCTGCGGATCAGGGACCTGCGCAGCGGCGAGGACCTGCCCGAGCGGATCCCCAGGACCTCCGGCATGTGCGACACCGCGGAGGGCCACTGCCCCGCGGTGGCCTGGAGTCGTACGGCCGAGGATCTCTTCTATCTCGTGCCCGACGAACTGGGGCGCGCGCACCAGGTCTGGCGCCACCGCGTGGGCGGGCCCGCGGCGGCCGACGCGCTGATCCTCGAGGAGCCCGACCAGCGGTTCGAGCTGACGCTGCGGACCTCGGGGAGCGGCGAGCTGATCATCATCACCGCGGCGTCCCGCGACACCACCGAGGTCCGGGTGATCAGGGCGGAAGAGCCGCTCAGCGCCCCGGCCGTGATCGAGCCACGACGGCGCGGCGTCGAGTATCGCGTTGATCACGCCGCCGGCGGCGATCTCTACGTCGTCACCGACCTCGGCGCGCCCGAGTTCACGCTGATGCGGACCGTCCTGGGATCACCGGGGCGGGCGGATTGGGTCCCGATGGGGTGCGCCGCGGTCGCGCCGCTGCGCTCCGACACGCGTCTTGTCCGCTGCGATGTCGTCGGCGACCACCTCTTGCTCACGTTGCGCCGGGACGGAGTGCCGCTGCTGGCCATCGCCGACCGCGACGGCTCATCCCTGCGCGAGGTCCGGCCGGGTGAGGCGGCGGGCTCGGTCAGGATCGAGCACGCCGAGCAGGACGCGGTGGTGATCGCCGACGAGTCGTTGGTGGAGCCGACGACGTGGCACCGGCTCGACCTGCGCACGGGCGCTCGAGAGCTCCTCACACGTGCTGAGGTGCGCAACTACGACCCGTCGCGGTATCGGACCGAGCGGCGCGCGGCGCCGGCTTCGGACGGCACCGCGGTTCCGGTGACGCTGGTCCGCCACGCGGACACGTCGCTGGACGGCACCGCTCCATGCCTGCTCTACGGCTATGGCGCCTACGAGGCGAGCGTCGACCCCGAGTTCTTCACGAGCGTCGACCCCGAGTTTCGCCGCACCGTGCCCGCTCTGCTCGACCGGGGTCTCGTGCTGGCCGTTGCGCACGTACGCGGCGGGGGAGAGTGCGGCCGGTCGTGGTGGCAGCAGGGCCGGCTCCGCCGCAAGCCGGTGACGTTCAGCGACCACATCGCCGTCGCCGACTGGTTGGCCGGCGAGGCGCTCGTCGACGGGGACCGGACCGGCGAGGCGCTCGTCGACTCCACGCGGATCGTCTCACGCGGCCTGTCGGCCGGCGGCCTGCTCCAGGGCGCGGTCTACTCGCAGCGGCCCGACCGGTGGTGCGGGGTCGTCGCCGAGGTCCCGTTCGTGGACTGCGTGAACACGATGCTCGACGCATCCATCCCGTTGACGGTGAACGAATGGGACGAGTGGGGCGATCCGCGGGACCCCGAGGACTACGCGTGCCTCCGCTCCTACTCGCCCTACGAGAACCCGCCCGCCGGCCGGCGGCCGCCGCTGCTCGTCACCGGTGCCCTGCACGACCCACGCGTCGGCGTCCACGAGCCGGCGAAGTGGGTGGCCAAGCTCCGCGCCACCGACACCGAGGGCTCGCTCGTCCTCTTCCGAGTCGACCTCGGCGCCGGCGGGCACACCGGACCCTCAAGCCGCGGCGCCCGCTTTCGCTCCGAGGCCGAGATCCAGGCATTCATCCTCGACGCGGTCGGGATCGCCGAGTAGGACGCTCGCCTCGGTCTCATCGAGCGGGCAGTCATGTCGCCTCCAGTCTGAATCGAATCGACCTCGGCCTGGGTCAAAGGAGCAGACGAACAAACGAACACGAAGCGGAGTGATGATATGGCTGACACCGAGAGGGCGATCCTGGCCGGCGGGTGCTTCTGGGGAGTGCAGGACCTGGTCCGCAAGCTGGACGGCGTGATCTCCACGCGCGTGGGCTACAGCGGCGGCGATGTCCCCAACGCGACCTATCGCAACCACGGCACGCACGCGGAGGC